>NZ_JBBCBL010000009.1:0-131312 GCF_037203745.1 Stenotrophomonas sp. CCNWLW162 | reverse complement strand
CCGCACCCACGCCAAGCAGGATGAGGTGTTTAGCCGTGAGGGTCCGTTTCAACGTGGCTTCGCCGTCCAGGCTGCCTCCGATGGGTTCGCCAGCATCGACGTGCCCCACCGGCTCGAGTGGCTTGATTCTCAATAGGGCTTTCAACATGTGTATCTCCTGGAGATCGAATCAGGCGGTTTGTCGATCGTTGCCGACGGCCTGGAAGGCTAGGAAGGAGCTGTCAGAAGGACATGCCTAAAGCGATCTGCGGGCGAATGAAGTCAGCGGAGTTGCGGCCATCCAGCGTAAATTCGACGCCGGCGATCAGCCCCACTGACGCATTGAAGTGGTACTGCAGGGCCGGAGCCATGCTCAGGCTTCTGCTGGCAGGTCGCTGTTCGTAGATGGGTTGAATGCCATTTCCAGTTGCAGGAACATAACCGCGCAGGTTCTGACGGCCCTCACGAGTCCCTGCGATTTCCATCACCGCTACCCAGCGCGGATTGAAGCTGTACTCGGCGCCAATCGATGCCCTCAGTACGGAGCCGCGGGCCATGCTGCCCTGGAAGCCGGGTGGGGTGCCGTAGATGCTGGCACCAGAGATGGCGATGCGTTCGGGTGTGGGGCTTACGCTGAAGTGAGCTCGCCAGCGCAGTGGTCTTTCATTCTTCATCCAGATGATCTGTTGAATACCCAGGCCTAGTGTTGTGCGTTGAACGCCATCGCCTTGTGCATTCAGTGCGTTATCGGTGATGCGATCATGGTTGCCTGTGGCGAAGCGTTGCGTTAGTGACACGGATATCGCTGGCCGCGTGCCATCGGTACTGGGTTGTTGCAACAAGTAAAGCAGGCCGGCGCTGCTGCCGGTCATTCGGAATCCATCACTGCGATCGCTACCTGACTCCGCGCGAACCGCCGCGAGACTGATCTGGCCGGTAAGCCGTTCGCTCACTCCATAGGACATCGGCAGCAACAGCGACCAATCGCCGCTGTCCACTTCGAGACGCTGCCTCTTGCCAGCATCATCAAAGATCCTCTTGCTGTCGGTGCGAACTAGATAGGGTTGGATATACCAATTGCCTTTCCGTACTCCGGCAGGATTCGGAGTGATCAACGGTCCTGTGAAATTGACGGTCTTCAGATCGCGCTCCGAAGGAGCGGCCATCGCCTGAGGTGCATTGAACAATGCAACGATCAAGGTTGCGAGAGATGAAGATCTGCGCATACAGGCTTTTCCTTGTGGGTAAGGGCTCAGTGTCAAATCTGCTTGAAGCCCGACTACCTTCGGATGCGCGTGTGGTGAATACAATTCACAAACCTGCTGGAGAAATCTGGTGCGCTCTTGACTGATGTTGGTGATGCAACATGTGCAAGGTGGGCCCGTCAAGAACGCAACACGGGTCACGGCGACAAGCGATCATGCCGTCACTCAGTCACACCGATTCCTTCTATGTGCCGAGTACGGCCTTTGGGTGTGAGAGGCTGGCGGTGATCTCCGTGCCGGGGTGTCGTCACCTGTCACGATGTGGCCAGCAGGCGACCAATGTGCGCGGCTGCACGTCAGGTTCGTACACGCCAATAGCCTATTGGTACTGGCCCGCCTATTCAGCTGGTTGATGTTGCCTCAGGGACTCAATGGGTCATCAATATGATCACGTTCGTTGCATGGTGAAGCGACGGTGCCCATTCGGTCCGGAGCTCCGGGCTAAACCATTCGCGGCCACACCGTTCTTGTCGGGGTCTCTCTTTCGTCCGTGCTCAGCATAAGCGTGGCCGCATGCTGTAGTTCAGTCGATGCCCCTGGTAGTAAGCCAGCAGCCGACTCCCATGTTCCTGCTGCTCGGATGGAGTTGTGGTCAACATGTAGCCAGCAGCGCGGCTTCCGCGCCCGTCCGGTTGTCGCGCGCGTACAGGTCGGCAATCTTTGTTCCTTCCGTGGCGGCTTCAACGACCGTCGCTGCGGCACCACCGATGACGGCACCCCGCACCATGTTTGGACGCACGCGGATGGTGTGGTCGATGCCGCGTGCTTCCTGGATGTTGGGCGTTATGCCTTCAACAACCTTGAGCGTTGCGCGCTCATCGAAAACGGCTGCCGCTGTTGGCGGACTGACCTTGTCGTTGAGTGGCAGGGTGTCCGTAAGTTCGGCGTGCTAGCGGCCCTGCGCGCGCCAGCCATCGCGCAGTGCTTGGGTGATTCGAGGGTCTTTCAGCCGAGCTTCGCGTTCGGCTTCCAGCGCTGCGCCCGGTGGGCGGGTATCGCTATGGCTGTCGTAGACCTGAGCGCCTTCGCGTCCGTAGAGCCGAATCTGGATGCCGGTCTCGGCCTGGACCTTGTCCAGATTTCCGGGCAGGGCATCGTAAACGTGTTTGCGCACGTCTTCGGGGACGTAGCGGCCGAAGCCTCTGTTATCCAGAGAGTTGGAAAAGCGGGCGTCCACGCCAAGTTCACTTTCCAGCCGATGTGCGACGACGCCTCGAATCTCTACATCGTAGCCCTTGGTCTGGAGGTCCTTGATCAGCGTGACCGCGCTATCACCATTGCCGAGCGTGGTGTCGAGGATGAGATTCCCACGCCCCTCTACTGCTGCCGAACGCAGCTCTTTAGCCCATTGGCTGGCGTCTTCATGTGTGTGGCCGGCCCACGTGTATGGGTGCTGCTGGCGCAGGAGTCGAGCATCAGGATGAGCGCCGCGAAGCTCGTCAGGATCGACCTTCACAGCATCATCGGAAAGCTCAAACTCAACAGCGGCGACCAGTCCACCTTTACCAGCGCCGGGTTGTCCCGCCAGAACGATGGCTCGAGGCATCGGCTGGCTTGTGACTTGGTCCAAACGAGATTCCGGAAGGATGACATCCCTGAGGCGGGCGGAATGTTCCTCCGGACTCAATCGCGGATGCGGGGTATCCACTTAGTGCTGCTCTCCCGATGCCTTGAAATACTCGTACAGTTCATGGAGACCTTTCATTCCGCCATTACCGGAGCGTGCTCGGAACATGAGTTTGAATTTCTCGTCAGCCATTGCAATGGATTGCGCATTGCCCGATGCCTGAGCTGCAGTCAGCTCACCTTGAGCATCATTGATGAATCCATCTAGACAATCCTCCAGCTTCCACACTGCATCCTCAAATGGCGGTAGAGACTTCATGCGCCTGTTGCTCACTGAGTTGAGAGCTTCCTGCAGGCTCTTGATGTGCTCTGGGTAGTCTCTGAGAATTTCTCGGAGCTTCGCCGGAACGGGAGGATGGGATTGAGGCATGGTGGGTACCTATTCAGCGGCCTGATGCGTTTTCATGAGTATCTGCACTTGTAATGGCGAGTTCAATGCCCCCCCCCCAACAGCCAGCCGACTATCAGAAGCCGTTGCTAGTCGGGCCTTGAGTGAAGCTCGAAGTACTTCCTGAGATCACTGAGTGTGGCCATGCCAATGTTGCTGGATCTCGCAAAGGACATGAGTATTTTCTTTCTTTGAGACTGTGCAGTTGCCTTCGGGTCACCTGAAGCTTCGGCAGTTGCTAGTTCAGCTCGCGCTTCGGCGACAAAGCTAGTGAGGCAGTCCTCCAATAACCATACTGCGGCCTCAAAGGGCGGGGCGTAACTCTGTCGCCCATGGCTTACTGACCCATGGCTTACTGAAATGAGAGCCTTCTGTAGCTGTTCGATGTGTTCCGGATAGTCCTTAAGCATTTCCCGGAGCTTCGCCGGAACAGGCGGGGAGGTGAATCCATGGCTGCCACCTCTACCTCTTCGGAATATCCATGCGGAAGAGTATCCGCACATTCTCGGGTGGGTCCAATGTCGTTTGCGACATCGGTAGGGTGCATTGGCACCGTGGCCTTGGATACGGTGCTGAATGATTCAGATGTGGGGACGTTGAGGGAGTGAATCCACGCGTGGCGTGGATTTACCGGCACCTCGGTTTGCCACCAGCCACACAGCTTGCCCGCCAATGCTCCCAGGCCTTGGCGTCGATGCTGGCCTTCATCGCGATGCCCTGCAGCTCCGCCCAGCTCTTCGGCGAAGGCGAGGCCAGCAGCCCGCGCATGAAGGCCTGCATTTTCACTTCGCCCACCTGCTTCTCCAACGAGAGCAGCAGCAAGGGCGCATAGACGTAGCGATACATCTCGCCCAGATCCGAGTTGCCGTCGATGGCATCGAACGCCCGCAGCGGCTTCTCCTGCATTTCGATGGCCGATTGCAGTCGCGCGATGTAGCGATCCGCCGCGGTATCGCCACTGATCTCGCGCAGCGCCTTGATCGAGAGGAACTCGGCGCTAGACTCCAGCAGCACCCAGAAGTACGGTCCCTGCGGACGATTGAGCGTGCCGAAGTAGTAATGGCCCATTTCGTGTGCGATGTACTGCACGCGTCGCTCGGCCTTCTCGCCACCGGCCAGCAGTGAATCGGCCACGTTGCCGATGCTGCCGCTCATGGCGATGGTCGGCCAGGTGGCAAAGCCCCATTCGCTGCCCTCGCGGTCGCGCTCGATCTGGTTGAGCGTGACCATGCGCAGGAAGGTGGGGCGGTCGGCCAGCGGCACGCCCATGTAGCGGCTGTGCACGCCGGCTATCTTCTGCACCGTGCTGGACAGTGCATCGACCTTCGCCGGGGGCAGGGTCTCGTTGAGGATCGTGACCTGCGCGGTGCGGGTGATGGGGCCGCTACCGCCGAAGAGGAGGATGGGCCGCGCGTTGTCGCTGCGGAATCGCCCCTGCGCGCCTTCGATGGCCGGGCTGCCGTTGATATACAGGAAGCGGCAACCGCTGCAGTCCACCTGCAGGTCGTAGCGGCTTTCGCTGCTGCGCAGGCGTGCCTTGGGGTCGAACGCCTGCGGCAGCCATGCGGACTGTTCGGTGAAGCGGGCGCTGTCGCCGTTGAAGGCCATCAGGCCCTTGAAGTCGGTCGGGGCATCGTGCCGGGCGTAGACCGGGAGGGCCCCCACATACTGCACGCAGAGCGTGGCGGGTGGCTTGCCCACGGCGTATACCCGTGCCTCGCCATCCACACCGGGCTCGTACCAGCCTTCGAAGTCCAGCGGCGCGCCATCGGCATCGGTCACCCGCGCGACGTTCAGGCCGGCGTTGAGCACGAAGGTGCCGAGGGAATCGGCAGGTCGATTGGACACGCAGACATCGCCTTCCACGCGGCCGGTCGCTATATCCACTCGCACGCTGCCGGTGGTGAGTGGCGTCGCGTCCTGAGCAGGCGGCGCAGCCAGGCTGGTGGCAGGGGCGAGCAGTGCGGCAACAACGGCGGGCAGCAGGGCTTTGCAGGGGTTCATCGGGCCATCCGTGGTGGAGTGCGTTGACTATAGCGCCAACGCAAACCCGCCCGAATGCCGGCTAGCCACCCGGACATGTGGCTCTGGCGGAATGCCGTGGCCTGGGGCAGGGGGCTCGAACGGCATGTGCTCCCTATGGAACACGTGCGATGCGGTTACGAATGGAACAGCAGTAGGCCGAACAGGCAGAATACGGAGATGTGCAGGAAGCCTTGGATGGGAGACGTGCGCTGGCCGTTGAGTGTCTGTGCAGTCAGGAACAAGGTGATCGCCAGCAGCGCAACTTCCATGTCCGATATGCCCATGATGACCCGCTTTCCGGTGAGCAGCCCAATGACCAGGATGGCGGGCACGGTAAGCCCCACGGTCGATACGAAGGCGCCCAGGCAGAGATTGATGGCCCTTTGCATTTCATTGTTCATCGCTGCCTTGATGGCGGTGATCGACTCCGGGGTGAAGACAATGATGGCGATCAGCACGCCACCCGCTGCGGCCGGTGCGTCGAGCGCGGCGATGCCGTAGTCGGTGACCACTGCCAGGTGGTGCGCCAGCAACACGATGGGCAGGATCAGGCTGACCAGAAGGATGGAACGCGCCAGCAGGGTACGCCGGGTAGCCGCGCTCACCGGAGCCTTCGGCGTGGCCGGTCCGCGGAGCTCTCCACGCATTGCCGGCATGACCATCATCTGCCCAATGGGCGGTTGGATGAAGTAGTGCCTTCGGCTCCTCATCTGCATCCAGAGGAAGACGACGTAGACAAATACGGTAATGGCCGTGATGCCTATCGCCTGAGCATTGGTGAAGGTGTTCCCGGTGCCGGTGTACTTCGGCAGAATCAGCGTCATGCCGGTCAGTACCATGATCATCGACAGGTAGGTAATGGCACCCTGTGCGTTGTACTCCTGATCACCATTGCGGGCGCCACCGATGAGGCAGGCGCCCAGTACCAGGTTCATGATGATCATCATGACCGCGAAGATGGAGTCGCGGCCAATAGTCGGGTTGTCGCCGGGACCCAGCAGCACCGAGACGATGAGTACAACTTCAATGAGCACGATGGCAAGTGTGAGGATCAACGTTCCGTAGGGCTCACCAAGTGCCTCGGCAAGATGATCGGCCTCGCCGACCACGCCGAACGATGCGGCCAGGATCGTGGCGAACAGTGCGAGGAAGATTCCGCCCGCGATGGCCGGTGTGAGTCCTGCTCCCATCCAGCCCGGCCCCCAGAGCGTGAACACGACCACGACACTCCATGCGCCAAGCAGCAGGGCGATGCTGCGTGGTGGGAGAAGCGAAGATATGGGGGGATGTGCCTTGGCACTGTTCTTTCTTGTCATGTGATGGTCGTGATGCCCGGTGACAGAGGTGTGGCGCGCTTCATCGTCGGCACAGACGCCTGACGGAGTGGTTGTCCTGCTCGCAGGAGATCGGGCGTGGACAGCTGCCTAGCATCGTGTCTGCCTGATTTCCCGCCGGTGTTGATTGTTCTGACGGCGCAGGCAGGCTAGCGTGAATGTGCGCTGCATTCAAAAAAATCACATTTGTAATCTTTGGCACGATGTTGCTTGCAGAGACGGCCAGGAATCTCCCCGGCCGTCTGTTACACCTTCACGTCGGCCAGGAACACCACTAGCGCCCGTGGTTGCGTTGCCGCTGGCTGTGGCCCCGGCCATGGTGGCGGTTGCCGTAGTGGCGATCGCGCTGCCAACGGCGATCATGGCCACGGTCATGCTGGCTACTGCGGTAGTCGCGGCGATCGTAGCGGTCATGGCGACGATCATTGCCATGCGACGTGGACAGGTTGCCGATGGCACCGCCCGCTACGGCGCCGCCGACGGTGGCTGCAGGGTCGCCGTTAGAGAGCATGTGGCCCGCAATGCCGCCTACCACCGCACCGGCGATGGTGTGCTTGTCCTTCTTTGACAGTGCGCTGGCATTGCCGGCTGCCGCGATGCCAGCAAGCAGTGCCAACGTTATCGCCAGACCACGGAAGCGGGGCGCGGAAGTACTGGTCATGTTCGGATCTCCTGGGAGGTGTGTGCCACGTTGGATGGGGAGTACGCAGGCACCCGGTTCCTGCAGGTATGACGCTGGTGACTCAACATTGTCGGAACATTGCCCTGGCCCGAGGCCCGCTGCGGGTATTCATCTGGCAGCCGGAAGAATGGGCTCGCTAGCCCAACGCTTTTAGGAAGAACTCCGGTGAGCCGAAATTGCCGGATTTGAGCGCGATGCTGATCGACGTTCCCGCGATTGCCGAATGGCCGGTGCACCAGGGAACACCGGGGTCGATCTGCTCGCCGACCTGGAGCTGTTCAAGCCGAAGCGCCTGTACGACGGCGCCGGACGTCTCGCCGCCAGCCACCACCAGCCGACGCACGCCGCGCTTGACCAGGCCGCAGGCGATCCGGGCGATCTCGGCTTCGATCAGGGCGCCAAGCTGTCCTGTGCCGTCCTGCGCCTGTACGCGGCGTACATCCTCGGGAGATGCGGTTGAATAGATCAGAGCAGGCGTGTGGCCGGCATGCTGCATGGCCCAGCGCAGGGCTTCACTCGCGACGTCTTCGCCTGCGGCAATGCGCAGTGGATCCAGCGCGAGCGCAGGATGCCCGGCGGCGATGAACGTGGCGATCTGCCCACGTGTGGCTTTGGAGCAGCTTCCGGCTAGCAGGGCGCACGGTCCCGTTGCGCGCGCGGGCAGTGCGGTACCTTCGGGCTGCAGGTTCCAGTTCGCGGGCAGGTGAAGGGCAATCCCGGACGCCGCGGTGATGAGTGGAAGATCCTTCAGTGCCGGTGCCAGCCGTTCCATATCCTGGTTGTCCAGGGTATCGACGATGGCGATCTCCACGCCCTCTGCCTGCAGTCTGGACAGCGCCTCGCGTATGGCTGCGCCGCCACCGGCGACGACCGAATGCGGTAGCAGCCCAACCCGCCGCCGGGTCTGCGCACCGAGCACGCGCACGAGATTGGCATCGGTCATCGGCGTAAGCGGGTGATGCTGCATGCCGGACTCGCTCAGCAGCGCGTTACCCACGAATAGATGCCCTTTGAACACCGTGCGCTGGTTGTCCGGAAACGCGGGTGCAGCGATGGTGAACTCCGCACCCAGGTACTGCATTAATGCATCGATGACGGGCCCGATGTTGCCCTGCGGTGTACTGTCGAACGTGGAGCAGTACTTGAAGTAGAGCTGATCTGCACCCTGGGTGCGCAGCCACTGTGCAGCGTCAAGCGACTGCTGGACGGCGTCGCTGGCGGGTACACTGCGCGTCTTGAGCGCGATGATGACTGCGTCGGTAGCTTCCCGGAGGGGACTGTCGGGCACGCCGAGTGCAAGCACCACCCGCATGCCGGCACGTACGAGGTTGTTGGCCAGGTCGGTGGCACCGGTGAAATCGTCGGCGATTCCGCCGAGTTTGATGCGTGGCATGGCCGCACCGCCGGAGATTCCGTCGGTGCGATGGGAAGGGGCGTGGCGCATGTTGAATGGGACTCGGCAGAGGAGGGACCTTCTGGGCAGCAGACAGGCAGTCAGCGCATGAAGTCGTCATCCATGTAGGCGCGGATGATGGACTCGAAGTCTGGGTCGGCGCGCAATCCCAGTGCTTGGGCGCGCGTGGTGTCCCAGCGTCCGGGCCAGCTGCCGACGATCCGTTCGATGCGCTCGTCCGGTTGCCAACGGATACGGTCGGCGGTGGCGTCGCCCGCTACGATGCGGAGCGCCTGCGCCATTTCGCACGCGGTGACACTGACGCCCGGAAGATTGATGGGCGATCCGTTGTCGAGCCGCGCCGCATCCAGTTCGCTGCCTGCAATCAATGCGGCGATGGCACTGCGGGGGGACAGCAGCCAGAGGCGGGTTTGGGGATGGACCGGGCAGGCGGCGGGCTCTCCGTTGAGCGGTTCGCGGATCATGCCGCTGGCGAACGAGGACGCCGCTGCATTGGCCCTGCCGGGACGGACGCTGATGGTGGGTAGGCGCAGTACGCGGCCATCGACGAAGCCGCGCCGGGTGTAGTCGGCCAGTAGCAGTTCGGCGATGGCCTTCTGCGTGCCGTAGGACGACTGTGGGCGCAGTGCGGTGTCGTCACGCACGGTGTCGGGCAAGGCGCCACCATAGACGGCCACCGAGCTGGTGAAGATCACCCGGGGTCGATGGCCCGCGTCGCGGCAGGCGTCCAACAGGTGGCGCGATGCATCCAGATTGATGCGCATGCCCAGATCGAAGTCTGCTTCGGCCTGGCCGCTGACCACGGCGGCCAGGTGGAAGATGATCCGTGTATTGCCATCGATGGCGTCGCGCAGTGTTGATTGATCGGCGATGTCGCCGACGCGAGCCCGGACGCGGAGCTCGCCGAGAGTATCGGCCGGGACGACATCGAGCAGGTCGATGCGGGTAATGGGCACTTGCGTGCCGTCGATCCGGAGGTGCCCTTTCGCGAGCAACCTGCGAGCCAGGCGCTGGCCGAGGAAGCCGGCCCCGCCGGTGATGAGTACTTTCATGTGATGGAACCTCGATGGGATGGCAATGGGGTATCCACCGCCGGGCTTGTACCCGTGGGCCGCAGATACGGGCGCGCCCACCCCAGGCCTTGGCGCGTTCCGGCTCTGGGGTGGTACTCGCACCCGACCCAGCCCGGGTAACCGAGCGTGTCCAGCTGCTCGAACAGGTAGGCGTAGTTCACTTCACCCAGGTCGGGTTCGTGGCGATCCGGGACGCCGGCGATCTGGATGTGGCCGATGCCGGCAATATCCCGGCGCAGGGACATGGTCAGGTCGCCTTCGACGATCTGGCAGTGGTAGTTGTCGAATTGCACCTTCAGGTTGTCGACGTTGAGTTCGCGGCGGATGGCGTGGGCCTCGGCCTGCCGGGAGAGGAAGTAGCCGGGCATGTCGCGCGGGTTGATCGGCTCGATCAGTACGGTGATGCCGGCGCTTGCAGCTTCCGACGCGGCATGTGCGAGATTCTCCAGATAGATGGCCCGGTGCGCGCCCGGGTCTTGGTCGCTGCGCAGCAGGCCCGCCATGACGTGCAGATTGCGATTGCCGAGCCTGACGGCATACTCGAGCGCCTGCTGCACGCCCCGGCGGAAATCGCCTCCGCGGCCTGGCAGGGACGCCAGTCCGCGCTCACCGGCGTGCCAGTCGCCGGGAGGTGTGTTGAACAGCACCAGGTGCAGTCCATGCTCCTGCAATCGTGATTGGATCTCGGCCACCGCGTGCTCGTAGGGAAACAGGAACTCCACGCCCTGGAACCCTTCGCTTGCCGCAGCGGAGAAGCGCTGCAGGAATGGGTGCTCGGTGAACAGGGTGCTGAGGTTCGCGGCCAGGCGTGGCATACGTGTTCCTTGTCCAGCGGGAGAGGTCAACGATTAACCAGACGTGCCGGTGTCAGCCAGACGGCGATCGCGCCGAGCACCAGCAGCCCGGCCAGCACGTGCATGCCGGTCTGCGTGGAGTGGGTCACGTCCTTCAGGTAGCCGATCATGTAAGGGCTGACGAAGCCCGCCAGATTGCCCACCGAATTGACCAGGGCAATGCCTGCGGCGGCTGCGGTCCCAGAGAGGAAGGCCGTGGGCAGCGACCAGAACAGTGGGGCGCAGCTGAGCACGCCGGCCGCTGCCAGCGACAGGAAGACCAGCGACAGGGCCGTGTTGTCGGCGAAGGAAGCGGCGGCGGTGAATCCAACCGCACCGGCCAGTGCAGGCACGATAAGGTGCCAGCGACGTTCACGATGACGGTCGGCGCTGTGGCCCAGCAAGTTCATCACCACAATGGCGCAGAGGAAAGGAATGGCACTGAGCAGGCCGATGTGCAGCGCGCTGCTCACACCAGTGGACCTGATCAGGGTGGGCATCCAGAACGTCAGGCCATACTGCCCGGCAACAAAGGTGAAGTAGATGAGGCACATCCACCAGACACGCTTGTCGGTGAAGATCCCGCGCAATGAATGCTGCTGGGTACCCGAAAGCGATTGATCGACTTTGATTGCGTGGGCCAGTACGCGCTTCTCGTCTTCTTTCAGCCACTTTGCACTGCCAATGCCGTTGTCCAGATAGGCCACGGTCACGAAGCCGATGGCAATGGCGGGTATTGCTTCGATCACGAACATCCATTGCCAGCCCTGCAGGCCGTGGACGCCCTGGAAGGCTTCCATTATCCAACCGGACAGCGGATTGCCGAAGATGCCGGCCACCGGAATGGCTGACATGAAAAGTGCGATGATGCGCGCTCGACGCTGCGCCGGGTACCAGTACGTCAGGTACAGGATCACGCCGGGGTAGAAGCCCGCTTCTGCGACACCCAGCAGGAAACGCAGGATATAGAAGCCCGTTGGCGTTTCAACGAACATGAACATCGCCGACAGGATGCCCCAGGTCACCATGATGCGGGCGATCCACAGGCGTGCTCCGACACGTTGCAGCAGCAGGTTGCTGGGTACCTCGAACAGGAAGTAGCCGAGGAAGAAGACGCCTGCGCCGAGGCCGAACACCGCCTCACTGAACCCCAGGTCCTGCGACATCTGCAGCTTGGCAAAGCCCACGTTGACCCGGTCCAGATAGGCGATCACGTAGCAGAGCATCAGGAACGGAACCAACCGCCAGAAGACCTTCGCGTAGGCGCGTGTGGCGATGTGGATGTCCGCATCCGAGGATGGAGTGGCGGTGACCGGATGGCTCATCGAGTGTCTCCGAAGGGCAGCATGGCTCTGGGCTGTATTGGATGGCGTGGGCCGAGCGAGGCGGAGATCACCATCGCACCCCGAACGTGGCGTGTAGATCGGCCAGCGCGATGGCATCCAGTGGCTCTGGCCTTGGACGAGTCATCAGCCACAGCCGCGCGGTTTCCTCGAACTCTTCCAGCGCATACGCGGCATGACTCACGCTGGGGCCCCACAGCACGGGTCCCAGGCGCTCGAGCAGTACGCCACGAACCAGTCTGGCCAGTGCAGCAACCTCCTGGGCAACGGCAGTGTGTCCGGGGCGTTGGTAGCGGATCAGCGGTATGCGGCCGACCTTCATGACCTGGTAGGGCGTGACGGGCGGCAGCACTTCGTGCTCGCGCCATACCCCAGCGAGGGTGAGGGCGACCAGATGTGTGGAGTGGGTATGCACGACGCCGCCGGCGTTGGGATTGCCGTGATAGATGCCCTGGTGCAGGACCAGGGTCTTGGAAGGCCTTTCCCCGGAGAGCCAGTTGCCTGAGCGGTCAACCTTGGAAAGTGCCGCCGGATCAAGTTGGCCAAGGCAGGCGTCGGTGGGGGTGATCAACCAACCGTCGTCCAACCGCGCGCTGATGTTGCCGGCCACGCCTACGGTATAGCCTCGATCAAAAAGTTGAGTGCCGACCCGGCAGATCTCCTCCCGGATGCGTGCTTCGTTGCGATCGTGCGTGCTCATTCAGCACTGCCTCGGAGCAGACGGGAATCGCCGAGCGCCGGTGACGGCGTCCCTGCGCTGAACCGACAGCAACAACGCGCTTGCCCACTGCTTCACGTGCATGCATCCGATATCTGCGGAAGTGCCTGTGTATGTCAGTTCGAATCTGCCGCCAACCGAAAGATCGTGAAAAAGTGTGTCGTTGCACCGGTACGCAGCGCATTGGCCTGTGCCAAGCGTTCGAGGATGGTGGCGGCTCGCAGTGACGGCGCGCGATGCGGCATTGGGCTGTACGGGAGCGCACTGAAATGAATCGCAACATCTGCACAATTGCGCAGCGCCTGGGGCCCGGCTAGCGTTCTTCCACCACCGCGGGGTTGCCATGCGGTTCGTTGCGGAGGACAGCAGGATGATCCTTGAAGTGCACGTTGGCGCGCGTCCAACACACGTGATCTCCCGGTCGCTTGGGATTGCACTTCTGGTGGGAATTGCCTGCTGGAGTGATCGATCGGCGGCGTCGGACCTGGCAAGGGCGTGCGACGATCTGGGCGCATCAGCACGCGCGGGATCGATCCAGATTCATCGTCACCTCAACGATGATCCCAACAAGGTGGTGTTCAATGCCAAGGACATCCGGGGAGGGACCGGGGTGGTGGTAGGTGGTCAATCCGCATTTCTGACCGAGGCGATGATTGCCCGGATGGATACCTCTCCATCGCGGGAACTCAGGACCGGTGGTGCCTATGTCACCTCTGCCAGAAAGGCGGATGTGGGCTCGATTGCAGCGTGTGACATCGTCGGCGTCATTCTGCCGGAGAGTGTTCGGGATCCAGCGGTTGCCAGTCTCCGGCACGAAGTGCCCAGCATCAGCTTCAGGCTGCTTGTGCCCCTCGACTGGAATGGGCTGTTGAAAGGAAAGCTCATCCAGTTCGGTGGCGGACTGTTCAATGGTGAGGTTGGAGATCCGGGATCGGTTCTGCAGAACTTCAATTTCTGGTCTGGAGGTGTTGCGCCGCTCGGCAAAGGCTATGCGCTGGTGACCAGCGATTCGGGACATCGAGGCAAGAGCAGTTCCCTGGCCTTTGCGAAGCTCCCCGCACCTGGCTACACAGTGGCTCAGCAAGTAGCAGTGAAGAACTACGCCGGTGAGCACATCAAGCGCGTCCGCGATACCACCACGGCCATTCTCCAGCAGCTGTCGCTTGCCCGGCCGGCACGAACCTACTTTGTGGGCATCTCGACAGGCGGCAGGGAGGCGCTCAAAGCGGTTTCCCGGTTTGGCGCTGACTACAACGGTGCGATTTCCGTGGCGCCAGCCTGGGACGTGACCGCAGGTACCACAACGGGCGAGCGCTGCAATGGCCTGACTGTCCGGTCAAAGGGTTTCCGCGATCTGGTCAAGCCAACCGCACCCGGCGCGACGTTGGATGAGAAGCTGGACAACTTCTGCCAAATGGTGGATCTGGCCTGGCAGCCCGCGGACGATCTGATGGCGTTCGGCGCAGCCGGCGGCAAGCTGCTGATCGTGCAGGGTACGAGTGACAAGGTCGTGCCTGCGAGCAAGACGGATCTGTACTGGAACCGTTTCGCGGCGCTGACGCCGGAATGGGATGAGTTTGCTCGCTATTACCAGATCCCGGGCTTCGATCACGGTTATGGCTACGTCCCTGATTTCGATCTGATTGGTGTGCTGGATCGCTGGGTGGATGACCACGCACAGGCGCCGGAGGTGCAGCAGCTTGGCTACCGGTACGCGCTTGCGACGGTTCCCGGGGTGCTCTGGGAGGGGCTCTTCCATGGCATCCGCCTGCCATGGAACGTGCATGCGCAGGAGAGGAAGACGGTCTGCCAGTACCCATCGACTTCCACGCTCGCGGTCAACGCCTTCAACTGGCGTGATGCCGGGGAGTGCACGAAGCGCTAGCCACGCCTTCGGTACGGACGACAGCGGCTTGCCGATACCGGCGGCCCTACCGCGACTCATCCACCAGAAACGATGGACCATCCGATGAAGATCAGATCCAGGGCGTCTGCAATCGTCATGGCCTCGCTCGGCTCGCTGGCAGCGCCTGCGATGGCCGCGGAGTTCGACGCACGCAGATACCTCAGCGGCGACTGGAACGGGGCCCGGAAATCGCTGGCGGAGACTGGCGTACAGCTCCGGCTGCAGTACATCAATCAAACCGCGCATAACGTGAGCGGTGGTGATCGTCGCACAACGGCCTATGCCGATCAGATATTCGCTGCCGGCATCTTCGACCTGGAAGCCTTGTGGGGCTGGAAGGGGGCGGAGTTCCAGATTGAAGTGGCCAACCGCAACGGCGCTTCGGTGAGCAGCGAGGCCGGCATTGGCGCGTTGATGGGACCGCAGTTCATCTACGGCCGCGGCACCGTGACACGCCTGCGCCAGTTTTCGATCACCCAGCGCTGGCTGGATGATCGGTTGAGCCTGAAGGTGGGCCGGATCCACCCGGGAGCGGATTTCTTCGGTGCCAGCTGCACCTTCCAGAATCTGACGTTCTGCAATGCCGGTGTGTCGAATCGCATCAGCGACCGTTGGTTTGGCGCGCCGCTGAGTGCGCTGGGTGCGCAGGTGACATTCAGTCCTTACGCCCGATGGTTCTTCAGGGTTGGAGGGTACGACGCCAATCCGCAGAACCTGTCGAAGGAGCAGGGCTTGAGGCTCGGCACCTCCGGCGATGACAACGGGACGCTGCTGGTGGCCGAAGTCGAGTTCAGGCCCGCATCCGGAAGCGGAAAAGAAGGCTCGTACCGCCTTGGCGTTGCCCGCAACAGCAGCGACCTGCCACGGCTCGTCAACCGGGCGGGGTATCCCGCCGGCACCACTGCAGATGCGGTCGGAACACACGATACCGATCGCGCGCTCTACGCCAGCTTCGAGCAGCAGCTCACGCGCAATGATGCGGGAGGAGGACTGCGCCTGTTTGGTAGCGTGATCCGCGGCGATCAGCAGGTAACCCGGATCGGTGAGGTGATCAGTCTCGGTGCGACCTACCGAGCGCCGTTCGCATCAAGGCCGAACGATCGTATCGGCGTGGCGATCGGGCGCGCGTCGATCAGTTCCGAGCTGACATCGGCCCAGCGGCGGCTCGCCCTTGATCTGCCGGACCGAATGGGCGCCGTTGGCGTGCAGCGGCATGAGATTCCCATTGAAGTGAACTACGGGATTGCCGTGGCCCGCGGTATCGAGCTCATGCCGAACATCCAGCACGTGAGGCACCCGGGCGGCCGCGACGTGAGCAGCGCCACGATCCTGGGCCTGCAGTTGAACGTTGAACTATGACGGGGACCGGGCCAGCTGCCCGGCAACCGGATCCAATCGTGGGTAGCGGACAGTGGAGATGACATGAAGGATCCGTCGATCGCGTTGCAGCAGGGAGCTCATGCTGCGCCCCGAAAAGGGGCATGGTGGGTTCTGGGTATCCTGTGTTTCGTGTACATGCTGAACTTCCTGGATCGTCAGCTTCTTTCGATCCTGGCCAAGCCCATCCAGGACGAGCTGGGAGTCAGTGATGGCCAGCTCGGTCTGATCGGTGGCCTCTACTTTGCGCTGTTCTACTGCATCCTTGCCATTCCGGTCGGATGGTTGGCGGACCGGACCAATCGGGTCAAGGTGCTCGCGTTCTCCTGCGGCCTCTGGAGCGCTGCCACTGCGGCATGCGGCATGGCATCGAGCTATCCGCAACTGGTGATGGCACGGATGATGGTCGGTGTGGGCGAGGCCGGTGGCGTGCCGCCTTCTTACGCGATCATCACCGACTATTTCCCACCACACCTGCGCGGTCGGGCACTTGGGTTGTTCAACCTGGGGCCCGCGATCGGCCAGTCGCTGGGTGTAGCACTCGGTGCATGGATCGCTGCCGCATACGACTGGCGGCTGGCGTTCATCGTGCTGGGCGTGGTGGGGGTGGTCGCGGCCGTGTTCGTGTACGTGGTCGTCAAGGAACCCGAGCGGGGCGGGCTTGATGCCAGGCCTGCAGTGGCTGCGAATGCACCTGTGCAACGCGCCGAGCCCGCCCGCTTCTGGTCCACGTGCAGGATGTTCCTGACCACGCCCAACCTGATGATTGCCGCACTGGGCGCGGCCGCAAACCAGTTCGTAACCTACGCCATCATGGGGTTTGCGACCTTGTTCCTGATGCGCGAGAAGGGCATGACGCTTCAGCAGGTGGCGTTCTTCTACGCACTGGTGGTGGGCGTGACGGTCTGTGGCGGCATGTATGCCTCCGGCCGCCTGCTGGATGCCTTCAAGAAGCGATCCAGAGCGGTCTATGGCGTGCTGCCGGGTGTGGCCATGATCCTGGCATTGCCCTTCTTCATCGGCTTCGTCTGGGCCCCTACCTGGCAGCTTTCGCTGCTGATGCTGGCCCCGCCGATGTTTCTCGGCTTCTTCTATCTCACGCCATGTGTGGCTCTGGTCCAGGAGGAGGTGCAGCCCAACCAGCGCGTACTCTCCGGAGCGATCCTGCTGCTGATCATGAACCTGATAGGCCTGGGGCTGGGACCGACCTACCTGGGACATGCCAGCGATGCATTTTCGGGGACCAGCCCTGGGAACTCGTTGCAGATGGCGTTCTATACGCTGGCGCCCTTCTTTGTCCTGGCATCAGTGCTGTTCCTGGTGCTGGCCCACCGCCTGCGCCGTGAGCGTTCCCCGGAGGTTCCGTGACGACGCCCTGGACGTGTGACGGAGACATGCAGCCCTTTGCGCTGACCCTGGACAAGTTCCTGCTGCATGCAGCCAGGTGGCGCGGTACGGTCGAGGTATCGACGGCGCATGAGGATGGGACGGTCAGCCGTACCAGTTATGCGGACCTGTGCACTCGCAGCCGGCGGGTATCGAGGCTGCTGCAACTGCATGGGGTAAATCGTGGTGAACGGGTGGCTACGCTTGCATGGAATACCCAGGGACACCTTGAAGCCTGGTTCGCGATCATGGGCATCGGCGCGGTGTGCCACACACTGAATCCCCGCCTGACGGCAGAGCAGCTGGCGGCGATGGTGATCCAGTCGGGGGCACGTATCCTGCTGGCGAGTGCGGATCTGCTCGCGCAGGCGCAGCAGATTGCGGCGCTGGCTCCCGACATCCGTTGTATCTGGATGCTGGATCAGGCCAGTCATCCGGCTGCTGCGGCCGGACCGGTGGACCTGCAGGCGCTCGAGCGTCTGTTGGGTGATGTCACTGAGCCGGCGGAGTGGGGGGACTTTCCCGAGACTTCACCGAGCGGGCTGTGTTTCACCTCCGGGACGACGGGAGCGCCCAAGGGCGTGACGTACACCCATCGTTCCAGCTACCTGCACACGTTGCGCGTGCTGCAGGCCGAGATGATGGCGATCACGGGTGAGGACAGCGTGCTGCTGGCCGTGCCGATGTTCCATGCCAATGCCTGGGGGCTGCCGTTCGCCGCTGCGGCGGTTGGCGCACGCCTGGTCTTGCCTGGTCGTCATCTTGAGGGTGCGCGTCTTGCGCGCCTGCTCCAGTCGGAGGCGGTAACAGTGGGGGTAGGGGTGCCGACTGTCTGGTTGGCGCTGCTTGAGCATGTGGAAGCAGAAGATCTCGCCCTTCACTCTCTGCAGCGCATCATCGTAGGTGGTGCGCCGCTGGCGCCCGCGCTGATGGAGCGGCTGGAGCGGCGCCTGGATGTGGTGGTACAGACCAGCTGGGGCATGACCGAACTTTCTCCCTGTGGCACGTTGGCGCCGCCGGAGGGGGCGGGTTCGGCGGCACAGTCCGGGCGACCGGCGCTCGGTCTGGATCTTCGGATGGTTGATGAGTTTGGGCAGCCTTTGCCAACGCAGCGTGGCGTGGAGGGACACCTGCAGGTACGCGGTGCGGCTGTGCTCCAGCGCTACTTTGGTGAAAAGGAGGATGCGGTGGATGCGGAGGGCTGGTTTGCCACCGGTGACCTTGCACGCCTCGACGCCAAGGGCAATCTTTCCATTACCGGCCGCGCCAAGGACCTGATCAAATCGGGCGGCGAGTGGATCAATCCGGCCGAGATCGAAGCACTGGTGGGCGCAGTTCCGGGCGTGGCCCTGGCCGCCGTCATTGGACGTCCGGACCCCAGGTGGGGCGAGCGGCCGATACTGATTGTAGAGGTTTCCGGAGAAGCGTCGCTGGACGACAACGCATTGCTGGCCGCGCTGCGCGACCACGTCGCGTCATGGTGGATTCCCGACGCGGTGTACCGGCTTGAGCGCATGCCATTGGCTGTCACTGGAAAGATCGACAAGAACCGGCTGCGGGCAGAGTACGCATCGGCCCGGGAACGGAACAGGGCGGGAGGAGACCAGCACAATGAGATTGGATGAACGCGTTGCCATCGTGACGGGAGCAGGACAGGGCCTGGGCCGTAGTCACGCTCTTTACCTTGCCGGGAAAGGGGCGCGTCTGGTGATCAACGATCTGGACGTACACGCTGCCGAAGCGGTGCAGGAGGCGGTGGTAGCGGCCGGGGGGGAAGCCATTGCCTGCAGCGGCTCAGTCACGGACGAAGCATCCGTGCAGTCGATGGTGGCCGATGCGCTCGCGCGCTGGGGCAGGATCGACATCCTCGTCAACAATGCCGGAATCCTGCGCGACAGGAGCTTTGCGAAGATGAGCCTGGATGATTTCCGTCAGGTGATGGACGTGCATCTGATGGGTGCGGTGATCTGCAGCAAGGCGGTCTGGGACATCATGCGGGCGCAGAACTATGGGCGGATCGTGATGACGACATCATCGTCGGGATTGTTCGGGAACTTTGGCCAGGCGAACTATGGCGCGGCCAAGATGGCACTGGTGGGTCTGATGCAGACGCTTGCCATCGAAGGCGCGAGATATGGCATCCGGGTCAACGCGCTGGCGCCCACGGCGGCTACCTCGATGACGTCCGGCGTGCTTTCCGATGATCAGTTGATAGCACTGGATCCGGCGTTGGTGAGCCCTGCGCTGTTGGCGCTGGTAACGGAATCTGCTCCGACCCGTGCGATTCTCTGTGCGGGTGCCGGACACTTCGCGCGAGCAAACGTGACACTGACTCCCGGTATACGCATTGGCGGAGGAGCCTGGGCAGGAGAAGCAGTGGTGGCGCACTGGGTTGCGGTGTCCGACCGGGATGGCGAGATCGTGCCGGAGTGCGGGTGGGAGCAGGTTGAGCAGGAAACGGGTCGTTCGCCGGGGTGATTCGATGAAATGGCACGGGCCGTGAAGATCAGTCGTCGATCAGCAGGTGCGCCAGTGCGCGTCCCGCCTCCACGGCAGAGTCCAATGTCGGGAAGCGGCGTCCTGTTCCAGCGAAAGGTGGGTGGCCCTCGATCACCACTTCGAGTATCTCGAATATGCCGGGATAGGATTGGGTGATGGTGCATTCATATCTGCATCTGGCGTGGTAGCCGTGGATTCGTGCGCGCAGTAGTACAGACGGCATGGATGCTTCCATAGATTCAGCGGCGCGCATGCTAAACGCGTTGGCAGGTGGACAAAAGTCACATTCCGTTGCTGATTCAGCAAAGACCGTGTTAACCGCTACACTGGCGGCCTACGCTCGATGGAGTCACGCCCATGTTCAGTGGAAAGGTCGCGGTGGTTACCGGATCCACCAGCGGTATCGGCCTTGGCATTGCCACCGCGCTGGCGCGGCGAGGCGCCGATATCGTGTTGAACGGATTCGGCGATGCGTCGGAGATCGAACGCATCCGTTCCAACCTGGAAGCTGAGTTCGGCATACGGGTGGCGCATGATGGCGCCGATCTTTCCCGTGGCGAGGCGGTGCGCGGAATGATTGACCACGCCGTTGCGAAGATGGGGCGCATCGACATCCTGGTGAACAATGCAGGTATCCAGCACACCGCGTCGATCGAGGAATTTCCCATCGAGAAGTGGGATGCGATCCTCGCGCTGAATCTCTCGGCGGTGTTCCATGCAACGGCGGCCGCCTTGCCCCATATGAAGCAGCAGGGCGCCGGCCGCATCATCAACATTGCGTCGGTACATGGGCTGGTGGGCTCGGTGAACAAGTCGGCCTATGTGGCGGCCAAGCATGGTGTGGTGGGGTTCACCAAGGTGACCGCGCTGGAGAACGCGGGCACCGGCATCACCGCCAATGCGATCTGCCCGGGCTGGGTGCGGACGGCGCTGGTCGAGCGGCAGATCACCGCGTTGGCCGAGCGCGAAGGCACGGATCAGGAATCCGCCGCGCGCGCGCTGCTGGCTGAGAAGCAGCCTTCGTTACAGTTCGTGACGCCCGAGCAGCTGGGCGAGATGGTGGTGTTCCTGGCCTCGGACGCTGCGGCGCAGATTACCGGCACGGCGCTGCCGGTGGACGGGGGCTGGACGGCGCGCTGACTGGCGGGCTGTGCCCGTCGTTGCAGCATCGGCAGCGCCACCAGCGTGGCGAGAATGGTGAACAGCACCAACGACGAACCCACCGTGCCGAAGCCCAAGCCGCCCTTTTCCAGTGGCTTGGTGAGCAGGTCGCCGAAGGTGGCACCGAACGGGCGGGTGAGCACGAAGGCGATCCAGAACAGGATGACCCGGTTGATGCCCTTGATGCGGGTGGCCAGTGCGGTGAGCGCGATGAGGCTGCCGATCAATAGTGCGCCGCCGGTGAAGCCGAGCCCGGAATCGTCGGCGAGGAAATCGCCCAGGGCGGTGCCGAGCGTGTTGGAGAACAGCACGGCGGTCCAGTAGAAACCTTCGGCGCGGCGCGATGCGATGTTGCTGACCGAGATCGACTTTTCCGACAGGCGCCACGCCAACAGCACCAGCGCCAGGCAGCCGGCCAGCAGGCTGGCGCCGGTGGCGTAGCCCAGGCCGAGCGTGCGGTCGAGCAGGTCGGACAGGGTGGTGCCGGCGGTGCTGGTGGCCAACACCACCGACCAGAACAGCACGGGGTGAAAGCGCCGTGCCGACAGCTGCACGGCCAGCAGGCCGGCGAAGACCGTGAGCAGGATGGCCGAGCTGGCCACGTAGCCCAGGTTGAGCGTCATCGACAGCAGATCGCCCGCGGTCTCGCCGAGGGTGGTGGCGGCGATCTTCATCACCCAGAAGCCGAGGGTGACCGCCGCCACTTTGCTGTGCAGGGACTCTGCGTCTGAAGCACTCATCGAAGGTCGCCAAGGATGCCTGCGGGCGATCGTGTCGGTGCGCGCGTCGGAACGCGGTCGAAGCGGCCTTCGTATTGCGTCAACCTATTGCCGCGATTCAGCTAGCCGGCAGCACTCGGCTTCGAAAGCACATCCAACCCCTTGCCCGTCTCCAACAACGACTTCAGGCTCGACAACACGATCGGCCAGCCCTGGCGGATGCCGGTATCCATGCCGCTACCGGGCTCCAGTTCGTCGTGGGTAACGGTCAGCCGCACCATGTCCTGGTAGGGCACGATGTCGAAGGTGACGCGGCTGTAGGCATCGGGGTTTTCCGCCTGCGAAGCGGCGGCCCAGGTGATGACCAGCCGCGAGGGCGGGGTGCTTTCCACCACTTCGCCGACCAGCTCGACCGAGCGCGTTTCGTTGGCGCGCACATGCTGCCAGCGCGAGCCGGGTTTCCAGTCCGAGACGTTCTCGTGGCCCCAGTAGCGGCTGGCGATCTCGGGCCGGGTGATGGCCTCGAACACCTTCTGCGGTGTGGAGGCGATGTAGATCACGTGGATGAAACGGGTGGATTCTGCGGTCATCGTCATTCTCCTTCCAGTTCCTGTTTGAGGTCATGCAGCAGGCTCAGGCGCTGCTGTTCGAACTTGCGTACCCAGCGCTCGTAGACTTCATGTAGTGGCACCGGGTTGATGAAGTGCAGCTTCTCGCGACCACGGCGCACGGTGCTGATCAGGTTGGCGTCTTCCAGCAGGCCGAGGTGCTGGGTGACCGATTGCCGGGCCATCTGCAGGTGCTCGCAGAGCTGCCCCAGCGTCTGCCCGTTGCGCTCGCACAGCAGGTCCAACAACGTGCGGCGCGTGGGGTCGGCCAGGGCCTTGAACACCTTGTCTGCATCCATGGGGGCCTTCAGTTCCAGGTGTCGATCTTGACGTCGTGCGGGCTGGGTTGGCCGCGCCCGGTCTCCAGCAGGGATTTCAGACTCATCAGGAAGATGGCCCATTTGGTGCTGCAGTGGTGCATGAATTCCACGCGTTCTTTCCAACCTTCATGGCTGAACAGCACGATGCAGCAGTCGCCGTCCTGGTGCAGGGCGAAGCGCGCGGTGGTGCCGATCCATTCCGGTGGGCCGTCGATGAATTCCCACAGCACCAGCTCGTTCGGCTGCAGCTGCAGAAGCTTCATCTGCATGGCGCCGATTTCCTGGCCGTTGGCGGTGAAGCGGGCGGTGATTGTGCCGCCGATGTGGCGGTCGCCGGTGGTGTCTTCGGCCCACCAGGCGGCGATGCCTTCGGGGGTGGCCAGGGCCTGGTAGACCTGGGCCGATGGGGCCTTGATGCCGACTCTGTGAGCGATATCCACCATGACTGTGGCTCCACGATGGGCGGCGGGGGGCCGTCCGTGGGATCACAATAGGCAGGTAAATGCCTGCATGTCAACTCCGCCGCCGTGAACGCCCGGCCGTGGTAGTGCCAGCCGCTGGCCGGCACCCTGGTGGAGTTGGAGGATTGCAGCTGCCGGCCAGCGGCCGGCACTACCGGTTGGCGGCGCGCAATGGACTTTTGGCCGTGGTGATGCCTGGTGCGCGGCGGCATTCTGGGCGGAGCCGGGTGATTGCAGCCGTTCGGGTTCGTTGAATGAAAGGAGTACTACGCGTGAGTGATGCTGGAAAAGAGGCGCTGACGATCCGTCGCGCCAGCGCGGCCGATGCGCCTGCGGTGCTGGAGTTGTTCGATGAAGTGATTGCGTGGTTCGTGGCCATCGGCAATCCGCAGCAGTGGGGTACCGAGGCGTGGTCGTCCATTCCGCGCCGCATTACCCAGGTGACCGATGCCTGCGCACTGCCCGGTGCGTGGGTGGCGGAAACCGCGCAGGGTGAGGTGCGTGCGTTCCTGGCGTTGGGCGAGGCCATGCCCTATGTGCCCGCGGCGACCGAGCCGGAGCTGTATGTACGCGTGTTGATTGCTTCGCGCGATGCGCGGGTGCGTGGCATCGGCCGGCGTTTGATGGCGTTCGCGGACGAGCAGGCACGCGCAGCGGGATTGGATTACCTGCGCGTGGATTGCTATGGCGGTGGCAGTGGCGAGCTGGTGCGCTTCTACGAATCGTGCGGTTACGAACGGCTGTCGACCTTCAACGTGGATGGCTGGCCGGGGCAGGTGTTGGGCCGCCGTCTGTGACCTGGCGGCGTCTCAGTTCTCTGCGTCCTGTAGTGCTGCATGCAGTTTGTCGGTGATCTGCTGCAGCGCGGCCAGGTCATCGGCTGAGAGGTGGTCGAGGAAATTCCGGCGCACGCTGGCGACGTGTACCGGCCGCGCTGCGCTCAGCTGGGTGCGGCCTTCTGCAGTCATGCGGATCACCACCACGTTGTCACTGTCGGTGTCGCGCTCGATCAGGCCACGGCCGGCCATGCGGGTGAGCTGGTGCGAGAGGCGCGTCTTGTCCCATTCCAGGTAGTCCAGCAGTTCCCGCTGGCGGCGGCAGCGGTCCTTGGCCTTGCTCAGTTCCATCAGCACGACGAAGTCGGCACTGGAAAGCCCGGTGCTGCGGGTGATGTCGTGGACGATGCGGCCGGAGGTGATCTCGGCCATGCGCCGGAAGCCGCGCCAGGCGGCCCACTCGTCAGGGGTGATGGTGGGTGGGGTCATGCGCTCACGTTGCCCGGGACGGGTTGACGTGTCAACCCGAACGTTCTACGGTTGATATATCAACCAAGATGCAGGCCGCTCCATGCCACACCCTCCACGTATTGCCATCATCGGCGCGGGGCCCGCCGGCCTGACCGCTGCGCTCATCCTGCATCGCGGCGGCCATCGCGCGAGCGTGTACGAGGGCGAGTCGTCCGGGCAGCAGCGCACCCAGGGCGGCACGCTGGACCTGCACGAGGACTCCGGCCAGGTGGCGCTGCAGCGCGCTGGTCTGCTGGAGGCGTTCCGGGCGGTGGCGCGCCATGAAGGCCAGGAGGAGCGGACGGGCGACCCGTGGACTGGAGCGATTGTCGCCGGTGGATTCGGGCCGGAGGGCAGCATGGACAAGCCGGAGATCGACCGCGGCGACCTGCGCCAGCTGCTGCTGGACGCGTTGCCGGCCGACACGGTGCAGTGGGGCCACTGCTTGACCGAGCTGGCGCTTGCGCAGGCAGGATCCCACAGTCTGCGCTTCGCCAATGGTGTGCAGGCCGAGGCCGACATCGTGATCGGTGCCGATGGCGCATGGTCGAAGGTGCGCACAGCCCTGAGTGCCTGCCAGCCGTTGCCGACCGGCATTACTTTCTTTGAAGGATGGATCGCGCAGCCGGCGGCGGATATCGCGGCCATGGTGGGTCAGGGCAGCCTGTTCTGCTTTGGCGGCGAGGAAGCGCTGTTCGTGCAGCGCAACAGCGGCGATCGATTCTGCGTGTACGCGGCGCTGAAGCGGCCCTCTGATTGGCTTGATGCGCAGATCGCGCAGCAAGGCATGCGTGCGCTGGTGACCGGCAGCTACATCGGCTGGGCACCGAACCTTCGGCGGCTGCTGGAGGCGTGCACCGACTTCGTGCGGCGGCCGATCTACAGCCTGCCGGCGGATTTCCGTTGGACACCGCGCAACGGCGTGACGCTGATCGGCGATGCTGCCCATCTGATGCCGCCAGTGGGTGTGGGCGTGAACCTAGCGATGCTGGACGCGTCGGATGTGGCGATGGCGGTGTGCGCGCATCCGGATGCAGTGAGTGCTATCCGCCAGGCCGAATCCGTGGTCTGCGAGCGCGCCTGCGCGCTGATGCCGGACGCCATACAGGGGTTCCAGCGCTGGTTCACTACGGAGTCGACGGCTGACGGCGGTTGAGGCCGCTGGAAATGCGGGGACAGCAAGCACCTGCGTCACTGCGTCGCAGCCTATCTGCAGGATGCGGTACATCGGATCAGCGCTAGAGTGGGGGCTACCCCCTCCAGGAAGGAGCAACGCATGTACTACAGCAGTGGCAACTACGAAGCCTTCGCGCGTCCGCGCAAGCCCGCCGGTGTCGATGGCAAGCGCGCGTGGTTCGTCGGTTCGGGCCTGGCCTCACTTGCCGGCGCCGCGTTCCTGGTGCGCGATGGCCGCATGGCCGGTGAGCGCATCACCATTCTCGAGCAGCAGCAGATTGCCGGTGGCGCGCTGGATGGCCTGAAGGTGCCGGAGAAGGGTTTCGTGATCCGCGGTGGCCGCGAGATGGAAGACCACTTCGAGTGCCTGTGGGATCTGTTCCGCTCGATTCCGTCGCTGGAGATCGAGGATGCCAGTGTGCTGGACGAGTTCTACTGGCTGAACAAGGACGACCCGAACTATTCGCTGCAGCGTGCCACGATCAATCGCGGCGAGGATGCGCATACCGACGGCCTGTTCACCCTGAGCGAGCAGGCGCAGAAGGACATCATCGCGCTGTTCCTGGCCACTCGTAAGGAGATGGAGAACAAGCGCATCAACGAGGTGCTGGGCCGCGACTTCCTGGACAGCAACTTCTGGTTGTACTGGCGCACGATGTTCGCGTTCGAGGAATGGCACTCGGCGCTGGAGATGAAGCTGTACCTGCACCGCTTCATCCACCATATCGGCGGCCTGCCGGATTTCTCGGCGCTGAAGTTCACCAAGTACAACCAGTACGAATCGCTGGTGCTGCCGCTGGTGAAGTGGCTGCAGGAGCGCGGCGTGCGGTTCCAGTACGGCACTGAAGTGACCGATGTTGACTTCGACCTGCAGGAGGGCCGCAAGCAGGCCACGCGCATCCACTGGACGCGGGACGGCCAGGCCGGTGGCGTGGACCTGGGCGCGGACGATCTGGTGTTCATGACGATCGGCTCGCTGACCGAGAATTCCGACAGCGGCGATCACCACACCGCTGCGCACTTGAATGAAGGCCCGGCACCGGCGTGGGACCTGTGGCGGCGCATCGCGGCCAAGGATGCGGCGTTCGGGCGCCCGGATGTATTCGGCGCGCATATACCGGAAACCAAGTGGGAATCGGCGACGGTGACCACGCTGGATGCACGCATTCCGGCGTACATCGAGAAGATTGCCAAGCGCGATCCGTTCAGCGGCAAGGTGGTGACCGGCGGCATCGTGAGCGTGCGCGATTCGCGCTGGTTGATGAGCTGGACGGTGAACCGCCAGCCGCACTTCAAGAACCAGCCGAAGGACCAGATCGTGGTGTGGGTGTATTCGCTGTTCGTGGATACGCCGGGCGATTACGTGAACAAGCCGATGCAGGACTGCACGGGCGAGGAGATCACCCGCGAGTGGCTGTACCACCTGGGCGTGCCGCTGGAAGAGATCGATGAACTGGCTGCTACCGGCGCGAAGACGGTGCCGGTGATGATGCCGTACATCACCGCATTCTTCATGCCGCGCCAGGCCGGTGACCGCCCGGATGTGGTGCCGGAGGGAGCGGTGAACTTCGCCTTCATCGGACAGTTCGCCGAATCGAAGCAGCGCGATTGCATCTTCACCACCGAGTATTCGGTGCGTACACCGATGGAAGCGGTGTACACGCTGCTGGGTATCGAACGTGGCGTGCCGGAGGTGTTCAATTCCACCTATGACGTGCGCTCGCTGCTGGCCGCCACCGGTCGCCTGCGCGATGGCAAGGAACTGGACATTCCAGGCCCGGCGTTCCTGCGCAACCTGCTGATGAACAAGCTGGACAAGACCCAGATCGGTGGCCTGCTGCGCGAGTTCAAGCTGGTGCAGGAAGACTGAGCAGGTAGGAGGGAGGTCGCCGGTGACGGCATCGGCGGCCTCAAGGTCTCACGCTACGCCGTCGGTCGAACGGCTCAGCTGTTCCCACGCGTCGGTGCTTTTGGCCATCGTATCCAGCTTCGCTCGTACCAGCTGCAGTGCGTCGCTGCCCAGCAGCAGGTGGCTGGGCGGGGCATCGCTGTCGATGATCTGCAGCATGGCTTGTGCAGCCTTCACCGGATCACCCAGCTGGTGACCACTCTTTGCCTCACGCGCGCTGCGGATGGGGTCGAACAGGGCATCGTAGTCTTCAATGCTGCGCGGTGCCCGCGCCATCGAGCGGCCCGCCCAGTCGGTGCGGAATGAGCCCGGCGCGACGGCAGTGACGTGGATGCCGAACGGAGCAACCTCCTTGCCGAGCACTTCGCTGATGCCTTCCAGGGCGAACTTGCTGCCGCAGTACCAGGCGATGCCGGGCAGGGTGATGAAGCCGCCCATGGATGTGATGTTGAGGATGTGGCCACGGCGGCGCGTGCGCATGTGCGGCAGCACGGCCTTGATCAACGCCGCAGGGCCGAACACGTTCACTTCGAACTGATGCCGCAGCTCGGCCAGCGTGGATTCTTCGAGGATGCCTTCGTGGCCGTAACCGGCGTTGTTGACCAGCACGTCGATGCTGCCGACGTTGGTTTCGATATCGGTGACGAGCGCATTGATGGCGGCGGTATCGGTCACGTCCAGCAGGCGGCCGAGCGCGCGGCCGGGCGCCAGCGTTTCGAACGCGTGGCGGGCGGTTTCGTTGCGCACGGTGCCGACCACGCGATGACCCGCCAGCAGTGCCTGCTGGGCGAGGGCACGGCCGAAGCCGCTGCTGGCGCCGGTGATGAGGAGAAGGCGGGATGGGGACATGGGGAGGCGCTCACGGTGGACAGGGCTTGCACGTTAGTGCTTGAACGGTGCCCGCCCCAGGCCTAGGATTCGACCATTCTTGCCTATTCCTCTGGAGTGCCAGTGGTCGATTCCCTGCAGCGGCAGGTGCAGGCGCGCATGGTCGGCCTGCTGAAGACGCTGGCGGTGGAGGAGGGCTATACGCTCACTCCGCTGCCGGGGGTGCGGCTGCTGCGCTCCGACCGGCCCTTGGCGCGCACGCCGGTGTTGTACGACCCCGGCATCGTGATCGTCTGCCAGGGCGTGAAGCGCGGCTACCTGGGCGGGCAGATCTACCAGTACGACGCGCAGCACTATCTGGCGGTGTCGGTGCCGGTGCCGTTCACGATGGAAACCGATGCCTCTGCGGAGGCGCCGCTGCTGGCGATCTACCTGCATCTGGATCTGCAGTTGGCGGCAGATCTGCTGATCGAACTGGGCGAACAGGTAGGCACATCGCAGGCACCGGCACAGAGCATGATGTCCAGCCCGATGCAGGCGCCGATGCAGGCCACGGTGCTGCGCCTGCTGGAAGCGCTGGCCGACCCGCTCGAAGCGGCCGTGCTGGCCCCGGCGCTGGTACGCGAACTGTACTTCCGCGTGCTGACCGGTGCGCAGGGCGGTGCGATGCGGGAGGCGCTGGCCATGCGCGGCCGCTTCGGCAGCATCGGCAGGGTGCTGCGTACGATCCATGCGTCGTATGCGACGGCGCTGGACGTGGGCCAGCTGGCGGCCGAGGCGGGCATGAGTGTGGCCACCTTCCATGACCACTTCCGCGCGATTACCGGCACATCGCCGATGCAGTACGTGAAGTCCACCCGCCTGCATCAGGCGCGGCTGCTGATGCTGCGGGAGGCGATGACCGCCGAGGCCGCATCGCTGGCGGTGGGGTATGCCAGCCCGTCCCAGTTCAACCGTGAGTTCAAGCGGCTGTTCGCGCTGCCGCCGGCGGCCGAGGTGGCGCGGATGCGGCGCAGCTTTGCGCTGCCACCAGCGCCAGCGGATGCGGTGTACGTGTCTTCGCATTGAGGCGCAATCGAAGGTCACGTTGCCAGCAAGCCGGCCAGCGGCCAGCTCTACCGGGGACGATGCCCCGCGAGTGCGGCAGTGGATGGTTGACAGGAAATCTACCTACTAGTAGGTTAATGGCCATGAAAGACTCGCTCTCCCCCAAGGCCCAGGAAATCCTGGCCCACGCCCGCTCGTTGCTGGAGGCCGGTGGCTACAACGGTTTCAGCTACGCGGATGTGTCGGCGCGGGTGAACATCAGCAAGGCCAGCATCCATCACCATTTCCCCAGCAAGGCGGACCTGGTTCGCACGGTGGTTGAACTGTATCGGGCCGAGGCACGCGAGGGCCTGGCGCTGCTGGACCGGCAGCTGGATGACCCGCTGCAGGAGCTCAACGCCTACGTCGACTACTGGTCCAGCTGCATCGCGGGTGGCACGTCGTCGTTCTGCATCTGCGCGATGCTGGCGGCGGAGGCGCCGATGATCCCTGCGGAGATTGCCGCTGAAGTACGGGGGCATTTCGAGGATCTGAGCGGGTGGCTGACCGTCACACTGGAAAAGGGTGCCGCGCAGGGCCAGTTGCGACTGCAGGGTTCGGCTGTGGACGAGGCCAAGGCGTTCATGTCATCGGTGCATGGCGCGATGCTGGCAGCCCGTGGTTTTGGTGATGCGGCGACGTTCGCGACGCTCGCGCGGTTGGCAATCGCGCGGGTGAGTGCGGCCACCTGAGGTGATGTGTAGTGGCCTGCGGCAGCGCGGGCCTTCTTTTTGCATCCAATGCCTACCTACTAGTAGGTTTATTTAACTGATGGAGATTCCCATGGCACATCCGCTTTCCCTTCCCGGTGCGATCCATACCGCCATCAGCCTGGTGCCGATCCTGGCTGGCCTGTATGGCTTCATCCGCTACCGGGCGATCGATCCCGGCACGCGCTCGGGCAGGGTTTATCTGATTGGCCTGGTGCTGTCGGTGGCGACCTCGTTCACCGTCTCCAGCACGGGCGGGCTCAATCCGGGCCATGCATTCGGTGTGATCGTGCTGCTGGTGGCCTTTGGCGGTGTGCTGGCGGCACGCCTGAGCTGGCTGGGACGCTCGGCGCGTTACCTGTCGACGTTCGCGTTGTCCTTCAGTTTCCTGCTGTCATTGGTGCCGGGCGTAAACGAAACGCTGACGCGCTTGCCGCTTGCGCATCCGCTGGCAGCAGCGCCGATGGCACCGGTGGTGCTGCAGACACTGCTCGGCTGCCTGGGCGTATTCGTGATCGGTTTTGCGGGGCAGTGCTGGCGGATCCATCGACGCGCCATCCGGTCGTGAACCCTGCCGGCCAGCGGCCGGCACTATCTGGAATCAGCAGCCCACCAAGCGGTCCGCACCGATGCCACTGCGATGATGGCTGCGGTACTCGGTGGGGCTGGCATCCACCTGCAAACGGAAGTGGCGGCGGAACGATTCCTGCGAACCAAAACCGGCCTGCTCTGCGATCCATTGCAATGGCCGGTCGGTGGTTTCCAGCAGGTCGCGGGCGAAGGCCACGCGCTCACGGATCAGCCAGTCGATGGGCGACAGGCCGGTGGCTTCCAGGAACTGACGTTGCAGGGTGCGCTGGCTGAGCGCGGCCTGCTCGGCAAGGCTGCCGAGCGAGTGCGGCTCGCGCAGGTTGCGGCGCATCCATTCCATCAGCTTTGCCAGCCGCGTGGGCTCGCCATTGGGAATGGCGCGGCTGACGCGCTGGCTGCGCCCCGCATCGCGCCAGGGCGCCAGCACCAATCGCTCGGCCACCAGATTGGCCACGCGCGCGCCGTAATCCTTGCGCACCATGTGCAGCATCATGTCCATGCCGGTGGCCGAACCGGCCGAAGTGATGATGCTGCCGGTGTCCACGTACAGCACATCCTCGCGCACATCGATGTGCGGAAACTCGCGTGCGAGCGCTTCGGTGAGGCGCCAATGGGTGGTGGCCTGGCGGCCATCGAGCAGCCCGGCCCAGGCCAGCACGAACGCGCCGGAGCAGATCGAAGCGATGCGCGCGCCGCGTGCGTGGGCGCGGATCAGTGCATCGAGCAGTGCCTGCGGCGGACGTTCGCTGGGCTCGCGCCAGCCGGGGATGACGATGATGTCGGCATCATCAACCGTGCTGAGATCGTAGGGCAGCTGCACCTGTGCATTGCCGAGCATGCGCAGTGCACCGGGCTCGCCTGCGCACAGCTGGGTGCGGTACCAGGCGACGCCGAGTTCCGGCCGCACCGGCGCGAACAGGCCGACCGCACAGCCGAACTCGAACAGCCCCTGGCCGTGGCAGGCGACGATGGCAACGAGCGGCGCGGTGGGATCGGCGGGTGGGCTGGGCATGTCTTGATGCTACGGGGGCGGTGCGTGGCGCTGCGTGGTGCGAGGGCATGAGGTGATACCGGGTGGGTATATGGAGGCTGGGGTCAGAGCCCTTTCCTTTGGAAAGGGATCCGACCACGTGCGTGTGGGCTGCCTAACGTCATTACCAGCGGTCATGTGGATGGCCGGATATGACGGTTGGGTGACGTGATCCCGCCTGTCGCGGCAGGTGAACAGGCCCTTGAATGGAAGCGTGTTTCCGGCCCACCCCCACGAGCCCCCATGCCTGCCGCCCACGCCCCTGTCCTGAGCACTCTCGCTGTTCTGATCACAGCCATTCTCGCCGCCACACCGAGCCATGCGGCTGAAGCCGATGCAGATCCTGCTGCCACCGCCGCGACGGCCAACGTGGCGGCCTCCACGCTGGATGCGGTGGTGGTGACCGGCTCACGCACCAGCACGCGCACGGTGAAGAACAGCTCCACGCCCATCGATGTGATCTCCGCCGAGGACCTCGCTGCTACCGGACAGGGCAACCTGCTCGAAGCATTGCAGCGCAGCCTGCCGTCGCTGAGCCAGATCGGTGGCTACCAGAGCGACCAGGAAAGCCTGATCCGCGGTTACCAGCTGCGCAATCTGTCACCGGGCTACACGCTGGTGCTGGTCAACGGCAAGCGCCGCAACGCCAGCGCCTATGTGAGCGGGGCCAATGGTGGCGGTTTCCCCGGGCATGCCTGGGCTGACCTGGCGCTGATTCCGTTGTCGGCCATCGACCATGTGGAAGTGCTGCGCGATGGTGCTTCGGCCATCTACGGTTCGGACGCGATCACCGGCGTGGTCAACGTGATCCTGAAATCGCAGGCACACGGTGGCGATGTGTCGGTTGAGAGCGGGCAGAGCACCGATGGCGATGGTTCGCGTACCAGCGTGCGTGCCAACGTGGGCCTGCCGTGGGGCGAGGATGGCTTCGTCAACCTGTCCGGCGAGACCACTCGCCAGCATCATGCAATCCGCACCCGCCGCTACATCGACGGCTATCTGAGCTATCCGGCGGTGGATGGCAATGGCAATCTGGTGGCATTGCGCCCGAACAACCGGTTGCCTGCGGGTGCGTCGCCGAACCCGGCGGAAGCGAACCGCGATGCTGAGGCCAACACCATCCTCAGCTCGCCGTCGTATGCGTTGAAAGCGTTCGCGGCGAACGTGGGCCATGGCCTGGGCGAGAGCGCGCAGTTCTACGCCAATGCTACGGCCAGCGATCGCACCGCGCAGGCGATCCAGAACTTCCGCCTGCCGGCGACCATCTTCACTACCTACAAGGCACCTGGCGTGCTGAGCGTGTTTCCGGATGGCTTCCTGCCGGTGCTGGAAACCAAGGAAAAGCAGTACACCGGTACGGCCGGGGTAAAAGGCCAGATCGCTGGCTGGGACTACGACGCCAGCCTGACCGGTAACCGCAGCACGGTGCGCACCTACACACGCAACTCGGTGAACTACTCACTGCCGTACCCCGGTTCGCCCACCGACTTCTACGACGGCAAGCTCGATTACCAGCAGGGCATCGCCAACCTGGACCTGCGCCGTGGCTTCGAGGTGGCGGCATTTGCTGCGCCGCTGGAAGTCAGCGCCGGCGCCGAGTACCAGCATGAACAGTACGAGCGCGGGGCAGGGCAGTGGGAGTCGTACACCGGCTTCGGTGCCGCGGCCTTCGTCGGCTATTCCACTGCGGATGCGGTGAAGGCGACCCGCAACAGCAAGGCGGTGTACGCGGGTGCGGCCACCAACATCACCTCGCGCTGGTACCTGGATGCGGCCGCGCGCTGGGAAGACCATTCCGACTTCGGCACCGTCTCCACCGGCCGCCTGACCACGCGCTTCGACTTCACCGATGCGCTGGGCGTGCGCGCCACGGTCAGCAACGGCTTCCATGCGCCCAGCCTGGGTGCGCAGTACTACCAGGCCACCGGCAGCTGCCCGTGCGGTACCACGCTGGTGGCGCAGGTGTCTTCGCCGGCGGCGATTGCGTTGGGCGCCACACCGCTGAAGCCGGAAAAGGCCACCAACTACAGCCTGGGCGTGACCTGGGACCCGAGCCCGGCCTTCCACCTGGCAGTGGATGCCTATCAGATCGACATCCGCGGCCAGCTCGGTCAGTCCAGCCAGATCGGCTACAACGCGCAGGATCCGGCGCGCGTCACCGACAACAGCGGCACGGTGCTGAGTGCGGTGCAGAAGAACACGATCGATGCACTGCTGGGTTCGGCCGGCATCAGCATCCTGCCGGGTGATGCGTTCTACGCCAGCTACTTCACCAACGTGGGAAATACCCGTACGCGCGGTGTGGAGCTGACCCTGGAAGCGAACCAGGAAACGGCGTGGGGCAAGCTGCGCTGGAGTTACGCGGCCAACGTCGGCCGCACCACCATCCAGAAGGTCAGCGACATTCCGGCGGCGCTGCAGGGGCTGCCGAACATCAACCTGCTGACAAAATCCAGCGAGTACGCGCTGCGCTTCCGCACGCCCAGCTATACGCAGGTGGCGGGACTTGGCTGGCAGAACGGACGCTGGCGCTCGAACCTGGACTTCACCTACTACGGCCCGATCAAGCGCCTGAACAACGGCGTGGAGTACAAGCAGCCGCCGGTGTTGGTGACCAATCTTTCCGGTGCTGTGGAGCTGGGCGCGGGCTGGAGTGCGGCGCTGGGTATCAACAACGTGTTCGACAAGCGCACCCGCAAGGTGCCGGAGTACGCGCGCAGTGCCACCGATGTGGCCAGCATCCAGACCACGTGGGACAGCGGCGATGTGCTGGGCAACGTTGGTACGTACTGGTATGGGCGGATCAATTACCGGTTCTGAGGTTCAGACGAAGCGTCGCCGGGCATGGCCCGGCGCTACGAGGAGGGGGTCATGTCTTCTGCATTGAGGGTGGTTGCATTGGTGGGGTCGCCGACCAGCTCGGCGACATCGCGCACGTTGCTGCTGGTGCGTCATCTGCTGGACTCGCTGCAGCAGCGGGTGCATGTCAGCGTGGAGCTGGTGGAGTTGGCACCGATCGCGCGCTCGCTGGGCCAGTCGCTGTCGCGCGCAGAGGCGGAGCCGGCGGTGGAACGGGCACTGCAGACCATCGAAGCGGCGGAGCTGCTGGTGGTGGCCGCGCCGGTCTATCGCGGCTCGTATCCCGGGTTGTTCAAGCACCTGGTCGACTTCATCGAGCTGGAGGCGCTGGTGGATGTGCCGGTACTGCTGGCAGCCACCGGCGGCAGCGAGCGACATGCGCTGGTGATCGACCACCAGCTGCGGCCGTTGTTCAGTTTCCTGCAGGCGCACACGCTGCCGATCGGGGTGTATGCCACAGCGGCCGACTTCGAGGGCGAGCACATCAACAGTGCCGCCCTGCAGGCGCGCATCGAACTGGCGACCGAGCGCGCAGCTGGGCATCTGGCCGCGCAGGCGCTGACTGTTCCGGCGCCGCTGCGACGTATTGCCTGACGCCATAACCGGCGGCGCTTTGCTTATGGCTACACCGCATCTGCATGGCCGGATCTGACCGCCGATTGTCGCCAGGCATCGCTGCTGCGGCTGCCGGCATCTCTAGCATCGATATCGAAGCGGCATCGCATTGCCGGCCCTGATGAGGACACTCCCGTGGCGTTGGACGAAGCAAGCAAACCCATCCTGTTCCTGCTCGACCGTGAGTTCGAGGACGGTCAGATTCCCGGCCAGCGCTTTTTCTGCCGGCACAGCCTGTTGCTGGAGGGCGCGCTGTCGAGCATCGACGGCCTGGACGCGCAGCTGGACGTGCGCCGCATCGGCTTCGCGCGGCCGCGCCGTGAGGTGATTGCCGAGATCGGCGAGCAGGACCAGTCGCTGCCGAAGCTGGTGCTGCCGCAGGGCGTGCGCAGCGAGCTCGCCAGTGGCGCGCACCAGGACCGCCAGTACATCTCCGGTGCCGAGCCGATCCTGGCTGCGCTGAACGGGTTGCTCGGCATTCCCGTGGCCCACCCCTGAGAGAGGACGTAACCATGAGCTATCAGATCAGCGTGTTGGACAAGAGCCCGGTGGCCGAGGGCGCTTCGCCGGAGCAGGCACTGCGCAACAGCCTGCAGCTGGCGCAGCGCGCCGAACAGCTGGGCTACCACCGCTACTGGTTTGCCGAACACCACGCCGCACCGACGCTGGCCAGCCCCGCACCGGAAGTGCTGGCGGCCTGGGTGCTGGCGCAGACCCGGCGCATCCGCATCGGCAGTGGTGGGGTGATGCTGCGCCACTACGCGCCCTACAAAGTGGCGGAGAACTTCAATCTGCTGGCGGCGTTGGCGCCGGGGCGCGTCGATCTGGGCGTGGGCAAGGCCCCCGGTGGCCTGCCGGCCTCGACTGCCGCGCTGGCGGCCGGGCGCCCGGCGTTCGCCGACTTCGATCAGCAACTGCGCGACCTGGAAGGCTATCTGTCGGGGGCAGACACCGAGGCGCTGGCCCGACCGGTGCCGCAGCAGGCGCCGGAGCGCTTCCTGCTCGGGGCCAGCCCGCAGAGCGCGCAGCAGGCGGCCGAACTGGGCTGGCGCTTTGTCTATGCCGCTCATTTCGATGGTGAGCCGAAGCACATCGAAGCTGCGTTCGACGCCTACCGCAGCGTCTCCTCGCAGCCACCGTTGCTGGCCACGGTGGCCTTCGCCGCGCCGACGGCCGAAGCCGCAGCCCGCCATATCGGTGCACTGCGCGTCTACAAGCTGCACCTCGGTCCCGGGCAGACGGTGAACCTGCCCAGCCCCGAAGCAGCTGCCGAGTACGCGCGCCAGGTGGGCGTGGCCGACTTCCGCATCGAGGAGACACGCCCGAGCGTGTTGTCCGGTGATGCACAGCACGTGCGTGACGAACTGGACGCGCTGCACCGCCGCTTCGGCGTGGGTGAATTCATTCTCGATGCGCCGGTGGCCGACCTCGACGCACGCCTCACATCCCTTGAACTGCTGTCGCCCGCGCCGCGCGCGGCGGTGGCCTGACCTGCAGGAGCGATTCCCATGAGCACGACCCCGCGCCACATTCCGTTCGGCATCATGTTGCAGGGCCCCGGCAGCCACATGCATGCCTGGAAGCATCCATCCAATCCGGCCGATGCCAGCGTCAACCTGCAGTTCTACATCGACATCGCGCGTACCGCCGAGGACAACGGCATCGCCTTTGGTTTCGTGGCCGATGGCCTGTACATCAACGAGAAGTCGATCCCGCACTTCCTCAACCGCTTCGAGCCGATCTCGCTGCTGTCGGCGCTGGCCACGGCGACAAAGAAGATCGGCCTGGCCGGCACGCTGTCGACCTCCTACAGCGATCCGTTCACCGTTGCCCGGCAGTTCGCTTCGCTGGACCTGCTCAGCGGCGGCCGCGCCGGCTGGAACGTAGTGACCTCGCCACTGGAGGGCTCGGGCCGCAACTACGGTCGGCCGCATCCGGAGCACGCGCTGCGCTACCAGATCGCCGACGAGTACCTGGATGTGGTGCAAGGGCTGTGGGATTCCTGGGATGACGATGCCTTCGTGCGTGAGCGCGACAGTGGCACGTTCTTCGCGCCGGAAAAGTTCCGCCGCCTCGACCACAAGGGACGCTTCTTCCAGGTGGAAGGGCCGCTCAACATCCAGCGCTCGCCGCAGGGCCAGCCGGTGATCTTCCAGGCGGGGTCGTCCGACGATGGCATCGCGCTGGCCGGCAAGTACGCCGATGCGGTGTTCACCCATTCGCCGTCGCTGGAGGAGACCCGCGCGTTCACCCAGAAGGTGAAGAACTCTGCGATTGCCCATGGCCGCAGCGGCAATGACGTGAAGATCTTCCCGGGCATCGGCCCCATCGTCGGCCGCACTGCCGAGGAGGCCGAGGCCAAGTACCAGGCGATTGCTGCGTTGGCGACGCTGGAGGATGCGCTGGCCTATCTCGGACGCTTCTTCGACCACCACGATTTCAGCCAGTACGACCCGGACGCACCCTTCCCGGAGCTGGGTGACATCGGCAGCAATTCGTTCCGCTCCACCACCGACCGCATCAAGCAGGATGCACGCGAGAAGGGGCTGAGCCTGCGTCAGGTGGCATTGGAAGCAGTCAGCCCGCGGCCGAACTTCATCGGCACACCGGAGCATGTGGCCGATGAGCTGATCCGCTGGTTCGATGCCGGTGCCAGCGACGGCTTCATCCTCGGCTTCGCGGCGCAGCGCGAAGGCCTGGACGATTTCGTGACCCGGGTGCTGCCGATCCTGCAGGCGCGTGGCTACCACCAGCGTGAACTGGAAGGGCAGACCCTGCGTGAGCATCTGGGCCTGCCGTACAAGGCCAGCCGCCATTCGACCGACGCCGAACCGGCGCGGAAGGTGGGGTAAGGCGATGAGCGGAGAAAACGCCGTAGCGCCGGGCCATGCCCGACTGAATTCCCCAACGACTGGCGTGCTGCCGGAAATCGCGGCACGCGCCGAGGTGGCCATCGCGATCCGCCATGACCTGCACCGCCACCCGGAGCTGGCCTTCGAGGAACACCGCACCAGCGCTCGCGTGGCCGAGTTGCTGCAGCAGTGGGGCTATGAGGTGACCACCGGCCTCGGCGGTACCGGCGTGGTCGGTACGTTGCAGCGCGGGCAGGGCAGCCGTCGCCTCGGCCTGCGCGCTGACATCGATGCACTGCCGATCCACGAGGACTCCGGCCTGGCCTACGCCAGCCAGAACGAGGGACTGATGCATGCCTGCGGCCACGACGGGCATACCGCCATCCTGCTTTCCGCGGCGCATTACCTGGCCCATCACGGCGATATCGACGGCACCCTGCAGCTGGTGTTCCAGCCGGCCGAAGAAACCGGCTCGGGGGCTTCGAAGATGATTGCCGACGGCCTGTTCGAGCGCTTCCCGGTGGATGCGATCTATGGCCTGCACAACTGGCCGGGTGTGCCGGTCGGCCACTTCGGCTTCGTCGATGGCCCGGCGATGGCGTCGGTGGACTGGGCGCGGTTGAAGGTGATCGGCAAGGGCGGCCACGGCGCCGAGCCACAGGGAAGCGTCGACCCGATTCTGGTGGCAGCGCACATCGTCACCGCGCTGCAGAGCGTGGTGTCGCGCAATGTCGATCCGCGGCAGATGGGCGTGGTCACCGTGGGTTCGATTCACGGCGGGCAGGCCGCCAATGTGATTCCAGACGTGGTCGAGCTGAAGCTGACCGTGCGCGCCTACCTGCCAGCGGTACGCGACACGCTGCGGCGTCGGGTCACCGAGATTGCCGAGCAGACCGCCGCGGCGTTCGGCGCGCGCGCCGAGATCGAGTTCCCGCGCGGCTTCCCCAGTGTGATCAACCACCCTGAGCAGACCGCCTACATCCGTGAGGTGGCCGTGCAGGGCTTCGGCAGCGAACGCGTGGTGCCCGAATTCGCGCCGCGCACTGCCAGTGAGGATTTCGCGTTCCTGCTGCAGGCGCGGCCGGGCAGTTTCGTGTTCGTCGGCAACGGCGACAGCGCGCCGCTGCACAGCCCGCGCTATGTGTTCAATGACGCCGCCATCGCACCGGCCGCCAGCCTGTGGGCGCGGCTGGCCGAAGACTACCTGGTGAAGGACGTGGCATGAGCAGCAACGAACGCTTCTTCTACACCTCGGTGGACGATCCACTGGCCCGTCCACTGTTCGATGGGCTGGAACAGGAGTACGACAGTCGCTACGCCGATGTGCGCCGCCGTATCGGTGGCAGCGCCCGCGAGGAGCTGCAGCGCTACCCGGCGCAGGCCTTTGCGGCGCCGGTAGGGGCGTTCGTGCTGCTGCTGCGCGACGGTGTGGCGATTTCCGGCGGCGCCTTCATGCCGCACCGCGATCCGGACACTGCCGAGTTCAAGCGCATCTGGACGCTGCCGGGACTGCGCCGCCAGGGCATCGCGCGGCGCGTGCTGCAGGAACTGGAAGATCAGGCGGCGCGGCAGGGTTACCGGCGGGTATTCCTGACCACCGGCTTCCGCCAGCCCGAAGCGGTTGGCCTGTATCTCAGCCACGGTTACACCGCGCTGTTCGATCTGGATGCCGATCCGGAATCCATCGCCCACTTGCCGTTCGAGAAGCGCCTGGGCGTATCGGCGCCAGCCGTTGTGCCATCACAGACCGTGCTGCATGGAGCCCACGCATGAGCACGCCTTCGACTGCGCTGGATGGAATTGCCACACGCCCGGCGCCAACCCCGGCGTTGAAGATCGTGCCGGCCCGGCATCCACTACAGCTGGTCGGAACCCTTCTGGCGTTGGCGCTGATCCTCATCGGGCTGCAATCAGTGCTGGGCAATCCGCGCTGGGGCTGGGTCACCTTCGCCGAATGGTTCTTCGCGCGCCCGGTGCTGGAAGGCCTGGGCCGCACGCTGCTGCTGACCGCACTGGGCACCGGCCTCGGTTTCGCGCTGGGCACGCTGCTGGCGCTGGCCCGCGTCTCCGGTTCGCCGCTGCTGTCGGCTGTGTCGTGGGGCTATGTGTGGCTGTTCCGCTCGATCCCGCTGCTGGTGTTGTTGCTGCTGCTGAACAACCTGGGCTATCTGTACAGCACCATCGAGCTGGGGGTGCCGTTCACCGGCATCAGCCTGTTCTCGTACCCGACCACGCAGCTGATCGGCGTGTTCACCGCCGCGGTGCTGGGTTTGACCCTGAACCAGGCGGCGTTCTCGGCCGAAGTGATCCGCGGTGGCATTCTTTCGGTCGACCACGGCCAGTACGAGGCCGCAGCCGCGCTCGGCCTGCCGCGTGGCCGCCAGGTGCGCCGCATCATCCTGCCGCAGGCGATGCGTTCGATCCTGCCGGCCGCCTTCAACGATGTGATCGGCCTGGCCAAGAGCACCTCGGTGGTCTACGTGCTGGCACTGCCCGAACTGTTCTACACCGTGCAGGTGATCTACCGCCGCAACCTGGAAGTGGTGCCGCTGCTGATGGTGGCCACGGTCTGGTACCTGGTGATTCTGACCGTGCTGTCGCTGCTGCAGCGGCGGGTGGAGCAGCGGTTCGCGCGCGGCCAGCTGCAGCGCGAGCGCAGCGTTTCGCGTATATCGTCGCCGGAGCGAACGGCACGCAATGCTGCACCGCGGGTGGTCAATCGCCCGCGCATCGCCACTCAGGTTGAAGCGGGCGAGGGTGCGGCGGTGTCGCTGCATGGTGTGGGCAAGGTGTTCGGCGATCAGCCGGTGCTGGAAGAGGTGAACCTGGATCTGCGCGCTGGAAGCGTGACGGTGCTGATCGGTCCCTCCGGCGCCGGCAAGTCCACGCTGCTGCGGCTGATCAATCATCTGGAACGCGCCGACAGTGGTTATGTGACTGTGGGCGGGCAGCTGATCGGTTACCGCCGCGACGGTGACACCCTGTACGAGCTTCCCGAGCGTGAGATCCGCCGCCGTCGTGCGGAGGTGGGCATGGTGTTCCAGGGGTTCAACCTGTTCCCCCACCTGACCGCGCTGGAGAACATCATCGAAGCGCCAATCGCGGTGCGTGGTGTGCCGCGTGTGCAGGCCGAGCAGCAGGCGCGGACACTGCTGGAGCGGGTCGGCCTGGCCGACAAGGCCGACGCCTTCCCGCGCCAGCTGTCCGGTGGCCAGCAGCAGCGCATTGCGATTGCCCGCGCACTGGCGCTGCAGCCGAAGGTGCTGCTGTTCGACGAACCCACTTCGGCGCTGGACCCGGAACTGGTGGCCGAGGTGCTCAGCGTGATCGAGGAGCTGGCAAGCTCCGGCACCACGCTGGTGATTGTCACCCACGAACTGAGCTTCGCCCGCCGCGTGGCCGACCACGTGGTGATGATGGACCAGGGCCGGGTGATCGAGCAGGGCACGCCCGAGGCTCTGTTCGAGCGCCCGCGCCAGCAACGCACCGCCGATTTCCTCGCCAAAACACTGTAACCCCGAAAGGAACGCCATGAGCCCTGCCGCACCGCGTCGCCCCTCGCGCAGCACCCTGTTGATCGTGGGCGTGCTGGTCATTGGCATTGCCGGCATCGTCTACTCACGCGTGCGCCAGGCACCGGACGCGAGCGTCGTGGCCGCGACCAGCCTTGCCGGTGCGAATACGGCGGTGCTGAAAGGAACGCTCGATCCCAAGGCGCAGGCATTGATCCCGGCCGGCTACCGCTTCGTCACGCCCGGTGCGTTCACCATCGCCACCCATCCTGGCCAGCTGCCCTTGGCCGACTACGGCGCCGACAGCAAGGACGTGGTGGGCGTCGAGCCGGATATCGCCCGCCTGATCGCCGATGGGCTGGGGTTGAAACTGGTGGTGGTGCCGGTGGCCTGGGCCGACTGGCCGCTTGGGCTGGAGTCGGGCAAGTACGATGCAGTACTGTCCAATGTGACCGTCACTGAAGAGCGAAAGAAGAAGTTCGACTTCTCCAGCTACCGCTACGATCTGCTCGGCATCTACACGCGCAGTGATGGGCCGATCCAGAAGATCGAAAAGCCAGCCGACGTGGCCGGGCTGAAGGTGGTGGTCGGCGCCAGCACCAACCAGGACCAGATTCTGCGCCAATGGGACAAGCAGAACATCGCCGCAGGCCTGAAACCGGTGGAGTACCAGTACTTCGATGATGCGGTGATCGGGCGGTTGGCAGTGATCACAGGCCGCGCCGACGTGTCGTTCGAGCCGAATGCCACCGGCGCCTACTCGGCGCGCGATGGCAAGGTGCGCCGGGTTGGCCTGTTCCCGGGTGGCTGGCCGGACGCAGCGGCGATCTCGGTGACCACGCGCAAGGGCAGTGGCCTGGCCGATGCGGTGACCCAGGCATTGAACACCCAGATCAGCAGCGGTACCTACGCGAAGGTGCTGGCGCGCTGGAACGTAGCCGAGGAAGCGGTGCCGCAGTCGCAGACCAATCCGCCGGGGTTGCCGGGGTTCTAGTGATGCCGCTTGGTAGGCGTCGAGCTTGCTCGACGGAAGGCGTGCCGACCAAGGTCGGCATCTACCGGAGGGCAGCCACCGGAATGCGAGGCGGGGCATGCCGACCAAGGTCGGCCTCTACCGGGGTCAGGGCTGCCAATCGATGTGTTCCAGGCGGGCGCCTCCAGTGCCGTGAAAGAAACTGATCGCGGCGAAGCACGCCTCGATGCCGATGCACCACGCCAGGGGATAGCCATCCACCTGGCCATTGTCGAGGCGGAAGTAGGCGTTGCCGGCGCGGTGTTCGTTTCCGCAGGAATGGAAGCCGTCATCGCCGGGCTCGCGCAGGTACATCAGCCATGCATGCTCGGCATTGCGCAGCATGCACAGCGATGGACCGTCGGGCACCGATGCCCACAGCTCGAACTGGGGCATGGATGCGGCCAGCGCCAGTGCGCTGGCCAGCTGATCGTCGGTAGCGGCGGCGACAGGGCTGCCATCGAGTAGAAGTTCGATCACTTCGGTTCCTGCATCGGCATTACTGCCGACGTGCCTCCAGGGTGCGGAACGGGCCATCGAGCAGCACGCCGTCCTTGTCGAAGTTCCGTACCGATCGCCCATCCACGCGCACGTCCTTGGGCAGGGTACGGCTGGGCCACCATACGCGTACCGGCGTGCCCTTGCGCAGTCCCTTGCCGAGCGACACGGTCAGGTTGCCGTCGTGCTGGCGTGCCTGCATCTGCAGGGTGCCATAGGCGGTGGGCAGGCGGTCCACGGCCAGGCCGTCGCCAGCGACCCACGAAGGAGGCGTACCCGGCAGCAGCGACAACGCGTCGTCGTCCTCGCGCATCAGCATGCCAAACAGGGTGCGGCCGTATTCGGCGCCGATCCAGGTGTGCGGCATGTCGCCCAGATAGCGCGGGAAGCGCAACCGCGAGTGCACGACCTCGGCCAGCACCTGCCATTCCAGCGGCCTGCGATCGTGCAGCAGGCCCTGCAGCAGCTCGTCGGCCGCTTCGGGCTGGCCCAGGTGCACGTAGCTCAGCACGTTGCGGATTTCATACGGTGTATAGGCATACAGCGCACCAGGCTGGTTGCGCTTGCGCACATCGTCCAGGTAGCGGGCGAAGGTGGTGCGCAGGGCTTCGGCCGGCAGCACGCTCTGGGCGCCGGTGGGGTCCAGCGCGATCGATACACCGGTTGGATCGCCATCGCCGAGGTCGGCCGATGACGGAATGAAGTCGATACCCTTCCATGCCATCGTTGCGCGGATCGAGGCATGCAGTGCGTCATACAGCGCCTTGTACTGTTCGCGCGCCCACGTGGCGGTTTCGTGGTCGCCCAGCGATTCGGCCAGCCACGCGCCGTCATGCCAGCCCTTCAGGCCCCAGTAGTCGTCCCAGTAGCTGTGGGTGGGTGAGGGATAGCCCTCGTGGCTGATCGATGGCGCAAGGATGCCGGCGAAGCGCTCCGGCGATGGCTGGTCGGCCATGTAGCCCGGCACCAGCGTGCGTTCGCGCAGCTCCTGCAGGAAGCGCAGCGCGGCCTTCACCTTGGGCAGGTAGGCACGCACGCTTTCCGGCCCGCCATCGAGCCGGGCGACGTCGGCAACGAGGGTGACGTACTGGCCCTGGCTGTCGTACTCGATGTCCGAGCCGAAGCCGGTATTGACGCTGCCATCGTCGTTGAGGATGGGCGACACCAGGCCATTGCCGTGCACGCCGTGTTCGCTGTACCAGGCCAGGTAGTCGCGTGCCACCTTGGCTTCGCCCATGCGCAGCAGCACGGCCGAGGTGGCCATGCCATCGCGGATGAAGGAGCGGTTGTAGTTGCGCGGGCCGGGCTGCATGGCCGGGCCGGTCTGGTTGATCAGCATGTAGGCGGCCTGTGCGCGCAGCATGTCCACCAGTGAAGGGTCGGGCAGGCGCAGGCCGACCTGGCCCAGCCGCGCCTGCCAATCGGCGGAGGCGCGGCTGGCCAGCGTGTCGAAGGCCTTGTCGCCGTCGCGCGGCAGCGACGCAAGGCTGAGGGCCGGTGCTTCCGGCAGCACGCCATTGGCATCGGCGGTGGCGGTACCGAGCGGGAAGGCCACCACCACCGCGTCGCTGGCACCGGGGGCGAGGCGGATCCGGTAGCTCAATGCGGCTGCGGCCAATCCTTGCTCATCGCGTGCCTGCTGTGCGGCAGGCAGCTGCCCGCTGGCGATGGCCGTGGTGATCTCGGTGTCACCTTCGTTGCCGAAGGCCGCGGTGCCAGCGGCATCCACCGCGCTGAGCGACTGCAGCAGCGTGCGGCCATTGACGCGCACGCGGTTGCCTTCGACGGCCACTTGGCGGATCGGCGACAGGCCACCGTTCTGCCACGGCGGATTCATCTGCATCGGTCGCACTGCCAGGGTCAGCGTGCCTTCGATGGCCGAACTGCCGGTGTTGCGCAGGCGATGGCGCACGAAGGTGACCGGTTGCCCGTCGCGCTCGATGGCAAAGGCTTCGCTGCGCAGTTCCAGCCCGGGCTGCGGTGACCACGTGGCAGACGGCATCGGCTTCCAGCCATCGCGCAGTGCGTGCTGCACCGGTTGTTCGGCGGCACCGGTCGCGCGGCCATCGGCACTGCGCCAGATCGGCTGCACCAGCGGTGCGCCCTTGTAGGCCTCGATGTTGCCGTATTCGTCGAAGATCGATTTCTGCCGGCCCGCATGCACGCCGACTGCGGTCCAGTAAGTCTGCTGCATGTGCAACGAGGCTGGGAACAACGCGCGCTGCGCGCCGCTGGCGGCGATCTGGTAGCGCTTCATCGGCGTCATCACCGCCTTCGGGCCGAGCAGGCGGATGCGTTTGACCTGGGGGGCATCACCTTCCACGGTCAGCCGCAGTGCCTTGATGTCCAGTGGCGCGTCGGCCGCCAGCCAGCTCTGCTGCCGGGTCGCCGCCTGCGCGTCGCGCGCCAGTTCGTGCCAGCGGCCCTGTGCGTCCTGTGCCTGCAGGCGTGCAGCGCCGTGCACGTTGGCCCAGTCCACTGCCAGCCCGGTGCTGGGCTGGGCGCGGGGCAGGGTGATGTCGAGCGTGTGGATGCCGCCTTTGCCTGCGGGGATGGCAACCGTGCCGCCGCCCTGCCACAGCGCAGCGGACTGGGTGGCGCCCAGCCCGGTCACCCGTGCGCTGAGTGCGGTGTCGAGCGGTTCCATTTCGAAGATGGATACGCCCCAGTCGGAGGTGCGCTGCGGGCTGGCCAGGCGCAGGTAGCGGGCCTGTCGCGGCGCGAAGTACAGGGTTTCGATGCCACCCAGCGAATCGCCCATGACGTAGGCGCTTTGCCACTGCTTGCCGTCGAGCGAGGTCTGCAGCGAATAGCCTTCGGGGTTGGAAACATCCCAGGTGAGGCGTGCACCGGCCAGCATCGCAGGCTTGCCGAGATCGATCTGGAACCAGTGGCCGGGGCTGAACGCGCCACCGGTCACCGTCTTCGGATCGTTGTCGATCAGGCGGCTGATGGCCATCGCCGGAACCTGCTGCGACGACGCGCTGGCCTGCCACTGGGTACGGGGAGGCAGGTTCTGCGCGTGTGCGGCCGAGGCGAGGGTGGCAAGCAGCAGCGTGAAGGCTGGCCGGACGAAGGGGGGCAGGGGGGAGAGCCTGGAACGTTCAACGCGCAACGTCATTGCGGACAGCCTCGCAGGTGCGGCCGGAATCGGGCAGGCGCTACGCTAGCAGGGCGTGTAATCGGTTACATGACGCACTGCAGCGCTGCTGGGCGTGGCCGGTGCCACCGCGGTCTGCTTTCCGGTGTAGAGCCGCGGGATGCATTGCGTCGAGTTACCCCGTTACAGCTCCACCATCTCCCACCAGCGCGTGCCCGCTTCGGGCGCCTGCATGTCCAGTGCTTCGCCCATCATCGGCGTGGCCACCGGCACGTTCTTTGCGGCGGCCAAGGCGGTGATGCGCTCGAACGGCTGCTGCCAGGCGTGCAGGGCCAGGTCGAAGGTGCCGTTGTGGATCGGCAGCAGCCACTTGCCCCGCAGGTCCAGGTGCGCCTGCAGAGTCTGTTCGGGCTGCATGTGCACGAACGCCCAGCGCGGGTCGTAGGCGCCGGTTTCGATCATGGTCAGGTCGAACGGGCCGTACTTCTCGCCGATGGTCTTGAAGCCATCGAAATAGCCGGTGTCGCCGCTGAAGAAGATGCGGAAGTCGCCGTCCTGGATCACCCACGAAGCCCACAGGCTGCGGTCGCTGTCGCCCAGCCCACGGCCGGAGAAGTGCTGGCCCGGGGTGGCGGTCAGGCGCAGGCCGCTGGCTTCGGTCGACTGCCACCAGTCCAGCTGTTCCACCTTGCTGGCGTCCACGCCCCACGCAATCAACTGGTCGCCCACGCCAAGCGGGGCGATGAAGCGCGTGGTCTTGCCGGCCAGCTGCATCACCGCGGCGTGGTCCAGGTGGTCGTAGTGATTGTGCGAGAGGATCACGCCGGCGATCGGCGGCAGTTCGTCGATGCTGATCGGCGGCGCGTGGAAGCGGGCCGGGCCCATCCATTGCACCGGCGAGGCGCGCTCGGAGAACACCGGGTCGGTCAGCCAGTACTGCCCGCGCAGCTTCAGCAAGATCGTGGAATGCCCAAGCCGGAACAGGCTGCGATCAGGTGCGGCGTCCAGGGTTGCGCGGTCCAGCGGCTGCACCGGAATGGGGTGCGCCGGCACGGTGCCCTTGGGCTTGTTGAACAGGAAGGTCCACCAGATCTCCGCGCCATCGCGCAGGCCCATTGCCGGACGCGGCAGGGCATTGCGGAACCTGCCATCGCGGTACTGCGGCGAATCGGGGAAGTCGGGGAGGGACCAGGACTTGCAGAAGGTGTAGGCGGTCACGGCGAGGATTCCAAGCAAAAGGACAAGGAGCAGGCGCTTCATGGGTGACGTCCGCTGGGTACACTGCACAGTGTAGTTTCGTGTTTTTCAAAAGTACACTCCCGGGTGTAAAATGTGCGCATCCGTTCAGTTATCTGGTTTCCGCCATGCCCCGTGCCCCGCAACGCCTGACCGACCGCAAACGCGAAGCCATCGTGCGGGCGGCGGTGGAGGAGTTCCGCGCGGCCGGCTACGAGGCGACCAGCATGGATCGCATCGCCGAGGTGGCCGGGGTCTCCAAGCGCACCGTCTACAACCACTTCCCGAGCAAGGAAGCGTTGTTCTCGATGATCCTGGAGGAGCTGTGGGAGCGCAGCGTGGCCAGCGATGCTTTGCCGTATCGCACCGATCAGTCACTGCAGGCACAGTTGCTGCAGCTGCTGGGCCAGAAGCTGGAACTGCTCAGCGATGCCAACTTCATCGACCTGGCGCGGGTGGCGATGGCCGAGATCATCCATTCACCGGAACGGGCGCAGGCGATCGTTTGCCGCATGGGCGAGAAGGAGAGTGGCGAGAGTGCCTGGATCCGTGCGGCCATCGCCGATGGGCGGCTGCGCAAGGTCGATCCGGAGTTTGCTGGCCACCAGCTGCACGGCCTGGTGAAAAGCTTTGCGTTCTGGCCGCAGGTGACTATGGGGCAGGCGCCGTTGAACGAACAGGAGCGCGCACGCGTGGCCGAATCGGCGGTGGCGATGTTCCTGGGTTTCTACGCGATCTAGCTGGCAGCGAAACGGCGGAACTCATCCGCCGGTAGCGCTGCCGAGTACAGATAACCCTGCCCGACATCCACGCCCAGGGCGCGCAGCTGCTGCTCCTGGGCAAGGGTCTCAGTGCCCTCGGCCACCACGATGGCGCCGCAGCGATGCGCGACTTCGACGATGAAGCGGACAATGGACTGTGACTTTGCATCGGACAGCGTGGCGATCAGCGCCTGCTCGATCTTGACCTCGGCAATGGCCAGCTGTGAGAGCAGGATCAGGGTCGAGTAGCCCGCGCCGAAATCGTCCAGTGACAGTGTCACCTCGGCGGCCAGCAGCTGCGCGATGTTGGCGTCGACCACATCGCGCTCGACGATCTCGGTCCACTCGACGATTTCCAGGCGCAGCATCAACCCCGGCACGTCGTGCAACTGCAGCAGCTCCTGCAGGCGCAGGCCGAAGTCGGGCAGGCGCAGGGACTCGGCGGAAACATTGACCGCGATCGTCAGCTTGCTGCCTTCCTGATGGCAGCGCTGCAGGAAATGGATGGCTGACTGCAGCGTCGCCCATTCCAGATCGGCCAGCCGGCCGTGCCGACGCAGCAACGAGATCACCCGCATCGGTGCGATCAGCCGGTCCTCGCCGTCACGCATGCGCAGCAGTGCCTCGGCGCCGACCAGCTGCCGGTCCCGAAGGCGATGCTTGGGCTGGTAGCACAGCGGCGCGTCGCCATGCTGCAGCCAGTGCTCGAGCGCGCGCTCGATCAACGCGTCGATCTCGCTGTCGCGCTGGACCGGATCATCGAAAAACACCACGCCCGACTCGATCGCACTCAGCGCCAGGGTGATCGCGCGGAATGGTAGATGGCCATCGTCGGCAGTGGCCGGTGGCTTCAGCTCGACCACCGCACAGCGGAACAGTGGGCGGAAACCCGGCCAGTCGCGGCCGACCAGATCAGCCAGGTTGCGTGCCAGGTCGGTGATCTGTGCCTGCGTGCGCAGCTCGGGCAGCGAGGTGTCAGGCACCAGGATCGCCAACGCCGCGTCGCCAAACTGGTAGATCTCCAGTTGGTGCGCCGGTAGCGAGGGCAGCAGCTGATGCACCTCGTCGGTGCTGTCGTGCCGCCACAGGCCGCTGTCCTGCAGCGGCCCATAGCGCAGGCGAAGGTCGCGCAGGTTGCCCATCTCGGCCACCACCAGGCAGGCCTTGCCGACGCCATCATTGTCACGCCAGTAGTGCTTCAGCCGCTCGCCGAGCGCGCGCATGTTGGGCAGGCCACTGATCGGGTCGATGCGCAGCCAGGCCTGCTCACGCTGCCGCTGTGCATCGATCTGCGCATCGTTGTAGACCAGCGCGAACACTGCGCCGAGCACCAGCAGCGACACCGGCAGCGCCAGTACGCGCTGGATCGCCAGCTCGGCAACCGGCAGCTGCGCGGCCCCGATGATGGCCACGCCCAGCGCCAGCCCCAGCGCCGTCACTGCGATGCGCACGCCCCACGCCTGCAGGATCATGCGCGCTGACAGCTCGCCGAGCATGCGTGGGTGCAGGCGCGTGCGCAGCCAGATGCCGGCCATCATCTGCAGGGTGGCTTCGATGCTTGCGGGAAGGAAGAACTGGGTGCCTGAGAACTGGTAACGGGCCAGCAGGCTGGCGGCCAGGCAGGCCAGGCCGCCGCGCCAGCCACCGAGCAGTCCACTGATCAGCAGGATGTCGAAGCCGAGATTGAGCTTGACCACGCCCTGGGTGTAGCCGGCGACGAACCAGGCGTTGAACAGGTAGATCAGGCCGAGTGCTACGCCTACATACAGGCGGCGGCCTTCGATGGCATGGCCGGAGCGGCGGGTGGCGATCAGCAGTACGCCGATCATGCCGATCACCGCCGTGGCCTGCAGCAGGTACAACGGCAGGCTGGGCAGGGCGCTGTCCAGGACCTGGGCCGAGACCCGTGATAGCGCATCCATAGCAGGTTCCCGCCTGTGACCGACGGCCAGTGCGAGCAGGTTAAACCACAGGCGCGTACGCGGCCACCATGGGTCCCGACCAAGGTCTCTACGGTCAGTAGCGCGGGTCGGCGATGGCCGGCAGCACCAGTTCGCGCACGAAGCCGGACGGTGACAACTGCAGCAACGCGCGCACCATCGCGACGACGTCATGCACCGGCACCAGTGCGCCGTCGCCGCGGGCTGCGGCCTCTGCAACCGGCACCGACAGTGCATCGTCGGTGTTTAGGTAGCCCAGTTGCAGGCTGGTCACCGCCAGGCAGCGATCGCGGAAGCCTTCGCGCAGCGCATCGGCGATGCCATTGAGTGCGAACTTGGACGCACCGAACGCCACTTCCGGGCGGCCGCTGCGCGGCAGCGCCGAGGTCGAGCCGGTCAGCACCAGCTGCGGGCGCGGCGCGCCGAGCACTCGCGGCAGCAGGCGCTGCAGCAGCATCAGGGTGGCGGTGATGTTGACGTCGACCAGTTGGGTGAGCGCGGCATCACTCTCGTCGAGGAAGGCGTACTCGTCGCTGAAGGCAGTCTCTTCCCAGATGCCCAGGTTGTGGATCAGCACATCCAGATCGGCCGGTGCCTGCGCTGCGATGTGATTGGCAGCCGACGTGGGCTGGGACAGATCGGCTTCAATCCACTGCAGGGTGACACCCTCGGGGCATTCAAGGTCGCGCGGACGGCTGCGCGAAACGCCGATGACGGTGTCGCCGGCACTGCACAGGCCTTCCACGAACGCCCGACCGAGGCCCCTGCTGGCGCCGATGACCATCAATTTCATGTTGCTTCCTTGTTGTACTGCGGCGGCCTCAGTCGGCCGCCAGAAGGGTGTCCCAATCGGCGAACGCACGCAGGCCGCTACGCTCGGCGGTAATGATCGAGGCGGTGTTGTCGAGCTGGCAACGGTACTGAGGCTGCAGCCCGGCCGCCTGCGCGGACACGGCCATGGCGTGTACCAGCTGGCGCGCGTGCCCGCGGCCGCGGGCCTCGGGCAGGGTCAGCACGCCCATGTCGGCCAGGGCTGGATCCAGGCTCCAGGGGTACATGCTTCCCGCAGCAACCAGCCGCTCGCCAGCGAAGGCGCCGAACACCTGCCAGTGATCGAGTTCGACCCAGGCCGCATCGAGATCCTCCTCGCTGGCGCTGGCCTGGAACACGTCAAACGCAGCAGCGTCGGCCGGGCCGAGACGGCGGATGTGGGGTGGAGCAGGGTGTTCGGCCAATGCCGCCAGGGATGCGGCAGGGAAATAGAAAATGCGGTCTGCGCCATGCGTGCGCTGGCCGATGTCGATCAGGCGCTGTTGCAGATGTTGCAGGGTCCAGTGTGCGCGTGCCTGCAGTTGCAGGCGTTCAGCCAGCGCAGGGCGCAGCAGTGCGCGCGCAGGGCCGGAAACCGGCTGCAGCAGCATGCCGTCCTCGCCCTCATCGAGCTCGTCGCTGCAGGCAATGTGCAGCGCTGGGCCATCCTGCAGGACGCCTTCGCCAGCGAACAGGCGCCGCCAGCAGCTGTCGATCAACGGGGAGAACACATCATCCATGACACGCAACTCACTCAGTGCTGGGGCAGATCGACCTGCAGGCCCGCGGCTTTCCATTCGGGGTAACCGGCGGCGAGCCGCTGCGCGGTCAGTCCGGCCTCGCGCAGCATCGCCACCGCATCGTTGGAAAGCACGCAGTAGGGCCCGCGGCAATAGGCCACAATGTGGACGGCACGCGGTAGTTCATCCATCCGTGCACGCAATTCCGTAACGGGAATGTTCAGCGCGCCGGGCAGGTGCCCCAGCGAGAATTCTTCCTGTGGCCGCACATCCAGCAGCACCACACTGTCTCGTTGCTGCAGCAGCTGTTCCACCGTCAGCCCATCCAATGCATCGCGGCGCAGCACGCTGTCGGCAATCACATCGTGCATTTCGCTGCGCTGGTGGTCGGCGTAGTCGCGCAGCGCGGCCATCAGGTTGCCCAGCGGGCCATCACCACTGCGGTAGAGGATGCGCTTGCCGTCGCGACGGGTCTGTACCAGGCCAGCGCGGCGCAGCTGCTGCAGATGCTGGGAGGTATTGGCTACCGACAGCCCCGTCAGTTCGGCCAGCCGTTCCACCGCGCGTTCACCCTGGGCGATGTGTTCCAGCAGGGCCAGGCGGTGAGCATGGCCGAGGGTGCGGGCGATCTCGGCCAGTGCTTCCAGCGGCGACGGTGGCGGATCGGTTGCGGCGTTCATGCGGCTCACGCTAGCATCGCTCTATCATTCAAGCAAACAATTGAAGGTGTGCGATATGAGCGGGCTGGCGACATGGGCGGTGGATGCGGTATTGATCGGTGTGGGGGCGACCGCAGTGATGGATCTGTGGGCGCTGCTGCAACGGCGCCTGCTTGGCATTCCCTCGTTGGATTTCGCGATGGTGGGGCGCTGGCTGGGCCACCTGCCGCGCGGGCGCTTCCGTCACGATGGCATCGGCCGCTCGGCGGTGGTCGACGGTGAACGCGCGCTGGGCTGGACCGCGCATTACCTGATCGGGGTGATCTTCGCTGGGCTGCTGCTGGCGGTGGTCGGCACAGATTGGCTGCGTGCCCCTACCGTGCTGCCCGCACTGCTGTTCGGCATTCTCAGTGTGGCCGCGCCCTTCTTCATCCTGCAGCCGTGCATGGGCGCGGGCATCGCGGCATCGAAGACGCCGGCGCCGGGCAAGGCCCGCCTGCGCAGCCTGGTCGCACACAGTGTGTTCGGTCTGGGCCTGTATCTTGCAGCTGCGCTGCTGGCTGCAGTTGCCACGGAATGAGCGAGAATCCATGGGGTCACCGGCAATTGGAGCACCCCGGCATGCAGGCAACACCCGCAAGCAGCGACGGCATGCCGTTGCCATCGGCGTGGCGCGAAGCGCTGGCCGGCGCGCGCATCGAGCGGCAGTCGATCGGGGTTTCGCGTGCGGACGTCGCTCGCGTGCATCGACCGGGGCAGGCCGATGCCTTCCTGAAATCGGAAGTGATCGATGCCTTCAGTGAGCTGGGTCATGAGATCGCCCGCCTGCGTTGGCTGCAGGCGCAGGGCCAGCCGGCGCCGACGGTGATCGCCACCGCCGAGGACGCGGGCCGGCGCTGGTTGCTGATGAGCGCGTTGCCGGGCCGTGATCTGGCGTCCTCGCCGGAACTCGCCCCGCAGCAGCTGGTGGAGGTGCTGGCCGACGCGCTGCGCGGGCTGCATGCCTTGCCGGTGGCGGCCTGCCCGTTCGACCAGCGGCTGGCGTCGCGTGTGCAGGCCGCGGTGGCGCGCGTCGAAGCGGGCCTGGTCGATGCCGATGATTTCGATGATGAGCGCCTGGGGCAGAGTGCGCAGCAGGTCGTTGCCGAGCTGCTCGCCAGCCAGCCCGCGCATGAAGATCTGGTGGTCAGCCACGGTGATGCCTGCCTGCCCAACCTGATGGTGGCCGAGGGCCGCTTCAGTGGTTTCATCGATTGTGGCCGGCTGGGTGTGGCCGACCGCTATCAGGACCTTGCGCTGGCCGCGCGCAGCATCGTCCACAACTTCGGTGACACGCGCTGGGTAGCCCCGCTGTTCCAGCGCTATGGCGCGGTGGCTGATGAGCGTCGGTTGGCGTTCTATCGGCTGCTCGACGAGTTTTTCTGAAGCTGCGCAGGGCCGGGTAGGGCGGCGCTGAACGGTGCCCTGCCGATGGATTTCGCCCCCTTTAAAAATGTACGAACGTTCGTTCACAATTGATGCCATGAACCGAACAGACCGCAACGAGCAACGTGTCACGCAAATCCTGCAGGCCGCCCTGCAGTGCTTCCTCGCCAAGGGATTCCACCAGACCAGCATGCGCGACATCGCGCAGGCTGCCGGGGTCAGCCTGGGCAATCTCTACAACCATTTCCCGGGCAAGGAGGCGATCATCCTTGCGGTAGCGGTGGCCGAGAGCGAAGAGCTGGCTCCGATGCTGCAGCGCCTGGCGGCCGCCGACGGCGAGCGGACACAGGTGATGGCCTTCCTGCAGGATTTCCATGCACTGTGCCGGCAGCCGGAATGGGCAACGCTTGCGGTCGAGGTGCTGGCCGAGAGTGCGCGCAACCCTGCCGTGGCCAAGGCCTTTGCGGCCAACCGCAGGCAGCTGCAGCAGGTGCTGGGCGATGCCCTGCTGCGTGTTGCACAGCGCGAGCGGCGGCGACCCGCGCTGGCCCCGGCGCTGCAGGCGCAGGTGCTGTTGGATGCGATCGAAAGCGATGCGCTGCGTCGGGGGCTGGGCGAAGCCGATGGCACCGAGGATGCATCGCTGGATCTTGGCCTGCTTGCGCTGCTGCTGGGGGCGCGTGCATGAGCGCTGCTGACCGGCGACTGCACGGCCTGGATCTGGCGCGTTACCTCGCACTGGCCGGCATGGTGCTGGTCAACTTCCGCCTTGCGATGGCCGTGCCTGCGGAGGGTACGAGCTGGTTGGCAGGCTTCTTCCACCTTCTGGAAGGCAAGGCCTCGGCGACGTTCGTCACCCTGGCCGGGCTGGGCCTGGTGCTGGCAACGCAGCGGCAGCCCTGGTGGCAGGCCAGCATGCAGACCTGGCGGCGTGCTGCGTTCCTGCTGGCGCTGGGCCTGCTCAACCTGACTCTGTTCCCGGCCGATATCCTGCACTACTACGCGGTGTATTTCGCGTTGGCCGTGGTGTGGCTGCGCGCCTCGCCGCGGGTGTTGCTGGGCAGCATCGTGGGCCTGGCGGCCTGTTCGTTCTGGGCGTTGCTGCACTGGGATTACAGTCAGGGATGGAACTGGCAGACGCTGGAATACGCCGGTCTGTGGCAATGGCCGGGCGCGGTTCGCAACCTGCTGTTCAATGGCTTCCATCCGCTGCTGCCGTGGCTGTGCTTCTTCCTGCTGGGGATGCTGCTGGCACGCCTGCAACTGTCGCAGCCGAGGGTCCAGCGCGCGCTGCTGGTGCTGGGCCTGCTGCTGATCGGCGCCGGCCATGGTGTGCAGCATCTGGCCCAGGGAACGCCGTGGCAGGCGTGGTTGGGAACGCAGCCGATGCCGCCGGGTCCTGCCTATGTGCTGACCGGGGCGGGCGCGGCCTGCAGTGTGATTGCCGCCTGCCTGTGGCTCACGCGGGTGCACCCGGGTGACTGGCTGGAGCCTTTCACGGCGGCCGGACGCATGACCTTGACCCTGTATGTCGGCCACATCCTGCTGGGCATGGGCACGCTGGAAAGCCTGGGCCTCCTGGGCGGCAGTGCGTCGTTGGCCTCGGTACTGCTGTGGGCACTGCTGTTCCTGATGCTCGCGACTGCTGCGGCGTGGCTGTGGTCATGGCAGTTCGCGCGCGGTCCGCTGGAGGCGGTGATGCGCCGTATTGCAGGCTAGTCCTTTGGTCGCGCCGCACGATGTTGTGACGGACATGTCTGTGTCGCAGCGAAGTCATCTGCGATAGTGGCGGCAGGTAATACTTTCCGCTTGCATCCATGTCATTCGCTTCGGCGCAGCATCTCGGCGAAGTCCTTCAGCAATCCTATGGCATCACGGCCACTGCGGTGGTGCCGCGCCCGGTGGGCGCCGACGCCAATGCCAGCGTGTATCGCATCGATGCGCGGCACGGGCAATGGTGGCTGAAATGCCGGAACTACCAGGTTGATCCCTCGGTCTGGGACAGCCTGCATTGGCTGCGCGGCACCCTCGGCATAGACGAAATCGTCGCGCCATGGCCGGCGCTGACCGGTGGCGCGTCGGTGCAGCGCTGGGGCTTGCAGTTCACCCTGTTCCCCTATATCGAAGGCCAGTCCGGCTTCGAGGCGGCGCTGAGCCGCACGCAGTGGCGGCGGCTGGGGGAGGTGTTGCGACGCCTGCACGGTGCGCGGCTGCCTCCGGAGTTGCAGCAGGCATTGCCGATCGTACGGCTGGAAACCGCGGCGCTGGAGACGGTGGGGCAATGGTTGGCCGGTGAAGGGCTGGCGGTGGCGAAGGATGGGCTGGGGCGCGCATTCGCTTCGGTCTGGGATCAGCAGCATGCGCGCATCGCGGCACTGCATGCGCATGCGCTGGAGCTGCGCGCTGCATTGAAGGAGGCGCCGGTCGACCTGCATCTGTGCCACACCGACCTGCATGCCGGCAATCTGCTGATGGGCAACGACGGCGGCCTGCATCTGATCGACTGGGATGGCCTGTCACTGGCGCCGCGTGAGCGCGACCTGATGTTCATCGGTGGCGCCGTGGGTGGTCGCTGGGGTCGCGAGAATCCGCTCGATTTCGCGGAGGGTTATGGCGGCGACCTTGGGGATCCGCGCTGGATCGCGTGGTACCGGCACTGGCGCATCCTGCAGGACCTGATCGAGTTCCAGCAGGTGCTGCTGGGCAGCGACGGTGAGGAACGCTCGCCGCAGCTGCGCCGGCAGTCGCTGCACTACCTGGGTGAGCAGTTCGCGCCGGGCAATGTGTTCGATGCTGCGGAGCGGGTGTATAGCGCGTTGGATTAGGTTCTGGGCCGTTGCCAGGATCGCCCGGGTAGAGTCGACTATCGCGCGCAGCGCGGGTTTTGCAAGCTCCGAACGGAAAGCAGTCGACTAACGGTCGACTCTACCAAGGGCTTGTCCATCGAGGCGGTTTTCATTCGGCGGGCTTGGCTGCTGCCGAGGCCGCTGCGCTTGCGGCGCGGCGCGACAGCACGGCTTCGCGGTGGGCGATGTAGGCGTTGGCGGCGAGGATGATGCCGGCGCCGATGATCGTCCAGCGGTCCACGGTTTCGTTGAACAGCAACCAGCCGCACAGCGTCACCAGTGGCAGCTGCAGGAAGCTGATCGGGGTCAGCGCCGAGACTTCGCCCAGGCGCAGCGCACGTGTCCACAGCAGCTGGCCGATGGTGCCGAGCACGCCGGTGGCCAGCAGCCACAGCCAGGCGAAGCCGGTCGGCCAGACCCAGACGAACACTGCCGGGATCAGCGACAGCGGCACCCAGAACACGTACGTGTAAAGCACCACGGTGTCGGCGCTGTCGACGCGGGTCAGCTGCTTGATCTGGATCGCCACCAGCGAACTGAGCACGGCCGCACCCACCGCCACCAGGCTGCCCGCAGTGAAGCCCGCCGTACCGGGGCGGACGATCACCAGCACACCGATGAAGCCGACCACCACCGCGGCCCAGCGGCGCACACGCACGGTCTCGCCCAGCCACAGCACGGCGGCGATGGTGACGAACAACGGTGTGGAGTAGGAGAGCGAGACCGCCTGCGCCAACGGCAGATGGCCCAGGGCCCAGAATGCGCACAGCATCGAACCCAAGCCGATCGCACTGCGCACGAAATAGCGCGGCAGCTGCTGGGTCTTCAGCGGTGCGTGACCCGGCCGCAGCAGCATCGGCAGCAGCGCCAGCAGGCCGAAGGCATTGCGGAAGAACGCCACTTCCTGGGTGGGCACGTAACGGGTGGCATAGCGGATTGCCACCGCCATCAGGCCGAATGCCATCGTGCTGCCGAGCATCAGCAGCGCCGCCCGCATCGGGGTGGCGCTGGGGGAGAGGGCGGGGCTGTTCACCACTGTGCGCCGAGCAGGCGGGGCTCCGGTTCGATCGGCACGCCGAACTTCTCCAGCACCGAGGCCGAGATGCGACGCGCCAGCGCCAGCAGGTCAGCGCCGGTGGCGTTGCCGTGGTTGACCAGCACCAGTGCGTGGCTCGGCGCAACGCCGGCATCGCCTTCGCGGAAGCCCTTCCAGCCGCAGGACTCGATCATCCATGCCGCCGAGACCTTGCGCTTGTCTTCGCGGTCTGCCGGGAACACCGGCAGCTCAGGGAAGTGCTGCAGCAGCACGTCGACCTGTTCCAGCGGCAGCACCGGGTTCTTGAAGAAGCTGCCGGCATTGCCAAGCACATCCGGGTCGGGCAGCTTGCGGCGGCGGATCGCGATCACCGCGTTGGCCACGTCCACCGCGCTCGGCAATTCCACGCCCTGCGCCTGCAGTTCCTCGCGGATGCCGGCGTAGTCCATGCGCAGATCATGCAGCAGCGGCAGCTTCAACTCGACGGCGGTGATCAGGTAGCGATCCGGTTGCTGCTTGAACACGCTGTCGCGGTAGGCGAAAGCGCATTGTTCATTGTCCAGCCGCACCCAGGCCTGCTCCTCACAATCCCAGGCTTCGACCGCCTGGATGAACTCGCCAACCTGCGCGCCGTAGGCGCCAATGTTCTGGATCGGCGCGGCACCGGCGGTGCCGGGAATCAGGGCCAGATTTTCCAGGCCGGACAGGCCTTCCTGCAGCGACCACATCACCAGACCATGCCAGGGCACACCGGCGCCGGCGCGGATCACCGCGTGGTCGGCGCGGTGCTCAAGGAAACTGATGTCACGGTTGCCGAACACCAGCACGGTGCCGGGCAGGTCTTCGGCGATCAGCACGTTGCTGCCGGCACCCAGCACCAGCAGCGGGCCGCTGGCCACGTCGGGCAGCGCCAGCACTTCCGGCAGCAGTGCGGCATCGTGCAGTTCCAGCAGTTGGGCTGCGCTGGCCTGCACATGGAAGGTGTTCAGTGCCTGCAGCGGCGCGTTGCGGGTGAGCGTCCAGCGCAGCGGGGCATTGCCGTCGACGGTATCCATGGGCGCGCTCACAGCGGGGCCACCGCGCCGCGGCTCGGCGCTTCGCGGCGGCGACGGATCGCCTCCACGCACTCCGATACCAGCGGCGGGCCGCGGAAGATCAAGCCGCTGTAACACTGCACCAGCGCCGCACCAGCAGCCATCTTGGCCACCGCATCGGCACCGGACAGGATGCCGCCGACGCCGATCAGCGGCACCGATTCGGGCAGGCGCGCGCGCAGGCGGCGCAGCACCAGCGTGGACTGCTCCAGCACCGGCGCACCGGACAGGCCACCGGCTTCGTTGGCCAGCGGGTCGCCGGCCACCTTGCTGTGGTCGACGGTGGTGTTGGTGGCGATCACGCCGTCCACCTGCAGTTCGCCCAGCACGCGTGCGGCGGCGTCGATGTCGCGCTCGCTGAGGTCCGGTGCAACCTTCACCAGCATCGGCACGCGGCGGCCATGCCGGGCGGCCAGGCTTTCCTGGCGCTCACGCAGCTGGCTGACCAGCTGGCGCAGCGAGGTTTCTTCCTGCAGTTCGCGCAGGCCGGCGGTGTTCGGCGAGGAAATGTTGACGGTGATGTAGTCGGCCAGCGGGTACACCTTGTCCAGGCAGGCGATGTAGTCATCTGAGGCCTGTTCGTTGGGGGTGTCCTTGTTCTTGCCGATGTTGATGCCGAGCATGCCGCGACGGTTGCGCACGCGCTCGACGTTGCGCACCAGCGCATCCACGCCCGCATTGTTGAAGCCCATGCGGTTGATGATCGCGTTGTGCGCCGGCAGGCGGAACAGCCGTGGCTGCGGGTTGCCCGCCTGCGGGCGCGGGGTGATGGTGCCGATCTCGACGAAGCCGAAGCCCAATGCGAACAGTGCGTCGATGTGCTCGCCGTTCTTGTCCAGGCCGGCGGCCAGGCCGACTGGATTGGGGAAGGTCAGCCCGAACACCGTGCTGGGCATCGGCGCGATGCGTGCGGCCAGCAGCGGCGTGGTGCCGGTGCGATAGGCCAGGTCCAATGCGGACAGGCCGAGGCCGTGGGCGCGCTCGGCGTCGAGCGAGAACAGGAAGGGGCGGGCAAGCGAATACATGCGTCGGTTCAGTCCAGCGTGCCGAGGAAGGCTCGGGTTCGATATTCAAAAGCAACCTGCCCGTCGACCGCATGGGCGGCGAACAGGTCCTGCAAAGCGTCGATCATCGGCGCGTGGCGCGGATGACCGGATTGGGGGGCATAGGAGGAGGACAGCAGGCGCCCGCGCAGAGCGTCGAAGTCCAGGTGCTGCACGTTGGGCAACTCCACCATGCCGCGCAGGCCTGCGCCGAACCAGGCCAGCATGGTGGCGTCATCCTGGTAGCGCTCGGCCACAGCGGAGTAGTCGGTGCCGTAGTCCAGCAGCAGCTGTTCGTAGCCGACCAGGAACGGGCTGGCATCGAGCAGGCGCGAGTTCCAGTAGATCAGTGCCAGGCCACCGGGGCGCAGGATTCGCTGCCATTCGGCGCGCACCGCCACGGTATCGAACCAATGGAAGGCCTGTGCGACGCTGACCAGATCAATGCTGGCGTCGGCCAGTCCGGTGGCTTCTGCGCGGCCGTCGACTGCGGAAAAGTCCGGATACTGCGGCGCCAGCCACTGTTCGGCGGCGCCTCGCATGGCCGCATTTGGCTCAACCGCAACAACGGGATGACCGCTGGCCAGAAACTGACGGCTGGAGATGCCGGTGCCGGCGCCGATATCGGCGATCAGAGCCTCGTGGCTGACGCCCATCGGACCGTGCAGCCAGTCCAGCAGGGCCGGCGGGTAATCGGGTCGATAGCGGACGTAATCTGCGACGCGGCTGCTGAAGCGTTCAGTGCTGTCGGAGGCGGTCATGGCAGTCAGTTCGACATTGCAGCGAGCCAGGCCAGGCCGCCGAAGAACAGGATGAAGACCAGGATGGCGGCGATCACGGCGCCGACCATCACCCAGCCCAGCACCAGCCCGGTGACGGCCAAGCCATCGCCTTCCAGTTCATGCGGGCGGCGGCGGATTTCGGCGCGGGCCATGTGGCCGGTGATGATGGCCACGACGCTGGCCACGAAGGGCAGGACGGTCCAGCTGGCGATGCCCATGACCAGGCTGACCACGGCCAGGGCGCTTGTCTGTCGGGGTGCCACGCTCATCGGGGTCCTCCTTGGCAGTACGCACATGATAGTGCCTCTGCCCTGGCAATCCCATGCCCGGCGGATGCGATGGCAGGCGTCGACCTTGGTCGACGAAAGGCATTTCAGCCAGGTAGGCGTCGACCTTGGTCGACGAAAGGCATGCCAACCAAGGTTGGCAGCTACCGGAGTGCCGGTGTCAGCCCATCAACACCTGGCCGCCATCCACGTTGAGCACGCTGCCGGTGACCCAGCGCGCCAGCGGTGAGCACAGGAACAGGGCGGCATCGGCGATCTCGCGCGGGTGGCCGAAGCGACCGAACGGAATCTTCGCCAGCGTACCGTGGTACAGGGCGGGATCTTCGGTGCGGCGGCGGTCCCAGAGGCCGTCATCGAACTCGATCGAGCCCGGTGCGATGGCATTGACCCGGATCCGTTCCTTGGCCAGCGCGAGCGCCTGCGAGGTGGTGTAGTGCGAAAGCGCGGCCTTGGCGGCGGCGTAGGGTGCGCCACCGGGGCGCGGCTGCTGCGCGGCGATCGAAGAGAGATTGAGAATGCAGGCGTCACTGGACGCACGCAGCCAGGGCAGGGCTAGGCGCGAGGCACGCACGGCGGCCATCAGGTCGATCTGCAGGCTGGCGGCCCAGCCGTCCTCGTCGTCGGCCATGCCGTAGCCGGTGGCGTTGTTGACCAGCACGTCGATGCCACCGAGGGCATCGGCGGCGGCCTGCAGCCAGGCCTGGATCTGGCCTGGATCGGCCAGATCGGTGGAAAACGTGTGCAGTTCGAAACCCTGTGCCTGTGCATCGGCGCGCAGTGCATCCAGACCGGCCTGGCCGCGCGCGCAGACCGAGACCTGCGCACCAGCGCCGGCAAACGCCAGCGCCATTTCACGGCCAATGCCCTTGCTGCCGCCGGCGATCAACACGCGGCGGCCGGTGAAAGCGAGGGTCGGCGCCCCTGCGGGGGGCTGACCCTTCGCTGGGGTCAGATCCCCGAAGGGGCTCTGACCCACAGACGTGTCCGCGTCGTTTGCCATCACAGATCGAACTTGATGCCCTGCGCCAGCGGCAGCGAATCCGAATAGTTGATGGTGTTGGTCTGGCGACGCATGTAGACCTTCCATGCATCCGAACCGGACTCGCGGCCACCGCCGGTGTCCTTCTCGCCACCGAAGGCGCCGCCGATCTCAGCACCGGACGTGCCGATGTTGATGTTGGCGATGCCGCAGTCGCTGCCGGCCGCCGACAGGAACTTCTCGGCGGTCTTCAGGTTCTGGGTGAAGATCGAAGACGACAGGCCCTGCGGCACGCCGTTCTGCATGTCGATGGCTTCGTCGATGCTGTCGTACGGCATCACGTACAGGATCGGCGCGAAGGTTTCGTGCTGGACCACGGCGTCGCTGTTCTTCAGGCCCGAGACGATCGCCGGCAGCACGAAGTTGCCTGCGCGGTCGATGCGGGTACCACCGGTTTCGATGGTGCCGCCGGCGGCCTTGGCCTGGGCGATGGCATCGAGGAACTGCTGCACGGCGCCATCGCTGTTCAGCGGGCCCATCAGGTTGGCGGCGTCGGTCGGGTCGCCGATCTTGCCTTCCACCTGCTTGTAGGCCTTGACCAGCGTGGCCAGCACGTCGGCGTAGATCGAGCGGTGTACGATCAGGCGGCGGGTGGTGGTGCAGCGCTGGCCGGCGGTACCGACCGCACCGAACACGATGCCCGGCACGGCCAGCTTCAGGTCGGCGGTTTCGTCCAGGATGATGGCGTTGTTGCCGCCCAGCTCCAGCAGGCAGCGGCCGAGGCGGCGCGCGACCTTCTCGTTGACCGTGCGGCCGACCTGGGTCGAGCCGGTGAAGCTGATCAGCGGCACGCGACGGTCATCGACCATCTTTTCCGACAGCGCAGTGCCTGCGTCGTTGATCAGGAAGAAGATGTCCGGGAAACCGGCTTCGCGCAGGGCGTCGTTGCAGATCTTCAGCGAGGCGATGGCGGTCAGCGGCGTCTTGTTGGACGGCTTCCAGATGCACACGTCGCCGCAGATGGCGGCCAGGAACGAATTCCAGCTCCACACCGCGACCGGGAAGTTGAAGGCCGAGATGATGCCGACCAGGCCCAGCGGGTGGTACTGCTCGTACATGCGGTGGCCGGGGCGCTCGGAATGCATGGTGTAGCCGTACAGCATGCGGCTCTGGCCCACGGCGAAATCGGCGATGTCGATCATCTCCTGCACTTCGCCATCGCCTTCCGGCTTGCTCTTGCCCATTTCCAGGGCGACCAGCGAACCCAGGGCGTCCTTGTGCTTGCGCAGTGCTTCGCCGCACAGGCGCACGGCTTCACCGCGGCGCGGGGCCGGCGTGGTACGCCAGATCTTGAAGGCTTCCTGAGCGCGGGTGACGACGGTCTCGTACTCAGCCTCGGTGGTCGCGCGGACCTGCGCGATCGGCTCGCCGGTGGTCGGGTTGACCGGGGTGATCAGCTCACCACTGGTCGCGCTCGACCACTCCCCGTTGCCCAGGTACGTGCCAGCGTTGATCGCGTCCAGGCCAAGGGACTTGAGCAGCTCGGAAGACATGCAGACTCCTGTGTTTCGTTACGTTGTTTGGCGCCATCGCGGGCAGGTGGGGGACGCGATGAACAGAACCGCCGATGGTAGCAGAGGGAGGTTGCTGGGCTTTGGTGCGGTGCGGGGTGGAGTGGGGTGGGCTGAGCGCCAGCAAACCGACATGAAGTGCGCAATGGCGTTCATTTTTTGACGTGAAATGACTCATGTCGATGCAAATTGAAAAATAAAGATTTATTAATGATTTCAGTGAGGTATGACTATTCTGGGGTGCTCACTTGGGCCCGCAGTCTGTCGAAATTCCTATCTTTTGGCTCAATCTTCATTCACAATTCCTCCACATTTGATTGACACAACCTCGATGATTCCGTGCCGGCTGGGGAGTCCATGCACGTGGATGCAGGCAATTCCGCGTCCCGTCGAGCCGAGAATGGAGAAGTGCGTTGCTACATGGATCAGTAGAAGATCTTTCCGCAGAGCGGGCCCGGGTGGGTCGCCGCCGCGTCGAAGCCCGGGCTGCCCTGGAGTTGGGGCTGCGCTTGGGCGACATGCTGCTGCTGCCGGGCATGGCAGTTCTTTCCCACATTCTGCTGTACGGAACAGGTGCGCCTGATTCATCCCAGCGCATCGTGTTCGGCGCGGTGATCCTCAGTGCCATCGTCTGCTTCTCTGTGGCGCCGGTGTACCGCAACTGGCGGATCCGTGGCCTTCTGGCGGATCTCTGGCTGTTGTTGCTGGCCTGGTCTGCCACCTTTGCGCTGTTCTCGCTCTATGTCGTGCTGGTCGGGCTTGCCGATGTGGTGCCTTCGACATGGCTGGTTGGCTGGTACGCCTTTGGCCTGGGATCGATGGCGGCGCTGCGAGTGCTACTGAGGGTGCAGTTGCATCGCCTGCGCTCGCGCGGGATGGACCATGAGCGGATCCTGCTGGTCGGGCTAAGGGCCCCCGCGTTGAGGCTGCATCGTCTGCTGCGTGGGAAGCCGGAGCTTGGCAAGGACGTCATCGGCTACTTTGCCGGTGCGGGCGATATCGCCACCCGTCGCGGCGGGGACGCGCCGTGCAGGCTGGGGCGGCTGGAAGACGTTCCGCAGTACATGGATCAGCACCGCGGCGAGTTCGACCAGGTCTGGGTTTCGATGCCAATGGGGGACGCATCCGCGATCAAGGACATGCTCAAGCAGATCGAGCGATTCCCGGTACCTGTACGTCTGATCCCTGATACGACTGGCCTTGGGGCGCTCAACCCTGGTGTGCACCAGGTGGGTGATGTACCGATGATCGGTGTACGCCAAGGATTGGTGGATCATCGGTTCCGCTTGTTCAAGCGCGTCGAGGACATCCTGGTTGCCGGTGCGGCGGTGATCCTGCTGGCGCCGTTGTTTGCCGTGCTGGCCATTGGCGTGAAACTGAGTTCGCCGGGGCCGGTTTTCTTCCGCCAGAAGCGTCATGGGCTTGGCGGCAAGGAATTCTGGATGCTCAAGTTCCGCTCCATGCGCGTGCATGCCGAGGGGACGGGTCAGATCACCCAGGCGACGCGCGGTGACCCGCGAGTGACCCGGTTCGGCGCCTTCCTGCGCCGCAGCAGCCTGGATGAGCTGCCGCAATTCTTCAATGTGCTGGGTGGGAACATGTCGGTTGTGGGGCCGCGGCCGCACGCTATCCAGCACAACAACCACTATGAGCGTGTGATCGAGCGCTATATGCATCGTCACTATGTGAAGCCGGGTATTACCGGTTGGGCGCAGGTGAATGGATTGCGTGGTGAGACTCCGGAGCTGCGCTCGATGAAGAAGCGGGTCCAGTACGACATCGATTACATCCGGCGCTGGAGTCCGACGCTGGATGTGCGCATCATTGTGATGACGGCTTTCAAGGTGCTGGGCCAGAAGTCGGCATACTAGGCGCCGAGACTGTCGCTGGCGATATGCCGGCCGCGCCCGCGTGGAAGTGCCCGATCTGCAGAAGCGGCCGGGCGCTGCGTCTCATGTACCGAAGAACTGATGGAAGCCGTTGTCCGTGTTCAAGAATATTCTGGTTGTATGTGTCGGCAACATCTGCCGTAGTCCGTCGGCTGAAGTGATGCTGCGTGAGGCAGTGCGGGGCAAGGGCATCACGGTGTCCTCGGCCGGCCTGGGGGCGCTGGTCAACCATGGCGTGGACGCGACCGCGCAGGCGCTGTTGACCGAGCATGGCCTGGATGGCAGCAGCCATCGTGCACGGCAGATCGACCGCAGCATCCTGGGTGCCTCGGATCTGGTGCTGGTGATGGAGCGCAAGCACGTCCATCGCATCATCGAGATCGCGCCAGAGGCGTCGGGCAAGACTTTCCTGCTGGGCAAGTGGCAGTCCGACCGCGAGATTCCCGATCCGTATCGCCAGCAACGGGCGGCATTCGAACACGTCTACACGCTGATGGATGAAGGCGTGAAGAGCTGGGTCCGCTACCTTTGAGTGCCCGGCGCCTACTGAAGGTGCGCTGGAAGCAGAAAGCCGGGAGCCGTCAGGCCCCCGGCTTTTTTCATTCGCCGACGTTGCGCAGGTTGTCGTAGAAGAAGCGCTCGTCGCGGTCACCGGTCATACCGTACAGGCCGTACTTGCGGCCGAGCATGGCGCCGCCGTCGCGGATCAGCGGGTTCCAGTTGAAGGCTGCACGGCCGCGCGTGGAGCGCGGCAAGAAGCCGTCGAGCGGAATGCTGAAGTAGATTCCCTTGTCGAAGCTGCCTTCACCGAAGTCGCGCGCCGAGACATTCGTCTTGGTCGCATAGGCGCCCATGGTCACGCCATTGTTGAACACGCGGGCCAGGTCCAGAGTGGCGCCCTTGTCGCCAGCCAGGTACTGACCGACCGATAGCGAGCCGATGATGCGTTCACGGGCGTCGAAGGCATAGTAGAACGTGGCGTGGCCGGTGGTGACGCGGTAGTCGCGCAGACCCCAGTGCTGGTCGTAGTCGCGCTGCTGCACCCGGTTGAGATTCGCACCAACCGCCCAGCGCTCGCCGCTTGGGCGATACAGCAGCTCGCCGCCAACGCCGGCATACATCCACTCCAGGTAACCGGCATAGGCAATGCCATACAGGTCCGGTGCCAGCCGTCCGGCGATATTGGCCTGCAGGTTGGGCAGCATCACGTCGGAGGTGGTCAGGTACTGGCGGATGTCGGTGCGCACGCGCGGCAGGCGGCTGGGCGCGTTGTACTTGAACTTGTGGTAGTTGTTGGTGACATCGGCGCTGACGGTGCCGGTCAGCCAGATGTTGTCGCGCAGGAACAGGCTGCCGGTGTAGTTGGCTGCGATCTGGTAAAGGATGAAGCCATCGGGGCCGCCCAGGTTCTGCCGGTAGCCGACGTTGAAGCCGCCGCCGAAGGGGGTGCGCTTGGGCTTGTACAGCGTCTCCCGCGCGCGCGTGTCGGGTGCCTGCAGTTCCGTGCTCCGGCGCAGGACGTCTTCGCTGACCGTGCCATCCAGGTAGCCGGCGAATGCTTCACGGTTGATCGACAGATCGGCGATCGGCATGCCCACGCGGGTGGTGCGCAGGGTGAACCAGTCGTAGTCATCGCCGGTCGCGTTGGCAAGGATGCGCGTGGCGCGGCCCAGGCCCTTGGCGGCATGCAGGTAGCGGGTCTGGTAACCGTCGATATACAGCTCGTCGCCGCGGCGCGAAATGCGTTCGACGCGGAAGCCGGCATTGCGCTGCAGTTCGGCGGTGACTGCGGCCCAGTCGGTGCTGGTGACGGGTGCGGCACCGGAGGCGTCGCCGCTGGTGACGGCTGCGCGCTGCTCGGCGACAGCGGTCGCGGGCAGCATCCGTTGCGGTGGCGGGTCGAACGGTTTCGGTGCAGCAGGCGTATTGCCCGGGTTGCCACGCAGGGTGAGCGAGAACATCGCCGCGTCCCCGCGCTCCCAAGCAGCAGTCAACTCGACATTACGGCTGGGGACATAGACAAGGCCCACGTTGATGGGTGTGCGCTGGCGCAGGTTGTTGTTGCGGGGTTCACGGCGGTAGTCGTTGCCGTCGTATTCGACTTTGAGCAGCAGTTCATCCATCGGTGTCTGGTAGGTGATGCCGCCAAAGATACCGACCGGCCCCTTGAACATGTTGCTCAGGCCGAACTTGCCGGCCTGGGTGATGTCACTGTTGGCGATGGAGCGGCGGTCCTTGAAACGATCATCGATGGCGCCGAGTGGATTGGAGAAGTCACCTCGGTTGCCAATGTAGCCGGTGGCGAGTCCGATCGAAGCATCGAACGGACCGAAATTCTTGTTGGCGACCAGATACTCGCTGGAAAAGAATCCGGTACCACCCAGGTCACGCACACCAAAGGCAAGTTCCGGCAGCAGGCGTGATTCCTGCCACAGGCGCAGTTTGAAGTCGATCGACTTGTCTTTGTAATGCTGAGCGCCGGCAACGCTGGGCCCATACAATAAGTTATTGACATTAATGTAGCGGAATGATGCCTCCAGCCATGGGAATGGCTGCATGGTCAGGTTGTAGCGTGCATACGGAGCGTTGTACGACGCAGTGAAGCTCAGGTCTCCGTCGCTTGCCATGCGCGCGGTAGGCGTCTGCAGAAGGCCGATCCCGCCCCATTCGTTGGCAGTGGGTGGCGGCGCCTCCTGGGCATGCAGTGCGCAGGATAGCGACAAGGCGAGCGCGCTCAGTGCGAAACGGGCGGGGCGCACCGGGCGCGCGCGCAGGCAGGACTGGGTCATCACGGATTGATGGGCTGGGTGGCGATGAACGTGGCGAAATCGCTGTTGAACAGCGGGTCGATACGCTTGATGAGGGAGGCACGTACGGGCACGAAGACCGTACCTCCTGGCGCGACAGCCTGCGGATCTGCGCGGTTCCACAGGCCGATACCCAACTGCTGGACTCGCCCGTCGGGTTGGATCACGTAGATGTCGTTGCGGTCGGCAAGAGGGCTGGGATGACAGTCACGCAGATAGTCGCGTGCGTCGCGCTGCGGGACGTGCGGCAGTTCGCATTCCTGCTCCACTGCGCCCATGACAGTAATCGTGCGTGGCTGCAGTGGGAACCGCAGCCTGTCGCCTGTCGCTAGTACAGGGTTGCTTGCGGGCTGCACCTGGATCAGGCGTGCGGAGCCGATGATGGGCGTTCGGCCGGTGGCGGGATGTGTCTCCAGCCAGGTCTGCAGAGCCTGCGCGAGCGCCACGACCTGTGCGTCGGCAGACTCTGCCAGCTGCCCGGCGCCATACTGCAGCCCCGCGCGCAGCCGCACCTGGGCCTGCAGGGCCTGCGGGCGTTCGAGGCTTGTCCCCAGCAGGTAGGCGTCGGCGCTTGGGCGGGCCAGCAGCAGGCCCTCGGCCAAGCGGGCGCCGGCGCTCAGCTCGTACACCCCGGTCGCTTCAGCGGCGCCCTCAATATGGATCTGCGCGGCTTGGGCAGCACTGGTGACCAGCAGCGCGGCGAGGATAGCCGCGCTGAAAAATCTGAACGTCATGGCTCAATCCTTGGCCGTGCGATAGGGTTTGAGCTGGGTCAGTTCTGCGACGCGACCGGGCGCCAGATGCTGTCGGCTCTTCCAGATGAAGCCGGTGGCTGGGTCTGCCCAGTAGACATTGCGGCCACTCATGCCACCGCCCCGCAGCTGTTCGTCGAACCGCTGCAGGGTTCGGCGCGAACCAAGGATGTCCACCTGCTCCAGTGCACCCCTGCTCAGGGTGCCAGTCACGGCGACGTCGACCTGGTAGGCGGGCACCCAGTCGTAGCGGCGCTGCACGCTCACGGGCGTGGTCACGCCCCTCAGGTCATCAAAAGGTGACGGGCCGATGATGCGGGCACGCCATTGCTGTCCCAGACCGCTGCCGCCCAGAAGCAGGCCATGGTGGTCCATCTCGAACACCGCGTGTGTACCTGCGAACCACTGCTGCCGGCCCGCATCGATGTAGCCCAGTACTGCCACGGCGACGATGTCAGGTGTGTCCACCTGCATCTGCGGGAAGCGGTTGCTGGCCACGCCTTCCGCGGTCGCCTGTGCCGGGCGATGGGTGATCAGCCGGAAGGTATCCACTGTGGAGCGGCTGCCGGTGGTGCAGCCGGTGAACAGCAGGGCGGCGACGATGACCAGCAACACCGCGCCACGGGCGCGATGTGCCGGGCATTGGCAGGCCGCATCCATGCGAGCCATGTCAGTTGTCCTTGATTTCGGTTCCGGTACGCGCCGCGTTGTACAGGATATTGGTGAAGGGCAGCAGCTGATTCACGAAGCGATTCCAACGGCTGACGCCGGCTGCGCCGACAAATACCACGTCCCCTGGCTGCAGATGGAACTGACTACCAGCGGCAAACGCGGTCGGCGAGCGCGCCTCCAGCTGATAGACCATCGAGGGCTCCTGTTGCAGGTCCGTGCTGCCGCGGATGACATACACGGCGTTACCGTTTGCGGTCTGTTGAAGCAGGCCGCGAGCACGGCCGAGTGCCTGGTTCAGCGAGACATCGCCGGTGCGGAAGCTGTAGGCGCCGGGCTGATTGACTTCGCCCACCACGAAGATCTCTTTGCGATCAAGGTAGGGCACGAAGATGGAGTCGCCATCCTTGAGGAGCAATTGGCGGCCGCCAAACTCGCGGGCCAGGGTTTCCAGGTTGATCGTGTAGGTGACGCCCTCCCGGCTGAGCTGGATACCCGACAAGTCGGCCTGCTGGTTGTCCAGTCCGGATTGGCTGATCGCATCCGCCAGCGTCAGCGGCGAAGTGCCCAGAGCAATCGGCGAGGATCGCTGGGCAGCGCCTGTCACCCAGACCCGCTGGCTGCCATAGGTGAGGACGGATACGTCCACTTGGGGCGATTCCACGTACTTGGCCAAGCGGGTGCTGATCTCCTCGCGGAGCTGCATCGGCGTCTTGCCCGAGGCTGCGACTTTGCCGATGTATGGGTAGAACATCGTGCCGTCACTCTGCACAAGGCGCCCTGCCAGAGCGCCCTGCTGCTGGGGGCCGGCTGGCACCGTCAGTTCCGGGTGATCCCATACGGTGACATAGAGAATGTCGCCGGCGCCGACGGTGTATGGTGCCGGCTGGTAATCGAACAATGCAGCTGGCAGTGAATTCTGCGTCCGCGCGGCGTTTTCCTGCGCGATCAGCTTCGGTGTGATGGTGACGATTTCCAGCTGACCATCGCCGCTCTTGCGGTCAACGGCGACGTCGCTGCGACGCAGGTGCTGTCCCGGCGCAAGCGCACAGCTGGACAGCGCCAGTGCGGTCAACGCAGCGGCGAGAAGGCGAGGGGTGAGGTTATTCATGGGAATGAGAGTCTGGCAGGCATAAAAAACCCCCGCCGGGCCGCGCCCGGCGAGGGCCTGAATGGTACGCGGTGCGCTGATCAGCCGCCGGTGCCGCCCGTACCACCGGTGCCGCCCGTACCGCCGGTGCCACCCGTGCCAGGGCCGCCCGGACCCGGGCCGCCCGGATCAGTGCCGCTGCCGCCGTCATTGCTGCCACTGGTGCTGTCGCCGCCGATGCTGTATGCAACGGCAGCGGCGGCCACGCCGATTACGGTGGTGCCCACGACTGCAGCGGTCGAGACGCCAGCAGCTTCTGCGCCGGCAACTTCCGCCGCAGTAGCCTCCGTGCCGGCCGTAGCCTGCGCTTCCTGCGCGAAACTCATCATCGGGGAGGCGGACAGGGCCGCCAGTGCCACAACTGCGATCGTCTTCTTGAACATGGGAGGCCTGCTCCGTCAGGGAAAATTCCCTTCACATATTCTGCGGATGAACACTTGCTGTCAAGATTTGTGAAAACTTCGTGTCTGATGATGGCTTCTGTCTGGCGATGAGTGGCCGCGTAGATCCTGACGCTCGAATGCCTGCGCGCGGCCGGACAGTGTCTTGGCAGCGGCCTTCACGAGGTCATGAGTGTGTAAGTCTGCGAGCAATATCGGCGTGGTCATGGCGGCGGCAATGGCCAGCAGTGCCGCGCGGCCATGCACCGCCAGGATGTTGCCCAGCGTCTGTCCGTGACGCAGCACCCAAGCCGACGCGGCCAGGCCGAGGCTGAGTCCTATGATGATCTCGGAGGGAGAATGGGCCCGCAAAGGCAGTCGAGAGCAGCCGATCGCGACTGCAAGCCCCGCGCCGGCGACGGCCCAGGCCCGCAAGTTTCGGCTGCGGCCGCTGGCCAGCAGCCATAAGGCCACGGGATAGAGCGCGCTGGACATGGCGGCATGCCCGGAGATGCCGGTGAAATCCAGATGCTCCATCCCAAAACCCCAGCCCATGAAGGCGATCTTGCTGGCCAGCGTTGTCGCGGCGACTACAGTGACGGCCACGGCCCAGCGCCACAGCAGGTGGCGGTGAGAGGTTGGCAGGAACAAGGCGAGTACAATGGCAAGCGGAAACAAGGCGCGGCTGTCGCCGAGTGCAGACAGGCTCTCCCAGAAGGTCATCATGCGGCGACGGTATTAAGTGCAGCGGGTAGATGCGCACAGAATACTGATGCTGGGCGTCCTGCAGAACGCCTCGCGCTTGGTCCATTCAGCCAGACGCGGTATCCTTCCCCGCTGCCAATGGCCCCGTAGCTCAGCTGGATAGAGCGTCCCCCTCCTAAGGGGAAGGTCGCCCGTTCGAATCGGGCCGGGGTCACCATATATCAATGGCTTGTGGCATTTGACCGGCTTGCTGAATGTCTTGACGCGCCATTTGCTCGGCCGAGGCGGCAAGCCTCCATCGCGCGGCCCCGGTGGTAGGTGCGGCCGAATGGTGCCGGAGTTCTACTCCGTCGGCGTCATCCTCTCTGGGGAGGCTTGAGCTGCGGTCATTTGTCCCGCCTGTTCTCACGAAGGGCGAGGAATGCGGCAATTGCGCTTGCAGCGACGCCCAGCAAGAAGCCGAGGACCATTCCGTCGAACCAACCCAAGCTCGCCACGTTGCCCCCATGCAAAGATTGATGCGCGAATAGCGCTCTGCTGCTTGTGTTGTACTGCGAAGGGAAAGGTATGGCCCCGGGCTTTCGCGGGCCTTACAGAGCGCAATTCGCGTCTTGGTGTCGCCAACCCCAGGCGATCTGCACCAGCAGATTCAAGCTGTTGTTCCGCGGCGCGTTCACCGCGCGGCTGAGGTGGCAGACCTCCATTACGTAGCCAAAAGGCACCGCGGACAGATTGCTGCCATGTACTACTCCTTCCAGATCACTGCCGCCCATTCGGAGCGGGGCCGGATGGCCGACCCAAAAGCAAAGCGGCGCATATGCTGGTGAGTGAGCCTTGACCCAATCCAAGACCGAAGTGGTTTCGACGGACCCTCCGGGTGCGGGCGAGCAGCGTCGCGTCGGCGTCCGGTCCGAGCTATTCAGGCAGATCGTTGCTGCGTTCGCAGGATCTTCGACCGCCGGTCGTATCCTTCCGGCTGACGTCAGGGCCAGCATCCCGGCAAAGGCTGTGACCTTCGCGAGGCTCAAGACTTGGAGTTACGGTGAGCGGACACCGCATTGGGTGACGGCTTCGATGTAGCGAGCCTGTCGACGCTTCAGGAACTTACTATAGAACTTGATATCGCTTCCCCCTCCAGCTCGAGGGCTGACCTCAACAAACTCTGCCGGGACGCCGCCGCTGGAGGTCGACACGGAGTAGCCATCGGAACGGGGCTCAAGTACATACTGCCATCGTGATCCTCCGATGCTCACCTCTCCCCATGCGTCGCGGACACACGTGGCGGCGGCTAAGGGGTCCTGATTGGACGAGAAAGTGGCTACAGGTCCGGAACTTCGCGTGTCGCCGACAGAGGTGCAGGCAGCCAACAGCATAAGTGTGCTTCCAGCTGTTGCCATCCTGATGTGTTGGATCATTCCATGCATTCTGCACCTCCATCGGAAGTGGGGAACTGTGACGCAACCATGAGGAAGCTTCAACGGTGCAGTCTTGAGGTCGGCCAGTATCTGGAAGTGATCTGAACCAAGGCAAAGAACCCGGTGAGGCTGTGGGCGAGGGCCGGGCTCACCACCCGCCACACCGCACGGCAACCGCTCGCCGGGCTTCTACAACAGCCCCAGCACGCCCAGCACCGCCGCCACCTCCTCGCGCTCACCGCCCCGCAGCCCCTGTAACGGCAGTGGCAGGCAGTCTTCGCCGCACAGCCCCAGCAGGGCCGCCGCGCAGGCCATGACGCGAATCCCGCCAAGCCGGTCATACAAAGACCACACCGGCGCCAGTCGTGCTGAGAGGGCCATGGCGCCCTCCTCGTGCAGCATGTCTGCCCAGTGCAAATGGCGCACCATGAACGTCATGAAACCGAACCTTTGCGCCGTCCAGCCTTCCCACTACGCCACCATTGCCGGCTGGCTTGATTCCGCCGAGGCCACCCAGCGCTGGGCTGGCCCCGGCGTGCCGTTTCCTTTGCCGCCGGAAGGGTTCGCGCAGGTGCTCGAACTCGGGTCGCGGCCGGGCTGGGCGCTGCTGGACGAGCTGGGCCGGTGCCTGGGCTTTGGCCAGTACTGGATAACCGACGCCGGCACTGCGCACCTGGGCCGCATCATTGTTTCCCCACTGGCACGCGGGCGCGGCCTTGGCCGGCTGCTCATGCAGGCCATGAGTGCACAGGCCATGCGCGAAGACGGTATCGAGCGGCTCACCCTGCGCGTCTATCGTGACAACACGGCCGCCCTGGCCCTGTACCGCGATCTCGGTTTCCAGCAGGTTGAAGCGTCATCAACACCAGAACTTCTTCTCATGCAGCGCACGTCGGCCTGAACTCCGCTCATGCCGGCAAGGTGGCCTGCAAGGCAAACCATTGCTCGCGGGTGATGCGGCTGATGTGCTCGGTGCGGTAGTCGCCGAGGAAGCTGTTGAACTTGTCCACCTCGGTATGATGATGCTGGAAACCGCATTTGCTCTGCGCGGCCAGCGACTGCAGGTTGTCGGCGAAGTAGCCGCACCACAGCGCATCCAGCTCCAGATCCATGAAGGCGTGCCGCATCACTTCACGCACTGCTTCGGGCACCAGCCCGCGTCCCCAGTACGGCACGCCGATCCAGTAGGCGATCTCGCCTTCGCGGTCGCTGATCTCGAAATTGCTGTCAGCGCCGATCAGGATGCCGACACAGCCGATCGCGTGGCCGTCCTCGCGGCTCTGCAGTGCGTAGACCTCCGCCTGGTTGAAGACGGTGCGGATGATTTCGGTACTTTCCTCGACGCTGGTGTGCACCGGCCAGCCGGCGATGGGGCCCACGCGCGGGTCGCGGGCGTACTCGTACAGATCGGCGGCATCGGTGTCGCGCCAGGGGCGCAGGATCAGGCGTTCGGTGTGTAGCTGCATGGCAGTTCCAGATACGGAAAGAGAGTGCACAGGCTAGGTTCCGGCGCATCGCGGGCACAGGGCCGGACCTTGATGATTTCGGTACTTTTCACAACTGGCGGTCGAGCCCGGGTATGCTGGGGCCCGGATTACAGCCGGATCGGCCCATGGACCGCGTACCCCAGCTTCTGGACCAGGACGAATCCATGCGCCTGGAGGTCAGCACGCTGGCCGAAGGGCAGGGCGTCCCGCTGTCGTTCGGACACGCCTATCTGGCGGTGCTGGTATGCGTCTCGGGACGCGCACGCTTTGCACTGAACTTCCGCGAGGTAGCGGTGCAGCGTCATGATGCGCTGGTGCTGGCAGAGGACACACTGGCACTGCTGCGGCAACGCTCGCGCGGCTTCCTTGCGATGGTCTGTCTGATGCCCAAGGCGCTGGCATCGGAGGTGGCCTATGTGTTGCCCAATGCGCTGTTCCAGTTCCTGCACGAGCAGCCGCACTGCAGGCCATCACGGCTGGATGTGCCGTTGCTGCAGGGGTGGCTGCAGCTGATGATGGACGCGCAGCACAACGGTGGACGGCACCGCCATGTGATGCTGCGCAATCTGCTTCAGAGCTTCTTCCTGAAGATGGCCACGTTGCTGCCGAAGCAGAAGAAGGTACCCGCGCAGGTCAGCCGGCGAGAACGCCTGGCTTGGAACTTCTGGGAGCTGGTGGGCCAGCGCAGCACGCGCCAGCGTGACGTGCAGTCCTATGCGGAGGCGCTGTGCATCACCCCGTTCTATCTCTCGCAGCTCACCCGCGAATGCTTCGATGAAACGCCGAAGGCGTTGATCGACCGCCAGGTGGTGCTGGAGATCAAGGCGCTGCTCACGTACAGCGAGTTGCCGATCGGACGCATTGCCGATCGCCTGTGTTTCGAGGATGCGTCGTACCTGTGCCGGTATTTCCGGCGGCATACCGGTCAATCGCTGACCGGCTACCGCCGAGCGGGGCAGGGTGGGACTAGTGCGATACGAACAGCGGCGCCGGCACTTCGGCAAGCAGGTCCTCGGTGACCCCGCCAAGCACGCGCTCCACCACCCGGCTGCGGCTGTAGGGGCCCAGAACCAGCAGATCGGCTTCGGCGTCCAGCACGTGTTGGCGGATGGTCGCGGCGATGCCGCCCTGGCTCGAGTTGATCGCCTGTATTTCCACTTCAACGCCGTGCCGCGCCAGATGCTGGGCCATCTCGGTACCGGGTGCGCCTTCGGTCTTGGGCGTGTCGACCATCAGCAGGTGCACGGCCTGCGCACGGGCGAGCAGCGGCAGCGCATCGGCCACTGCGCGACGCGCCTGTTTGCTGGCATTCCAGGCCACCACGATGCGGCGGCCGACCTGATCGCCTTGCCAGTGCGGCGGCACCAGCAGCATCGGCACGCCGGTCTGGCGCAGTGTGCCCAGGGGCCGCCAGCCGCTGGGGGCCCCGGGTGTATGCGGATAGCCGGCGATGATCAGGTCGCAGTACAGCGATTGCAGGGCCAGGTCGGCTCCGCCCAGATAATCCGAAACGATGCGTAGCTCGGTGCTGATCTGCAGTGGTTCGGACAGTGCGCGCAGGTTCTGCATCAACTGTGCGGTACAGGCCGCGTCGGCGCGCGCTTCATGATCGAGCGCGGCGGCGATGCCGGCGCCACGCGCGAAGCCGTTGGCGATGTCGGTGGGATGCTGGGCAGTGGACACTGCGACCAGATGTGCCTGCTGTGCCTGTGCCAGGTGGGAGGCGATGTTCAGTACGCGTTGTCCGGTGTCGCTGGCATCGAACAGCACAGCGATATCGCGCAGTGGATGCAGCATGGCCTTTCTCCTTCGATGCCTGTGACGCGTTCCCTGCCATGCACCGACCCGGGTGCACCGGACGCAGCTCCGTTGTAGCGCATCTGTGATTCGAGTGAATCAATTGTGATTCAGTTTATTAATTGATGATTCATGCTAGCGTGTTCGTACCCCCTGTTTCCGACCCTTTCATGCGACCCGCCACCGCCCGCCCACGCCGCGACCTGCACCACGCCCTGGCGGCCACCCTGGTCAGTCATCCGCGCTGCACGCTCAGTGAGCTGGCGCGGGGTGCCGGCATCAGTCGCGCCACCCTGTACCGATTCGCGCCGACCCGCGAGGCGATCGACGAGGCGTTGTTCGCCGCAGGCTTCGAGCGCTTGGAGGCAGCGGCCAGTTGGTTCGACGATGGCGCGGATGCACAGCATGTGCTGGAGCAGGTCACCACCACGCTGCTCGCCGATTGGGAGCTGGTGACCCTGGTGTTCGCGCGGATGATGGAAGAGCAGCAGCGGCAGGGTGACCTGCATCTGCTGCCAGAACGCTGGGCACCGATAGGCGATCGATTCGAAGCCTTTTTCCTGGGTGGTCAGAAGACAGGCGAGTTCAACGTCGAATTCAGCGCGGTGTGGCTGGCGGACTTCTACTGGACCTGCTTCTACGGCATTACCTGGTCGCTTGCGCGTGGCCGCATGGCACCGGCATCTGCAGCTTCCACGCTGCTCGCATCGTTCCGTCATGGTGCTAGGACGGCCTGATAGGGGTGTCCGCGGCGCGCAATGCGCCGCGATGTGCTGCGGCGTGCAACTCGCGCCGAATTCGCGTGACGTCTTGCCGGAAAGGGCGTTCGCACTGCCGGAATCGTGCACGGTGTCGCACTTCCGGGTTGCTACAACTGTGGTCGTCGAATAACGCCGGAAGCGGTAAATTTAAATGAGACGTTCATCACACTTTTGTTGCGGTGCGGTATCGTAGTTGCAGAACTTCATACCTGACCAACGGGGTCCAGGGACGGTTGTAGTGGCCATGGAGCCGGCAGAACGTGCGTCCGCGCGTGTGGCCAGGCCCATGAGCTCGTCCCACGCGACCCACTGAACAGCGGCTCCACGCGAGCCGACCGGGGAAATCACCATGTGGCAGTCGACGACGTCGCGCATTCGCGCGGGCGGTGGATGCGTTCATCCCAAGAAAACCCAGCAGTGCTCAAAACCCGGGCGCTGGATCACCCGCGGCCTGCTGTTGCTGCTGTCGATGGCAGTGCCGTCGTTGGGGTGGGCGGCCGCGTATGCGACCGGCGGCAGCAGCCCGTATCGCAACACGGTGTTGTGGTTGACCTGGGGCGGCGGTGCCAACGGAGTGAACAACGTCGTACTCAACGATGGTGCGACGTCATCGATCGACCTGCCCATCGCATCGGGCATCAACCTGCGCGTCGACTGCCGGTTGAACACGGCCGAGACCAACGTGCTGCGCAGCTATCGTCCCGGCAACTTTGGCGGTGACAGCCTCGACGATCTGTACAACATCGGCGGTACCGGCAGCAGCAACCAGCTGATTGCCGGCATTGCGCGTGCCGGTGGTACATCCAGCTTCAGCATCACCTGCACCTCGACCGTGGGGGGGGCGCCTTATCGCCTGCGTGGCGTGGTGATGGCCGACGCCGAGTCGATCAACAACAGTGGCGAGTTCGTTGAAGCCAGCGCGCAGGGCACCTGGAACGTGGTCGAGGTCCGCAAGAACCTGGCCAACAGCACGCCGTATCTGGTCAACAAGTCGACCAGCGGCGCCAACCAGGTGATCCGCTTCGGCCCCGGCAACGACGACAACACGGCGGCGGTCACCTTCCTCAGCTTCGACAACGCTGCGCATGCGCCTGGCAACCTGGCCGTGAACATGGGTTTCTCGATGCGTGGCAGCGGGACCACCGCCATCGCCATCGGCCTGCTGGTGCCCTACGCCGACTTCGGCGATGCGCCGCAGAGCTACGGCGATGCGATGCACGTGGTGGATGACCTGCAGTTCCGCTCCGATGGCATTCCGCAGGGCAGCAGCAACTTCAATATCAACACCGCGGCGTACACACCGGGCGGCCTGGCGCCGCCGTTGACCGACTTCCTCGGCAGCCTCGGCCCGGATACCGAACAGCAGAGCAGCTATAGCCTGGATGCGCTGGGTGACGATAACTCGCCCGTTGCTGGCAGCCGCGAAGAAGATGCGTGGCCGAGCAGCTACCGCTTGACCGTGATGCAGGCCGGCACGCAGAACAACCAGACGGTGGCTTGCGTGGGTAGTGGCAGTGTGGCCGGCTGGATCGACTTCAACCGCAATGGCAGCTTCGATGCCAATGAGCGCAGCACTATCGCGGCGTGCAGCGGCGGGCAGGCCAACCTCAGCTGGAGTGTCCCGAACACAGTGAGTGCCGGCACCAGCTATGTGCGCCTGCGCTATGCCACCAACGCGGCACAGATCCAGAACCCGACCGGCGTGGCCGATGACGGCGAGGTGGAAGATCACCGGATCACCATCACCGCGCCATCGCTGAAGGTGGTGAAGAGCAACAACGCTACCGGTGGCATCTGGAACTACGGCCAGGCCGGAACCCAGTACACGCTGACGGTGAGCAATACCAGCGACGTGCCGACCGGCAACCCGCCGAACGTGCCTGCGGGTGTGATCACCGTGCGCGACCAGCTGCCTGCCGGCATCGTCGCGAACTGGGCGGGCGTGCATGTGAGCGGCAACTGGAGCTGCACCGCCAGCGGCCAGGATGTCACCTGCACCAGCAACCAGGTTCTCTCCGCAGCGGGCAGCGCTGGATCAACGTCAGCGTTCACCCTGCCGGTGACGGTCACCGCCGCAGCGACTGGTGTGCTGACCAACCACGCCAGCGTGGGCGGTGGCCACGATCCGTTCAACAACGGTACGCCGCCAACGCCGGGCAGCAGCTGCACCGACGCCGACCACTGCACGCGCAGCGATGTGACCGTGCCGGTGACGCGCGTCAGCTATGCCAAGCGTTCCAACACGGCCGGCCCGGTCGCGGTGGGTGCGACGGTGAGCTACACCGTCGACGTCACCGTGGCCGATGGCAATACCCGCGATGTGTTGACCCTGACCGACACGCTGGGCACCGGCCTGGATTTCGGCAGTGTCAGCAATGCCGGCTCGTTCACCTGCAATGCGGCCAATCCGTTGGTGTGCACGCTGCCGGCCGGCACGGTACCGGGCACCTACAGCCTGAGCTACACCGCCACCGTCAACGCGCAGGCCAGCGGCCAGGTGGTCAACACCGTGGTCGGCACCGGCACAGATACGCCGACCTGCAGCAGCAACTGCACCACCACCACCCCGGTGGCGGCACCGAAGATCTCGGTCTCCAAGGCCAGTGGTACGACCGGTCCGGTCGCGGTGGGCGACAGCGTCGCCTACACAGTCACCGTGGTGGTGGCTGATGCGCGTACCACGGCGGCGGCCACGCTGACCGATACGCTGGGTACCGGCCTGGACTTCGGCAGTCTGACCAATGCCGGCGGTTTCAGCTGCGTGCCGGGCAACCCACTGGTGTGCACGCTGCCGGCTGGCACCGTGCCGGGCAGCTACGCGTTCTCCTATACCGGCATCGTCAACGCGCAGGCCAGCGGCCAGGTGCGCAATGCGGTGGTGCCGAGCGGCACCGACAACCCGTCCTGCGTGGGCAGCTGCGATACCACCACGCCGATGGCCAGTCCGCAGGTGGTGTACGCCAAGCAGGCATCCACCGGCGGCCCGGTGCGCGTCGGTGACCGCATCGACTACACGCTGAGCGTGACCGTGACTCGTGCACGCACGACGGGTGTGCTCACCCTCACCGATACCCTCGGCAACGGCCTCGACTTCGCAGGCGTGAGCAGTGCGGGAGCCTTCACCTGCAATGCCGCCAATCCGCTGGTCTGCACACTGCCGGCGGGCATCGTGCCTGGCACCTACAGCCTTACGTACGGCGCGACCGTCAACGCACAGGCCAGCGGCAGCGTGCGCAATGCCGTGCTCGGCAGCGGCACCGACACGCCGTCGTGCAGCGTGAACTGCGACACCACCACGCCGGTGGCAACGCCGGGCGTGAGCTACGCCAAGTCGGTGAACAGCACCGGTCCGGTGTCGGTGGGCGATCGCCTGACCTACACACTGACCACGGTGGTGACCAACTCTCGTACCACCGCTGTGGTGACCCTGACCGACACCCTGGGCACCGGTCTGGACTTCGGTTCCGTGACCAGCACAGGCGCCTACGGCTGCAATGCCGCCAATCCGCTGGTGTGCGCGCTGCCGGCCGGTACCGTGCCGGGCAGCTACAGCCTGTCCTACACCGCCGTAGTGAATGCGCAGGCCAGCGGCCAGGTCACCAACGCGGTGCTGGGTAGTGGTGGCGACAATCCGTCGTGCACGGCCAACTGCGATACCACCACGCCCGTGGCAGGCAGCGAGATCGATTACCGCAAGACCTCGGCCGCTGCAGGTGCGGTGAAAGTGGGCGACAGCATCGCCTACACGCTCACCGCCGTGGTCAGCCGTTCGCGTACCACGTCCTTGTTCACCCTGACCGACACCATGGGCCCGGGTCTCGATTTCGGCGCGGTCACCGCCAGCCAGGGCTTCAGCTGCAACGCCAGCAATCCGCTGGTGTGCACGCTGCCGGCCGGTACCGCGCCGGGCACCTATACGGTGGATTACACCGCAAAGGTGAACGCGCAGGCCAAGGGCAGCGTCAGCAATGCGGTGCTGGGCAGTGGCACCGGCACCAATACCTGTACCAGCAACTGCGGCACCACCACGCCGGTGCTGTCGGCGGTGGTGACCTACCGCAAGCAATCGAGCACGGTGGCGCCGATCGATATCGGCGATGCGGTGGACTACAGCGTCGAGGTGACGGTCGCCAATTCGCAGACGCTGGATGTGGTGACCCTGACCGATACGCTGGGCCGCGGCCTGGACCTGCAGTCGGTCACCCAGCCCGGTCCGTTCACCTGCAACAGCAGCAACCCACTGGTGTGCGCGCTGCCGGCCGGGACCGCGCCGGGCACCTACACACTGGGCTATCGCGCGCGGGTCAATGCGCAGGCCACCGGCAGCGTACGCAATGCGGTGCTCGGCGGTGGCGGTGATACGCCCACCTGCAGCGGCGACTGCAGTACCGAACATGCGTTGGCCGACCCGCGTGTGGTACTGGAGAAGCAGTCCGGCCCGGCCAGCGGCACCGATGTTCGCCCAGGTGACCGCCTGAGCTACACCCTGGTTGCCACCGTTGAGCGCGCTGCCCTGCGCCAGCCGCTGCAGCTGGTCGATACACCTGATGCAGGGTTGAGCATCGAAAGCCTGCCCGCTGGATGTGCGCAGCAGGGCGCGGACATCGTCTGCACGGTGCCGAGCGGTACACCGGTTGGTCGCCACGAATACGTCTACCAGGCGATCGTCAACCAGGAAGCGCGGACCCAGGTGCTGAATCGTCTGCGCGGGCAGTACCCGGATGGCTCGCCGCCCCCGGAGTGCACGACCTGCGAGACGCATCACAAGGTGATCTCTGATTTCTCGCTGCGCATCACCAAGACCGCCAACCCGCGTCGGGTGAAAGTGGGCGACCTGGTGCGCTACCAGCTGGTGGTGGAGAACGTGGGAGGCAGCCACTGGCGCGATGGCGTGGTGGTCGATACACCACCGCCGGGCTTCAGCTACGTGGATGGCTCGATGCGCGTGGCCGACGATGACGGTGCATTCGCGCTGGCCAGCAGCCAGTCGCCGCTGCGCATCGGTGCGGTGGACATCGCGGTGGGTCGCAGTGCCACCATCACCTATCTGCTGCGGGTGGGCGCCGGTGTGCGCAGCGGTACCCACGTGAATCAGGCGGTAGCGACTGCCGATGACGGCAGTCCGTTGTCGAACGTGGCCACTGCTGAAGTGGCGATGGATGCGGACCCGCTGCTGGAAGACAGCCTGGTGTTCGGCACCGTGTTCGACGATCGCGACGGCGACGGTTGGCAGGACAGTGCCGAGCTGACCGGTGTGCGTGTACAGGGCGGCTTTGCGGCCTCGGCCTATGTGGCCGGCTCGACCACGCTGGATCGGGGCGACGGCCCGCAACCGCTGGCCGATGCCAGTGCGCCCCTGCTGCACGGCGTGCAGATCGGCGTGGTGCATGGACGTGCGTCGACCTCCGATACCGTCGAGGTGCATCAGGTGGTGCTGCGCCAGCGCCTGCGCGAGTTGGCCTTCAGCGATGACTTCGTGCTGGAGAGCGAACAGGGGCATCGCTTGCGGATGGATGCGCAGGGGGGCACGAGCGTGCAGCTCAGTGGCGATGCCGGCAAGGGCCTGACCGCCGCCGCGCCGAGCGTCCGCCGTGAGATCGCACGCGTGGCCGATGGCTACGAAGTGGCCTATGTGATCGGCAACGAGGGCATCCAGGAGCAGGGCATTCCTGGCGTGCGCCTGGCCACGGTGGAAGGCCTGCTGGTTGAGACCGATCCGTTCGGGCGCTACCACCTGGCCGATGTCCACGGCGGTGATGCACGCCTGGGGCGCAACTTCATCATCAAGCTGGACCCGGCCACGATACCGGCCGGAGCCGAGCTGACCACCGAGAATCCGCTGCTGCGACGGGTCACCCAAGGCGTGCCGACGCGCTTCAGCTTCGGCGTGCGCCTGCCACCGTCGCCGCAGGCTGCGACCGAACGCATGGAGCTCGCCCTCGGCGAAGTTCTGTTCGCTCCGGGTAGCAGCGAACTGCGTGCCAGCTATCACCCCGTGCTGGCGAAGATGGCCGAGGTGGTGGACCGCTACCAGGGTGGGGACGTGGTGATCGCGGCCAATGGCGAAAGCCAGGCGCTGGCATTCGCCCGTGCGGCGGTGGTGCGCGATGCGCTGCAGGCCGAAGTGGCAGAGAGTGCGCGCGCAGGCCTGACCGTGCAGCTGCGTACCGACGTGCAGGATCCGCACTCGCTGCTGGCCGGTGTCGATGCCGCTGGCGCGCTGCTGGGCAACGTATTGTTCGACACCGACAAGGCGGTCGTTCGCGAGGAGTTCAAGCCGCTGCTGGCGGCCATCGCCGCGCGCCTGGAGAAGATGGGGGGTGGTCAGGTCAGCCTGGTCGGGCACACCGATGTGCGCGGCAGCCATGCCTATAACCAGGCGCTGGGCCTGCGTCGTGCCAATGCCGTGTTCGAGGCGCTGCGCAGCCAGCTCAGCCCAGCCGTGCAGCAGCGCCTGCGCGTGCGCAACGAGGAGAGCGCCGCCACCCGCGCGGCCGCCCGCCAACAGGAGGCACGCCGATGAGCGCGCATCACTCTACCGCGCGTCGCGCGGCCCACCTGCAGCGCGCCGTTCTGTACCAGGCGATGCTGCTCGGGCTGGCCGGTGCCGTCCAGGCGGCGCCGCCCGCCGCCGAGCCAACACCGATCCGTTGCGACGGCAACCAGTGCAATGCCGAGGGCGAACTGCTGTTCAGCCTGCGCTCGCGCAGCTATGACGAGCCGGTGACCGAAGGCACCTCGACGCGTTCCAGCTCGCAGGCGCTGCAGCCGGATCGCCGGGTCAGCGTGGCGATCGATGAACCAGGCAAAGCGACGGTCCGGGGCGAGTTCATGATCCGCCTTCCGGAAGGGGGCGCGATCTGGGCCACCGAAGACCCGGCCATGGGCCAGCCAGAACTGTCGGTGTCGGCACCGGGCATGGTCGCTTTCGACGAAGGTCGCATCGTGCGACCGGTCGAGTTCTATGTGCGTGGCAACTACACCGCCTTCATCCAGCGGTTGGAAGTGAGCCTCTATCGCGGCAGCGACACCGACCGCGTTGCACCGCTGGCGCAGTTCGAACTGCCGGTGGCCGCCGTCGCACAGGGCAGCTGGGATGGCACGCTGCCGGCCTCGACACCGCTGCGTCGTGGCGACCGCCTGGTCTATGTGCTGCGTGCCTTCGATGCCGAGGGCAATGTGGATGAGACCACCGCGCAGTCCATGCAGCTGGTGACCCCGGCGGAGTTCGAGCGTGGCAACCAGCAGTTGCGTGACGCGCTGGAGGACCGCCGCGGGACTGCGGTGGATTCCAACCAGGCAGCGTCGTTGTCGCTGCTGCAGCAGGTGTTCGACAGCAACGGCCTGCGCCAGCAGAACATCCCGGTGTACGGCTCGCGGGTCCGCCTGCGTGGCCGTGACCTGCCGCTCGGCGCCGCGCTGAAGATCAACGGCGACAGCTATCCGCTGGACCAGGACCGCAAGTTCGCTGCCGAGTACCTGATGCCGATCGGCCACCACGCCTTCGACGTGCGCGTCGAACGGCCGGATGCGCCGGCCATCGCACGCACGCTGGAGGTCGATGTCAGTGGCCGGTACCTGTTCGGTGTCGGCCTGGCCGACATCACCGTGTACCAGAACAAGGCCAGCGGGGCGGGGCAGGACCTTGCCCGCGGCGAGCGTAACGATGACGTGCTCAGCGATGGTCGTCTGGCCTTCTACCTGAAGGCCAAGACCCGTGGCCGCTACCTTCTGACTGCGCAGGCCGACACCCAGAACCGTCCGCTCGACGAGCTGTTCACCGGCTTCACCACCGCCGATCCGCGCGACCTGTTCCGCAGCCTCGACCCCGACCTGTACTACCCGACCTACGGCGATGATTCGCTGACCCAGCGCGATGTGGACAGCATGGGGCGCTTCTACCTGCGCCTGGACTGGGACAAGAACCAGGCGTTGTGGGGCAACTACAACACCGGGCTGACCGGCACCGAGTACGCGCAGTATGTGCGCTCTCTGTACGGTGCGGCGTTGTCGTGGCGATCCCGTGGTGCCAATGCCTGGGGCGATGCGCGCAGCGAACTGCGCCTGTTCGGGTCGCAGGCCGAAACCGCGCCCGGCCACAGCGAGTTCATCGGTACCGGCGGCAGCCTGTACTACCTGCGCCATGCCAGCATCCTCAGTGGCTCGGACCAGGTGGTGCTGGAGATCCGCGACCGTACCACCGGCCGTGTCGAGCAACGCGTGCCGATGGTGCGCGGCGCCGACTACGAGATCGATGCCCTGCAGGGCCGCATCCTGCTGACCCGGCCGCTGGCCCAGGTCAGCCGCGAGAACCTGCGCCGGATCAGTCGCGACGTACCGCTGGACGGCTACGAACAGCGCCTGATTGTCGACTACGAATGGGTGCCGACCGGCTTTGACAGTGATGACATCACCGCCGGCGTTCGTGGCAAGCACTGGTTCGGCGATCACGTGGCGGTGGGCGCCACCTATGTGGACGAACAGCGCGCCGGTCAGGACTACTCGCTGAAGGGTGCGGACCTGACTCTGCAGGCAGGCCGCGGTACCTACCTGAGGGTGGAGCACAGCCGCAGCGAGGCGACCAGTGCGCCGGTGTTCTTCTCCGACAACGGCGGACTCAGCTTCAGCCGGCTCAATCCAGAGGGGCCGCGCGAAGGTGAGGCGACGGCGGTCGAGGCCCGCATCAACCTGCGCGAGCTGGGTTGGACCCAGCGCGACTGGAGCGCCGGTGCCTGGTGGCGGCAGGTGGACGGAGGTTACTCGGTTGGGCGCTTCGACACCGGCCAGCGCGTGCGCGAGCAGGGCGCTGAGCTGCTCGGCTATGTGACCGACGACTTCAGCCTGTACGCGCGCTACAGCGAGGCACGTCGTGGCGCGCAGTCGCTGATCCAGGCGCAGGCAACCGCCGAATGGCGGATCGGCGACAACGATCGACTGTCGGCCGAGCTGCGCCGGGTGCAGGAGGATCGCGGCAGTGGCGGCAACGTGGCCGGCGTGCTGGCGGCCGCACGCTACACCCATCGCATCGGCACCTCGCTGGATGTGTATGGCGGTGGCCAGTTGACCGTGGACGACGACCACGGCCGTTATGCCGACAACGATGCGGTGGTGGCTGGCGGCACCTGGACCTTTGCCAACCTGTCCACCGTCGGCGCTGAAGTCAGCGATGGCGATCGCGGAACCGCGGCGCAGATCAACGCCGAGTACCGGCTGACCCCGCAGCACAGCTTCTACGGTGCGTTTACCCAGTCGACCGACCGCAGCGAGTACGACCCGTTGTTCAGCCCCAATGCGCAGGATGGATGGACCCTGGGCCAGCGCTGGCGGCTGTCCGACCAGGTCAACGTGTTCAACGAAAGCCAGTTCTTGAAATCCGGGCAGGAGTCCGGGCTGGCGCACACCTTCGGCATGGATTTCTATCCAGCGGTGGGCTGGAATGCGGGCTTCACGCTGAGCAACGGCAAGCTCGACGCCAGCACTGGCCAGGTCGACCGCAAGGCGGTGAGCCTGTCCGGCGGGCGTACCTCGCCGGGCACCGAGTGGCAGAGCAAGCTGGAGTGGCGCCGCGATACCGGCGCGGAGCGGCGCACGCAGTGGGTCAGCACCAACCGGCTGAGCCATCGCCTCAACGACAGCTGGCGCATTGCGGCGCGCTTCAACTACGCCGATACCGATGATGCGATCAATCCGGTCGCGGGCGCGCGCTTCATCGAAGGCAACCTCGGCTTCGCCTACCGCCCGTGGGACAACGACCGTTGGGCGTTGTTCGGTCGCTACAGCTACCTGTATGACCTGTCGACGATGGGCCAGGTCAACGGCGTGGACTACGACCAGCGCACCCAGGTGCTGTCGCTGGAAGGGGTCTACCGCATCGATCAGCGCTGGGAAGTGGCGGCGAAGGCCGCCCGCCGCGAAGGCGAGGTGCGCTACGGGCGTGGCACCGGCCCGTGGTTAGATTCAGCCACCAGCTTTGCCTCGGGACAGCTGCGCTACGACCTGTACTACCAATGGCATGGCCTGCTGGAATACCGCCTGCTGGATGTGCGTGACGGCGGCCGCCGTCAGGGGTGGTTGGCCGGTGTCGATCGCGATATCGGCCGCAACTTCCGCGTCGGCGTCGGCTACAACTTCACCGACTTCAGCGATGACCTGACGAAGTTCGACTACATCCACCGCGGCTGGTATCTGAACCTCGTAGGACGCTATTGAGGAAGGCAGCCGAGCGTGGGCTCGGCTCTACGGCGCGGACGTGCCGGGCATTGCCCGGGCAGGCCTCACGCCTGCTTCAACAGCTCCACCAGCTGGCGCAGGCGATAGGGCTTGGGCAGGAACTCGACCTGCTCGGGCAGCGGCGGCAGCTGCGAGCGGGCGTAGCCGGATGACAGGATCATCCGCGCCTGCGGCTGATCGCGCGCCACATGTTCGCTGAGTTCGATGCCGGACATGCCGTTGGGCATGCTGATGTCGCTGAACACCACGTCGAAGCGTGCTTCACCCTTCAACAGGGCGGCCGCTTCGTGTGCATCGGCGGTCGTCGCCACGTCGATGCCGAAATCGCGCAGGGCCAGGCCGATCATCTCGCGAAGATCGGTCTGGTCCTCCACCATCAATACACGGATCGGGTCATCGGTCATGGGCAGGTTCCTCCATTGCGGGAAGCAGCAGGCTGACCGTGGTGCCGACACCGGGCGTGGTGGACACGTCGACGAAGCCGCCGCTCTGGGTAGTGAATCCGAACACCTGGCTCAGGCCCAGGCCGCTGCCTTTGCCGATGTCCTTGGTGGTGAAGAACGGTTCGGTTGCCCGTTCGGCGATTTCAGCGGCCATGCCATGGCCCTCGTCGCAGACACTGAGGGTGACGTAGCCACGTTGCAACGTGGTGTCCGCATCCGGGTCGAGGCGATGTTCCAGCGCGGTACCGACCAGGATGCGACCACCGTCGAGGGTCGCCTCCACGGCATTGGCCACCAGGTTGGCCAGTGCGGTCTGCAGCTGCATCGCATCGGTGCTGACCGGTGGCAGATCCGGCGTGAAGCGGGCATCGAGCACGACCGAAGGAGGGCAGGCACGCTGCAGGTCGGGCAGCCACTGCTGCACCAGCGCATTGATGTCCACTGCTTCCCGGATCAGCGTCTGGCCGGTGCTGAAGGCCAGCAGCTGGCGGGTCAGCAGGGCGCCGCGGTCGGTGGCGGTCTGCGCAGCATCCAGTAGTTCGGCGGCGCGTACGTCGTCACCGCTGACGCGCAGGGACAGCAGGTCCAGCGCGTTGCCGATGGTGGTCAGCAGATTGTTGAACTCATGCGACAGCCCGCGGCTGAGTCGGCCGACGGTTTCGAACTGCTGGGTATGGCGCAGTGCCCGCTGGGCATCGCGCAGCAGCCGCTGTGCCTGCCATTGCTCGGTGATATCACGGGTGATCTTGACGAAGCCGAGCAGTTCGCCGGCTTCGGAGACCGGTTCGATCACGATGCTGGCGCGGAATGAAGAGCCGTCACGGCGGACCCGCCAGCCCTCGCTTGCATGATGGCCGTGCTGCGCTGCAAGGCGGAGCAGGCGCTGCGGTTCACCCGCCTCGCGATCGGCAGGCAGATAGAAACGACCGAAATGGGTACCGATGACCTCGTCGGCTGAATAGCCCTTGATGCGCTCGGCACCCGGGTTCCAGCTGCATACCCTGCCATCGGGATCAAGCAGATACAGCGCATGGTCGCGCACGCTGTCGATCAGCAATCGCAGTTGTCGGGAAGGGTCCGTCAGCACGGACGCCGTAGAAGCTGCTGCGTCCACGTTGAAATGAGCATTACCCCTGTGAGGGACGAAAAGCTAGGCATTGAAGTGTGAAGGATGCGTGCAGGCGAGACGCGTGCCAATGGTCCTGTGCGGCTGAATGCGACACGGAGTACCATCACCCACCTTTTTGTCTACTGGAGCCGACCCGCATGCGTCCTGGTGCGACCACGCGTGACCGCTGGATCTGGATGACCTCCGCTGTGCTGCTGGCCGCAACCATCGCGCTGGAGCTGGTGGTGCCGCTGGGCTATGCGGTATGGCTGGCCTACTTCCTTGCCGTGGGCGTGACGGTGTTCCAGCGCAGCGCACGGGCACCGTTCGTTGTGGCAGTGCTTGCCTGCATCCTGCTGATTGTCGGCTACAACATCGCACCGGCCAGCTCGAACTCGGCATTCTCGTTCGTCAATCGCAGCATCGGCGGCGGCGCATTCCTGATGATCGCGCTGATTGTTTCCCGTGCGATCCAGGCCCGGCGCCAGGCGATGCGCGCGTTGTGGCTGCAGGAGGCGGAGAACGCAGTGGCGATGAGCCTGCGCGGCGACCTGGGGCCGGAGCAGATCGCCGATGCGGCAGTGACCCGTCTGGCGGAGCAGCTTCGCGCCGACGTGGGGGCGGTCTATCGGCTGGAGGGCGGACGGCTGCAGTTGACCGGTGGCATGGCGCTGCCCTCAGGCACACCCGCCTCGTTGTCGTTGCAGGAAGGACTGGCCGGGCAGGTCGCGCGTGATGAACGCATCCGTCACCTGCACGGCGACGAGGCAGCCGTGCTCGAACTGCAGACCAGCCTGGGCCGGTTGCCGGTGCGCGAACGCATCCTTGCGCCGATCAACAGCGATGGCAGCGTGGTGGGTGTCATTGAGCTGGGCCGGGCGCGCCTCGGTGACCAGCAGGGCCTGGACGACGAACTGCTGGAGCGCTGCGCCGAGACCATCGGCATGGCCCTTCGTGCGTCATTGCTGAGGGCGCAGCTGGTGGTCCTGCTGGAAGAATCGCAGCGTCAGGGCGAAGAACTGCAGGCCCAGCAGGAAGAGCTGCGTGTGGCCAACGAGGAGCTGGAAGAGCAGAGCCGCAGCCTGTTGCAGTCACAGAGCCATCTGGAAGAGCAGCAGGCCGAGCTGGAGCAGAGCAATGTCCAGCTGGAAGAGCGCACCCATGAACTGGAGGCGCAGAAGCAGGCGCTGCTGGTTGCGCAGGGGCAGTTGGTCCGCAACAGCAATGAGCTGGCTGCCACCTCGCGTTACAAGTCCGAGTTCCTCGCCAACATGTCGCACGAACTGCGCACGCCACTGAACAGCTCGCTGATCCTGGCCAAGCTGCTGGCCGACAACAAGGACGGCACGCTGACCGAGGAGCAGGTGAAGTATGCCCGTGCGATCCTGTCGTCCAACAATGACCTGCTGGCGTTGATCAACGACATCCTCGATCTGTCCCGCATCGAGGCCGGCCACGTTGAGCTGGCCGATGAAGTGGTGGTGGTCGACAGTGTGCTGCAACGCCTGCGCGAGACCTTCGAGCCGATGGCGCGGCAAAAGGGGCTGGCGCTGGAGATCGAGGCCGATGCACTGGCACCGACCCAGCTGATGGCCGACAACCAGCGCCTGCAGCAGATCCTGAAGAACCTGTTGGCCAATGCCCTGAAGTTCACCGAGCACGGCAAGGTCAGCCTGCACGTGCGCGCTGGCGGCAGTGGACGCGTGCGTTTCGATGTCTGCGATACCGGCATCGGCATCGCCCGCGAGCAGCTGCCGGTCATCTTCGAGGCGTTCCGCCAGGCCGATGGCAGCACGCGTCGCCGCTACGGCGGCACCGGTCTGGGCCTGTCGATCTCGCGCGACCTGGCCGAGCGCATGGGCGGCAGCATCCAGGTCGACAGCGAGCCGGGACGCGGCAGTTGCTTCATCCTTGAGCTGCCGCTGCAGGGTGCGCCGGCGTCCGAAGCTCTCCCGGCGACGGGGACGGGGACGGCGACGGAAACTGTCCTGTTGCCAGCGGCGGCACCGGCACCGGCAGCCGCTCGTGTTGTGGCTGCGCCTGCGGCTGTGCCCCCGGCCGCTGTGTCGATGGCAACTGCGAGCGTGGCGGATGACCGGGGCCGGCGCCAGCGCGCCGGTCGGCTGATCCTGGCGGTGGAGGATGACACCACCTTCGCCGAGGCGCTTGTGGCATTGGCCCATGAGCTGGACTTCGACTGCGTGGTAGCCAGCACGGCCGAAGAAACGCTGGCGCTGGCTGCCGAGTTGCGCCCGAACGGCATCCTGCTCGATATCGGCCTGCCCGACGTTTCCGGTCTGAGCGTGCTGGAGCGGCTGAAGCGCAATCCGGACACGCGCCACATCCCGGTGCATGTGGTTTCGGCGATGGACCGCAGCCAGGTGGCGCGCGAGTTGGGCGCGATCGGCTTCGCGATCAAACCGACCACACGTGAGCGTCTGGCAGCGGCCATCGAGCAGCTGGAACAGACCAGCCGGCGCGATGTACGGCGCCTGCTGATCGTCGAGGACGACAGCGAGCTGCGCCGCAACCTGGAGCTGCTGCTGGGCCGCGAGCAACTGCAGATTGTCGCCGTCGGTACACTTGCCGGCGCGCTGGAACAGCTCAGCACGGTTACCTTCGATTGCATGGTGATGGACCTGTCGTTGCCGGATGGCAGCGGTTACGACCTGCTCGAGCACATGGCCAACAACGATGACGTCGGCTTCCCGCCGGTGATCGTCTACACCGGCCGGGCACTCAGCCGCGAAGAAGAGCAGCGCCTGCGCCGTTACTCGAAGAGCATCATCATCAAGGGCGCGCGTTCGCCGGAGCGCCTGCTGGACGAAGTGACCCTGTTCCTGCACAGCGTCGAGGCCAGTCTGCCCAGCGACCAGCAGCGTCTGCTGCGGGAGGCGCGCCGCCGTGACACCGTGCTCGACGGCCGCACCGTATTGCTGGCCGAGGACGACGTGCGCAACATCTTCGCGCTGTCCAGCGTGCTCGAACCGCTTGGCGTGACCCTGGAGATCGCGCGCAACGGCCAGGAGGCGGTTGACCGCCTGGCCGAGCGTGAGGTCGACCTGGTGCTGATGGACATCATGATGCCGGAGAAGGATGGCCTGGCCGCGATGCGCGAGATCCGCGCGCAGCGCCACCTGCAGGACCTGCCGATCATCGCGTTGACCGCCAAGGCCATGCCGGACGACCGCGAACGTTGCCTGCAGGCCGGTGCCAATGACTACATCGCCAAGCCGATCGATGTCGACAAGCTGGTCTCGCTGTGCCGGGTCTGGTGCTCGCGGCAATGAACGAGCAGGCGCTGTTCGATCTGGAACTGAAGGTGTTGCTGGAGGCGTTGTACCAGCGCTACCACTATGACTTCCGCAGCTATGCGGTGTCGTCGCTGCGCCGGCGTATCCGCCAGGCCATGCAGCGTTATGAGTGCGAGCGCCTGGCGGACCTGCAGCATCGCCTGCTGCACGAGCCGGAGCTGTTCGCCCAGGCCATGCAGTTCTTCACCGTGCAGGTCTCGGAGATGTTCCGGGACCCCGCCTATTTCCGTGAGCTGCGCGAACAGGTGGTGCCGGTGCTGCGCACCTATCCGTCGGTGAAGCTGTGGGTGGCCGGTTGCAGCACCGGGGAGGAAGTGTGGTCGCTGGCGATCCTGCTGCATGAAGAAGGGCTGCTCGAGCGCAGCATCGTCTATGCCACCGATATCAATCCGGCCGCGCTGGCCACGGCCGAGGCGGGCGCCTATGGCATCGACCGGATGGCCCAGTTCAGCCGTAACTACCTGGCTGCCGGTGGCACCGCGTCGCTGTCCAACTATTACGCCACGGCCTACGATGGCGCCGTGTTCGACCGCCAGCTGCGTCGCAACGTGGTGTTCGCCGACCACAGCCTGGCCACCGATACCGTGTTCTCCGAAGTGCATCTGGTGTCGTGCCGCAACGTATTGATCTATTTCAACCGTGATCTCCAGGACCGGGCCGTGGGACTGTTCCGCGAGGCGCTGGTGCACCGGGGATTCCTCGGCCTGGGCAGCAAGGAGTCGCTGCAGTTCGGGCGCCACCACGATGCCTTCGAGGTCTGTTCGCGCGAGCATCGCCTGTACCGGAAGGTGGCCTGATGGCGGTGCAGGTTCGCCCAGCGGTGCTGGTGGTCGGTGCCTCCGCAGGAGGCGTCGCGGCGCTGCAGGCTGTGCTGGGTGCGCTTCCGGCCAGGCTGCCGGCGCCGGTGCTGGCCGTGTTGCACCTCCCGCGCGACCGCTCCAGCCGCATTGCCGAAGTGCTGGCGCCGTACTGCGCGCTGCAGGTGCGCGAGGCGGAGGACAAGCAGCCGCTGCAGCCCGGAACGGTGACGTTCGCCCCGCCGGACTACCACCTGCTGGTGGAGGATGCCGGCGCGGTGGCGTTGTCGGTGGACGCGCCAGTGCTGTTCTCGCGCCCGGCCATCGACCCGCTGTTTGAATCGGCCGCTGCGGTGTTTGGTCCGCAGGTGCTGGCGCTGCTGCTGACCGGTGCCAGCAGCGATGGCAGCGAAGGCGTAGCCGCTGTACGCGCCGCCGGAGGCCGCGCCTGGCTGCAATGCCCCGAGGAGGCCGAGGCATCGATGATGCCGGCTTCCGCCCTGCAGCATGCCGGCGCCGATGCCGTGCTGCCCCTTGAACTGATGTGTCGTCGCCTGAAGGAGTTGTTTGCATGAACCTGCTGCCACCGGACCCTGCGCAGTCGCAGTCCCCGGTCAACCTGCTGATCGTCGATGACGTGCCGCAGAACCTGGTGGCCATGCAGGCGCTGCTGCAGCGCGAGGGCGTCAATCTGTTGCTGGCCAGCTCCGGTGCGCAGGCGCTGGAGCTGCTGCTGGAGCATGAGGTCGCGCTGGCCCTGCTGGACGTGCACATGCCGGAAATCGATGGCTTCACCCTGGCTGAGCTGATGCGCGGTTCGCATCGCAGCCGCACGGTACCGATCATTTTCCTGACCGCCTCGCCGGATGATCCGGTGCGCGCGTTCAAGGGCTACGAAACCGGCGCGGTGGATTTCCTGCACAAGCCGGTGGCGCCGCAGGTGATCCTGAGCAAGGTCAACGTCTTCATCGAGCTGTACCAGCAACGGCAGTTGCTGAAGGCGCGCAACGAAGCGCTGGAGCGTGCGCTCAAGCTCAACGAGACGATGGCTGCGGTACTGACCCACGACCTGCGTACGCCGCTGTCGGCGATCCTGCTGTGCGCCGACAAGCTGGCGCTGGACCTTCCGCAAGGCAACGCGGGTGCGCAGCAGACGCTGCAGTACCTGGAGGCCAGCACCCTGCGCATGGCGCGGATGGTGGAGCAGCTGCTGGACTTCTCGCGGATCCGCAGCGGCGGCCTGCGCCTGCAGGCCAGTACCTGCGATCTGGCCGAGGTCACCCGGGCGGTGGTGGCGGAGGTGGGGAGTGCGCATGGTGCGGGCCGGATCCGACTGGATACACACGGCGACACGCAGCTTCAGGGCGACCTGGATCGACTGGGACAGGTTGCAGCAAACCTGATCGGCAATGCGCTGACGCATGGCAACGAGGCACAGGTCGAGGTGGATGGCCGTGACCCGCGCAACGTGTTGTTGCGGGTGCGCAATGCCGGGGAGATCGATGCGGCGCTGCTGCCGCGCCTGTTCGAACCGTTCAAGGCCAGCTTCCACCAGAGCAACGGACTTGGCCTCGGCCTGTACATCGTCGATCAGTTCGTGCGGGCGCATGGCGGTCGTATCGGTGCCCGCAGCGAAGCAGGGCAGGTGGTGTTCGAGGCGTTGTTGCCGAGGCGCAGTGACGGAGCGCTGGCGGCCGCAAGCTGAATTCTTCAGCAAACGTTTCCCGATACTGAGACGGGCTCGTCCGCAACTGCTACCGTGGCGACTCACGTTGCCAAGGAAGCTCCATGCCATTGCGTGCCATCGCCTACGTCAGCAAGGTGCTGCCGGATCTTTCCGCCGAACGCCTGCATGTATTGGTCGAGGACGCGGCACGCTTCAACAAGCTGGCCGGGGTGACCGGCGTGCTGCTGCATGACGGCGACCGTTTCCTGCAGTACATCGAGGGCCCACCGGACGGCATCGATTCGGTGTATGAGCGCATCCTGCAGGCTGGCAGCCATATCGACATCGTCGAGCTGGCACGCGGCCGGCTGGGCCAGCGCCAGTTCCCGTACTGGTCGATGCGCGCGCTGCCGGTGGATGCTGCGCTGCTGCGCCAGCTGTCTTCCAGTGACTGGTCGGGCTTCACCCGCGCACTGCAGGGCGACCGTTCCGCGCCGACGCCGGTGGATCTGCTCGACAGGGTGGTGCAGCCGGTCCTGCACGTCGGCTGAGCCCGCATCCCCGCTCAGTGCGGGTCGCCACCACAGTAGGCGGCATGCAACGCTTTCAGCACACCCAGCGCCGGGCCATCGACCACGCGGTAGTGGATGGCCTGCGCCTGGCGTCGGGTCGCAACGATATCCAGTTCGCGCAGCACCGCCAGGTGCTGTGACAGCGCCGATGCACTGAGCCCGGTCAGCGCCTGCAGCTCCGGCACCGGCGCTTCGCCTTCCACCAGCCGGCACAACACGCGCAACCGCGCAGGATGGGCCAGGCGCTTGAGCAGAGCGGCGGCCTGCGTGGCGTGCTCGGCCATTGCTGCGCTGTCGAGCTCGATGTGGGCCATGGTTGACCTTTTTGTTTAGAAGAAGCTAATTTAGAAAAATCTAAATAAAAAGGCAAGCCGATGAACGGAATCGACAGGGGCAGGGCGTGAACCTGCCATGGAGTGCAGTGGCTGGCGGGGCGCTGATCGGCGCCGCCGCGGTGCTGTTACTCGCCACCCTCGGGCGTGTGGCCGGCATCAGCGGAATCGCTGCGGGCAGCCTGCGCGCAGCAAAATGGGAGCGCGGCTGGCGTTGGGCGTTCTTGCTCGGACTGCTCACTGCGGCGGGGTTGGTGTTGCTGTGGCAATCGGTGCCGGAGGCATCGCCGCAGGTACTGCTGCGTGATGCGTTGCCGGCCTGGCAGCTGGTCGGCGCCGGCCTGCTGGTGGGCTTTGGTACCCGGTTGGGTAGCGGCTGCACCAGTGGCCACGGCGTCTGTGGCATGGCCCGCGGCTCGAAGCGTTCGCTGCTGGCAGTGCTGGTGTTCATGGCCTGCGCAATGCTGACCACCTTCCTGATCCGGCACGGCGGAGGTCTGGCATGAGTCGCGCATTATGGGCCGCCGCTGTGGCCGGTGCGCTGTTTGGCGCTGGGCTGGCGCTTTCCGGGATGACCGACGCGCGTCGTGTGCTCGGCTTCCTCGATGTGGCCGGTGATTTTGATCCCACGTTGATGTGGGTGCTGGCCTCGGCGATGCTGGTCAGTGCGGTCGGGCAGCGCTGGGTGCTGCGACGCACGCGCCCCTGGTGTGCGGCCCGCTTCCAGCTGCCCACCGTACGTGATATCGATGCGCGTCTGCTGCTGGGCGCCGCACTGTTCGGCATAGGCTGGGGCTGGGCAGGCTATTGCCCCGGTCCGGCCATTGCCGGCCTGGCGGTGGCATCTCGCGAAGCGCTGTGGTTCGTACCCGCGATGCTGCTGGGCTTCTGGCTGCACGACCGCTTCTTACGCTGAGGTTTCACCGCTGTGTCACGATGGATCGGGTCAGATCCACGGACCACGGGGAAAGGAGCGTACTGATATGGCACGGATGAAGTGGAAGGGTAGGGCGATGCTGGCCGTGGCGCTGGCCGCCGCGATCACACCGGCACTGGCTTGTACGCGCGCGGTGTACCTGGGTGACAACGGTGATGTGATCACCGCACGTTCGATGGACTGGAAGGTCGACGTAGCGACCAATCTCTACGTCCTGCCGCGCGGCATTGCGCGCACCGGCCAGGCGGGTCCGAAGTCGCTGGCGTGGACCGCGCGCTACGGCAGCGTGGTGGCCACCGGCTACGACGTGTCGACCACCGATGGCATGAACGAGAAGGGCCTGGTCGCCAACCTGCTGTGGCTGGTGGAGTCGGAGTACCCGCAGCAGCGCGGCAACAAGCCGGGACTGGCCATCTCGCTGTGGGCGCAGTACGTACTCGACAATTTCGCAACGGTGGAAGAGGCGGTGGCGGCGCTGAAGCGCGAGCCGTACTCGATCGTCACCGACAAGGTTCCCGGCGAAGACCGCCAGGCGACGCTGCACCTGTCACTGTCCGATGCCACCGGCGACAGCGCCATTGTCGAATACATCGGCGGCCGCCAGGTGATCCATCACGACCGCCGCTACCAGGTGATGACCAACTCGCCGATCTTCGAGCAGCAGCTGGCACTCAACAGCTACTGGCAGCAGATCGGTGGCACGGTGATGCTGCCGGGTACCAACCGCTCATCCGACCGCTTCGCGCGGGCTTCGTTCTACATCAATGCCATTCCCAAGGCCGAGGATCCGGTGGAGGCCCTGGCCAGTGTGTTCAGCGTGATCCGCAACGCGTCGGTGCCGTACGGCATCACCACGCCGGGCGAGCCGAACATCTCGTCCACACGCTGGCGCACCGTGGCCGACCACAAGCGGCGGTTGTACTTCTTCGAATCGGCGTTGACCCCGAATACCTTCTGGGTCGATCTGAACAAGGTCGATTTCGGTGGCCAGGTGCTCAAGCTCGAGCTCGGCAAGGACCAGCGCAACACGTTCGCCGGCGACGCACTGGGCCACTTCGTGCCCAGCGCGCCGTTCACCTTCCTCGGCGTCGAAAGTTAGTTCGACGCCTGGCTGGATGCCGGGTAGACGGCCTGGATCGTACAGCTGCCGCGGGTGTACTGCGGCAGCGGCGCCAGCGCATCGTTGCGCAGGTCGCCATTCTCGAAATCGGCGGTGAGGATGCGATCGCCGGCATTGCCACAGATCAGCCCGTTCTGCATGCCGGAGCGGAAGCTGAGCTGCGGCGCGCGGTCGAGCTGACGGCAGTGGCCGCCGAGTTCGACGCGGTAGTAGCGGTGACCACCATTGCGACGCGGGTTGGTCTCCACCAGCATGCCCTGCGGGTCGGATGACCAGGCACGGACGTTGCGGGTGGCGAAGCAGTAGGACGGTGAGCCGCCGAAGCTGCGGCGGATTTCCTTGCGCTCGCGGATGGTCACGGCGGGCAGGGTGGCCGTGCGCAGGCGATCGCTGTCACGGGCGACGCTGGCGTAGTCGCGATCCTGTACCGGGGTAACCGCGCTGACGGCGCAGCTGCGGCCGACGACCACGACGCGTTCGCTGGGACGACCACAGGCCCAGCCGGCCGGTGCTTCCAGTTTCAGCGTGGTGGCACCGCGGACACCGGGGCAGTCTTCGTTGAAATCGATGCGATAGGCCTGGCCGGAGGCGGCGCGCAATGCAATCGAGCGCGGTGATGCCTGCTCCACTTCCTGCACGCCGACCGCATCCATGCAGTGCGGAGCGGGCGGGGTGCGTTCCTGTGCCGATGCCGAGCTGGCGACTGCCAGGCCGAGACTTGCGGCCAGCACCACAAACACGTGTTGATGGGTCATGACCTGCACTCCCTGCGTTTGATGACGGCCCGACTATTAGCAGCGGTTTGCACGGCCGTTGTTACACGCGCACACTGTCAGGATGGGCGCCATCTTCCATCTGCGGCACTACGGACAGGCCACCGGCCTGGACCGTCATGACTATGCGCAATGGGTGCTGCCACTGCAGGGTGAACTGCAGTTCGAGATGGAAGGCCGCGGCGGTCGCCTGGACCTGCTGCAGGGCGCTTTCGTGGCTGCTGGTGAAGCACATGACCAGATGGCCGATGGCCCCAATGGTTTCGTGATTGTCGATTGCCCCCCGGGCGTGCTCGATGACGGTACGCAGGAGCACCTGTGCCGGCAGCGCTGGCTGCACCTGCCGCTGGCGCTGCGACACCGCCTGGCGGGTGTGCAGGGCGGCCAGCCGATGCCGGCCCTGCTTCCGCAGCTGCTGCAGGTGTTCGCACCGGCTGGTAGCGGTGCGCGGATGCAGGGGCTGTGCGCGGCGGTGCAGGCCGACCCGGGACTATCGTGGCCGGTGGCACGCATGTCGGCATTCGTGGGCGTCAGCGAGAGCCGTCTGCATGCCTTGTTCCGGCGAGAATTCGGGCTCAGCCCGCAGGCCTGGCTCAGTACGTGCCGGCTGCGCTGGGCCAAGCACCAGCTGCGTACGAGCGCCGCGCCGATCAGCGATATCGCGCTGGCCGCAGGCTATTCCGAGCAGAGCGCACTGACCCGCGCGCTGCGGCGTGAGTGTGGGCAGACCCCGGCCGCCTGGCGCAGGGCCGCCGGATTGTAGAGTCGAGCCGTGCTCGACTGCCGTTCGCGAGGGGTCGTGCAAAAGTAGTCGAGCACGGCTCGGCTCTACAACGGCGGCAGGGCAGTAGCCTCGGTCAAGAGCTCCCCGCTGGCCTCCGCTTACACTGCGCAGCCTGTTCTCCCCCCAAGAACCCGAAATGCGCAACAACCCGATGGCCCTGGGCATCGCCAATGGCGTTGCCGCAGGCGCGCTGTGGGGCGTGGTCTTCCTCGCGCCCGCCGTGCTGCAGTCGTTCAATGCCTTGCAACTCTCTGCTGGCCGCTACCTGGTCTACGGCCTGATCGCCGTGGTGCTGCTTCTGCCGCGTTGGAAGCGATTGGCCCCGCGGCTTGGTCGTGCCGAGTGGATCGGTCTGCTGTGGCTGAGCCTGGCTGGCAACCTGGTGTACTTCCTGCTGCTGGCCACGGCCGTGCAGTGGGCCGGAGGTGCGGCGGCGTCGTTGATCGTCGGCCTGATTCCGGTGGTTGTGACGCTGGTTGGTGTGCGCGAGCAGGGCGCGGTGCCGTTGAAGCAGCTGTTGCCGGCACTGGGCCTGTGCGTGCTCGGCGTGGCGCTGGTTGGCTGGGAAGCACTGATGTCCGAGCATCTGGCAACGCCCTGGCGGCAGCGCCTGATCGGCCTGCTGTGTGCGTTTGGTGCGCTGTTCTCGTGGGCGCTGTACTCGATCGGCAACAGCCGCTGGCTGGCACGCCGTTCCGATCTGTCCAGCCACGACTGGTCACTGCTGACCGGCGTCACCACCGGCGGGCTGGCCCTGCTGCTGGTGCCGATGGCGTTCATCGGCCACGCCGGCAGCCACACGTCAGCGCAATGGAGTGGTTTCTGGGCGATCAGTGCCGGCGTGGCGGTGGTGGCCTCGATCCTCGGCAATGCGTTCTGGAACCGCGCCAGCCGCCTGCTGCCGTTGACCCTGACCGGGCAGATGATCGTGTTCGAAACCCTGTTCGCGCTGCTCTACGCATTCGCCTGGCAGCAGCGCTGGCCCTCGCTGCTCGAAGCCCTGGCGATCGTGTTCCTGGTGGCGGGCGTGATGCTGTGCGCACACGCCCACCGCACGCCACGGGCGATCGCCGAACATGCCGGCTGAATGCCGTCGTCAAGCGCGCTGATGCCGGTTTTGTCACAGATGCAACCAAATGGCGACACGATGACCGATGATCGCCGCAGCGATTTTTTGCATCGCAGCACTTGACAGCACCCCGGCGGCCGGTGTTTTCTGTGCGTCATGGTCCTTGATGCCGCCCACGCCAGCCTGATCGCCCCCGCCACCGCGGGCCGTTCGACTGCGCCGGTCGCCACCATTACCACCACCACCGTCACCACTGCCCTGGTGCGGCCCGTCGTCTTCGTGTAACTCCCGAAAACCACGGCCCCGCACCATACAGGTGGCGGGGAAACTCGACACCTGCATGCGACGGGGCCTCCTACCGAGGTCTGCATGTCTTCCCACGCCCCCGCCCAACCCGTTGCACCGGCCGATCTGGCTGCGCCGTCCACCGTCGTGCACAAGTTCGGTGGCACCTCGGTGGCCGACGCCGAGCGCTACCGCCATGTCGCCGGCCTGCTGCTGGCCCGCCCCGAATCGCTGCAGGTCACCGTTGTCTCGGCAATGAAGGGCGTCACCGACGCGCTGATCGAACTGGCCCAGATGGCAGCAAAGGGTGACGAAGGCTGGCGCGAGGCCTGGCATGCACTGCGCGCCCGCCACCGCGGCGCGGCGGTGGCCCTGCTCGGCGAGCAGGTGGGCGAGACCGTGGAATGGATTGACGTGCGTTTCGATCAGCTGGCCGAAGTGCTGGCGGCACTGGCGGTGATCGGCGAACTGCCGCGCGAGGTGCTCGATCGCGTGCAGGGTCTGGGCGAAGTGTTCTCCGCGCAGCTGCTCGGTACCCACCTGCGCGCGCTGGGTGAGGACTGCGCCGTGCTCGATGCACGCGACGTGCTGGTGGTCGCGCACGGCGAGTTGGGTGTGGACGTGGACTGGGAAGCCAGCGCCGACCGCCTGGCCAGGTGGCGCCTGCAGCATCCGCAGTCGCGCCTGGTCGCCACCGGTTTCGTTGCCCGCGACCGCCACGATCGCATCACCACGCTCGGTCGCAATGGCAGCGACTACTCCGGCGCGATCTTCGCGGCACTGTTCAACGCCGACCAACTGCACATCTGGACCGACGTCGACGGCGTGCTGTCGGCGGACCCGAGGCTGGTCCCGGAAGCGGTGCAGCTGGAATCACTGAGCTACGACGAAGCCTGCGAGCTTGCCTATTTCGGCGCCAAGGTGGTGCATCCGCAGACGATGTCGCCGGCGATCCGCCTTGGCCTGCCGATCTTCATCCGCAACACCTTCCACCCGGCGCATCCGGGTACGCGCATCAGTGCCGAGCGCTCGCCGCGCGGGCCGGTGAAAGGCCTGACCCTGAGTCCCGGACTGGCCCTGCTCAACCTGGAGGGTACTGGACTGATCGGCGTACCCGGCACCGCTGAACGCGTGTTCGCGGCATTGCGCCAGGCGCAGGTTTCGGTGGTGATGATCTCGCAGGGGTCGTCAGAGCATTCGATCTGCTGCGTGGTGCGTGCGGCCGAGGCCGCGCGTGGCCGCGAGGCGCTGCTGCAGGCATTTGCGCATGAACTGTCGGTAGGCCACGTGCAGCGCGTGCAGGTCGGCGACGGTGTCAGCGTGCTGGCGGCGGTCGGCGACGGCATGGCGGGCCAGCCCGGCGTCGCCGCGCGCCTGTTCGAGGCCCTCGGCCGGGCGCAGGTGAACATCCTGGCGATCGCGCAGGGCTCGTCGGAACGCAACATCTCGGTGGCGGTGGACAGTGCCGATGCCACCCGTGCGCTGCGCGCTGCACATGCCGGCTTCTGGCTGTCGCCGCAGACGTTTGCGGTAGGTGTGATCGGGCCGGGCAATGTCGGCGCCGCACTGCTGGACCAGTTGCTGGCGGCGCGCCCACAGCTGCTGGCCAAGGCCAATGTCGACCTGCGCCTGCGCGCGCTGGCCTCGCGTACGCGCATGCGGCTGGAGGCTGATGGCCTGCATGCCGATTGGCGGCAGGCGCTGCAGCAGGCGGGTGAGGCCAGTGACCTGGACCGTTTCACCGAGCACCTGCTGGCCGCGCACCTGCCCCACGCGGTGGTGATCGATTGCAGTGGCAGTGCCGAGGTGGCCGAGCGCTACGAGGGGTGGCTGGCCGCCGGCATCCACGTGGTCACTCCGAACAAACAGGCCGGTGCCGGTCCGTTGGCGCGCTATCAGCGCATCCGCGCTGCTGCCGCTGCCAGCGGCGCGCGTTTCCGCTATGAAGCCACGGTGGGTGCTGGGCTGCCGGTGATCACCACGCTGCGCGACCTGGTCGATACCGGTGACGAGGTGCTGGCCATCGAAGGCATCTTCTCCGGCACGCTGGCCTGGCTGTTCAACCGTTACGACGGCAGCCAGCCATTCTCGGCACTGGTCGCGCAGGCGCGCTCGATGGGTTACACCGAGCCGGATCCGCGTGACGATCTGTCCGGCATCGATGTCGCGCGCAAGCTGGTGATCCTGGCCCGCGAAGCCGGTCATCCGCTCAGCCTGGAACAGGTCCAGGTGGAAAGCCTGGTGCCAGCGTTGCTGCGCGAGGGTGGCGTGGACGATTTCATGGCGCGCCTGGGCGAGAGCGATGCCAGCCTGTTGCAGCGCCTGCAGGACGCACGGCAGCGCGGTGCGGTGTTGCGCTACGTGGCGCGGCTGGGTGCCGACGGTGCCTCGGTCGGACTGCAGGAACTACCCATCGAGCATGCGTTCGCCAATCTGCGGCTGACCGACAACGTGGTCCAGTTCCGTACCCGCCGTTACTGCGACAACCCGCTGGTGGTGCAGGGACCAGGCGCCGGCCCGGAAGTCACGGCCGCAGGCGTGTTCGCCGACCTGCTGCGGGTGGCCGCCGGCGAAGGAGCGCGGCTGTGATCGCACGTGCGTTCGCACCGGCCTCGGTGGCCAACGTGGCGGTGGGCTTCGATATTCTCGGCCATGCCATTGCCGGTGTCGGCGATACCGTGAGCGTGCGTCGCATCGATGAACCGGTGGTGCGGATCGAGGCAATCCGTGGCAGTGCGGTCGAGCTGCCGCTGGACGCTGCTGGCAATACCGCAGGGGCCGCACTCATGTCGTTGCGTGAAGGGCTGGGTCTGGACTTCGGCTTCGCGGTCGAGATCGACAAGGGCATTCCGTTCGGCTCCGGCATGGGCGGTTCGGCGGCGTCGAGCGTTGCAGCACTGGTCGCTGCCAATGCACTGCTGGGCGCACCGCTGCCGCGCGAGGCGTTGTACCCGTTTGCGCTGGATGGCGAGGCGGTGGCCAGTGGCGGCCGCCACGGTGACAACGTCGGCCCGCTGCTGCTGGGCGGCTTGGCGTTGTGCACCGCTGATCGCCTGCTGCCGATTCCGGTTCCGGCCAGCTGGCACAGCCTGTTGGTGCATCCGCATGCGGTGCTGGAAACGCGCCGTGCACGCCAGGCGCTGCAGGGCAGCTATGCGCTGGGTGAATTCGTCGCACAGAGTGCCAATCTTGCGCTGGTCCTGAGTGGCTGCCATCGCAGCGATGCCTCGCTGGTGCGCGCTGGCCTGCGCGACGTGCTGGTGGAGCCGCGTCGCGCCGGACTGATTGTCGGTTTCGAAGCAGCACGCGACGCAGCGCTGTCGGCCCATGCGATGGGCGCGGGCATCTCAGGCGCAGGACCCAGCGTGTTCGCCTGGTTCGAGGATGCCGACCAGGCCCATGCCGCAGCGGCACCGGTGCGCGCAGCATTTGCAGCGGCCGGCTTTGACAGCGATGCCTGGGTGTCGCCGCTGGACGCGCCGGGAGCGCGGCTGTGCTGAATCCTTCCCCTCTACTGGATACCTTGCCCATGCATTTCGTTTCGACCCGTGGCCAGTCACCTGCTGTCGGCCTCAGTGCGGCAATCGCCGCAGGATTGGCGCCCGATGGCGGACTGTATGTTCCCGAGGTTCTGCCTGCACCTCGTGAATTGCAGGCCGGTGCAACCCTGGCCGATACCGCCGCTGATCTGCTGGCACCGTTCTTTGCCGGCGATGCGCTGGAAGGCGCGCTGCCGTCGATCTGCCATGAGGCATTCGACTTCCCGGTCCCGCTGCGCTCTCTCGGCGATGGTGACCACGTGCTGGAACTGTTCCATGGGCCGACCGCGGCGTTCAAGGACATCGGCGCGCGATTCCTGGCCGGTACGCTGTCGCAGTTGCAGGCCGGCAAGGACCGCGATCTGACGATTGTCGTCGCCACCTCCGGCGATACCGGCGCAGCAGTGGCCGCAGCCTTCCATCGCCAGCCCGGCGTGCGTGTGGTGGTGCTGTATCCCGACGGCCGCGTGTCGCCGCGACAGGCGCATCAGCTCGGTTGCTTCGGTGACAACATCCGGGCGCTGCGCGTGGCCGGTTCGTTCGATGACTGCCAGACCATGGTCAAGCAGGCGCTGGCCGACCGCGAGCTGCAGGCACAGGTGCCGTTGAGTTCGGCCAACAGCATCAGCCTGGGCCGCCTGCTGCCGCAGATGAGCTACTACGCGCATGCGGCGTTGAGCCATCATGCCGCACATCGACGCCGGCTCAACCTGGTGGTGCCCACCGGCAACCTCGGCAACGCAATGGCGGCAGTGCTGGCGCGCGCGCTGGGTGTGCCGATCGGGCAGATTGTGCTGGCCACCAATGCCAATGCCGTACTGCCGGCCTACTTCAATGGCGACGACTATCAGCCGCAGGCCAGTGTTGCCACCGTTGCCAACGCGATGGACGTGGGGGCGCCCAGCAACTTCGAGCGCCTGCGCTGGCTCTACCACGGCGATGACGCGGAACTGCGTGCAGCGTTCCGTGCGTTCGCGGTGGATGACGTGACCATCCGCGCCACGATTGCGGCTGAGCATGCCAGCCGTGGCGAGCTGTTCTGCCCACATACGGCCACCGCAGTGAAGGTGCTGCAGGATCTGCGCAGTGGCGGTGCCAAGGGGGACTGGGCGGTGGTGGCCACCGCGCATCCGGCCAAGTTCGAAGCCGTGGTCGAGCCGCTCATCGGCGAAGCAGTAGCGGTGCCGCCGGCGCTGGAGGCATTGCTGCAGCGACCGGCGCATGCCGACCCGTTGGCCGCCGACTATGCGGCGTTGCGCGAGGTGTTGCTGCGCTGATCGGAGATGGACGCGGTTGCCGGCCAGCGGCCGGCACTACCGGGTGGATGCAACACGCTGGCCGGCAACCCCATGAACCGCGATGCGGTCAGATCAACCCTTCACCGGCCAGCGTGCGCAGCCCATCCTCGTCGAGGATCTCCACCACGTTCAGGTGGGGCAGGGCGATCATCTCCTGCTGGCGCAGCTTGGTGAAGGTGCGGCTGACTGTTTCCATGGTCAGGCCCAGATGGTCGGCGATGTCGCCGCGGCCCATCGGCAGCGACACGCGCAGGCCATCGCCACCCAGCTTGGCCTCGCGTGCGGCCAGGCGCAGCAGGAAATCGGCCAGCTTCTCGGCCGGCTGCAGCCGCGCCAGTGCCAACGCGGCGTCCTGCGCGGCGTCCAGCTCCTGGCAGGCGCGTTGCAGCAGCTTGCGTTCCAGGTGCGGGAAGCGGCTGCGCAGCGCCTTCATCTGCGGCAGCGCGACGCGGCACACGCGGCTGTCGGCGATGGCTTCGATATCGTAGCGGTGGTGGTCGCTGCCGCTCAGGCCCAGGTAATCGCCGGGCAGCACGAAACCGTTGATCTGGCGGCGGCCATCGGCCAGGGTGCGTACCAGGCGCAGCGCGCCGCCGGTCAATGTATAGACATGGTCGCGCTCTTCGCCGGTGCGGGCCAGGGTACTGCCCATGCTGACCTGCTGGGAAACGGTGACCTGTTCCAGTGCCTGCACTTCATCGGGCGACAGCGCCGAGCACACCGCAAGGTGGCGAACCGAGCAGTGCAGGCAGTCCTGCGTGCCGCAGGACGGCGAGGCGGAGTCATTGGTGGCGGGCGGAGCGCCGGAAGGCCGTGACATGTTGCGGGGGCGTATCGCGGGCGGGGAGGGCCTTATGATACTTCAAGCGGCCGTTCGACCCTGCCCGAGGCGGGGGCGCTAGAATGTCGCCCCCTCCCACGTCCCGTTCCAGCAGGAGTTCCGCCCGTGATCAAGCCCCGTACCCCGCCCGGCACCCTTGAACTGCTGCCGCGCGAGCAGATCGCATTCCAGCGCATGCTGGACGTGATCCGCCGCAATTACGAGCGCTTCGGGTTCCTGCCGGTGGAGACGCCGGTGTTCGAGCTGTCCGATGTGCTGCTGACCAAGTCCGGCGGCGAGACCGAGCGCCAGGTGTATTTCGTGCAGTCCACCGGCGCGCTGGCCAATGCCGCCGAATCGGGCGACCGTTCACTGCCGGAAATGGCGCTGCGCTTCGACCTGACCGTGCCGCTGGCGCGCTACGTGGCCGAGCACGAGCATGAACTGACCTTCCCGTTCCGCCGCTACCAGATGCAGCGCGTCTACCGCGGCGAGCGTGCGCAGCGCGGCCGTTTCCGCGAGTTCTACCAGTGCGACATCGACGTGATCGGCAAGGACAGCCTGAGCGTTCGCTATGACGCCGAAGTGCTGGCGGTCATCCACGCAGTGTTCTCGGAACTGCGCATCGGCGACTTCAGCATCCAGTTGAACAACCGCAAGCTGCTGCGCGGCTTCTTCGAAAGCCTGGGCGTGGCCGAGGGTGAACGCCAGCTGGCAGTGCTGCGCGAAGTGGACAAGCTGGACAAGCGTGGCCCCGACTACGTGCGCGAGACGCTGGTGGGCGAGGGCTTTGCCATTCCGGCCGAACAGGTCGAGAAGATCCTGGCCTTCGTCGCCGTGCGTTCGCAGGGTCATGCCGATGCGCTGGCACAGCTGGCAGCGCTGGAAGACGGCGCGGGTTCCTCGGAGATCCTGCGTGCCGGCGTGGCCGAGCTGCGCGAAGTACTGCAGCTGGTGCAGGCACTGGGCGTGCCGGAAAGCGCCTACTGCCTGAACTTCTCCATTGCACGTGGCCTGGATTACTACACCGGCACGGTGTACGAGACCACGCTGACCGACCACCCGCAGATCGGGTCGATCTGTTCCGGTGGCCGTTATGAAGACCTGGCCAGCCACTACAGCAAGTCCAAGCTGCCGGGCGTGGGCATTTCCATCGGCCTGTCGCGCCTGTTCTGGCAGCTGCGCGAAGCTGGCCTGATCGAGGGCATCGAGGCCAGCAGCGTGCAGGCGCTGGTGGCGCTGATGGACGAGCAGGGCATGCCGCAGTCGCTGGACATCGCCCGCCGCCTGCGCGCCGGTGGCATCAACACCGAAGTGCAGATGGAGCCGAAGAAGATCGGCAAGCAGTTCCAGTACGCGGCCAAGGCCGGTATCCGTTTCGTGGTGCTGGCTGGCGAAGACGAGCTGGCGCGCGGCGTGGTGGCGGTGAAGGACCTGCTGCGCGAGCAGCAGTTCGAAGTCTCCCGTGATGAACTGGCCAGCACCCTGCAGGTGGAACTGGAGCAGTCGCGGGTCATGCCGTGACGCGTGCCGCTGCAGGAACACTGATGCTGTTCCTGCTGGCGGCATGCCAGAGCGATCCGGCGTTGCGCAGCACCCGGATCGGCCCTGCGAATTACCAGCTGGTGGCTGATCGCTGCCATGTGATGGATCGAGCGCAGCTTGAGCAGGATCTGCAGGCCCTTGCCGAGCGGGCGTGCCCGGGCCGGGCAGGAACGCTGCAGAACCTGCAGTCCCGTCCAAGCCGGCAGGGCAGCCTGTTCGGTGAATGCCTGCGGCGCGGCGCGCTGCAGGCAGAGGTCCGCTGCCTGCCCTGATCGAAGCCCTGTCCATTGCCGCATCCGAACGCCCACCGCCCGGTGGGCGTTTTCGTTTCCGCTGCCTGAACGGGCCTGGCGGAACCTGGCCGGGCTTTGACGTGGCGTGCAAGAATGCGTTAATGTACTAACACGCTATTACATTGATGCAAGAGCCCCGCCCGTGAAAGCCCGCCCCGACATCGCCGCCAAAGACCCGCAAGCCGATCTGGACGCCCTGGCCCAGGCCTTTGCCGCGCTGCGCGAGCCGGAGCAGGTGGTCGCCTTCCTGCGTGACCTGTGCACGCCAGCCGAGCTGGAAGCCATGGCCGACCGCTGGAAGGTGGTGCCGCTGCTGCAGCAGGGCGTGCCCTACCGCGAGATCCACGAGCGCACCGGCGTCAGCGTGACCACCACCGGACGGGTGGCACGCACGCTCGAGCATGGCCATCGAGGCTATGCCGCCGCTGTCGACCGCCTTGCTTCGCGCTGATCCGCGCCCCGTTCCAGACTTCGAGACCTCCCCCATGAGTGCAACCCAGGCAGCGCCGGCGCGAGACCGGCTGCGTATCGCCATCCAGAAGAGTGGCCGGCTGGCCGAGCCCGCCCGCAACCTGCTCAGTGCCTGTGGCCTGAGCTGGCGCGAGAGCCGCGACAAGTTGTTCTGCTACGGCGAATCGCTGCCGGTGGACCTGCTGCTGGTGCGCGACGACGACATTCCCGGCCTGATCGCCGATGGCGTCTGCGACCTGGGCATCGTCGGCCGCAATGAACTGGACGAACAGGCGGCCGCGCGTCGCCAGATCGGGCTGGCCGATGCCTACCAGGCATTGCGGGGGCTGGGCTTTGGCCAGTGCCGCTTGATGCTGGCGGTGCCGGAAGACTGGCAATGGCAGGGGCCGGCACAACTGGCCGGTACCCGCATCGCCACCAGCTACCCGGCCATCCTCAAGCAGTGGCTGGCCGCACAGGGCGTGGATGCACAGGTGGTGGAACTGTCCGGCTCGGTGGAGATCGCGCCGCGCCTGGGCACCGCCGACCTGATCTGCGACCTGGTCTCCAGCGGCGCCACGCTGCGTGCCAACCAGCTTACCCCGGTGCACAACCTGCTCGACAGCGAAGCCGTGCTGGCCGGTGCGGTACGCGTTCCCGATGATGCGCGCGGCGCGCTGCGCAGCATGCTGCTGCGCCGCCTGGACGGTGTGGTGCAGCGGCAGGACCGCAAGCTGCTGATGTTCCGCGCCAGCGAGGACCGCGTCGACGCGTTGTCGCAGCTGCTGGCCGATGCCGAACCGTTGGTGCGTTTGCCTGCCGATGGCGGTGCATTGCGCCTGCAGACCATGTGCCCCGGTCCATTGACCTGGCAGCGCATGGAAGAACTGGAGCGCGCCGGCGCCCAGGGCCTGATGGTACTGAGCGTGGAGCGGTCGCTGGCATGAATCGTCTGATCTGGTCGCAACTTGACGAGGCCGCACGCAGCGCGGCGCTGACCCGCCCGGTGCAGACCGTGGCGCAGCAGACCCGTGATGCGGTGGCCGCGCTGATCGCGCAGGTGCGCACGCAGGGCGACGCCGCGCTGCGCGCGATCACCGCGCGCTTCGATGGCGTGGATCTGCAGGATTTCGAAGTTTCCGCAGCCGAGTTCGCAGCTGCCGATGCCGTGGTGCCGGCCGAGCTGCGCCAGGCCATGGTGGAAGCGGCCGAACGCATCACCCGCTTCCACGCGGCCGGCATGGGCCAGGGCTATACGGTGGAAACCGCGCCGGGTGTGGTCTGCGAGCGCATGCTGCGGCCGATCGGCCGGGTTGGGCTGTACGTGCCGGCCGGTAGTGCGCCACTGCCGTCCACCGCGCTGATGCTGGGCGTGCCGGCGCAGTTGGCCGCTTGCCCACAGGTGGTGCTGTGCACCCCGCCGCGTGCCGACGGTACGGCCGATCCTGCGGTGCTGGTGGCCGCGCGCCTGACCGGTGTGCAACGCGTGTTCAAGCTGGGTGGTGCGCAGGCGATCGCGGCGATGGCCTATGGCACCGAAAGCATCCCGGCCAGCGACAAGCTGTTCGGGCCGGGCAACAGTTTCGTCACCGAAGCCAAGCAGCAGGTGGCACAGGACGGTGCCGCCGCCATCGACATGCCGGCCGGTCCCTCGGAAGTGCTGGTGATCGCCGATGCCGGTGCCAACCCTGCATTCGTTGCCGCCGACCTGCTGTCGCAGGCCGAGCACGGCCCGGATTCACAGGTGCTGCTGCTGACCGATGACGCGGCGATGCTGGCCGCCGTCGAGGCCGAAGTTGAGCGCCAGGTGGCCCTGCTGCCGCGGCAGGACATCGCCCGCCAGGCGCTGTCGGCATCGCAGTTGATCCAGGTGGAATCGCTGGCCGATGCGTTTGCGATCAGCAACCGCTACGCCCCCGAACACCTGATCCTGGCCCTGCGCGAACCGCGCGTGTGGCTGGACCAGGTGCAGGCAGCCGGTTCGGTGTTCCTCGGCGACTACACGCCGGAAGCACTGGGTGACTACTGCAGCGGCACCAACCACGTGCTGCCCACCGCCGGTGCCGCGCGCGCCTACAGTGGCGTCAGCGTGGCCAGCTTCCAGAACCTGATCAGCGTACAGAGCGCGACCGCCGCTGGCCTGGCCGCGATCGGTGGCTGCGCGCGCATCATCGCCAGCGCCGAAGGGCTGGATGCGCACGAACGTGCGGTGGCACTGCGCATGGAGGTGGCCGCATGAGCGCGGACATCGACGGCGTGCTGGCACTTGTACGGCCGGACCTGCAGGCCTTTGCCGGCTACAGTTCGGCGCGCAGCAGCGCTGTGCAGGGCGAGGTGTGGTTGAACGCGAACGAATCGGCGTGGGCCAATCCGGCAGACGCCGCCGGGGGCAGCCGCCGCTACCCGGAGCCGCAGCCGGCTGCGCTGTGTGATGCGCTGGCGTCGCTGTACGGCGTGCAGCCGCAACAGCTGCTGGTAGGCCGTGGCAGCGACGAGGCGATCGATCTGCTGGTGCGCGCCCTGTGCGTGCCGGGCCGCGATGGCGTGCTGGTGACGCCGCCGGTATTCGGCATGTACGCAGTCTGTGCGCGGTTGCAGGGTGCGCCGTTGATCGAGGTGCCGCTGATTGACGATGGTGAGGGCCTGCGCACGGACCTGGATGCGGTTATTGCCACTGCGAAGGGGCAGGGCGCCAAGCTCGTTTTCCTGTGCGCGCCGTCCAATCCTGCCGGCAGCGATATCCCGCTGGCGGAGATCGAGCGCGTGGCCCTTGCCCTGCGCGGGCAGGCGCTGGTGGTGGTGGACGAGGCCTATGTCGAGTACGCGCAGCGCGCTTCGGCGACCACGCTGCTTGCCGCGCACGCCAACCTGGCGGTGCTGCGTACGTTGTCCAAGGCGCACGCACTTGCCGCCGCACGTATCGGCACCTTGATCGCCGCGCCGGAACTGATTGCCGTGCTGCGCCGCTGCCAGGCGCCGTACCCGGTGCCGACGCCGTGCGCCGAGCTGGCCGTGCAGGCGCTGCAGCCGGCCGCGCTTGCGCGCACCGCTGAGCGGGTAGCCACGGTCATCACCGAGCGCGAGCGCCTGCACCACGGCCTGCAGGGCCTGCCTGGCATCGGCCGGGTATACGCCTCGGCCGGCAACTACCTGCTGGTCCGCTTTGCCGATGCGCAGGCGGCGTTCGACGCGCTGCTCGCTGCCGGCGTGGTGGTGCGCGACCAGCGCGCCGCACCGCAGCTGGGCGATGCACTGCGTATCAGCATCGGCAGCCCCGAAGAGAACGACCGCGTGCTTGCGGCCCTGTCGGCACGGAGGGCCGAGGCATGACGCCGATCCTGTTCATCGACCGCGACGGCACCCTCATCGAGGAGCCAGCGGATTTCCAGATCGACGCCTACGAGAAGCTGCGCTTCGTGCCGCAGGTGATCCCGGCGCTACTGAAGCTGCGCGATGCCGGCTACCAGTTCGTGATCGTCACTAACCAGGATGGCCTCGGCAGCGAGAGCTACCCGCGCGCCAGCTTCGATGGCCCGAATGACCTGATGCTGCAGATCTTCGAAAGCCAGGGCATCGTTTTCCGTGACGTGCTGGTCGACTGCAGCTGGCCGCACGACAACGCGCCGACGCGCAAGCCGGGCATCGGCCTGATGACGGCCTACCTGCAGGACCGCAGCATCGACTGGGCGCGCTCGGGCATGGTGGGCGACCGCATCACCGACCTGCAGTTCGCCGACAACCTCAACATCCGTGGTTTCCAGCTGCGCACCGAACAGTTCGGCGGCGAGTGGGACTGGCCCGGCATCGCCCACGCACTGGCCGATGCACCACGCACGGCAGTGGTCCAGCGCAATACCAAGGAGACGAAGATCCGCGTCGAGCTGGATCTGGATCGTGCCGGCGATGCGCACATCCACACCGGCCTGCCGTTCTTCGACCACATGCTGGAGCAGATCGGCAAGCACGGCGGTTTCGCCCTGGACATCCGCGCCGAGGGCGACCTGCACATCGACGAACACCACACCATCGAAGACACCGGCCTTGCGCTGGGCCAGGCCCTGCGCGAGGCACTGGGCGACAAGCGCGGCATCGGCCGTTACGGCTTCACTCTGCCGATGGATGAAACCCTGGCCAGCGCTGCGCTGGATTTCAGTGGCCGCCCGTATTTCGTGTTTGAAGGCGAGTTCAAGCGCGAGCGCGTGGGCGACATGCCGACCGAGCTGGTCCCGCACTTCTTCCGTTCGCTGTGCGACGCCAGCGGGCTGAACCTCAACCTGCAGGTGCGTGGCGACAACGACCACCACAAGGTTGAAGCCTGCTTCAAGGCCCTGGCACGTGCACTGCGGCCGGCACTGGCGCGGCAGGGCACCGCCTTGCCGACCACCAAGGGGGCGCTGTGAGCGAGGTCGTGCTGATCGATGCCGGCGGTGCCAACCTGGGTTCGGTGCGCTACGCATTGGAACGGCTCGGTGCGACGGTGAAGCTGGTCCGCGATGCTGAAGGCCTGGCCGGCGCGCAACGGGTGATCCTGCCCGGCGTCGGCGCGGCCGGCCCCGGCATGCAGCGCCTGCATGCGCAGGGCCTGGTCGAGCCGCTGCGCCAGCTGCAGGTGCCCTTGATGGGCATCTGCCTGGGCATGCAGCTGTTGTTTGATCGCTCCGAAGAGGCCGGCGTGGATACGCTGGGATTGATCCCCGGCGTGGTGCGCAAGCTGGTGCCGGCCTGTGGCATCCGCGTGCCGCACATGGGCTGGAACCGGCTGCTGCCGCTGCGCCCGTCGCTGCTGCTGCAGGGGGTGCCCGAGCGCGCCAGCGCGTACTTCGTGCACAGCTACGCTGCACCGCTGAACAACCATACCGTCGCCGCCTGTGATCACGGCGGCCTGTTCACCGCCGTGGTCGAGCAGGGCCGCTACTTCGGCGCCCAGTTCCATCCCGAGCGGTCCGGCGATACCGGTTCGCTGATGCTGCGCAATTTCCTCGAGGGCACCGCTGCATGAGTTTCATCGTCTACCCCGCACTGGATATCCGCGATGGCCGCGTCGTGCGGCTGCGCCAGGGCGACTACGCGCAGGAAACCCACTATGGCGACGACCCGCTGCCGCGTGCGCAGGCGTTCGCCACGCAGGGCGCACAGTGGATGCACCTGGTCGATCTGGATGCCGCACGTGCCGGTGGCTACACGTTGGCGCCGCTGTTGACCGTGATCCGTGCGCAGACCCCGCTGCAGGTGCAGACCGGTGGCGGCGTGCGTGGCCGTGACGACGTGGCACGCATCCTCGATGCGGGTGCCAGCCGCGTGGTGATCGGGTCACTGGCGGTGCGCGAGCCGGCGCAGGTGATCGGCTGGCTGGGCGAGTTCGGCCCGGAGCGGCTGACCATCGCCCTCGATGCACGGCAGGACGCGCAGGGGCAATGGCAGCTGCCGGTGCATGGCTGGACCGAGAACGCGGGGGTGACCCTGGATGCGCTGGCCGAACGCTATGCACAGGCCGGCATGCGTCACCTGTTGTGCACCGACATCGCCCGCGATGGCATGCTGGCCGGGCCCAACATCAGCCTGTACCGGCACCTCGCAGCGTTGCTGCCGGGCGTGGCGGTACAGGCGTCAGGCGGTATCCGCGATGTGGCCGACGTGGCTGCGGCACAGGCCGCCGGTTGTGGTGGCGCGATCCTCGGCAAGGCGTTGCTGGAACAGCGCATGGACCTGGCGGAGGCGCTGGCATGCTGAGCCGCCGCATCATTCCGTGCCTGGACGTGCGCGATGGCCGCGTGGTCAAGGGCGTGCGTTTCCGCGATCACGTCGACATGGGGGACATCGCCGAACTGGCGCAGCGCTATCGCGACCAGGGCGCCGACGAGCTGGTGTTCTATGACATCGGCGCCAGCCCGGAGGCACGGTCGGTGGACGTGGACTGGATCGAGCGCATCGCGCGCCTGATCGATATCCCGTTCTGCGTGGCCGGCGGCATCGACAGCGTAGAGACCGCGCGTCGCGTGCTGTTCGCCGGTGCGGACAAGATCTCGATCAACTCACCCGCGCTGGGCCGCCCGGAACTGATCACCGAACTGGCCGAAGAATTCGGCGTGCAGTGCGTGGTGGTCGGTGTCGACTCGGTACGCGAGGACGACGGCCAGTGGCGCGTGCGCCGTTTCAGCGGCGACCCGGACAAAACCCAGGCAGTGCCGCTGCGCACGCTGGACTGGATCGTCGAGGCGCAGCGCCGGGGTGCCGGCGAGATCGTGCTGAACTGCATGGACAGCGATGGCGTGCGCCGTGGCTATGACGTCGAGCAGCTGCGCCAGGCACGTGCGCTGTGCCAGGTGCCCCTCATCGCATCGGGCGGTGCGGGTACGATGGAGCACTTCGCCCAGGCCTTTGACCAGGCCGACGTTGACGGTGCGCTGGCGGCCAGCGTATTCCACAGTGGCGCCATCGCCATTGCCGACTTGAAGCGCTACCTGCGCGAGCAGCAGATCGAGGTGCGGGATGTCTATTGATGTGCGGCCGTCGCCGCAGGCGCTGGAAACGCTGGACTGGGACAAGGGCGATGGGCTGCTGCCGGCCGTTGTGCAGGACGCCGACACCCTGCAGGTGCTGATGCTGGGTTACGTCAGCGCCGAGTCGCTGGCAGCGACGCTGGCCATCGGCCACATGACCTTCTTCAGCCGCAGCAAGCAGCGTCTTTGGACCAAGGGCGAGCAGTCCGGCAATGTGCTGGCGGTGCAGTCGATCAGCGTCGATTGCGATGCCGATACGCTGCTGGTGCTGGCGCGCCCGGCCGGGCCGACCTGCCACACCGGCGCCGAGAGTTGTTTCGACGGGGCACCGAAGGACTTCCTGGGTGGGCTGGGCCAGCTGGTGGCGATGCGCGAGGCGCAGCGGCCGCCAGGCAGCTACACCACCAGCCTGTTCGAGGGCGGCATCCGCCGCATCGCACAGAAGGTGGGCGAGGAGGGCGTGGAGACGGCTCTGGCGGCGGTGGCACAGGACGACGAGGCGCTGCTGGGCGAGGCCTCGGACCTGCTGTATCACCTGCTTGTGCTGCTGCGCGCGCGCGGCTTGTCGCTGGATGATGCGCGGGCAGTACTGGAAAAACGCCATCGTTGAGCTGCGGTAGTGCCGGCCGCTGGCCGGCAACCACCAGATGCCCGACGATCATGAGGTTGCCGGCCAGCTGCCGGCACTACCGGCAATGCGCCACCGCGTGCGCGATGTCATCAACGGAATCTACAATAGGCGGTCTTCTTTTTCCCCGGACCGCCCATGAAACTGCCTGCCACCTGGCTGTGCTGCCTGTTGCTGACCTCGCCGGCCTGGGCCGCGGACACCGTGGTCAGCGGCAAGGTCTATCTGGAGCGCGATGGCCGGCCGGGTCGCGGTGCGACCGATCCGGGCCTGGCCGGGGTGCAGGTCTCCAACGGCGAAGCCATCGTCAAGACTGCCGCCGATGGCAGCTACAGCCTGCCGGTGCGCGACGGCCAGACCGTGTTCGTGATCAAGCCCGATGCCTACGCTTTCCCGAAGGCCACCGACGGCCTGCCGTCGTTCTGGCGCCACTACCGCCCGAACGGTTCACCGGCACTGAAGTACGGTGGTATCGCCGCCACCAGCGATGTCACCCGCAACTGGGATTTCGCGCTGCAGTCGGACCGCCACGACAGCCGCCGTGGTTTCCAGATGCTGGTGTTCACCGATTCGCAGACCGCCAGCCTGAAGGACATCGGCTACTACCAGCAGTCGATCGTGGCACCGCTGGTCGGCCAGACCAGGGCGCGCATGGGCACCACCCTGGGTGACATCGTCAACGATGACCTGACTCTGTATCCGGCGATCAACAAGGTCACCACCGAACTTGGCGTGCCGTGGTTCCATGTGCCGGGCAACCACGACCTCGACTTCGATGCGGGCAGCGACGAACATTCGCTGGACAGCTGGCGCAACATCTATGGCCCGGACACCTACGCGGTGGAAGAGGGCGGCGCCAGCTTCGTGTTCCTGGACGACGTGGTCTACGACCCCAAGGCCAAGCCGAAGTACGTCGGCGGCCTGCGCGAAGACCAGTTCGCCTTCCTTGCCAGTTACCTGAAGGGCCTGCACAAGGACCGCCTGCTGGTGCTGGGCATGCACATCCCGTTGTTCGACGCCGCGCCGGGGCGCGAGACCTTCCGCCACGCCGACCGCCAGCGCCTGTTCGACCTGCTGAAGGATTTCCGCAACGTGCTGGTGCTCAGCGGCCACAGCCACACCCAGCAGCACGTCTACCACGGCAAGGCCGAGGGCTGGAACGGCGACAAGCCGCTGCACGAGTACAACGTCGGTGCCAACTGCGGTGCGTTCTGGTCGGGGGTGAAGGACGCCGCCGGCGTGCCGGACAGCACCATGAGCGATGGCACGCCGAAGGGTTATGCGCTGCTCGACGTGGCTGGCAATGGCAGCTACAAGCTGCAGTATCGCGTGGCCGGCCAACCGGCCAGCGAGCAGATCGGCCTGCATGCCCCCAAGGTGCTGCGCCAGGGCGCCTACCCGGCGTGGGGTGTCTACGCCAATGTCTACATGGGTGAGGATGCCAGCGTGGTCGAGTACCGCGTGGATGGCGGCGCCTGGCAGCCGATGAAGCAGGTCAGCCAGCCCGATCCGCGCCTGATGGTGGAGAACGTGGCCGACGATCTTGCAAACAACCTGCGTGGCTACGATCGCTCGCCGGAGGCCACCGCATCGCCGCACCTGTGGCGCGGCGCGTTGCCGACCGATCTGGCGGTGGGCAGCCACAAGGTTGAAGTGCGTTCGACCCAGCCCGATGGCGCGGTTTTCACCGCCACCACCAGCTACAGCCTGCAGACTGCCCAGCCCTGATCCAGGGCGCCGCTGCCCAACGCGAAAGGACCCCGCATGGATATCCGCTTCATGGCCGGCACCACGCCGGTGACGCTGAGCCGCCACTGGTTCACCGGTGCGATGCTGCTGCAGAGCGCTACCGAGAAGGTCTGGGTGCAGCATCCGCTGCACCCGGGCACCCACTTCTCGTTCTCGCTGGTACAGTCGTGGTTGCGCCACATCGCCGGCCACGAAGTGCTGGTCGAGCGCACCCGGCCACTGTTGTTTGCCGGCTTCCGCCCGCAGCGCCTGCGCGTGCTGGTGGACGGCGTGCAGGTGGCCGAACAGGAAGGCATGTAGGCCAACCTGAACCATCGGCGTGCTAGGCAAAGCCGCCCCGATGCCTGAGAATCGGGGCGATTCAATCGATCCAAGCAGGCCAGCGTGACCATCGCAGCAGCGTCCCCGGTTTCCACCGACTCCGCCCGCGGCGGTCTTCCGCGCAGTCTCGTCGTCGCCGATGTCGGCGGCACCTTCGCCCGTCTGGCCTTGGCTGCGACCCAACCCGGCCAGGCGCCGCTGCTGGGCAGCCATCGCACCTATGCCTGCGCCGAGCACCCCAGCCTGGCTGCGATCCTGGCCGATTTCACCGCTGGTCTCGGCCAGCCGGTGCAGACCGCAGTGGTGGCCATCGCCGGTCTGCTCGATGGCGATGTGCTGATCAATGCCAACCTGCCGTGGACGGTCTCGCTGTCGACCACGCGCGAACAGTCTGGCCTGCGCGAACTGCAGCTCATCAATGATTTCGAAGCGGTGGCGCTGGCGATCCCGTACCTGCAGCCGGAAACCCTGGTGCCTCTGAACGGCGACGCCGATCCGGCGCAGGCCTTCCCGGCGCTGGTGCTGGGCGCGGGTACCGGCCTGGGCGCGGCACTGCGTTTTGCCGATGGCGAGCGCCCGGTGCTGGCCAGCGAGATCGGCCATGCCGCGCTCGGTGCCGGCAACACACTGGAGCTGCAGGTGCTGGGCAAGCTGCTGCAGCGCTGGCCGCACGTGGACAACGAACGCGTGCTGTCCGGCAGCGGCCTGATGAACCTGTATCCGTGCCTGTGCGAACTGCGCGGCGTCACCCCTGTGTGGACCAGTACCGAGGCGCTGATCGGTGCCGCGCGCAGCGGCGAGGATGCACTGGCGGTGGAAACGCTGCAGGTGTTCTGTGCCTGGCTGGGCAGCCTGGCGGGCGACGCGGCGATCGCCGTCGGCGCGCGCTCGGTGTACCTGGCCGGGGGCATTTCCGCGCATGTGCAGGATTTCCTGGCCGATGGCCGCTTCCGTGAGCGCTTCCTCAACAAGGGCGTGCTGACCGAGGTGCTGCGCCAGGTACCGGTTTGGCGGGTGGAGCACGGCCAGCTGGGTGTGCTCGGTGCAGCGGTCTGGCACGCCGCGCGGCAGCCCATTCACGACTGATCAGCAGGGCCGGCATCGGGCCGGCCGTGCATTGCAGACTGGGAGGGGACGATGGTGGATCGCAGGCAGTTCCTGCAGGCCGGTGCACTGGCCGCAGGCATGGCGGCATTGCCGGGCGTGCAGGCGCGCACGCAGGGTGGGGCCCGGGTGGTCTCCACCTGGGACTTCGGCGTACCGGCCAACCAGGCCGCATGGAAGGTGCTGGCGCAGGGTGGCAGCGCGCTGGATGCGGTGGAAGCAGGCGCACGCTGGGCCGAGAGCGAGCTGTGCAACCCCACCGTTGGCCATTGCGGCAATCCGGATCGCGATGGCGTGCTGAGCCTGGACGCGAGCATCATGGACGGCGATGGTCGCTGTGGTGCGGTGGCGGCGCTGGTCGACATCCTGCATCCGGTGTCGGTCGCCCGCAAAGTGATGGAAAACAGCCCACATGTGTTGCTGGTGGGCGAGGGCGCGCAGCAGTTCGCGATGCAGCAGGGCTTCGAACGCAAGCACCTGCTGACGCCGCAGGCCGAAGCCGCCTGGCGCGAGTGGTTGAAAACCGAGAAGTACCAGCCGCAGATCAACGCCGAGCGCCGCGGCATTCCCGGCAACAGCGACAACCACGACACCATCGGCATGCTGGCACTGGATGCCAAGGGCCACCTGGCCGGTGCGTGCACCACCAGCGGCATGGCCTGGAAACTGCACGGCCGCGTCGGCGACAGCCCGATCATCGGTGCCGGCCTGTACGTCGACAACGACGTGGGTGCGGCCACCGCCTCGGGCGTGGGTGAGGAGATGATCCGCAATGCCGCTTCGTTCCTGGTGGTCGAGCTGATGCGCCAGGGACGTTCTCCCGCGCAGGCCTGCCGCGAAGCGATCGACCGCGTGGTGCGCAAGCGCCCGGAAGCGAGCAAGACACTGCAGGTGTGCTTCCTGGCCATGAACAAGCAGGGTGAGGTGGGCGCTTACGCGCTGCATCGTGGTTTCGTCTATGCGGTGTGCGATGCGCAGCGCCAGGACGATCTGCGTGATTCGCCGTCGATCTACACGAGCACCCAGGCGTGAGCACGCGGCTGACCCTGGAGATCGCCAGCAATTCGCTGGCATCGGCGCTGGCCGCGCAGGCCGGCGGCGCCGACCGCATCGAGCTGTTCGATAACCTGGCCGAGGGCGGTACCACGCCGTCGTTCGCCAGTATCGCGATCGCCCGCGAACGCCTGTCGATTCCGTTCTTCGTGCTGGTGCGGCCACGCCCGGGCGACTTCCACTACGACGGGTTGGAAACCGAGCTGATGCTGCGTGACATCGCGCAGTGCCGCGCGCTGGGCTGCGATGGCGTGGTGATCGGTGCGCTGGATGCGCAGGGCGGCATCGACGTGCCGTTGTGCCGTGAACTGGTGCAGGCTGCCGGGCCGCTGCAGGTGACCTTCCACCGCGCCTTTGATGCTGCCCGGGACCTGCCCGCCGCGCTGGAGCAGGTGATCGGGTTGGGTTGCCAGCGCGTGCTGACCTCGGGCGGTCAGGTCAGTGCCGAGGCCGGTGCCGATGTGCTGGCAGGCCTCGTTACCCAGGCAGCGGGCCGCATCACGGTGATGGCCGGCGCCGGACTGGCCCCGGGCAACATCGCAGCCGTTGCACGGCAGACCGGTTGTACCGAACTGCACGCCTCGGCCAAGGGCCTGCGGCGCTCGGCCATGCAGTTCCAGAACCCGGCTTTGCGAGGGTTGGATCCGGACTGGAGCCAGACCGCCACTGCCACTGTGGCCGCGCTGCGGCAGGCGCTGGACGGCGCGCAGTAACCCGCTTCTTGTGTAGAGCCGAGCCTACGCTCGGCTGCTCTTCGCGACGAACAACAGCAGCCGAGCGCAGGCTCGGCTCTACAACGACCCGCTGCCGTACGCGGACAAATCCGTTCCGCGCACGATTGTCGCGATCGTGTCATTGACGTGTGCGCCGTTTTCTCAGCGATGTTTCGCAACCCTTTGATTGTCTTGGATACCTGCAGCCGATAACGGCATTGCGCCGCGTCTTGCTGCGTCGCCGCATGCCCGGCGTGGTTCAGCTGTGCTTTAGTTTGGATCGATCCACAGGGGAGGGCGCCGTATCGGTCTTGAACCGATCCAGGCGCCCGGATCAGCCGTAGAGCCGCGCCACCAACCGTCCGTGCGTCCACACTTTCGAAGAGCAACCACCCATGGCTCAGTCCGTTCGCAAGCGTCGTCACCTGCTGTCCCAGGCGTTGATCCTGGCCCTGTTGCCCCTGGCGGCCAGCGCGCAGGAGGCCGCCAGTTCGTCCACCAAGGATCTCGACGCGGTCACCGTCACCGGTTCGCGCATCAAGCGCGCCAGCGTTGAGGGCCCGGCACCGGTCAACGTGATCACCGCCGCACAGATCCAGAAGGAAGGCTTCGTCAGCGTGTACGACGCGCTGAAGACGCTCACTGAAGCCACCGGCACCGTTGAAGCCGCCTCGCAGTGGGGATCGCATACGCCCAATGCCAGCGGCCTGAACCTGCGCGGGATGGGCCCGAACCGCTCGCTGCTGCTGGTCAACGGTCGCCGCGTGGCCGACTACCCGTTGCCCTACGGTGGCGAAACCAACTTCTCCAACTACGGCAACATTCCCGCTGCTGCGGTGGAGCGCATTGAAGTGCTGACCGGTGGTGCCTCGGCCATCTACGGTTCGGATGCGATCGCCGGTGTGGTCAACGTCATCCTGAAGACCAACTACGACGGCGACGAAGTGCGCGTGCGCGGTGGTACCTCCACCGAAGGCGGCCGCGATACCTGGGACCTGTCCTGGGCCGGTGGCAGGACCGGCGACAACTGGAGCGTGACCTACGCACTGCAGTACACCAAGCGCGATCCGCTGTTCGGGCGTGACCGCCCGCAGATGGACGATGCCGACGATGCGCCGTATCCGTCCTGGAACATGGAACAGCGCAAGGTCGGCTTCCGTCCCACCGCAGGGCTGGCGCTGATCGATCCCACCACCGGCCAACGCCTGGCGCCGCCCGCCGGCACCTGCGAGAAATTCGACGGCGAGTACTACACCGCCGATCGATTGGTCTACAACTACGCCGCCAACACCATCACCAACACCGGCCGCCTGTGCGGCATGAGCGCCGACTACGCCAACTGGCTGCTCACCGGTGGTGCCGAGAACGTGTCCGGCAACCTGTATGCCACCTTCGATTTCAGCAACGACCTGCAGGTCTGGACCAACCTGGCGGTATACCGCTCCGAAGCGATATGGGGCACCAATCCGCCCAGCGTGTCGCTGATCGACGATGACAACGGCTACTACTGGGATGCCAACCGCAACCGCCCGATCCTCGGCGTGCGCCAGTTCACTCCGAACGAGGTGGGCGGCCTGGATACGCTGCGTAACACCAACCGCGAACTGTCCTGGGACTGGAGTGCGGGCCTGCGTGGTCGCCTGGCCGATCGCTTCGACTGGAGCGCCACGGTGGGCCGTTCCTACTACCGCGTTGAAGAGCGGCAGAACGTGGTCGACAAGCAGAAGTCGTACGACTATTTCCTCGGCCCGAAGCTGGGCACCACCGCCGACGGCGAGGCGATCTACGCACTGAACGAATCGCGCTGGTGGAACCCGCTGACGCCGGACCAGTACTGGCAGATGGGCACGGTCGCGAAGAATCGTGCGTCCTCATGGGTCAACCAGGCTTCGGCGGATATCACCGGCGAACTGTTCCAGGGCTGGGCCGGCCCGATCTCGTTCGCGGCGGTGGCCGAAGTCGCGCAGCAGGGCTACCACCTCAGTCCGGACCCGCGCGCCGGCATCGACTTCGACCTGCAGAACGTCGATCGCGGTGGCGGCGAGCGCACCCGCTATTCGGCCGGCGTCGAGTTCAAGATTCCGCTGCTGGAAAGCGTGACCGCCACTGCGGCCGCGCGCTATGACCGCTATGGCAGCTACAAGGCTGACAACAGCGGTGAAGCGCTGGACATCGGCAGCCAGAAGGAGACCACCTGGAATGTCGGCCTGGAATGGCGCCCGGTGGAGTCGTTGCTGGTGCGTGGCTCCTACGCCACCAGCTTCCATGCGCCGGACATGCACTACCTGCTCGGCCAGCCGAGCAGCTCCGAGGTGCAGACCTATGACCGCCTGCGCTGCATCCAGAGTGGCGCGTACCTGGTCAACAACTGTGGCGTGGGCAATACCGATGTCTGGTACACGTTCGACGTGAACCGGCGTGGCACGCCGCTGCTGCGTTCGGAGACCGGTGATTCGTGGACGGTCGGTTTCGTCTGGGATGTGCTGCCGAATCTGTCGGTCAGTGCCGATTACTGGGCAATCAAGCTGGAAGACATGATCGTCGACGTGGGCGCCGACGAGGTGCTGGCCAGCGAGGCGGGCTGCCTGACCGGCAAGAACATGGACGGTACGCCGTGGGCCAATCCGGCCGGTGGTGAATACTGCGCCGGCATCCTGGCCCGGGTGAACCGTGACAGCAATGGTCGCCTGGTATCGATTGAACGTGGCCCGTTCAACCTGGCCAGCCGCGAAGTGCGCGGCATCGACCTGACCGCGCGCTATCGCTTGGAAACCGCGCAGTGGGGCAGCTTCCAGCTCGGCCTGAACTACACCAACCAGATCTCAACCAAGGAACAGCGTTACGCCAACGATCCGAACCCGGAGCGTCGTGACCGTGACCTGCGCAGCAAGCTGCGCGCGAGCCTGGCCTGGCAGCGTGGCAACTGGAATGCCAACGTCTATGCCGATCGCATCGGTTCGGTGCCGGGCGTTCGCTATCACTGGGGCACCGATCGCCTGAACAATCCTGGTGGTTGCCTGCCGTTCGCCGACGGTTACGTGCCCAGCGACAGCCCGTCGTTGAACTGCCTGGAGCCGGCGACGCGTCCGGATGGCTCGCCCAATCCGAACCCGAACGCCGGCCAGCAGACCACGCGCTACTACGGGCGGGTCGGGCCGTTCATCACCTGGAACTTCAACATGGGCTACCAGGTGACCGAACGCGCCAAGGTCAATGTCTACGTCAACAACGTGTTCAATTCGGCCAGCTGGAACCATAAGGATCCGTACAAGCTGGACTATGACTTCGCCCCGACCCGCCTGCTCGGCGCGGTTGGCCGCGAGTTCGCGCTGGAGTACGTGTTCACCTTCTGAGGTGGACAGCGGGGGCGTCGGGCCTTGATCCGCAAGGCGTCCCCGTCCGCTCGGTAGATCCACGCCATGCGTGGATGGACCCCTTCATGAACCCCGGGGTGGCTGGATTTGACCTTCCCACGATGGCAAGGTTTAGCCTGTCCGCATCCAGAAGGAACCCCGGGAATCCGATCATGACCACGCCCCGCGCCACTGCAGTCCCCGCCAGCTCGGCCACCATCAGCCTGCCCATCGAGGGCATGACCTGCGCCAGCTGCGTCGGCCGTGTCGAAGCGGCACTGTCCAAGGTTGAAGGCGTGGGCAGTGTCTCGGTGAACCTGGCCACCGAGCGGGCGGATATCCGCGCGTCCGGACCGGTCGATCGTGCCGCGCTGATCCAGGCGGTGGAGCGGGTGGGCTACGACGTGCCGGCCGCCACCGTCGAGCTGGCGGTGGAGGGCATGACATGTGCCTCCTGCGTCGGTCGCGTCGAGCGCGCGCTGCTGGCGGTACCGGGCGTCAGCCAGGCCAGCGTCAACCTGGCCACTGAACGCGCCACGGTGCGCGGCGTGGCAGCCGCGGACGCGCTGGTGGCGGCCATCGACAAGGTCGGCTACGCCGCACGCCTGATCGAGGCCGGCGTGCAGTCCGATGATGAGGCCGCCGAAAAGAAGGATGCCGAGCGCGCCGAACTGAAGCGCGACCTGATCGTGGCGAGCGCGCTTGCGTTGCCGGTGTTCGTGCTGGAAATGGGCTCGCACCTGATTCCCGGCATGCACGAATGGGTGATGGCCACCATCGGCATGCAGACCAGCTGGTACCTGCAGTTCGTACTGACCCTGCTGGTGCTGGCCATTCCCGGCCGCCGCTTCTACCAGAAGGGTTTCCCGGCACTGCTGCGGCTGGCACCCGACATGAACTCGCTGGTGGCGGTGGGTACCACCGCAGCGTTCGGTTACTCGGTGGTGGCGACCTTTGCACCGCGGTTGTTGCCGCCGGGCACGGTGAACGTCTACTACGAAGCAGCGGCGGTGATCGTCGCGCTGATCCTGCTCGGCCGCTTCCTTGAGGCGCGCGCGAAGGGCCGTACCTCCGAGGCGATCAAGCGCCTGGTCAACCTGCAGGCCAAGGTCGCGCATGTGATCCGTGACGGCCGCACGATCGAGATTCCGGTCAACGAGGTTCTGAGCGGCGATGTGGTGGAAGTGCGCCCGGGCGAGCGCGTGCCGGTCGATGGCGAGGTGATCGAGGGCCGTAGCTACATCGACGAGTCGATGATCAGTGGCGAACCGATTCCGGTCGAGAAGCAGCCGGGCAGCAGCGTGGTGGGCGGCACGGTCAACCAGAAAGGTGCACTGACCGTGCGTGCCACGGCGGTGGGCGCGCAGACCATGCTGGCGCAGATCATCCGCATGGTCGAACAGGCACAGGGCTCGAAGCTGCCGATCCAGGCGGTGGTCGACAAGGTCACCCTGTGGTTCGTGCCGGCGGTGATGCTGGCCGCACTGGCGACCTTCGCGGTCTGGTTGATCTTCGGCCCATCGCCGGCGCTGAGCTTCGCGCTGGTCAATGCGGTGGCGGTATTGATCATTGCCTGCCCGTGTGCAATGGGCCTGGCCACGCCGACGTCGATCATGGTCGGTACCGGCCGCGGCGCCGAGATGGGCGTGCTGTTCCGCAAGGGTGAAGCACTGCAGTTGCTGAAGGACGCGCAGGTAGTGGCGGTGGACAAGACCGGCACGCTGACCGAAGGCCGGCCGCGCCTGACCGATCTGGAGATCGCCGACGGCTTTGATCGCGCCACAGTGCTGGCCGCGGTCGCCACCGTGGAATCACGTTCGGAGCATCCGATCGCCCGCGCCATTGTCGATGCAGCCACCGAGCAGGGCCTCGCGCTGCCATCGATGGTCGATTTCGATTCGGTCACCGGCATGGGCGTGCGCGCCAGCGTAGAGGGCGCACGGGTAGAGGTCGGCGCCGATCGCTTCATGCGCGATCTTGGCGTGGATATCACTGCGTTTGCGGCGCTGGCGGCCGAACTCGGCGCGCAGGGCAAGTCGCCGTTGTACGCGGCCATCGATGGACGCCTGGCAGCGATCATCGCAGTATCCGATCCGATCAAGCCGAGCACGCCGGCCGCGATCGCGGCGCTGCATCAGCTTGGCCTGAAGGTGGCGATGATCACCGGTGACAATGCCGGTACCGCGCAGGCGATCGCGCGCCAGCTGGGTATCGATGAAGTGGTGGCCGAAGTGCTGCCGGAAGGCAAGGTCGAGGCGGTGCGCCGCCTGAAGGCCACTCATGGCCATGTTGCCTTTGTTGGTGACGGCATCAACGATGCGCCGGCGCTGGCCGAGGCCGATGTCGGCCTGGCCATCGGGACCGGCACCGATATCGCGGTGGAGTCGGCCGATGTGGTGCTGATGTCGGGCAACCTGCAGGGCGTGCCGAATGCCATCGCGCTTTCGAAGGCAACGCTGGGCAACATCCGACAGAACCTGTTCTGGGCCTTTGCCTACAACACCGCATTGATTCCGGTGGCGGCCGGCGTGCTGTACCCGGTCTGGGGTGTGCTGCTGTCGCCGGTGTTCGCCGCCGGTGCGATGGCGTTGTCCAGCGTGTTCGTGCTGGGCAATGCGCTGCGCCTGCGCCGCTTCCAGCCGCCGATGGCGGATGTACCTGCCGCGAGTCATTGAAGGAGAACCGCATGAACATCGGTGAAGCCGCCAAGGCCTCCAGCGTTTCGGCGAAGATGATCCGCTACTACGAACAGATCGGCCTGATTCCCGCGGCAGATCGCACCGAGTCCGGCTACCGGGCGTATTCGCAGGCGGACATCCACCGCCTGCGTTTCATTCGCCGCGCGCGCGATCTCGGCTTCCAGGTCGCCGAGATCACCGACCTGCTGGGCCTGTGGAACGACACCTCGCGGCACAGTGCCGACGTCAAGCATCTTGCCGAACAGCACATCGCCGACCTGGAACAGCGTATCGAAAGCATGCGGCAGATGGCCGACACGCTGAAGTCGTTGATCAGCTGCTGTGCGGGCGATGAGCGCCCGGAATGCCCGATCCTGCAGCGGCTGGGCGAGGACGAAGAGACCCTGACACCGCCGGAGACCGCGAAGACCGGTGCGGTACGGCGCCGCACGCACAAGCACTGACCTGGCGTTGCATGCATGAAAAAACCCGCCCGGTGCAGCTGCACCGGGCGGGTTTTTCGTTGCAGGCGCAGGGTAGGGAATCAGGCCGTGCGCGGCGGGAAGCCGGCATCGGTCAGTGCCGCCACGATCTGTGATTCGCTGGCCGAGGTCTGCACCTGCACGCGACGGCTGGCCGGATCTGCCTGCACGCTGGCCTGCGGATCGACCAGCTCGATCGCCTTGGTCACGCTGCGTGCGCAGCCGCCGCAGGTCATGCCTTCAACGTGGAATTCCATCTGTAGCTCCTTCGGTGCTCTTGGGGTGGAGTCAGTGTGCACCTTCCAACATTGGCAGGGTCAAGCGCAGGGCTGAACCGAAGAAAAGCGCCAGCAAAAACGGCAGCCACCTGTACCAGCGCGGCTGCCGTGGAGGAACGTCCCCGCCAGGGCGGGGCGTGGGTTGCGCCGGGTGGGCCCGGGCAACCGGTGGTGCCTCAGAACTTCCAGGTGGCGCCGAAGTACAGCTGGCGGCCTGCGTAGGTGTTGGAGAAGAGACGTGCCTTGGTGTCATTGCCCAGGTGCACGCGCTGCTCGGACTTGGTGGCATTGATCACCGAGGCGGTCAGCGTCCAGTCCGGGGTCAGGTTGTAGGCAACGTTCAGGTCCAGCTGGTCATACGGCTCGGTGTAAATGGTGAGGCCGTTGTTGAGCCCACCGACCACCTGACCGCGACGGTTGAACGAGGCGCGCGCGAGGAACTTCTCGTTCTCGTAGAAGACCGTCACGTTGGCCTGGTTCTTGGCGCTGCCGACCAGCGGCGAGGAGCCGATTTCCTGCCCGTCCAACACAATGGAAGCCAGGTTGGTGTCGTTGTAGGTGTAGTTGGCCTGCACGCCGAAGCCGAAATCGAAGGTGTACTGGCCATACAGCTCGACGCCCTGCGAGACACCATCGCGGCCATTGGCCTGGGTTTCATAGCGCTGCACGTTCACCGCTTCACCGCCGATGACCATCGGCGTGTCGCGCACCACCGGCAGGGTGAAGTTGTCCACGTTCTTGCGGAACAGGCCGACGCCGGCGACCGCGCCCGGCTGGAAGTACCACTCCAGGCCCAGGTCGAACTGGGTGGCCTTGAACGGTTCCAGCTGCTTGTTGCTGCCCTTGCCGACCCAGCCTGCGGTCGATGCGCCACCGGCAACGCGGCGATCATTGACATACTCTTCGCTGTAATAGCTCAGTGCGCCCGGAGCTGCGATGTCGGTGTAGCCGGGGCGGGCGATCACCTTCGACGCGGCACCACGCAGCACCAGCGTGTCGGTGATGTCCCAGGCGATATTGAAGCTCGGCAGTACGTCGGTGTAGGTACGGTCCACGCCGATCAGGTCGTACGTCTTGCTCTGCGCGAGGTCGTGCGGCAGGCGCACGAAGCCGCTCTCGCAGCTGTAGGTCGGGTAGGCCGCAGCGGCCGGATCGGTGCACGCCATCGGTGCGCCGGATGCGTTGTCCAGGAAGTAGTCGTTGAACTTCTCGATCGAGTCGGAGGACTGCGCGAACTGCTTGGTGCGCACCACGCGCACGCCGACATTGCCGCGCAGGCGTTCGGTACGGAAGTTGGCCTGGAAGTAGCCCGAGTAGATCTTCTCGTTGACGTTGTAGACGAAGTCTTCCTCGGTACGGTTGTGCGAACCGCCGTAGGTCTTGTTCAGGTAGTCGATGTAGGCCGGGTAGTTGATGCCCGGGAACACGTTGGCATTGAAGCCGCCGGCAATGTTGCTGATCGGATTGGACAGGAAGAAGCCGGGCTGCGCGTCGCCGGCAGTCGGATCGCAGCCACTCTGGTAGCGGCTGTTGTCATAGTCGGCCGGGTCGCGGCCGGGGCACACCCAGTAGGTGTTGCCGGTATTGCGATGGACCTTGCCGTCACGGTATTTGGCACCGAACTGGATCGAGTCCAGCCAGCCCGACTCGAACAGCTTGGTCACGTCAGCCTGGAAGTAGTTCTGCTTGACCTCGGTGCGCTTCCACGACGAATCGGTCGAGCCGGTGTCGACTTCGGCGATGCCGTTCATCAGCTGCTGCTGCAGGTCGGGCGAGAAGGTGGCCGACGGCGTGCCGGTCAGGTCCCATGCGCTGTACAGGTTGCCCGACAGGTAATCGTTGCCGACCTTGCGCCGCGGCTTGGCCGACATGCGGAAGTTCATCGACGGACCACCTTCGGACCAGGTACGGCCGCCGGTGAACGAGGCCTTCCACAGCGGGCTGATATCCCAGTCGATGGTCAGGTCAGCGGTCTGCGACAGCGCCTTTTCCTTGCTGTAGCCACCGGTCAGCTGCGGCGTCGGAACCGTGCAGTCGTCCGGGCCCCAGCCGCCGGGCTTCAGGCCAGCGGCCTTGGCCTGGTCTTCGCTGCAGTAGTAGGTCTTTCCAGCCAGCTTTTCGAACTGGGCGCCGGTGACGGTGTTTCCGCTGGGATCGAAATCCAGGCCGTTGAGCAGGCGGCCGCCGGCCCAGTTTCCATCACCGTTGAAGCGGGCCATGCTCCATTCCGGGATCTTCAGCATGTTCTGGGTGTAATCACCCTGCAGCTCGAAGCGGAAGTAGTTGGCCGTCATCGTGACGTTGTCCACCGGCTTGAACTGGAAGGTCAGCTGGCCGCCCTTGCGCTCGCGCTTTTCTTCCTTCACGGCGAAGTTGACCGAGGTCGGCATGAAGAAGTCGCTGTAGTTGCCGCCGGTCTGGTTGTTGAAACCGGACTTGCCCCACCAGTAGTGGATGCCATCCTGCGCCTGCACGTTGCCATAGGCATCGCGCGCCTTGCCGGCGCCATACCACTGGTAGTCCTCGGTGCTGGCTTCCATGGTGCGGGTGGTGCGCTTCTGCTGCGTCACGCCGATCAGCACGCCGAAACGCTCGTCCTTGCTGTGCCACGAATACAGGGCTGAGGCCTGCGGGTCGATATCGTGGTGGGTATCGGAGGAGGTGCCCTCGAGCGTGACGAAGCCCGAGTTGGATTCCATGTCCAGCGGACGCCGCGTGTGCAGGATGACTGTGCCGCCGATGCCGCCTTCGTCGATGCGGGCTTCCGGCGACTTGAACAGTTCTGCACTGGACAGCATGTTCGACGGCAGCAGGGTGTAGTTGAACGAACGGGTGGCTTCGTCGTTGGTTTCCGACGTGGCCACGTAGTTGCCGTTCAACTGGGTCAGGGTCAGGTCCGGCGCAAGGCCGCGCACGCTGACGCTCTTGCCTTCGCCACCGCTGCGGGTGATGACTACGCCGGGCACGCGCTGCAACGCGTCGGCGACGTTCTTGTCGGGGAACTTGCCGACATCTTCTGCGGTGATCACTTCGACCACGGCGTTGGCGTCGCGCTTCTGTGACAGGCTCTTCTCGATGGCGTAGCGGTAGCCGGTGACCTGGACGCTGTCCAGGTTGGTGGCCTCCTGCGAGCCGGTGGAAGTGGCCTGCTGCGCGGCGGCGCCAGCCGGAATGACGGCGGCGGCCAAGGCCAGCGCGATGGCCAACGCCAGTGCGTCCTGACCATGCGTACGTGTTGAATGCTTCATTCCCATCTCTCCCTCTCTCCTGGATTGATCCGGTGACGTGGCACGGACAACTTGAATCGATCTAATTTGAAGTGACATTGTCGCTATTGCCATGCAGTGGCAGTAGCACCGTGCGCGTGGCCTGGTACGTCCTGTTGCTGCTCCCCCAACTCCCGGCCATCGCAGTGTCGTTCTTGGATCGATCTAAGCGATGGGCGGGCGATTTTTAGCATGGGTCGCCCGCGGGCGCATGCTGCTCCGCAATATGGTACTGGCGTGGCGAAGGGATGACGGTTTGCTGAAAACAGTGAAATCGTTTTCGTGCGCAGGAGAGGGTGGGTCGGCAGGGCTGCGCCCTGCACCTGCTGTGAGCCAGGGCAACAGCCAAAGCCAAAGCGGCTCTGGGTTGTCTGTGTGTTGGGCGGGGCGGTGTCGGATTGCGGGGACGCCGTAAACCCGTCCATGGGGGCTTGGCCGCGGCATCCATGCCGCGGACACCCCGCAATCCGACACCGCCCGCCTTGGACAGTTTCCCGGTGACGGTTGGATTGATCCTGGAACGACATGGGGTCGTGGGGGGGGGGGGGGGGGGGGGGTGGGGGGGGGGGGGGGGGCGCCAGGGGGGGTGTTGGTTTGTGGTGTGGTTGGA
>NZ_JBBCBL010000008.1:0-148485 GCF_037203745.1 Stenotrophomonas sp. CCNWLW162 | reverse complement strand
AATGATTCTGGCAACGTATCGCTTGCTTTAAAACAATTAATAGTTGCTTGATCAAACGTCTGCAAGATGGACAATCATCCTTCCTGCAGGCGCCTTCACAAGATACCTGCGCATACTTTCAAAGATCTTGGGAAGTGGCCTCAGCGCCATTCCCGTGTGCTGCGAAGTTTCCTTCGTAGCGAGCCGCCCATTATAGCCGGCTTTTCCGCTTCGTCAACACCTTTTTTCAAGGCCGTCTCACCGGAGTGGACGTTGTTGCCGATGCTGCTTCGGCGTTGGACCCGAGGGTCTTTCGTCGTTGCGAGCCGCCTATTATGCCGGACTTTTCGAGTCCGTCAACACCTTCGTTCGATCAACTCGTTCGTCGGTGGTGGCGTCGCTGTTCGCGTGCCGTTTCCGAAGAAGCGGTGTGCTGCAGCAAGGGAGCGAATTCTAGAGATCCTGCAGATTTCGTCAAGCCTTTTTTTGCAGGGTGATGACAGAACCGCCATGACATCACGCATGACGTACGCTCGAAGATCGCTGCGGTGTTGACCGCGCGTTGCGCGGTCAACACCGCAGGGGCTATCAATGCACGGATGCACAGTAGAGGGACAGCAATGAACATGCAGGTGCGGCGGGTGTGGTGGCGCGATCTTTCGATGCCGGCGATCGTCGCTGGCTTCATTACTGTATTGGTCGGCTTCGCCAGTTCGGCCGTGATCGTGTTCCAGGCTGCACAGGCCGTCGGTGCCGACCAGGCGCAGATCGCCTCATGGATGTGGGCACTGGGGCTGGGCATGGGCGTGACCTGCATCGGCCTGTCGCTGCGCTACCGCGTGCCGGTGGTGACCGCATGGTCGACCCCGGGCGCGGCGATGCTGGTGGTCGGTGCCGGTGGCGCCTCACTGTCTGAAGCGACCGGCGCCTTCCTGCTTGCCGCGGTGCTGGGCATGCTGGCCGGCTTCTCCGGCATCTTCGCCCGCCTGATGCAACGGGTGCCGATGGCGCTGGCCGCCGGCATGCTGGCCGGCGTGCTGCTGCGCTTCGGCCTGGATGTGTTCGTGGCGATGAACACCCAACTGGTGCTGGCGCTGGCGATGTTCGCCACCTGGCTGGCCGGGCGCCGCCTGTTCCCACGCTATGCAGTGATCGCCACCCTGGCGGTAGGTATCGCGGTCGCGGCCAGCCGCGGCCTGCTGCACGCACAACAGGTACAACTGCAACTGGCAGTACCTCAGTGGGTCACGCCGTCACTATCGTGGACGGCGGTGGCAGGCATCGCCCTGCCCCTGTTCGTGGTCACCATGGCTTCGCAGAACATTCCCGGCGTCGCGGTGATGCGCGCATCCGGCTACGAAGCACCGGTGTCGCCACTGATCGGCTGGATCGGTGTGGTCAACACGCTGCTGGCCCCCTTCGGTGCCTATGCGCTCAACCTCGCTGCAATCACCGCCGCGATCTGCATGGGCCGCGATGCGCATGAAGATCCGGCGCGACGCTATACCGCGGCCATGGCAGCGGGCGCCTTCTACATCGCGATCGGACTGTTCGGTGCCACCGTGGCGGCACTGTTCGCCGCGTTCCCGAAGGAACTGGTGGCCTGCGTGGCCGGTATCGCGCTGTTCGGCACCATCGCCAACAGCCTGGCCAGTGCGCTGGCGATAGAGCGGGACCGCGAGGCGGCACTGGTCACCTTCCTGGTCACCGCCTCCGGGGTCAGCCTGGCCGGCATCGGCTCGGCGTTCTGGGGGCTGGTGGCCGGAGCCCTGTGCCTGCTGGTACTGCGGCCACGCCAAGCCGGCTGATCCGGCCTACCCCGCCAACGCAGCGCCGACCGTACTCAGCACCACCGCGATGACGATGGCGATCAGTGTGGCGACCACGCTGGTGCCGCCGCGTGCAGTCAGCTCGCTGCGCAGCCGTGCGTCATCGCCGCCGGCCACGGTACGGGCCTGGGCGATCAGGCGCTGGCAGTGCGCCAGGTACCAGCTGTTGCCAAAGATGCCGGTGGTGATGCTGAGCGCGAAGGTGATGACCAGCGACAGGCCATCAGGCACATCCAGCAAGGTCTCGACCACGCTGATCAGCAGCAGCAGGCCAGCCCACATCGCCGCCAGACGGTACATCCTGCGGTACATCATCCACACCAGGCCGAGCAGGAAGGCCGGCCAGTGCCAGGTGCCAGTGCCCGTGGCGATGCCTTGATCCAGCCGCCAGCGCTGGCGATAGATCGGGAAGTTGCCTCCCACCACACTGGCGTACAGCGCCAATTCGCCTTCCAGCCCAGCCGCCGCTGTCGTATCCGGTGCAGTGGCCGGCGCACGATACGGATCGGAGGGATCGCCGACGCTCGGCGCGATGCCCTCCACGACAGGGGCTGCGTCGATATCCGGGGCCGGAACCACTTCGATGGGCGTTGGAACCTGATCCAGCTCGGCCAATGGACGCCACGACGGCATCCCTTCGCACCACAGCAGCGTGCGTGCCGTTACCGTCCCGTCCTGCTGCAGCTTGCGAAGACCGGCCAGGTCGACCGGCCCACTGCTCTGCCTGCCATTGGCATACCACCACTGTGCTTCCTGCATGTTCTCCATCCTTCCTGCGTACATCATCAAACTGGAACTGCTGCCACCACCTATAGCGGGGCACTGGCCAGGGTCTGCGCCAACCGGTGGCGCTCCCCCGGTGCGAGGGTGATCTGCTCGGGGCCGGCATTGGCCACCTCCAGGCAGACATAATCGTGCCAGCCATCGCCGACGTCCGCCATCTTCGCCGCCGCGTCCGCACCCGGGTTCCATGCCACCAGCGTCTGGCTGCCTTCGCTGCGGATCTCGATCCGCCGCTGCAGTACGGGATCACGCAGCGCGTAATGGCCGCCAGCACCGGTATAGATGCGATCGCTGCGGCCGGGATCACGCGGATCGCGCAATGACCACGGTCCCTGCTGCAGGCGCGCCTGTGCGTAATCCTCGTACTTGTCGAGATACTGCAGTCCATCGAGGCCATCGACCTCGACGCGACCGGCATCGCCAACACGGAAATAGCTGTGCAGGGCCTGGGTGAAAGTGACCGGGGCGCTGCCGATGTTCTCACTGGTCAACTGCTGATGCAGCTGGTGGCCGATACGCAGCTGCATCTGCAGACGCAGGCCGAGGTCTGCAGGCAATGGCGGCGCCAGCTGCAGCTCCAGCTCTCCCGTGTCGTTCTGGCACACCTGCTGCAGTTCCCAGCGCACGGTACGCACCAACCCGTGTGCGGGAACATCAGTGTCCTGGCCCTGGCGTCCGAACCACGGCCAGCACACCGGCACACCTCCGCGGATCGGCGTGGGCAGTTCGGCGCGCGTGGGCGACAGCCACAACAGGTCGTGCTGCCCTTCCGGAATGAACGACAGCAGCTGTCCACCGAACACGCTGATGACCGCCGTGGCATTGGCGGTTCGCACCTGCCAGGCCTCCAGCCCGTGATACAGGCCGCTGCTGATGTCCGGATTCGACTGCATGCGATGACGCTCCTTGAAGACCGCGGCGATGATGTCGCGGTCAGCGTGCCTGGGGCAAGGCCTTCTGCACGCTGGGCGCTGCCGCTGCGGCCTCTTCCTGCAGCGTGCGCAGGATGCGCTGCCCAGCACGCCCATCGGCATTGGTCCAGCCGAGGCGCTGCTGCTCGGACTGGATCGCGCGACGCGTGGCCGTACCGATCATGCCATCGGCGCTGCCGATATCGTGGCCGCGGGCCAGCAGCAGGGTCTGCAGTTGGCGGCGCTCATCGCGGCCCAGGCCCGGGTCGTCGGTCGGCCAGGCGGTGGCCAACCCGTTGCCGCCACGCAATTGGTCAGCCAGCGTCGCGATCGCCAGCGCATAGCTTTCGGCGGCGTTGTAGCTGTAGATCGCGTCGTAGTTGCGGAACACCAGCAATGCCGGGCCCTTGTTGCCGGCCGGCAGCAGCAGGGCGGCGCGCGCGTCGGCCGGGAGGTTGGCCGGTGCCAGCGCGCTGCCATCCAGCGCGGTCACGCCCTGCGCGCGCCAGTCGGCCAGCGCGCGGCGTTGGGTACGACCGGCCTGGCTGGCGTTGAAGCCGGCCGGGATACGGACCTCCATGCCCCATGGCTCGCCACTGCGCCAGCCGGCACGCTTGAGGTAGTTGGCGGTGGACGCCAGCGCGTCGGGAATGCTGCCGACCAGATCACGACGACCGTCGCCGTCACCGTCGACCGCGATGCGTGCATAGGTGCTGGGCATGAACTGGGTATGGCCGAACGCGCCGGCCCAGGAACCAGTCAGCCCCTGCGCCTGCAGGTCACCCCGGTCGATCAGCTTGAGCAGGGCCAGCAGTTCGCCACGGAAGAAGGCCTGGCGACGGCCGGCGCAGGACAGCGTGGCCAGGGACTGCAGCAGCGGGCGCTTGCCGAACACGCGGCCATAGTCGCTCTCCACGCCCCATACGGCGACGATGGTGGTCGGATCGACGCCGTACTGTGCGGACACGCGATCGAGCAGGTCACGATGCTGCTGCAGCATCGCGCGCCCATCATCAACGCGCTGGCGATCGACCAGGGCTGCCAGGTAATCCCAGATCGGCGTGGTGAATTCCGGCTGCGCATCGAGCAGGCCGAGCACGCTGGGGTCCGGGGTGAGGCCGTCGGTGATTTCGTTGAAGCGGTCGGCACTGATGCCCTGGCTGGCGGCCGCGGCCTGCAGGCCCGCCAGGCAGCGGCTGAAGGCCGGATCGAGGCCGGGATCGGGTGCCGTCGGCTGCGCCGGCGTCGAGGCGAGGGCGGCGGCCAGGCCGAGCGTGATCAGAATGGGCATGGCGTCCTCCGTGTTGCCGGTGCAGGGCCATCTTAGGGCCAGCGGTGCAGCCGAACCTGAAGCGGCACCGGCGGGTGATCGGTCCTACAGAGCGCGCAGCAGGCGCAGGCCATAGGCCGGGGCGTCGGCATCCCAGCGCTGCACCACCTGCAGCCCGGCCTGCTGCAGCAGCTGTTCAAAGCTGTCGTCGGTGTACTTGTGGCTGTACTCCACGCGGATCGGTTCATCGGCGGCAAAGTGGAAAGTGCGGCCGTCCAGATGCACATCCTGCGCCCAGCGGCTGACCAGATCGGTCTCGATGCGCAGCCGCGCGGTGCTGTAGCAGGCGCGGTGGCGGAAGCCGTCGAGGTCGAAGTCGCTGCCGATCTCGCGGTTGAGCCGGGCCAGCAGGTTGAGAGTGAACGCGGCGGTGACACCCTGCGCATCGTTGTAGGCCGCTTCGATCAGCGCCGGGTCCTTGTGCAGGTCGATGCCGACCAGGGCCAGCCCGTCACGGCCCATGGTCTGGCGCATCGCGCGCAGCAGTGCGACCGCGTCTTCGCCTTCAAAGTTGCCCAGTGTGGAACCGGGGAAGAACAACAGGCGTCGCGCGGGTTCGCGCTCGGGCATGGGCACGGTCACAGGGCTGGTGAAGTCGGCACAGACCGGCAGCATCTCGACCTGGGGCAGCGCCGGGGCCAGATGGTCGATGCTGGACAGCAGTGCGGCGCGTGAGATTTCGATCGGTGTGTAGGCCACCGGGTCGTGCAGGGCGGCCAGCAGCAGCGCGGTCTTGCGGCCGCTGCCGCTGCCCAGTTCCACCACGTGCAGGCGCGGGCCGACGCTGCGGGCAATGTCCGGCAGCACGCGCTTCAGCAGGGCCAGCTCGGTGCGCGTGGGGTAGTACTCGGGGGTCTGGGTGATCTGCTCGAACAGGCGCGATCCACGTGCGTCGTAGAAGTACTTGGACGGCAGCTGCCGCAGCGAACGTGAGAGCCCGGTCACCGCGTCGGCCAGGATCTGTTGGCGGCCGGGAGTGAGATCGGTCAGTGCCTGCAGCGCGTCATGCACGGTGCTCATGTAAGGTCCCTGGCCAGGCGCAGCCCAGAGAACTGCCAGCGCGCCGGTGGCATGAAGAAGTTGCGGTAGCTGGCGCGCACATGTCCGCGCGGCGTGGCGCAGCTCCCGCCGCGCAGCACCCACTGCCCGCACATGAACTTGCCGTTGTACTCACCCAGGTTTCCAGCAAATGGGCGGAAGCCGGGGTAGGCGCCATAGGCCGATTGGGTCCATTCCCATACATCGCCGAACAGCTGCCGCAGTCCACTGCCCTGCCCCGCCTGCGGGTGCAGGTGGTCATCCTCTGCGAAGTGGCCGCTGACCGGTTGCGACGTCGCAGCCGCTTCCCATTCGAACTCGCTGGGCAGGCGCGCGCCGGCCCAGCGGGCGCAGGCATCAGCCTCGTAGTAGCTGAGGTGGCAGACCGGCGCGTGCGGATCCAGCTCACGCCAACCGCCGAGGGTGTATTCGCGCTGCAGAGCGTCATCCCAGTACAGCGGGTGCTGCCAGCCCTCGGCTTCGCGCAGCGCCCAGCCTTCGCTGAGCCACCAGCGCGGCTCCCGGTAACCACCGGCCTCGATGAAGGCGAGGTATTCGGCATTGCTGAGCGGGCGCTCGGCCAGGGCGTGGGCGGGCAGCAGCACGCGGTGCGCTGGCGATTCGTTGTCGTACGCGAACGCGGCCTGCTGCGGCCAGGCTGCGGCGCCGACGGTGACGATGCGCTCGGGTGACTCGATCCAACCCTGAGCGCCGGCGCTGCTTGCGGTGGGTTGCAGGTCTTCGCGATACGGCGGCTGCAGCGGATTGCACCAGAACGCATGCTTGATGTCGGTGAGCAGCAGCTCCTGATGCTGCTGCTCATGCTGCAGTCCCAGCTGCAGGTGCTGCAGCGCCTGCTCATCAAGGTCGCCTGCCGTCAGGCGTGCCTGTACCTGCGCATCGACCTGCTGCCGGTAGTCGCGCACCTGCTGCAGCGAGGGTCGCGACAGCAGCCCACGCTGCGGCCGCGCATGCGCCGGGCCGATGCTCTTGTAGTAGCTGTTGAACAGATAGTCCCAGGCCGGGTCATGCGCCGGTGTGGTGGCGAGTCCCGCCAGCACGAAGCGCTCGAAGAACCAAGTGGTATGGGCCAGATGCCACTTGCTCGGGCTGGCGTCGGCCATGCTCTGCAGCATGGCGTCCTCGGCACTGAGCGGTGCGGCCAGCTGCAGGCTGCGCGCCCGGATGCGGGCGAACTGGTGGGCGAGATCGTGCTGCGGGGCAGCGACGGCGGCGGGTACGCTGTCCATGCGCGCAGCATCGGCGCAGAACGGTGAGTGCGATGTCATGGTTCGGCGTCACTTTGTTCACATGGGTAAGCCACCCGCATTCAAGATGCAGGCACGAACGCCGCTAACGGCAATGCTGCGGCCGCGTCGTCACCGCGCTGGAATTCCTGCTTGCCCCTGCATCCGCTCCGCCAGCCTGCGCATTACCTGTTCGTGCTGCCCGCCATGCTGGTCGCCGTGGTGCTGTGCACCGCATTGGGTGCTGAAGACGTGGCCAGTCCCGCCCAGCGCATCCTGCCCTGGCTGCTGGCCTGCCTCGGCGCGGGGCTGGCCCTGCTCTACCATCAGATGCGCGCGCTGTGCCTGCTACTGCTGGTGGCGGTGGTGTTTGCGCTACTGCACCACGATGTCGCTGGCTACCTGCGCAGTGGCCATGTCACCGCACTGACGCCGCTTCGCTTCCACGCCATCTCAACCTGGTTGCCGCTGTTGTTCGCCGGACTGGCGTTGTGGCCGGAGCGCGGGCGCCGACGCCACGACCTGTTGCTGCGTGGTATTGCCAGTGGCACCGCGCTTCTGATCTTCCTCCTGCTGGCGGCACAACAACCGCGTGGCATGCACGACCTGCTGTCGAACCGCCATTGGAGCTGGATTCCGGCCGACTGGAACGCGCTGGCACAACTGCCGGCGCTGCTGTTCCTGCTGGCCACCGCTGCGCTGGGCTGGCAGGCCTGGCGGCACCCGCGCCCGCTGCATACGTCGATGCTGCTTGCGATGCTGTGCCTGTGGTGGATGCTGCCGCGGGTGTTCCTGCAGCCGGTGCTGCTGCCGGCGCTGAGCTGCGCCGCCCTGCTGCTGGTGCTGGGTGCGATGCTGCAGGAATCCTTCCACATGGCGTTCCGCGACGAACTGACCGGCCTGCCGGGGCGCCGCGTGTTCAACGAAACCCTGCAACGGGCACGCGGCACCTACAGCATCGCGATGGTGGACGTAGACCACTTCAAATCGTTCAACGATACCCATGGCCACGACACCGGCGACGACGTGCTGCGCCTGGTAGCCTCGCGGCTGGCGCGGGTGGGTGACGGCGGCCGCGCGTTCCGCTATGGCGGCGAGGAGTTCGCGGTGGTGTTCCTGGACCGCCCTGCGGCGGCCTGCATGGATGCCGTGGAGGCGCTGCGGCAGAGCATCGAGGACACCCGCATGCAGCTGCGCGACCGCAGCACCCGCAGCCGCGATGACGAAGCCGGCCGCCAGCAGCGCGGACGCGGTGGCAGCGGCCAGGTCGTGCAGGTGACGGTGAGCATCGGCCTGGCCGACAGTCGTGTGGACCGGCGACCGATGGCGGTGGTCAAGGCCGCCGACCAGGCGCTGTACGCGGCCAAGGACGGGGGCCGCAACCAGGTGCACGCGCAGGCCGGCCAGCGCGTGCTGGCCATGCGTGGCGGCTGAGGCTCAGACCGCGTCGAGGTAGTACCAGCGGCCGTCGATGCGCAGGAAGCGGCTGTGTTCGGTCATCTTCACCGCGCTGCCGCCGCCGATGCGGTAGCGCGCGGTGAAGCGGACGTCGGCGCTGTCGGCACCGGTAACGGTGTGCTCGTGCACGGTCAGGCCCAGCCAATGCGTGCGCTGGCCCGGCGCATCGTCCAGCGTCAGCTCGGCCGGACGCGTGTCCGGGTGCCAGGTCTGGCGCAGGTAGTCGGCCAGACCCCGCACGTAGGCGCTGTAACGCGAACGCATCAGGCGCTCGGCATCGGGCGCGGCCTCGCCGGCGTGAAAACGGCCGCAGCAGGCGGTGTAGTCGGCGGCCAGGCCGCAGGGACAGGGATCGGCGGGTTTTCGGCTCATGCCGGCATTGTCGCCGGGTTGCATGGATTGATCCACGCGCGGCACGGGTCAGCTGATGCAGGACAGGCGTATGCTGTCGCGCCCCCCACCTTGATTGATCGCCGTGCTGGAACTGGTTCCCCCTGAGTTGTGGTGGCTGGTGGTGATCGCCTTCATCGCCGGCCTTGTGGATGCCGCCGTCGGTGGCGGTGGCCTGGTGCAGCTGCCCGGCCTGTTCACGGTGCTGCCGCAGCAGACGCCGGCGATGCTGTTCGGTACCAACAAGTTCAGCTCGATGTTCGGCACGGGTGCAGCGGCCTGGCGCTATGCACGCAATGTGCGCTTCCCGTGGAAGCCGGTGCTGTTCGCGGCTGGCACGGCCTTCATCTTCTCCTTCGCCGGGGCCACCGCGGTTAGCCTGCTGCCCAAGGATGCGGTGCGCCCGCTGGTACTGGTGCTGCTGATCGCGATGCTGGCTTACACGCTTTGGAAGAAGGATTTCGGTGCACTGCACCGGCCGCAGGAGATCGGCCGCCGCGAGCTGGCCATCGCACTGGCCATTGGTGCGGCGATCGGCTTCTACGATGGCTTTTTCGGGCCGGGTACGGGCAGCTTCCTGATCTTCCTGTTCGTGCGCTTCTTCGGCCTGGATTTCCTGCGCGCATCGGCCGCGTCGAAGGTGGTGAACCTGGCGACCAATGTGGCGGCGATCTCGTTCTTCGTGCCGACCGGCAACATCCTGTGGCTGTTCGCGCTGCCGATGGCGGCGGCCAACATCATTGGATCGGTGGTGGGCACGCGGTTGGCGCTGAAGGGTGGTACGCCGTTCATCCGCAAGCTGTTCGTGGGGCTGGTGGTGGTGCTGATCGCGCGGATGGCGTGGGATACGTTGCGCGGAGCGTGAATGCGGTTGCCGGCCAGCGGCCGGCACTACCGGGCCATGAACCCCGCCATGGGTAGTGCCGGCCGCTGGCCGGCATTCCCATTCAATCGGCCAGGTCAGGCCTCCGCTTCTTCCGGTTCGTTGGCCTGCTGGCGGCTGCGCTCGGGCAGCTTCAGGCGCTTGCCCTCTTCGTCGTACTCGATCAGCAGCACGCCGGAGTCGTGGCGGCCGCTGATTTCGACGAAGCAGGCGCCACCGATGAACGGTTCCAGCGTCATCACCGACTTCAACGGGGTGGCCACCACCATCTGGAAGCCGAAGTTGTCGAAGATGTTCATCGCCAGTGCGGTGAACTCGTTGTCGGCCTTGTCGAAGGCTTCGTCGAGCACGACCGCGGCATAGCTGGGCAGCTGGCTGTCGGCGCCGCCGAGCTGGTAGCGCAGGGCAGCCGCCAGGCAGGTGGTGGCCAGCTTCTGGCGCTGGCCACCGGACTTGCCGGCACCGCTGCGGTAGATCTCGACCTGCTGGCGCGTCTCCGCATCCAGCTCGACGCCGATGAACTCCACGTGCATGCGCACGTCCAGCACCAGCTCGCGCCAGCGCTTGTCTTCGCCTTCCTGTGAACCCAGGCGGTTGACCAGCTGGCGCAGCACGGTGAACTGCGATTCGGCCAGCTCGCGCTGCTCGGTCTGCTGCTGCGACAACACTTCGCGCAGCTGCAGATGGAACTCGCCGACTTCCGGCAGGCGGCGGTCGCTCAGTTCGATGGTCAGCAGCGTGCCGCGGTTGAACGGCACCTGTTCCAGGCTGGCATTCACTTCGTCCAGGCGCTGGCCGATCGACTTGCGGGCCTCGGCGCTGTGGCGCTGCAGGGCCAGCAGGTTGTTCTTGCTCTGGTTCTGCAGCAGGTCGAAGAAACGCTCTTCGTGCTGCGGCAGGCCATCGCGCTCCAGGCGTTCGAGGCGTGCAAGGAAGTCCTCGGCCGAGGCCACCGACACGGTGAAGTCGCCCGATTCCTCCGGCCACTGCTGGATGAAGCGGCGGAAGCAACCGATCAGCTGGTTCTCGATGCGGTTGAGGTCCTGCTGCGAGGACGACAGCTGCTCGTTCAGCGCGTTGCTGACCTGGCGCATGTGCGCTTCCAGCGTTTCCAGGCTGAGCGGGCCCTGCTCCTGCAGGCGCTCGGCAAGTCCAGCCTCGTGCTCCTGGGCCAGGCTCGGCAGCACCAGTGCACGGCTCTGCTGGCGTGCACGGTCCAGGCGATCACGTTCCTTGACCAGCTGCCCACGTTCGACGCGGACGTCTTCATAGGTACGACGCGCCTGCTCGATGTCGGCACGCACCGCGTCGATCTGCTTGGCCAGCTTGGCGAGATCGGCGTTGCCTTCGCGCAGATCGCGCAGGGTGGCCTCGATATCGCTCAGACGCTGCTGTGGGGCGGCGATATCGATCTCGTTCCAGCTGATGCTGACCAGCTCGTGGCAGGCCAGGCGACGTTCATTGTCGCGGTCACGCTGGCCGCGCAGGCGCGCGATGTCGGTCTCGCAGCTGGCGATGCGCTTGGCCAGTTCCTGTGCTTCGCGCTCGAAGGCGCCCACCTTGTCGTGGTTGTTGAAGCCGAGGATCCAGCGACGGCGGTCGCCCACGGCACTGCGGTCGTCCTTCTCGAAGCGGTCGCCCGGATGCTTGACCTGGCCTTCGCGGGTGATGCCGCGGTCGACATTGCGCAGCTGCTTGGCGTCGACGCATTCGTAGTCGAAGCGCTTGCCGAGCTCGCGGCGCAGCCAGCTTTCGAACACGTGCTCGCGCAGTTCCAGCTTGTGCAGCAGCGACTTCGCCGACGGCTCACGCGCGAACGCATCGTCATTACGGCGCACACGGTAATAGGTGAAACGCATGCCCAGGTGGGTACGGTTCACCCACTCGGCGACGTCGTTGTAATGCTTGTCATCGACCAGCAGTGACAGCGCGAAACCGCCCAGCACGCGCTCGATGGCGCCCTGCCAGCCCTGCTCTTCCGAGCGGACCTGGATCAGCTCGCCGACGAACGGCAGCGCCGCTTCAGCGATGCCGGTTTCCTCGGCCAGGCGTGCGCGCAGCTTCTGCATCGGCGCCGGGATGTTGGAGGGCGTGCGCTGCATCGCTTCGAGTTCGCTGCGCACTTCACCGAAGCGGCGCTCGTCATCGCGCTTGCCGCCGAGGCGATCGCTGATCGCATCGTCCAGTGCTGCCGAGGCACGCTGGCGGTCCTGCAGTTCATTCTGCGCACGCTCGACCAGCTCGGCGAAGCCATGGGCATCGTCGGGCAGTTCGGCCTGCAGCTGCTGTGCGGCTTCCTGGGCCTGGTCACGCTTGGCCTTGCGGCGGTCGCGCTCGGCTTCGGCGCGGCCCTGTTCGCGTTCCAGTTCCTCGATGCGCTCACCGCCCTGCTGGCGGCGCTGCAGTTCCAGTTCGGCCAGACGCTCGGTGTGGTTGTCCAGCGCGGCACGGCGCTGGGCTTCTTCGCCGAGCAGGCCACGGTCACGCACATCCATCTCGCGCAGGCGCGCTTCGATCAGCGCCTGGCGGCGGCTTTCGCGGAAGCTGTCGACGCCGAGCTTCAGTGCTTCGTCGTCGCCGCGCTGGCGGTGCATTTCCTTCAGGTCGTTGTAGTAGGCGCGTGCCGGCAGCAGGGTTTCCACCTGGCGACGGGCGGTGACCACGGCCTGATGTGCGCCATCGAGTTCGGCGAAGTCGCTGACCAGGCGCTCGGCGGCGTCGAAGGTCTTCGGCGTGTCGAGCATGAAGTCGCGCAGGAAGACGTTGAGGTCGCCCAGGTTCTTCGCCGACTGCGTCTTGTGCAGCAGGCGCAGCGCCATCTCGTTGTCGATGCCGAGCAGGTCGCGGAAGCGCTCGGCGTAGCCGGAGAAGGTGTCAAAGTGGTGCAGGTCGGACAGCTTCTGCTTGAGCTTGCGCAGGTCCAGGTCGAATCCGCCGAGGTCCTTGGCGATGTCGAACGGGCGCTCGGCGATCATGTAGTGCTTGCGCACGTCACCGGCCGAGGTGCCGTTGCCGGAGATCCACAGCAGGCGCACCAGGCTGACCACGCGGCCGTCGCCGGCGCGGTATTCCAGCACCAGTGCGGTCCAGGTCGCGCCCTTGCGCAGGTACTGGGTGGCGATTTCACCGGTGCCGCTGTCCTGCTGGTCGGCCCAGGCGCCACGCACATAGGACACCAGGTTGCGGTCGCGGCCACTGCGCTCGGCTTCACGCGCGGCGGCGTTGAAGTCGACGATGGCCGGCGGCGTCAGCAGCGCGGACATGGCATCGAGCAGGGTCGACTTGCCCGAGCCGGAACGGCCGACGAACAGGAAGCCGCGCTCGGCGATCGGCACTTCGGTCAGGCCATTGAAGGTGCCCCAGTTGTGCACCTGCAGGCGGCGCATGCGGAACTGCTGCAGGCGCGGGTCCGGCAGGCCTTCGTTGAACAGGGCGGGAGTGTGCTTGGAGATAGCCATGCGATGGTCGGGTCTCTCAGGCCTCGGCGGCCGGGGTTTCGCGCAGCTGGCGGTACACCGCCGAAAGCTGGGACACGTCTTCGGCGGAGAACAACAGCTTCAGCGCCGGCGAGACTTCGTGGCGGTCTTCCTGGCCGCTGAGGCGGGTCAGGATGTGGTTGTCCTTCATCTTCTGCACCGCCGAGGCGACACGGCGGTTGAAGCCGGCGCGGTCGGTGGACAGGTTTTTCTCGTAGATGGCCAGTGCTTCGGCCATCTCGGCGTCTGCAACCACCGCGCGATTGCCGCGCGCATCGGCCTCGGCCAGCTGCTGGCGCAGGTATAGCAGCAGCACCGAATCGATGAAGGTCAGCGGCGAGGTGCGCAGCAGCACCGGCGCATCAACGTCTTCGGTATCGGCCTGGCGGGTGAAGGCCACACCGCTGTCACGGTCGAGCACCAGTTCCAGGAACAGGTCGGCCAGCGACGAGCGGATGGCCGCCTCGCTGCGGATCAGCGCCGGCCACAGTTTGGCGTGACGCAGCTGGTCGATGCTGGGGCCGATCAGCAGCTGGCACAGCGCGCGGCGCGCATCCAGCGGCAGGCGCCCGGTATCGCCGAGGTAGTACACGTCGTTGCCACGGCGGGGCTGCGCCACGGTCGCCACCGGTTCGGCTTCGTAGGCGTCTTCCGCCACGTCGGCCTGCGCTGCGTCGATGGGATCTTCATGCCAGCTCATGGCGTCTCTCCTGGGTGAACCAAACCAGCGGGATGCGGGCGCGACGGATCTGGCCGTCGCCACCACGCCATTCGGCAAGCTCCTGCTCGCCGGCGATCACGTTGCCGAAGCGCGTGCCCAGCGACAGGTAGCCGATGACGCTGCCCAGGCCCTGCGGCGCTTCACGCTGCGACAGCGCCTGGGCAATGCTGAGCCGCGGCTGTGCATCGAGCAGGTCGTGCAGGTCGCGGCGCAGGGTGCGGAAGTCGATTTCGGACGAGGCGACCAGGTCGCCGACGCTTTCCAGGCTGATCGCGGCCGCGTCGTTGTATTCGACGTTGCCATCGACCTGGGCACTGCGCGGATCATGCAGCTTCCACTGCGACCACGAACGCAGGCGGCTGGTGGTCAGCTGCAGGTCGCGGCCGATGCCACGCTGTGCGGGGAACTCGTCGCGCAGCGCCAGCGCTTCAGACTGCGCCTGTTTCAGCAACTGGTTGAGGCGGCGCTGTTCCAGGTAGCCACGGCTCTGCACGAAGCCGCGCAGGCTGCGCGCGAAGTTCTGCAGCACGTCGTGCACCTGGCCACCGCGTTCAAGCATGGTGCTGGTGAAGCCACGCAGGAAGTTGCGTTCGTTGCGGTCCAGGCGACGGGCAAAGCCACGCGCCAGCACCGCTTCCAGCGCGGCATCGAGCTGAGCGCTCTGTTCGGCGTCGTTGAGCAGGCGCCAGAAGGCCTGGAAGCTGCGTCCTGCATCGCTCTCGCCGATCACATCCACGCCTTCGAACAGCTGCGACAGCACATCGCCGCGCTCGCCCTCATCGTCAATGATGCGTTCGCGGAAATCGCGGTTGAGCTGCTCGAAGTCGTCGCGTACGCGGCGGAAGTCCTCGGTCAGTTCGTCGGCGAGGCCGATGATCTGGCGCGCACGTTCCAGCGCGCGCTTGCCGTCCAGCGCGATCACACGACCGGCACCGACACGGGCGATCTCGGCGTCGATGCGGTCACGCTCGTCGCGCAGCGCCGACAGGCGCGCGTCCGGATCGGACTCGGTCTGTGCGGCCAGCTGCGAGAGCTGTTCGATGACCAGCGCCAGGCGGCTTTCGGTGGCGGCCACGCGGGCCTGCTCGAGGCCGTCGGCGAAGCGGATGGCCTGCAGCGCCGCGGTCGACAGTTCGTACTGCTCCTGGTCGGCGCCCTCGGGCAGGCGGCGTTCCAGCCAACCCTGGGCCAGCCAGTGCGCGATGTAGGCCTGCGCGGTGCGCGGCAGGTCGCGCGACAGTTCGTCGCCGTTGAGCTGGTCCAGCGCACGTTGCAGGCGCTCGTTGAGCACCGACGACGACAGCGTGCGCTCGCCGTCCATCAGCAGCCCTTGCAGCAGGCCGATGATTTCCGGAGCGTGGTCGGCGGCGAGCAGCTTCCACTGGGGCTGTTCGCGCAGATGGCGGTAACGGGAGATGCGTTCGCGGTGCTTCATGCAGCGAAAGGAGTCATGAGGGCTGGCGGGGACGAGCAGCCACGCACGGCTGCCGTGCAGGCAGCCGTGGGCATGCCGGCCACGCGGGGCCAGCGGGGTGCGGGCAAGCGGCTCAGCGCTTGCCGCCCACTTCGATGAAACGCAGGAACTCGGCGCGGGTACGCGCGTCGTCGCGGAAGCTGCCCAGCATCTTCGAGGTGACCATGCTGACGCCGCGCTTGTGGATGCCGCGGGTGGTCATGCATTCGTGGGCGCCTTCGACGACCACGCCGACACCGATCGGCTGCAGCACATCCTGGATGCACTGGGCGATCTGCGCGGTCATCTTCTCCTGCACCTGGAAACGGCGGGCGTAGGCTTCGACGACGCGGGCCAGCTTGCTGATGCCCACCACCTTGCCGGCCGGCAGGTAGCCGACGTGCACGCGGCCGATGATCGGCGCCATGTGGTGTTCGCAGTGGCTTTCGTACTCGATGTCGCGCAGGACGATCAGTTCGTCATAGCCGGCCACTTCCTCGAAGGTCCGCTCCATGTAGGCGCGCGGGTCGTCGCGGTAACCGCTGAACCAGTCGCCATAGGCTTCGGCAACACGGCGGGGGGTATCCAGCAGGCCTTCACGGGACGGGTCCTCACCGGCCCAGCGCAGCAGGGTGCGCACGGCATCCTCGGCCTGGTCCTGGGTCACGTCGCCCTGCGGGGCGGCCTTTTCGTTGTTCTTGCTCATTGCGTACAGCGTCCCGATCGGGGGGCGAGCATCGTACCCGACCGGGGGGTGGGTCGTCCTGTTGGGACGGTTCATCGGGGGGTACTTCCGGCGCGTGCTTGCTATCGGTCTGGAGTGGGAGAGGGGGCTGCGCAGGACACGCCGTAAACCCGTCCATGGGGGCTCGATGGCGCCATCCATGGCGCCAACGGTCCTGCGCAGCCCCCCCTCCCCCTCCTTGACGGTTTCCTGCGGGCGCGGCCGGACCGCCCGAAAGCGGGGTCAAAAGCTGGGGTTCATGGCTTCGGAAACGGCTCGCGCCACTGCCCTGGTGGGTGCGGACCTTGGTCCGCACTGCTTCTGCCCTTGCCTTTAAAGAGCCAACCCTCCGCGCTCGCGGGATGTGGGGTGGGGTGGCGGAGGGCCGGACGGGGCAGGGCCGTGAGGCGCATGGATGCGCCGATCGAGCTTACATGGGTGAGGGCGCTTTGCTTGCGAAGCACTGCTTCGCAAGCGACCGATCGCCCAGCCGCCAGCGGCTGGGCCGGGCCCCGGAGGGGTACTTGCAGCGTGCCCTGCCCCGTCCGGCCCTCCGCCACCCCAGCCGATAGCCAGCAGGCGCAACGCTTTCCTCACTGCACCCCGCCCATTCAGAAAAACCCATTGATAGGAATGAAATTAGTAGTATCCTATCTATCTCTTATGGACCGACCCCTCGACGAGCGCACCGTGCTGCAGATGCAGCTCAGCTCCGGCCTGCTGTACGCAGGGCGGCAGTGGCAGCGCCTGGCCGACAGCCGGCTCGGCAGCTATGGCATCTCCACCGCCTGCACCATGCCGCTGCTGATGATCGGCCGCTCGGGGGGTGGCATCCGCCAGGTGGCGCTGGCCCAGCAGCTGGGCATGGAGGGGCCTTCCCTGGTCCGCCTGCTGGACAAGCTGTGCGCCAGCGACCTGGTCCGCCGCGAGAGCGACGCCAGCGACCGCCGCGCCAACCTGTTGTGGCTGACCGACGCCGGCCACGCGCTGGTCAGCGAGCTGGAAGACCAGTTGATCGGCCTGCGCCAGGACGTGTTCGGCGAGCTTTCCATGGATGAACTGCACGCCGTGCTGAAGGCATGGCGCCTGCTGGCCGAGGCCGCCGACCGCATCACGTAAGACCGCTGCCCCCGAGTACCGCCGCTGCCGTTCACACGCCAGCGGCTTTTACCCGTTGCCGTTGTTTCGTTGTTCCTCCCCTCCCCCACCTCGCCCCCGCCCCTACCGATGCCCGGTGAATTCAGTCTCCACGGAGTGTTCGTCCCGACCCTGCTCGGGTTGATGTTGTTGGCCTATCTGGTCAACAGCGGCCTGCACGCGCTGCTGCAGCGTGCCGGCGCCTATCGCCATGTATGGCACCCGGCGCTGTTCAACCTGGCCCTGTACGGGATCGTGCTTGGCCTGCTGTTCCACCTTCTGCGTTGGATGCAATCGTGAACAAGATCGTGAAGAAGACCCTGCCGGTGCTGCTCACCAGCGCAGCCGTGATCGTCGCCCTGCTGGTGCTGCGCCAGCTGTGGGTCTACTACATGGATGAGCCATGGACCCGCGACGCCCATGTCGGCGCCGACGTGGTGCAGGTCGCACCGGATGTGTCCGGCTTGGTGGAAACAGTGCAGGTGGCCGACAACCAGGCGGTGAAGAAGGGCGATCTGCTGTTCGTGATTGATCGGGCGCGCTACCGCATCGCGCTGGAACAGAGCCGCGCCAGCCTGGCCGAACGCCAGGCATCGGTAGCGCAGCTGCGCCGCGAGATCGGGCGTGATCGCAGCCTGCAGGACCTGGTCGCCGCCGAGGATGCCGAAGTACGCCGCGCCAAGCTGCAGGCCGCACAGGCCGCATTGGCCACCGCACAGGCCGCGGTCGACCTGGCCGAACTCAACCTGGCCCGCACCGAAGTGCGTGCACCGGCCAATGGCCGGGTCAACGACCGCACCATGCGCGTGGGCGACTACGTGGTGGCCGGCAAGCCGGTGCTGGCGCTGCTGGATACCGGTTCGTTCCGCATCGATGGCTACTTCGAGGAAACCCGCCTGCGCGGCGTGGCCCCGGGGCAGCGCGTGGACATCCGCCTGATGGGCGAAGACACCCCTCTGCACGGCCATGTCGAGAGCATCGCCGCCGGCATCGAGGATCGCTACCGCAGCAATGGCAGCACCCTGCTGCCGAACGTGACCCCGGCCTTCGACTGGGTGCGGCTGGCGCAGCGCATCCCGGTGCGCATCGCCATCGACGAGGTGCCTGCCGGCGTGGAGCTGATCGCCGGGCGCACCGCCACGGTGACCGTGGATACCGGCCGCCACGTGCAGAACAAGAAGGCCGGCGCTGCGCCGACACAGGCGGGCCTGTGAACGCCGCCCTGCCCCGCCTTGGCCTGATCGTCGCGCTGGCCAGCCTGGCTGCGTGCAGAACCGTCGGCCCGGATTACGCATTGCCCGAGGGCTCGGCGTTCAAGCGGCCGCAAGCGAATGCCGCGTTCATCGATACCCACAACCCCGAAGTGGCTGCCAACCAGGCGCTGCCGGCACGCTGGTGGTCGCTGTACAACGACCCGGTACTGGAAGGCCTGATCACCCAGGCGCTGCGAGACAACGTTGAACTGAAGGCCGCCAATGCGCATCTGCGTCGCGCTGCGGCGGTGTACGAGCAGGCGCTGGACGCTGGCGGCTTCGAGTACGAGGCCGAGGCCGGGGTCAGCCGCGCACAGCTGTCGGCCGAATCGTTCCTGCAGGAGCACGAACTGCCGGTGATCAACCTGGCCGATGGCAAGTTCGCGGTCAGCTACCAGTTCGACCTGTTCGGCAAGCTCAAGCGCGGCGCCGAAGCGGCGCGTGCCGACGAGCAGTCGGTCGCCGCAGCACGCGATCTGGCCCAGGTCAGCGTGGTCGCGCAGGTGGCGGACAGCTATCTGGAAATCTGCCACGCCAACCACGAGCTGCACGTGGCCGAGCATTCCCTGCAATTGCAGCAGCGCAGCCGTACGGTCACCGAGCGCCTGATCGCGGCTGGCCGCGGCACACCGCCGGAACTGGCCCGCGCCAATGCGCAGGTGGCGCTGCTGGAAGCCGCACTGCCACCGCTGCATGCGCAGCGCTCGGCCGCTGCCTATTCGCTGGCCGCCCTGCTCGGGCAGACCCCGGGTCAGCTGCCGGCCGGCGTGATCGACTGTGCACATGCCCCCAGCCTGGCGCAGCCGCTGCCGGTCGGTGATGGCCGTGCGCTGCTGCAGCGTCGCCCGGACGTGCGCCAGGCCGAGCGCAAGCTGGCCTCGGCCACGGCGCGGATTGGTGTCGCCACTGCCGAACTGTACCCGGACATCCGCCTGGGTGCCTCGCTCGGTGCCGCCGGCCTGCTGGAAGACTTCGGCACGCCGATGACCCAGCAGTGGTCGATCGGCCCGTTGATCTCGTGGACGCTGCCGTCCTCGGGCACGCATGCGCGCATCCACGCCGCCGAGGCGGGTGCCGATGCAGCCCTGGCCGAGTTCGACCACACCGTGCTGCAGGCGCTGCGCGAGACCCAGACCGCGCTGGATCGCTATGCGCAGGACCTGCGCCGGTTGCAGTCGCTGCGCATCGCGCAGGAGCAGGCCGCGCTGGCCGCCGAGCAGAACCGCCGGCTGTACCAGGGCGGCCGCACGCCGTACCTGTCCAGTCTGGATGCCGACCGCAGCCTGGCCACCAGCGACGCCACCCTGGCCGCCGCCGAAGCGCAGGTCTCGCGCGACCAGATCCACCTGTTCCTGGTGCTGGGTGGTGGCTGGCAGGCCAGCGCCGCCGCGCCCAACGCCCCGACCGCAGCGAAGTAAGCCATGAACGCGCTGACCGACCGCCAGGCCTGGCTGTTCTCGATCAAGACCTACCTGGCTGCGGTAGCCGCGCTGTACATCGCCATGGCCGGCAACCTGTCGCGCCCGTACTGGGCGATGGGCACGGTGTACATCGTCAGCCAACCGCTGCTCGGCCCCACCCGGGCCAAGGGCGTGTACCGCATCGTCGGCACGCTGGTGGCGGGCCTGGCCACCCTGCTGGTGCTGCCGGCGCTGGTGGAAACGCCGCTGGTGCTGAGCGCGGCGATGTCGATCTGGCTGGCCGGCTGCCTGTTCATGGCCCTGCTCAACCGTGGCCCGCGCGGTTACGCATTCCTGCTGGCCGGCTACACCACCGCCTTCATCGGCTTCCCGGCAGTGACCTCGCCGGAAACCATCTTCGACACGGTGGTGGCACGCAGCGAGGAGATCATCCTCGGCACGGTGGTGGCAGTGCTCTTTGCTTCGCTGCTGTTCCCGGCCTCGGTACGCCCGATGCTGCGCGCGCGCATCGGCAACTGGATGGAGGACGCCGCGCAGTGGTGCCGGCAGATCCTTGAACGTGGCCGCGCGCATGCGCCACGCAACCGGCTGGCCGCCGACCTGGTGCAGTTCGAGGCGCTGATCGAATTCCTGCGCCGTGATGATCCGCGCCATGCCGGTTCGGCGGTGTCGATGGAGCGCCTGCGCGAGCGCATGCTGCTGCTGTTGCCGGTGCTGTCCTCGATTGCCGACCGCCTGAGCGCGCTGCGCAGCGATGGCCACGCCCTGCCCGAAGGCCTGCCGGCGCTGGTCGATGACATCCACGACTGGCTGGACGGGCCGACCAACGCCAGCGAGTACGCCCGCCTGCGCGCGCGCATCAGCGCACTGAAGCCGCAGGTGGACCGCGACCTGCAGCATCTGCAGCTGGCCAGCCTGCTGCTGCGCCTGGAGGAGCTGGTGGACCTGTGGCAGGACTGCCGTACCCTGCAGCATACGATCGACCACGGCACTGCGCCGCTGGACCGCGCGCACTACCGCATCCGCACCGAACGAGTGCCCGCCGACAAGCACGTCGACTACGGCATGGCGCTGTTCTCCGCGCTCAGCGCCGGCGTGGCGCTGATGAGCTACTGCGTGCTGTGGATCGGCCTGGGTTGGGAAGGCGGCGGCAACGGCGCGATGATGGCCGCGGTGACCGCCGCGTTCTTCGCCGCACAGGACGACCCGGCACCGAGCATGGTGTCGTTCCTGGTGTGGGCGATGGTTGCCTCGGTGGTGGCCGGTGTGTACCTGTTCGGCGTGTTCCCGGCGGTGCACGACTTTGGCCTGCTGGCACTGGTGCTGGCGGTTGCGTTCCTGCCGCTGGGGCTGATGCTGCACCATCCGAAGAGCGCGCTGTTCGCACTGCCGCTGACGGTGAACCTGGCCGCGCTGCTGAGCCTGCAGAACACCTACAGCGCCAACATCCAGACCTTCCTCAACTCGTCGATCGCGATGTTCATCGGCATTGGTTTTGCGGTGGTGATGACCCGCCTGTTCCGTTCGGTGGGTGCCGAGTGGACCGCACGCCGACTGGTGCGGCAGGGCTGGACCACGCTGGCCGAAGCCGCCGAGGGGCGGGGCCAGCAGGATCGGCAGCGCTTCGCCGCACGCATGCTCGACCTGCTGGGCCTGCTCGCCCCACGACTGGCGGCGACGCCGGAGGGCAGCGACATCGCCTCGGTGGATATGCTCAACGAAGCGCGCATCGGCCTGAACATCCTGCAGCTGCGCCGCGCGCGACTGGAACTGCCCGAGCGCAGCCGCGAAGCGGTCGAGCACATCCTGGAAGAAGTGGCCGTGCACTACCGGCGACAGATTGCCGCGCGCAAGCCGATTGTGGCGGCCGAAGCGCTGCGCGAGCGGCTGGATACCTCGCTGGGCCGGGTCGGCAGCGTGGCTGCCTGCAAGGCCCGCGATGAAGCCCTGATGGGCCTGATCGGCCTGCGCTTCGCGCTGTTCCCGGAGGCGAAGGCATTGGCGCCGGGGCTGGCGATGAGTGCGGACGCACAGCCGTAGCGCGATACCCTGTGCGACCACAGACTCCGCGCAGGGGTCAGAGCCCTCTCCTGCAGAGAGGGATCCGACCCTGCCGCTGCAACAGGACGGTTCAATGAGTTACGACATGATGGTGTTCGAGGCCAGTGCCGCCCCACGCGAGGCCGCGGCCTTCATCGCCTGGTTCGAGAAGCAGACGCAGTGGAACGAGCGCCACGAGTACGACGACCCAGTGGTCAGCAGTCCCGCGTTGCAGGCGTGGTTCGCGGAGATGGCGCAGGAGTTCCCGCCAATGAACGGGCCGTTGAGCAATGACGACGATGATCGTGCCGAGGTGACCGAGTACAGCATCGGTAGTCAGGTGATCTACGGTGCATTCGCCTATTCGGTGGCCGAGCGCGCGCATGGCCGCGTGCAGGACCTGGCCGAGAAGCACGGCGTGGGGTTCTTCGATGTCAGTGCGGACGAAGCGGCGATCGTGTTCCCCGATGGGCTGGTACTGATCGCGGAATGACGCAGGGTCGGACCCCTCCCGGAGGGAGGGCTCTGACCCGGAGCACGCGTGCCTCGGCGACGAAGGTCAGAGCCCGTTCCCATTGGGAACGGGATCCGACCCCGATTCAGAACAATGTGCCCTGCACCGTAGGCTGTTCAGTACGCGCCGATTTTTCGACCACCGCTTCCGCACCCAGTCGCCAGGCCAGGCCACCCAACCGGCTGGCGTGGCGCTTCAGCGCGGCCTGCAGCACGTCGGCACTGCCGGCCATATGCAGGACCTGACGGGCGCGGGTCAGGCCGGTGTAGACCAGTTCGCGCGACAGCACGCGGCTGTCCTGGCGCGGCAGCTGCAACCACACTTCGTCGAACTCCGAGCCCTGCGCCTTGTGCACGGTCATCGCGAAGGCGCTTTCGTGCGCGGGCAGTGCGGCCGGGTGGAAGGCGCGCGGCTGATCGACGCTGTCGCCGGGGAACCAGGCCACCATCGCGCCGCTGCCATCACGCAGGCAGATGCCGATATCGCCGTTGAACAGGCGATGCCGGTAGCTGTTCTCGGTGACCAGCAGCAGGCGGCCCTGGAAGTAGCCGGGGGTGTTGCCGGCCAGCAGCTGTTCGATACGGCTGTTGAGCCCGCGCGCGCCCTGCGGGCCTTCGCGCAAGGCGGTCAGCACGCGCAGGCGACCCGCCTGCTGCAGGGCCCGTACCGGATCGGCGGTGTCGGCCAGCGCGCGCCAATGGCCCAGCAGGTGCTCACGCTGGCCACGCAGCGGATCGGCTTCGCCTTCGTGGAAATGCACGCCGGCCAGTTCACCACTGCGCAGCAGCTGCAGCGCGGTGCTGCTGTCGCCCTCGCGCACGGCATGTGCCAGCGGTGCCAGGTCCAGCGCATCGCTCTGCCGGTAACCGCGCTGCAGCTGCACGCGGCGGCCGGCGAAGGCGCGTGGCGAGGCCTGCGGCTGCAAGGTGGCCGGCGCCAGCAGGCCGTGCAACGCCTGCGCGTCGTCGGCACGGGTGCCGATGCCGTCGCCGCTGGCACGCAGGATCGCGCTGAGCACGTCGCCGGCTTCGACCGACGGCAGCTGGTCGGGATCGCCGAGCAGGATCAGCCGGGTGCCGCTGTCGATCGCATCGACCAGCTTGGCCATCATCGGCAGATCGATCATCGAGGCTTCGTCGACCACGACCACGTCCACCGGCAACGGGTTATCGGCGTGATGGCGGAAGCGCGGTGAATCGGGAATCACGCCGAGCAGGCGATGCAGGGTGGTGCCGGTACTGGGCAGCGCCGTGCACAACGCCGGGTCCAGTCCTTGTTCCTGCAGCCTTTGCACGGCCACGCGCAGGCTCTCGGCCATGCGCTCGGCGGCGCGCCCGGTAGGCGCAGCCAGCGCCACCTCGGGAAGCGGCTGGCCGGCCTGCCGGGCCTGCGCGGCCAGCAGCAGCAACAGGCGCGCGATGGTGGTGGTTTTGCCGGTGCCGGGGCCGCCGGTGACCAGCGCCAGCGGATGGCGCAGGGTCACGCCGGCGGCGCGTGCCTGGTGATCCTCGCCGCCCAGTGCCTGTGGGAACAGCTGCGCGAACAACGGCGCCAACGCTGCCATGTCCGGCGCCGGCAGCGGATGTCGGCCGATGCGCTGCAGCCCAGCCGCCAGCTGACGCTCGTACTCACGGTAGCGGCGCAGGTAGAGCAACCCGTTTTCCAGCACCAGCGGTGCATCCTCGGCGATGGCGTCGGCCTGCTCCGGCGTCGCGATCCAGGGCGATGCGCGCAACTGTGCCAGCCAGTCCTGCGCGGCAGGCCACTCGGGAACGCCTTCCAGCAACCGCTGCGGATGTGCCGGATCGAACGCTGCGTGTCCCTGCGATACCGCCAAAGAAGCCAGGGCGGCCGCCAGTGCCACACTCTCGGGCGTGTCGTCGCGCAGCCGCTGCAGGCTGGTCGCCAATGCATGGTCGAGGGTGCGTAGCAAGCCTTTCTTGTGCAGCTCCTTCAACAGGCTCATGCGCCGGCTCCACGGGCACGCGCGGCCAGTTCGGCCTGGGCCTGTTCGCCACCGGCGAACAACGCATCCAGGGCATCCACCAGCGCCAACGGGAAGCGGTCCACATGCACACCGTTGCCGGCGGCATCCAGGCCGCGGCAGAACAGATAGCGGATGCCGCCCATGTCGCGCTCGTAGTCGTAGGCCGCACCCAGGCGGAAACGCAGCCAGCGATGCAGGGCCACGGTGTAGATCAGCGCCTGCAGGTCGTACTCGCTGTGGCGCATGGCAATGGCCAGCAGGTCCGGGCTGTAACCAGGCAGGCGGTTGGACTTGTAGTCGAGCACGTACCAGCGCCCGTCGCGCACATAGGTCAGGTCGATCATGCCGGTCATCAGCCCTTCCAACCGGCGGCGCTGGCCGAAGCCGCGTCGCGTGCTGGAAACACCGTGCGCATGCAGCACCTGCAGCAGCGCCGGCACCGTCGTCGGTTCGATGGCGAAATGGAAGTCGATTTCCGCGCGGCGCTCGCCTTCGCCCAGACTGTGCAGCGCGCCGCCTTCGGGCAGCGGTACGGTCAGCGTGTGGCCGACCAGCGGCACCAGCACCGCCACGCCATCGTCCAGATCGGCATCGGCATAGCCCTCATCGTGCAGCGCCTTGCGCAGCACCTCGGCCTGGCCTTCTGGCGCTTGTTGGCCGGGCTGCCAATCACCCCAGGCAGCGAAATCGACGTTCTCCATGGCTTCGTGCAGCACGTTGCCGAAACGACTGCCCATGAAGCGCGGGTCGATCGGTGTGCTGTCCTCGGCCGCCGCCGCGGCTTCCGGCAACGCCGGTTCCAGTGGCAGTTCCGGGCCAGCGGGTTCGTCAGCAGCGGGCGCCGGCAGCTCGGTCGCGGCGGCTTCGATATCACTGCCCGCGCCGGCATCGGCATGGGCGAGCTGGGTGAAGCTGTACACCCACCAATCGTGCGGTACGCGCCGGGTCAGGGCACGCACCGCCGGAAGGTCACCTTCCACTTCGGCCGCCAGCGGTGGCAGCGAGGACGGTGCCTCACTGTCATCGATGTACACATCGGCGTGCGAGCGCAGCGCCTGCAGGTCACCCAGCAGCGGCGCCAGACGCGTCTTGCCGAGCCCCGCCAGATCGCCCACTGCGATCCACAGCGCATGCTCGGCACGGGTCAGTCCCACATACAGCAGGCGCGCATCCTCGGCACGCTGCTCACGCTCGCGCTGGGCACTCGCCGCTTCCCAGGCCTCGTCCCTGTCCAGCTTCCAGTGCAGCTGGCGCTGGCCGCCCACATGCACCGTGCAGTGCGAGGCAGTGTTCGGTGCGCCACCGTCGATGCCGACAAACGGCAGGAACACCAGCGGATACTCCAAGCCCTTGCTCTTGTGCAGGGTTATGATCTGCACGCGGCGCGCGTCCGATTCCAAGCGCAGCAGCTGTTGCTCGTCATCCTGGTCGGCGCTGGCCATCTGCCCCTGCAGCCAGTCCAGCAGGCCGTGCATGCCCAGCGCCTGCGCCGAGGCTTCCTGCAGCAGTTCACCCAGTTGCAGGTAATTGGTCAGACGGCGCTCGCCGTCGATCAGCGCCAGCAGGCGTTCGCCCTGTGCGGCGCAGACATCGGCAATCACCGCGAACGGCCCGCCGCGTTGCCAGCGCTCGCGCCAATGCAGCAGCCGCGCCTGGAACTCGCGTTGCAGGTCGCCCTCGCGTTCCATCGCGGCGATCGCACTTGCCCGCTGGCCAAGCAGCACGGTGGCCAGCACCGCACGCAGGCGGCCTTCGTCGGCGGGTTGCAGCAGTGCCAGCAGCAGCGCACGAAGATCGCGCGCTTCAGCGGTGGCGAACAGGCTCTGCTTGCCGGCTGCCACCGCGGGAATGCCGACCGCGGCCAGCGCGCGCTGTACCAGGGTGGCCTCGCGATGCGAGCGCACCAGCACCGCGATGTCACCAGGCTGCACCGGGCGCCCACGCAACACGGCATTGCCGGCCCGCGCAGCGACCAGGGTCTGATGGATCGCGGCCACGCAGGCCTGGGTGGCCGCATCGCGCGAGGCATCGGCACTCATTGCCTTGTCACCGCCACTGCGCAGCACGCGCAGGGTCAGCGCCACGGCGGCATCACCGTTGCGCAGATAGTCCGTATCGATACGCACGCCACCGGGCCGCACCGGCTCGAACTGGATGTCGCGTTCGAGGAAGGCGTCCTCACCACCGTTGTCGTACAGCGCCTGCAGCGCACGCAGCACAGCCGGGCGCGAGCGGAAGTTCTGGTCCAGCACAGGCGCCTGCTGCGCCACCTGCCTGGCCTTCAGGTAAGTATGGATATCGCCGCCGCGGAAACCATAGATCGCCTGCTTGGGGTCGCCGATCAGGAACAGCGCCGGTGCCAGGCCGAGCTCGCGTACCTCCGGCGAATCGCCGAACACGGTGTGGAAGATGCCCCACTGGCGGTCGTCGGTGTCCTGGAACTCATCGACCAGCGCGATGCGGTACTGCGCGCGCAGTTGTTTCACCAGTGGCAGCCGTTGCGGGCCTTCCAGCGCCACCGCCACGCCATCGATCAGATCGTCGTAGGTCTGCACCCGGCGCGTGCGCTTCAGCGCCTGCAGCCGCTGCGTGGCTTCGGCGCGAAGCACGTGCAGGAAATTTAATGCAGTGGCACGCAACCAGGCATCGCGTTCGGCCAGCAGCGCGACATAGCGCGCCAACGGCGCCTGCAATGGCGACGACGGCGTGCGATCGGGGAATTTCTTGTTGGTCTTTTCGGCCAGTACATCCGGCAGCAGTGCTGGCAGGCGTTCGCTGGCCAGAAGTTCGCGCGGGTCGGCACGCTCGGCCCAGGCCAGCAGCTGCCGGCCCAGCGGGTGCAGCCAGCCCAGCTTGTAGGACACCCCGTTGATCCACTTGTTGTCGACGGCATCGCAGAGGTCGATGAAGAACTGCTCGCCATGCTCGCGCACGCTTGCCGACAGTGCTTCCGCCGCGCACTGCAATGCCGGGTGTGGATCGGCCAGCGCCACCGCCTGTGGCAATGGGTGCAGTGGCGGCGCAGCCAGCAGCGCGCGCAGATCGGCGGCCAGCGCATCCGGGTTGGACCACAGCCAGGTCAGCGGCTCCAGCGTGGCCGGGTCGTTGGCATGCACGCGCCACAGGTCAGCGGCCAGCTCCTCCAGCAGTTCACGATCGCTGGCCAGCAGTTCCGGCGGATCAAAGGTATGGCCGCTTTCCAGCGCATGCTCACGCAGCACGCGGGTGCAGAAGCCGTGGATGGTGAAGATCGAAGCCAGGTCGATCTCATCGGCGGCCACCTGCAGGCGTCGCTTCAATGCGGCCGCGCTCTCGGTTCCGACCTGTAGATGGCGCTGCAGTACCTCGCGGGTCAATCGCACGTCCGGTGCTTCACCCTCGGCCGCTTCCAGATCGACCAGGCGCGCGGCCAGCGCCAGGCGCTCGCGGATGCGCTTGCGCAGTTCCTGGGTGGCGGCATCGGTGAAGGTCACTGCCAGGATCTGGCCGATACGCAGGCCCTGCTCCACCACCAGCCGGGTGAACAGCGTGGCCAGGGTGAAGGTCTTGCCGGTGCCGGCGCTGGCTTCGATGAGGCGGATGCCGTCCAGCGGCAGGGCCAGATAGGGATCGCGGTTGAGGGATTCGATGCCGTCTTCGGCGATGGCGGTGTTCATGCGCCGCCCTCCTGGCGTGCTTCGGCGCCGAGGGTGCGGCCTTCGCGCACCGCGCTGAAGACCACTTGGCTGTTGCGCAGCAGGTCGGCATAGCTGGCATCGGTGGCGAACGGGTCGGCGCCACGCAGCAGCAGCTGCCAGGCGTCGCTGCTGGCTTCACCCCAGCTGCGGTCGCTGCCGTGCCACTGCTTCCAGCCTTCGCTGCGCTGTTTTTCTGCCGGCGCGTTGTACAGCACCCAGCCGGTATACGGGGCAAAGCGCAGCGGTTCACGCAGGCCACGCTGGCGCAGCTGCAGCAGTGCACGCAGCGCCGCCCGTGCAGCGGGAACGCTCAGTGCCGGCAGCACATGTGGGCCCGGACCGGCATCGCCGCCATCGTGGAACTGCACGAGGCGCAATGCGTCGCCGGCGGCGTTGGCCAGCAGCCAGTCCAGGCCCTGACGGATCACTGCGTTGCCATTGAGCGTGCCGGCGCGCAGGCGTACCAGCCCTTCGGGATGTCGATCGGCCACGCGGCCATGCAGGCGCACGCCATCGATCTCCACCTCATAGCGACGGCTTTCCAGTGGTTCGCCCTGCATCCAGCCCAGCAATGCACTGGCATACGGGCGCGTCTTCAACTGCTCCACCTCGAACTGGCGCTCGCCCAATGGACCCGAGGGCAGCAGGCCGCGTGCGCGCAAGCGCGGGTACAACGGCTCGATATCGCCACTGAGCGTAGCGCGCACCACCGCCGCCTGCACACTGCGCTTTTCCGGGCCACGCGAAGACAGCACCAGCGGTTCCAGGTCATCGACCTCCTCGACCTCGTCAGCCAGGCGCAGGCCCAGCGACTGCGCCAGGAACTGCCCGGCCGGATCGCACAGGAAACGGCGCAGGGTATCGAGCGCGACCTCGTCTTCCACCGCATCGTCGAGCGGCGGTGGCAACGGTGCATCGAACCACGGCTGCAGTCCACCACGCTGGCCGGTGAGGCGACCGGCCGCCGGATGCCACTGGCGGCGATAGCTGAAGCGGCGTGGATCGCCATCACCAAACGCGGCTGGCGAGAACGGCTGCAGTGCGTGGCGCACGGCGAAGTCGCGGACCGCCAGAGGCGGATCGAGGTGATACGCAGCGGCGGCATCGATCAGTTCGCTGACCAGCACCGACGGCTCGCGCACGCTTCCATCGCGCGGATCGGCGCCGAGATAGCTGAGATAGAACACCTCCTGCGCGGCGGCGAACAGCTGCAGGAACAGGAAGCGGTCGTCCTCGCGCGTGGAGCGGTCGCCCGGACGGCGGCGCGGCGTATCCAGCTCGGCGGTGAGCTGGTTGAGACCGGCAGCCGGGTCACGGCGCGGGAAATCACCGTCATTGAGGCCCAGCACGCAGATCACCCGGAATGGCAGCAGGCGCATCGGCACCATGCGGCCGAAACTGATGCCACCGGTCAGCAGCGGTGCGCGCGTATCGGCCTCGCCCAGCGCACCGGCGAAGTGCGAACGCACTACCTCCGGCGGCACGCCGTCTTCGAAACCGGCCTTGGCGGCATCGTCGGCAAACTGGTTGAGCAGCTTGCGCAGGCGCTCCAGCGCGCGCTGGCTGTTGGGCGAGCTGGGCGCGGTGGGCAACAGTGCATCGAGCAGCGACAGCAGCCGCTGCCGCCACTGCGCCGGGGTCAGCAGCTCGCCGAGGCGACGCTGGTAGATCGCCAGCACGCGCAGCAGGCGCAGCAGCCGGTCCAGCGCTTCCAGCGCACCCCCTTCCAGCTCGATCCACGGCGCCACGCCGGCCAGGTCGGTCTCGCTGCCGGTGGCGTGACCGAGTACCAGGCGGTCCAGCGCGAACTGCCAGGTGTAGGCGTCGTCGGCCGGCGCCTGGTGCTGGTGGCGGTGCTTCGCATCCAGGCCCCAGCGTGCACCGGCCTGCTGCAGCCAGCCATGCAGGCGGTCGAAGTCCACCGCTTCCAGCCCAGCCGCTTCGGCCAGCGGTGCACTGGCCAGCAGGTCCAGCACTTCATTGAGCCCGAATCGCGATACCGGCAGCCCCAGCAGGTGCACGAACACATCGGCAAGTGGTTCACCTGCAAGCGGGCTGCTGTCGGCCAGCGCATAGGGGATGTGCTCCTCCTCGCCACCACGGCCGCCGAACACCGCTTCCAGGTACGGCACGTAGGGATCGATGTCCGGCGCCAGCACCGCGATCTCGCGCGCCTGCAGCGGCGGGTCGAAGCGCGGGTCCTGCAGCAGGCTGCGCAGCTGGTCGTGCAGCACCTGCAGCTCACGCAGGCGGGTGTGGCAGGCGTGCACCTGCAGGCTGGGGTCGTCGCTGCGCAGCCCGTCGCGCAGCTCGCCCGAGGGCAGCGCGCGGCGGTGGAACAGATCGCGCTGCAGGCGATGCAGCAGGCTATCGGACAGGCCGCCCTGGTCCAGGCTCGGGCGTGTGTCCTCCTCCGGATCGGAATAGGCCGCAATCTCGCCGGCCGGGTGCACCACCTCGTAGCTGCCCAGCACCGCCATGAAGTCGCGGCCCGCCGCGCCCCAGGCTTCCAGCAGGCGGTTCTCGCCTGCGGCCTCGCCGAACGGGTCCGGCGCGCCGCTGCGCAGGCGCTCGGCCAGGGTCTGCAGATCGCCCCAGTACGACTGCACCGGGGTGGGCATATAGAAGTGCAGCTCGCCGACACGCGCCTGGGTGGCCATCACCCGCAGCACGTCGGGCGAGATGTTGAGCGTCGCAAACGCGGACATGCGCAGCGGCAAGCCCTGCGGCAGCGGCTTACCGGCACCCTCGAAGCGGTCCAGGTATTCCTGGATGCGGCGCGCGCGATAGTCGTGGCCGTGGGTGATGGTGCGCCACAGGATCGCCTGCGGGTCGGCCGGATCGGCACCGGCGGCCCAGCGCAGCAGCCAGTCACGACGCCAGGCCTGGTACTTCTCGAACACCGAGGCCAGCTCGCCGGCCAGCGCCCACGGTTTCAACGCGTCGCCACCGGCAAGATAGGACTGCAGCGCGCGCATCGGGGGCTGTGCCAGCAGTACCGGGTCACGCAGTGCCTGGTACAGCTTCCAGTGCAGGCCGGCCGCGTCCAGGTCGTCCTGCTCGCCGCTGACATTGGCCTTCAGCGCACGGGCCACGAACTCGCCCGGGGTCAGGAATTCAAGATTGGCGGCAACGCCAAACTCAGCCGCCAGTGTCGCTTGCAGCCAACGCCGCATCGCCACCTGCGGGATCAGCACCACTTCCGGTGCCAGCAACGGCTGGCCAGATACCGGCGCACGCACGTTGCGCGCCAGCAGCGCGGCCAGCACGTCCAGGGAGTTGGAATGGTAGAGGCGGAAATCGCTGCCCGGGTCACTCATCGTGCACAGTGTGCAGCACGGCACGCAGTATTCAATGATCCGGGCCATCGCCGGTACGGATTGTTCCGGGACCCCTGTCGATTGTCCCGGCCTGCGCGAGGGCTTGCCGTGCAACAATACTGGACCGTCCAGTCTGCTTATGTTCAGCAGACGGGCCCGATCCTTCGATGTCTAAAAAACGTTAATGGTGCCCATGTCGGCTTCCGCCTCCAGTCTGGTGCAGTTATCCAACGTCCGCATCGACCGGAGCGGGCGCACGATCCTGCGCGACGTGTCGCTGCAGGTGCCCAAGGGCAGCATCACTGCGGTGCTCGGTCCGTCCGGCAGTGGCAAGTCGACCCTGCTGGCGGCGCTGACCGGCGAACTGCGCCCGGTCGCCGGCGAGGTCACCCTGTTCGGCAAGCCGATTCCGCACAACAGCGGCGCGCTGCTGGAAATGCGCAAGAGCGTGGGCGTGCTGCTGCAGGGCAATGGCCTGCTGACCGACCTCACCGTGGCCGAGAACGTGGCGCTGCCGCTGCGCACCCACACCCGCCTGCCCGCTGCGGTACTGCGCCGGCTGGTGCAGATGAAGCTGCATGCGGTGGGCCTGCTGGCCGCCGCCGATGCCTGGCCGCGTGAGCTGTCCGGCGGCATGGCCCGGCGCGTAGCGCTGGCCCGCGCGCTGGCACTGGACCCACCACTGATGATCTACGACGAGCCGCTGACCGGGCTGGACCCGATCGCCTCCGGGGTGATCATGAGCCTGATCCAGCGCCTCAACCACAGCCTGGGCCTGACCAGCATCATCGTCAGCCACCACGTGCACGAGACGCTGCCGATCTGCGACCAGGTGATCGCGATCGCCAATGGCGGTGTCGTGTTCCAGGGGTCTCCCGAAGCGCTGCAGTCCAGCCAGGACCCGCTGCTGCGGCAGTTCCTGCATGGCCAGCCCGATGGCCCCATTCCGTTCGATGCCGCGCCGCGCGCGAGGGTCGCCTGATGCCGTTCGTCCAAGCCACCCGCTCGCTGGGCCGTGCCGGCCTGTTCTCGCTGACCGTGCTGCGTGGTTCGCTGCCGACCCGTGATTTCCTGGGCGAGCTGACCCGCGAGATCTACAAGATCGGTGCGCGCTCGCTGCCGATCATCGCCGTCGGTGGTGCCTTCGTCGGCCTGGTGCTGACCCTGCAGGGCTACCGCACGCTGACCACCTTCGGTGCGGCCGACGCACTATCGACCCTGCTCGGCCTGTCGCTGTACCGCGAACTGGCACCGGTGCTGACCGCGTTGCTGTTCATCGGCCGCGCCGGCAGCTCGATCGCCGCCGAACTGGGCCTGATGCGTGCCACCGACCAGATCAAGGCACTGGAGCTGATGGCCATCGATCCAGTGGCCAAGGCCGTGGCGCCGCGCTTCTGGGCGGCGGTGCTGACCGTGCCGCTGCTGACCGGCGTGTTCTGTTCGCTGGCGATCAGCGCCAGCTACTTTGAAGCAGTACACGTGCTGGGCCTGGACAATGGCGTGTTCTGGTCGGCGCTGCGCAACAGCGTGGACTTCTGGGACGACTTCGGCGTGGCGATGCTGAAGTCGGCGATCTTCGGCGGCACCGCGGCACTGGTCGCGTCCTACGTCGGCTTCCATGCCGAACCGACCATCGAAGGCACCTCTGTCGCCACTACCCGTGCGGTGGTCAACGCCTCGCTGCTGGTGCTGATGTTCAACTTCGTGTTGTCGGCAATGTTGTTCACCTAACCCCTCCACCGGCGGTGCGCATCGGCGCGCAGCCACAACGACTCGATCAGGTAATCCACATGGCCATCCGCGGTCCCAGACTCGAATTCTCCGTCGGCGCCTTCCTGCTGCTGGCCTTGGCCTCGCTGATGGTGCTGGCCGTGGCCTCGACCAACCAGCGCTGGAGCTGGGGCAGCGAAGGCTACGACCTGAAGGCACGCTTCTCCCAGGTTGGGCAGCTGCGCAAGCAGGCGCCGGTGAAGATCGGCGGCGTCACCGTCGGCCAGGTCGCTTCGATCGACCTGGACCCGGTGAAGTTCGAATCGATCGTGACCCTGCGCATGGACAGCAAGGTCAAGGACCTGCCGGCGGACACCTCGGCCGGCATCTTCACCAGCGGTTTGCTGGGCGAGAGCTATATCGGTCTGCAGCCGGGCGGTGATCCGGACGTGCTCAAGGCCGGCGACGAGATCGTCTTCACCCAGCCCGCCGTGGACCTGATCCAGCTGGTCGGCAAGTACATGTTCAGTGGTGGCGCCGGTGGTGGCGCTGCTCAGAAGCCCAACGATGGCGCGCAGGCGCCTGCAACGGAACCGCAACCATGAAGATGAAACTGATCCCGGCCCTGCTCGCCTCGGCGCTGCTGGCAGCCACTCCGTTCCTCGCCCAGGCGCAGGCCGCCGCTCCCGCCGCAGCCGCGGCGCAGGGACAGGCAGGCAAGGTGGTGATCGATGCCAGCAGCCGCATCCTGAGCACCCTGCAGCAGCGCAAGAGCGAATTCACCAGCAACCCGGCCAGCCTGCGCAGCTACATCGACAGCGAGCTGACCCGCACCTTCGACCGCGACTATGCCGCGCGCCTGGTGCTGGGCCCGCACGCCCGCGGTGCTTCCGATGCTGACATCAAGCTGTTCGCCGATGCGATGGCCGACAGCCTGATGCAGCGCTACGGTTCGACCCTGCTGAACATCCAGGGCAAGCCGAGCTTCCGCCTGAAGGGTGAAAGCCCGCTGCCGGGCAATCGTGGCGTGCGCGTGAGCACCGAACTGGTGCGCGCCGGCAACGAGCCGACCCCGGTCGAGTACTGGATGCGCAACGTGAACGGCCAGTGGAAGATCTTCGACGTCAACATCGAAGGCATCTCCTACGTGCAGACCTTCCGCAACCAGTTTGACACCCCGCTGCGCCAGAAGGGCATCAAGCAGGTGGCCACCGAACTGCACAGCGGCAGCATGCAGGCCGGGCCCGCGGGCAATGGCAAGTAACGCGCTGGCACTGCTGGAAGGCGACACCCTGCGCCTGCGCGGGGTGCTCGACCGTGCCGCGGTGATCGCACTGTGGCCGCAACTTCAGGCACTGCCGGCGAAACTGGCACGGCTGGAGCTGGGCGAGGTCGAGCGCGTGGACAGCGCCGGCCTGGCCCTGCTGGCTGAGCTGGCCGCGCGTGCACGCACGAGCGGCCATCCGCTGGCGATCTCCGGCGCGCCGGCCGGCTACAACGAATTGAGCGCGGCCTACCGGCTGTCGCCCGACCTGGATTTCAACGCTACTTCTGCTGCGAGCTGACATGAACGTCGTACGCACTCTCCCCCTGATCGTCCTGGCCACCGCCCTCACCGCCTGCGCCGGCAAACCCGCGCGCAGCGATGCACCGGTGGCCAGCACCGTGGTCCCGGCCAGCACCACCGCCGAGGCCCCTGCCGTCGATACCGCAGCGGCCGAAGCCGGCTCGGCCGCACCCGTCGCAAGCCCGCCGGCTGCGGCCAGTCTGCCTCAGGCAGCGGCCGCGTCCAGCGCCGACACCGACGCTGCGAAGGCTGCAGCCGCCACCGCACCGGGCGGTGACGACGACTTCGATGCCCTCTACGGTGGTGCCGGCAACACCGGCAGTGCAGCGGCCTACGACCCGTGGGAACCGTTCAACCGCAAGGTGCACAAGTTCAACAACGCGGTTGACCGCGGCATCGCCCGCCCGCTGGCCACCGCCTATACCCACGTGGTGCCGCGCTTCGCGCGTACCGGTGTCAGCAATTTCTTCAGCAACCTGCGTGCGCCGGTGACCATCACCAACCAGCTGCTGCAGGGCCGCGGTGGCGATGCCTGGGACAGCCTGGGCCGCTTCCTGATGAACAGCACGCTGGGTATCGGTGGCCTGTTCGATCCGGCCAGCAAGGCGATGGTGCCGCGTCGCAATGAAGACTTCGGGCAGACCCTGGGTGCCTGGGGCTGGCGTCGTTCGCGCTACGTGGAACTGCCGTTCTTCGGCCCGCGCACCGTGCGCGATGTGTTCGGCCTGGCCGGTGACATTCCGCTGTCGCCGATCCGCCGCATCGAAGAGGACAAGCTGCGTATCGGCCTGCAGGGCCTGCAGCTGGTCGATACCCGCGCCCAGCTGCTGGCGATCGACGACCTTCGCGACACCGCCGTGGACGAGTACTCTCTGGTCCGCGACGCGTGGATGCAGCGCCGCAACTACCAGATCGAGAACGATCTGCGCAGCAAGCGCGACCGTGGTCACGACGACGCCAATTCGCCGATCCCGGTCGATGCGATGCCGATGCCGCAGTGGACGCATTGAGTCCTTCCATCGACGCATGAAAAACCCCGCCTCGGCGGGGTTTTTCTTTTCCAGCGAGATTCTTTTCCGGTAGGTGCCAACCTTGGTTGGCACGCTTTCCTCAGGCGGCCAGCGCTGCCTCGATGGCCTCGCGCACGCGCGCATCGTCAGCGGCCACGTCCGGGGCAAAGCGGGCGATGACCTTGCCGTCGCGGCCGATCAGGAACTTCTCGAAGTTCCACAGCACCGCCGGTGCCGGATGGATCGGGATCTCCTTGCTGGCCAGGCGCTCACGCAGCGGGCCTTCGCCGATCGACTGCGGCTGTGCGGCGGTCAGCTGCTGGTACAGCGGGTGGGTGTCGTCACCGGCCACGCTGATCTTGGAGAACATCGGGAAGCTGACGTCGTAGGTGAGCTGGCAGAACTGCTGGATTTCCGCCTCGCTGCCCGGCTCCTGGCCGAGAAAGTTGTTGGCGGGGAAGCCCAGCACTTCCAGGCCCTGCGCGTGCTTTTCCGCATACAGCGCCTGCAGGCCTTCGTACTGCGGGGTCAGGCCACACTTGGAGGCGACGTTGACCAGCAGCAGCACCTTGCCCTGGTAGTCGGCAAGCGAGGACGGCTGGCCGTCAATGGTGGTGAGGGAAATGTCCTGGATCGGGGTGCTCACGCGGGGGCTCCGGCAACAGCGGGGAATGGCCCACCAGCATAGCGCCGCGCGATGCCGGTAGTGCCGGCCGCTGGCCGGCAATCGTGCGACCGTTCGCAAGGGTTCATGCGGTTGCCGGCCTGCGACCGGCGCTACGATCAATCCACGCAGATCGTGCCCAGCGCCTTTCCATCCTCGATGCGCTGGCGGCAACCGAAGTTCTGGCTGGCATCGCGCTGGCATGTACCGGTGGCGGCACTGCCGGCGGCCACTTCGCCCGTGGCCAGGCACTGGCCGGTGCAGTCGCTCTTGCGGCTGCAGGCCTTGCCGGCATCAGCATGGGGAATCACGCATTGCTCGCGCTGCAGCCGGCCGAGCCGCTGCAGGGTGCCACCCGCTGCCTGGCAGTCGACGTCACGCGCTTCGCGGTACGCCTCGGCTGCTTCAGGGCTGGTGGCTGCGGCAGGTGTCGCCGCCGTATCGGCAGCCGGTGGTGCGCTGCTGCAGGCGGCAAGCAACGCGGTCAGGACGAGGCTGGTACAGAGGCACAGGCGCATGGCGGTACCTGATCGAGACGGACAGGCCGCCAGCATACGCATCGACGATGCAGGCGGCGTATCCGCGTGACTCAGGCCTCGTCGGTGTCGCCGTCGCTGCCTTCGTCCTCGCCCGCCGCATCACTCTCGGCCAGATCGCCCAGCAGCGACTGCGCCTGTTCGGATGCCAGCGACTCCACGCCACGCAGGCGCCGTTCGATCGTACGCGTCTTGCGGCTGGCCTCGCCGATGCTGCGACCAACCGTGGTGATCTGCTTCTCGGCCTTTTCCAGGATGCCGGCGAACTTGCCGAACTCGCTCTTCACCGCGCCCAGCAGGCTCCACACCTCGCTGGAACGCTGCTCGATGGCCAGCGTGCGGAAGCCCATCTGCAGGCTGTTGAGCAGGGCGGTGACCGTGGTTGGCCCGGCCACCACCACGCGGTGCTCGCGCTGAAGCAGATCAACCAGGCCCGGGCGCCGGATCACTTCGGCATACAGGCCTTCGGTGGGCAGGAACATCACCGCGAAGTCGGTGGTGTGCGGCGGCGCGATGTATTTGTCGCAGATCGACTTCGCCTGCACGCGTACCGCGCGCTCCAGCTGGATGCCTTGCAGGCGCACACCCTCGGCGTCGCCCTGCTCCTGCGCGTCCAGCAACCGCTCGTAGTCCTCACGCGGGAACTTGGAGTCGATCGGCAACCACACCGGCGTGTCGTCGCCGCTGCGACCCGGCAGGCGCACCGCGATATCAACCATCTCGCCGCTGTCCGGGCGCACCTTCACCGCACGCGCGTACTGCTCCTGGGTCAGCGTCTGCTCGAGAATGTTCTCCAACTGCACTTCGCCCCAGCTGCCGCGGTTTTTGACGTTGGTCAGCACGCGCTTGAGGTCGCCGACGCCTGTGGCCAGCTGCTGCATCTCTCCGAGGCCGCGCTGCACCTGCTCCAGGCGTTCGGAGACCAGCTTGAAGGAATTGCCCAGGCGGGTTTCCAACGTCGACTGCAGCTTCTCATCCACGGTGTGGCGCATCTGCTCCAGCTTCTGCGCATTGTCGTTCTGCAGCGCGCGCAGCTGTTCTTCGAGGGTCGTACGCATCTCGGCGATGCGCTGTTCGTTGCGCTGGGTCAGTTCCTGCAGGCGCAGGCCCAGGCTTTCAGTCAGGCGCTGCTGCGACTGCGCACCTTCCTCGCGCCCCTTGCGCGCATCGTCCACCAGGGTCTGGCGCAGCGCGCCGAGCTGGGTATCGGTGCGCCCGGTGAGTTCCTGCAGCTGCTGGCCAAAGGCATGGATGCGGGCCTCCTGCTGCTGGCCGAACACTTCCAGCTGCGCGCGCAGTTCCTGCAGGCGCTGTCCCATCAACGCCGCGCCCCGCTGTTGGCTCTCGGCCGCTTCGGCACGCGCCTTGCGCGCGTCTTCGCCCAGCGCTTCGCGCAGCAGGTCCAGGCGCTGGTCGGTGCGGGTCGACAGATCGGTCAGCGCGCGGGCGAAGCCATCGAGCTGTTCACGCAGTTCACTGCGCCCGGAGCGCGCTTCCTCACGCACAGCCTGTTCCAGGCGATCGTGCGGCGGGCGGCGCAGCAGGGCGACCAGCTGCAGGATGAGCACGGCCAATAGAAGGGCGCCAATAAGCAGATATTCGGTTTGCATGGGGCAAGTGTAGGCTGGCCGAGTCTCAACTGCTGCGTCAGGACCATGCTCACCCTGTACGGAAAGGCGACCTCGATCAACGTCCGCAAGGTACTGTGGCTGGGCGCCGTGCTGGATCTCCCGCTCCACCACGAACCGACGCCATCGTCGGCGCTGCTGGCCACGCTGAACCCGAACCGGCAGGTCCCGGTGCTGCGCGATGGCGACTTCGTGCTGTGGGAATCCAACAGCATCTGCCGCTACCTGGCCACGCGCGGCGGACGCGAGGACCTGCTGCCCGCCGCGGCGCAGGCCCGTGCACGGGTGGAGCAATGGATGGACTGGCAGGCCAGCGACCTCAACAGTGCCTGGCGACAGGTGTTCATGGCGCGCGTGCGCCAGCATCCGGACTATCCGGATGACGCCCGCGCCGAGGCCAGCCTGGTGCAGTGGAACCGGCTGATGGCGGTGCTTGATGCACAGCTGGGCGCTACCGACGGCTACGTGGCAGGCAACACCTTTACTCTCGCTGACATCGTGCTCGGGCTGTCGACCCAACGCTGGCGCAGCACGCCTGGCAACAAGCCCGTGCTGCCACACCTCGCGGCGTGGTTCGAACGCCTGCGCCAGCAGCCGGGTTTCGCCGCCCACGTCGACAACGGTGTGGCCTGAGCAGTGGCTTCCGCAGCTGTTGGTAGGTGTCGACCTTGGTCGACACGGCTGATCCACGCCATGCGTGGATGAAGCGCTGTAGAGCCGAGCGCAGGCTCGGCTCTACAGGAGAAACCGGGCCTTACCAGCCTTCCAGCACGATCTTGCCCTTGGCGCGATGGCTTTCCAGCAGCGCGTGGGCACGCCGCAGGTTGGCGGCATCGATGCGGCCGAAGTGCTCGCCCAGGGTGGTCTGCAGCACACCGCCGTCGATCAGCTCGGCCACCCGATTCAACAGGTCATGCTGGCGCTGCATGTCGGCGGTCTTGTACAGCGGTCGGGTGAACATCGATTCCCAGTGCAGGGACAGTGCCTTGCGCTTGAGCGCCATCACGTCGACCTGGCCCGGATCATCGATCAGCCCCAGCTGGCCCTGCGGCGCCAGCAGTTCCACGATCTGCGCGTAGTGCTGGTCGGTATGGGTCAGGCTGGCCACGTGCTGTACCTCACTGATGCCGAGCCGGGCCAGGCCCTCGGCCAGCGGCAGGCTATGGTCGATCACATGATGCGCGCCCATCGCATGGACCCAGTCCTGGGTATCCGGGCGCGAGGCGGTGCCGATCACGGTCAGCTTGGTCAGGCGGCGCGCCAGCTGCACCAGGATCGAACCAACGCCACCGGCAGCACCGATCACCAGCAGGGTCTGGCCTTCACCGCCGCCCTCGGGAATGCGCAGGCGGTCGAACAGCAGCTCCCAGGCGGTGATTGCGGTCAGTGGCAACGCGGCGGCGGCCGCATCGTCGAGGCTGGCCGGCTTGCGGCCGACGCTGCGCTCGTCCACCAGCTGGTACTCGGCATTGCTGCCCGGGCGGTCGATGACGCCGGCGTAGTAGACCGCATCGCCAGGCTGGAACAGGGTGACCTCGCTGCCCACTGCGTCGACGATGCCGACCGCATCCCAGCCCAGCACGCGCGGGCCATCGGTGGCCACGCCGCGGCGGACCTTGGTGTCGACCGGGTTCACTGCCACCGCGTGCACCGCCACCCGCAGATCACGCGGGCCGGGCTGCGGCAGCTCCAGTTCGATGTCGATCAGGGCCCGGGCATCATCGATCGGCAGGCCGGCTTGGGTGTAGGCAATGGCGCGCATGGCAGCGGTCCAGTGGGGAAGGAGGCGACAGGTTGCGCCGCGCGCGCTCCCGCAGAAAGGCGCAGAATCGGTCAGCACTTTCACTCTGGCAATGAAGATGATCCGCTTCGACGATCTGCAGCTGTTCGTCCGCACTGCCGCGCTGGGCAGCTTCTCGCAGGCCGCGCGCGAGGCCGACCTGCTGCCCGGCCAGGTGGCTGCAGCTGTGGCGCGGCTGGAACGCGAGCTGGACCTGCGCCTGTTCGTGCGCACCACCCGCAGCCTGCGCCTGACCGGCGAGGGCGCGCTGTACCTGCCGTACGCGCAGGAGGTGCTGGCCACCCTGCGCGAGGGCCAGGCGCGCGTGCAGGGCGAGGACACCGAGCTGCACGGCACCCTGCAGCTGTCGGCTCCCTCGGACCTCGGCCGCAACCTGCTGCTGCCCTGGCTGAGCGCCTTCCGCGCTGCGCACCCGCGGCTGCGCCTGCACCTGCGCCTGTCCGACGAAGTGGCCGATGTGTTCCGCGACCCGGTCGACGTGGCGATCCGCATCGGCCACTTCGACGACGCCAGCTACGTGGCGTTGCCCCTGCTGGAAGGCAATCGGCGCGTACTCGCGGCCTCGCCCGACTACCTGCAGCGGCGTGGCACGCCCACCCGCCTGGAGGATCTGCGTGAGCACGATTGCCTGGTCTACCAGCTCAGTGGCCGCGCCTACGATCGCTGGTCGTTCGACGTGGATGGACGCCGTGTGGTGATGCCGGTGCGCGGCCCATTGGTCTGCGACGACGCCGATGTAGTGCGACGCTGGGCGGTGGCCGGCGAAGGCATCACTTACAAGTCCTGGCTGGACCTGCGCGAGGACGTGCTGGCCGGGCGCCTGCAGCTGCTGCTGGACGGTGTTGGCAGCAGCATCCCGCTGCAGCTGGTATGCCCGCACCGCAAGCAGTTCTCGCCGGCCGTGCGACAACTGCACGCGCAGCTGCGCCAGCACCTGCAACCGCTGCTGTCTGGCATGCCTGGTGGGTCCACCGGCCCCCTGTCGCCAATCCCGGCGCTGACCGACAATGGCGGCCCCCCGTAACAAGAGAACGCCGCCATGCCGTGGATGGGCATCCAGGACCTGTGGACGTTTCTGGTCGCTGTGCTGGTGTTTCTCGCCCTGCCCGGCCCTGGCACCTTCACCCTGCTGACCGCCACCGGCCGTGGCGGCGTGCGTGGCGGCTACACCGCGCTGGCCGGCCTGCTGGTCGGCGATCAGATCCTGATGTGGCTGGCGCTGGCCGGCGTTGCCGCATTGCTCAAGGCCAACCCGCTGGTGTTCCACGCGGTGCAGTACCTGGGTGCGGCCTACCTGGTGTGGGTGGGCATCAGCCTGCTGCGCACGCCCAAGCATGACGGCGGTGACGCCGGCCCGATCCGCATGCAGCCGGGCCGCTACTTCCAGCAGGCGATCCTGGTCAGCCTGCTCAATCCGAAGGCGATCCTGTTCTACATGGCCTTCCTGCCGTTGTTCATCGATCCCAAGGCGCACCAGGGCATCGCTACCTTCGCAGCGCTGGCGGGCATCATCCTGGTGGTCAGCATCGCCTACTGCTCGATGTTGATCGGGGTCGGCAACCTGGCCCGTCGCCGCCTGATCCAGCACCCACGGATCAGCGATGCGCTGCGCCGCGTGGCTGGCCTGTTCCTGGTGGGGTTCGGCATCCGGCTGGGGCTGAACGGATGAAACCGCAAACGAGCAGGCTCGACGCCACGTCTGCCAACCAAGGTTGGCCTCTACCAGAGCGCGGGATCCGGTAGTCGCCGACCTTGGTCGGCGCTGGCGCCATCGGCGTTCATGAGGCTGGCCTCTACCCGCCGAGCATTTCCGCGCGCAGGTGGTCGATGAACACCCGCAGCTTTGGCGCCATGTGCTCGCGGGCGGGGTAGTACAGGTGGAAGCCGGGGAACAGCGGCTGCCAGTCCTGCAGCACTGCCTGCAGCCGCCCTGCCGCCCTGCCGCCAGATCATCGGCCACCAGTGACGCGAACCCCTGCGCCATGCCGAGCCCGGCCAGCACTGCGGCATAAGCCAGTTCGGCATCGTTGAACACCAGCCGCCCATCAACCTCCACTTCCATGTCGTGGCCATCGCGACTGAACTCCCAGGGCATCAGCCGGCCATTGGCACGGCGATGGACGATGCACGGATGGCCCTGCAGGTCGTGCGGGCTCGCGGGTATGCCGTGCTGCACGAAGTAGTCGGGCGTGGCCACCACCACTTGCCGTTCCGGCGGCCCGATCGGCACCGCGATCATGCCGCGTGCCAGCGACTCGCCAAGGCGGATGCCCGCATCGAAGCCCTCGGCCACCAGATCGGTCAGCGCCGGCTCCACGCACAGTTCCACATCCACCTGCGGGTAGCGCGCCAGGAACGAAGGCAGGGCCGGTAGCACCCGGCGCTCGGCAACGATGCGTGGCAGGGTGACGCGCAGCTTGCCGGCCGGCACCGCACGCGCGCTGTCGAGATCAGCAAACGCCGATTCGATCTGTGCCAGTCCGCCGCGCACGCGCTCGAGGAAGCGCGCGCCGTGCTCGGTCAGGCCGACCCGGCGGGTGGTCCGCTGCAGCAGGCGCACGCCCATCCGCGCTTCCAGCGCGCGCACGCTCTGCGACAGCGCGGAAGTGGAGACGCCCAGCGCATCAGCGGCACGGGTAAAGCTGGCATGGTCGGCAACGTGGACGAAGGCGACCACTGCCGACAAGGGGGCGGAGGGATCCATTGTGAAGCCACTCTTCATGGTGAGTCCGGTTCCATCCAGTTTATCCACAGGATCGGGCGGCGGATGCTGTGCCTCCCGGCGGCACGCCCGCCTTCCTGTAATGGAGACCTCCCATGTCGCTGGACCACTATCGCCTGCTCGGGCGCTCCGGCCTGCGAATCAGCCCGATGGCGCTGGGTACGATGACCTTCGGCGCCGATTGGGGCTGGGGCGCGGACGAAGCCGAGGCCCGCCGCATCTTCGACAGTTACGTCGATCGGGGCGGCAACTTCGTCGATACCGCGAACAACTACACCAATGGCAGCGCCGAGACCCTGCTCGGCCGCTTCGTCCAAGGGCAGCGCGACCGGCTGGTGATCGCCAGCAAGTACACCCTGGCCACCGTGCCCGGCGACCCGAACAACGCCGGCAACCATCGCAAGAGCATGCTGCGCTCGGTGGAGGACAGCCTGCGCCGGCTGGGTACCGACTATCTGGATCTGCTGTACCTGCACGCCTGGGATGACACCACCGGCGTGGACGAGGTGATGCGTGGCTTCGACGACCTGGTCCGCAGCGGCAAGGTGCTGTACGCCGGCATCTCCGATACGCCGGCCTGGCAGATCGCGCGCATGCAGACCCTGGCCGACCTGCGCGGCTGGTCGCCGTTGGTGGCGCTGCAGATCGAGTACAGCCTGATCCAGCGCAGCGTCGAACACGAACTGCTGCCGATGGCCGACGCGCTGGGATTGGGCGTGGTGGCGTGGTCGCCGCTGGGCAGCGGCGTGCTGACCGGCAAGTACAGCACGGCCGATCTGGCCAGCGCCGACGCGCTGCAGGCCACGCCGGGCGGATCGCGCCGCAGCGTGGCCCTGAACAATGGCGCGTTGACATCCCGTTCGCTGCAGATTGCCGATGAAGTTCAGAAGATCGCCGCCGATCTTTCGCATTCCCCTGCGCAGGTAGCATTGGCCTGGTTGTTGCGACGACCCGGTGCGGATGCGCTGCCGATCATCGGCGCCCGCACTCTGGAACAGTTCGAGCACAATCTGATCGCGCTGGATCTGGAGCTGCCGACCGAGGCATTGACCCGCCTCGATGCAATCAGTGCGGTCGCGCCGGCATTCCCGCACGATTTCCTGCAGATGCCTTTGCCGCGAATGCTGATGAGCGGGGGCACCCGCCTGCGCCCACGCGCGCGCTGAGGTCGCGGCAGCGGCGCTATGCTGGCAGCCCCTGCTGGAAGGATGCGAGAGGATGGCCCGCCTGGCCTGCTTCACCCTGCCGTTGCTGCTGCTGGCTGGTGCCGCCCCAGCGGCCACCGCGCAGGATCATCGCTGCCTGAGCGGCGGCCGCAATGACGGCATCCATCTGGAATGGCGTTGGCTGGATGACGGCCAGGCCGACGTTCGCTATGCCGGGCAGCGTGAACGCCTGTTGCTGCGCCGGGTTTCGATGGAGACCACGGTGCTGGCCGAAGACCGCCCCTACCAGTTCGACAGCGTCTGGGAAGAGCACGTCGACGGCCGCCTCAACGGTCGCTACACGATCAGCACGCAGGGGGCGCTGGTGCTGGATCTGCGCTACGAACGCGCCCGCGATGGCCGTCGCACCTCCTTCCACGATGACATCGAGGCCTGGCAGGAAGACGGCTGCCACTGGCCCGGCGCCTCCTGAGCCAGGATCGGACTGGCCTCCCTTTATGCCGATTCCGGCAGCCTGGTCGCGGTGCAGCGCGCGTCTTGCCGGGTATGACCCCCGTCAGTGGTAATGCTGCGCTGCGTTCGGTCACACTCGGGAACTTGTCGTTCTCAGTCACCCCTTCCGAGGCCTGCATGTCCCTGTTCCGGCGCAAGTCCCTAGATTCCGTCACCGTCCACGAAGCCGGCAGGCGCCTGGTCCCGACCCTCAGCTGGCCGCACCTGATCGCGCTGGGTATCGGCGCCATCGTCGGTACCGGCATCTACACGCTGATCGGCGTCGGCGCCAACCTGGCCGGCCCGGCGGTGCTGATCTCCTTTGCCATCGCCGGTGCGGTGTGCGCCTGCGCGGCGCTGTCCTACGCCGAACTGTCGACGATGATGCCGGCCGCAGGCAGCGCCTACACCTACAGCTACAGCGCGCTGGGCGAAGTGTTCGCCTGGGTGGTGGGCTGGAGCCTGATCCTGGAGTACTCGCTGGTGGTGAGTACGGTGGCGGTCGGCTGGTCGGGCTACTTCGTCGGCTTCCTCGAATGGGTCCACACCCAGTTCGGCTGGAACGTGCAGCTGCCTGCCTGGCTGGCTGCCGGCCCGCACGTGGAAGGCGGCATGATCAACCTGCCGGCGATCGTCATCACCTGGCTGGTGGCACTGATGCTGATGGCAGGCACCAAGGAAAGCGCCACCCTCAACGCCATCCTGGTGGTGTTCAAGCTGATCGCGCTGGCCATCTTCGTGGCCGTGGCCCTTCCCGCCTTCGACAGCAACAACCTGCAGCCGTTCATGCCGTATGGCTTTGCCAAGTCGATGGGCCCTGACGGCGTCGAGCACGGTGTGATGGCAGCAGCGGCGATCATCTTCTTCGCCTTCTACGGCTTCGATGCGATCTCCACCGCAGCCGAGGAAACCAAGAACCCCAGCCGCGACCTGTCGATCGGCATCATCGGATCGATGATCGGCTGCACCATCGTCTACGTGCTGGTCGCGCTGGCGGCCGTGGGTGCGATGAGCTACGCCGTGTTCGGCCACAGCGCCGAGCCGCTGGCGCTGATCATGCGCCAGCTCGGCCACCCGACTGCAGCAATGGTGATCGGTGTGATCGCGATCATCGCCCTGCCGACCGTACTGCTGGCCTTCCTGTATGGCCAGAGCCGCATCTTCTTCGTGATGAGCCGCGATGGCCTGCTGCCGCGCGGCCTGTCCAAGGTCAACGCACGCACCGGCACGCCGGTGGCAACCACGCTGTTCACCGCCGTGGTGGTGTCGGCGCTGGCCGGCGTGGCGCGCCTGGACGAGATCGCCGCACTCGCCAACGCCGGTACCCTGGCCGCGTTCACTGCGGTGGGTATCTGCCTGGTGGTGCTGCGCCTGCGCGAACCGGACCGTGAGCGCAGCTTCCGCACGCCGTTGGCCTTCGTGGTCGGTCCGCTGGCCGCGCTGGGCTGCATCTACCTGTTCATCAGCCTGCCGCACCGCACCCAGCTGTACTTCCTGCTGTGGAACGTGGCCGGCCTGGTGCTGTACTTCCTGTACAGCCGCCGCCACGCGTTGATCGCGAAATAAACGGATCACCGGTAGCGCCGGGCCATGCCCGGCGGAATTCCGGATGCACGCAGGGCGCTCAGCCGCCCTGCTTTGCCGCGTAATCCTGCGCCTGACGCATCACCCGCAGCAGGTTGCCGCCCCAGATGCCGGCAATCTGCTTCTCGGTATAGCCTTTGCGCAGCAGCCACGCGGTGATCTTCGGCAGCTGGCTGACATCGGGCAGGTCGCTCAGGCCGCCGCCGCCATCCCAGTCCAGGCCGATGCCCACGTGCTCGGGACCGACCACCTTGAGGATGTGCTCGAAGTGGGCGAAGAAGTCATCCAAGCTGGCGTGGCGCACCGGATGCTCGTGATCCAGCGCCTGCTCGGCCTTGAGCAGCTGCACGCCCTGCTCGATGCCCATCCCTTCCCAGCCGCCCAGCTGCTTGCTCAGCGCTTCCTCGGCCTGCTTGCGCTCCGGCGTCTTCGCGGTGTCAATCAGGTAACCGCCATAGGCATTCACCTGGATCACGCCGCCTGCCTTGGCCAGCTTGCGCAGACGCGCGTCATCCAGGTTGCGCGGATGGTCGTAGACCGCCTTGGCCGAACTGTGCGACAGCACGAACGGCACCGGCATCATCGCCAACAGGTCATCGAACACGGCGTCGGAGGCGTGCGACTGGTCGATCACGATGCCCAGTTTCACTGCCTGACGCACCAGATCCTTGCCGGTCGGGCTCAGCCCCTTCCACTCCGCGCCCTTGGGGTCGGTGGCCGAATCGGCGAACTCGTTGTTGGCGAAGTGCACGGTGCTGAGCAGGCGCAGGCCGGCGCGATGGTAGAAGGACAGCAGGCTGGGATCGGCCACCAGCGGGCTGGCGTTTTCCATGCTGATGTAGACCACGCGCTTGCCGGCGCCCTTGATCCGCGCGGCGTCATCGGCGGTCAGTGCCAGCGCGAAGCGCTCGGGGTTGGCCGCCAGCATCTCGCGGATCTGCAGCAGCCGCTGCAGGCCGTGGTCGCGCTCGGCCAGGTGCGCAGCGGCACTACGGTCCCCCTGATCGGTGTAGATCGCCCAGAAACCGCCGTCCAGCGCACCTTCGACCATGCGCGGATAGTCGACCTGCGACAGCGCGTTGCGGTCGTGGCGCTGCTCGATGTCGAAGCCGGTTCGGCCGAAATTGGCCGGCGTGTCCAAGTGGCTGTCGAGAGTGACCAGGCGCTGCTGCAGGGCCTTGGCGCGGGCCAGTTCCTGCGCACTGAACTCGATGGCGTGGGCGGACAGCGGCGCGCACAGCGCCAGAGCAAGCACGACGGACAGATGGCGCAACGAAGGCATGGGCTCTCACCGCGAATGGGAAGAGCCCGACCATAGCGCTGCGGCCACGCATTGGGTAGCGCCGGGCCGCGCCCGGCGCTACGGCATCACGCGATCAGTCGACCACGCGGCAGAACACGGCCTTCAGGTAACGCGATTCCTGGACGTGGGCCATGAACGGATGGTCCGGGCCGGCGCCGGCCACCTTCAGGATCTGGATCGTACGGCCGGAGAAGTACGCCGCACGACGCAGCATGTCGAGGAACTGGTCCTCGGCCACCAGGCCGGTGCAGGAGAACGTGGCGAACAGGCCACCGGGCTTCACCACGCCCAGCGCCAGCTTGTTCATGTCCAGGTACTTCTTCAGCGCGGTGATGACCTGGTCGCGGTCGCGGGTCATCTTCGCCGGGTCCAGGATCACCACGTCGTACTGTTCGCCGCGGTTGGCAGCATCGCGCAGCCACGGGAAGATGTCGGACTGGACGAACTTCGGGCGCACGTTGTTCAGGCGCGAATTGCCCTTGGCGATCTGGATGACGTCTTCATCGATGTCGATGCCGACCACTTCCGAAGCGCCACGCGCCGCCGCATACACCGCGAAACCGCCAGTGTTGCAGCACAGGTCCAGTACGCTCTTGCCTTCCACCTGCTGGCTCAGCCACTCGCGGTTCTCACGCTGGTCGGCGAAGAAACCGGTCTTGTGGGCACCGGCCGGGTCGGCGCGGAACTTGATGCCGTACTCGGTGATCACCGACGCTTCGGTGGTGGTGTTGCCGTGGAAGTCGAAGCTCTCCTGCTTCTGCACGTGCTCGTCGGCGAAGCTGTGGAAGCGGCAACCCGGGAACTGCTCGCGCAGCGCTTCGTAGATCCATTCGCGATGGCGGAACATGCCGGCGGCGAAGAACTCGACCACCACCAGATCGTTGTAACGGTCCACCACCAGGCCGGACAGGCCGTCGCCTTCGCTGTGCACCACGCGCCAGGCGTCGGACACCGCATCGAGCTTCAGCACCTCACGGCGCAGCGACACGGCCTGGGCGATCTTGCGCGAGAACCAGCCGGCATCCACCGGCACGTTCTGATCGGTTTCGAGGATGCGCACGGCGATGCGCGAGTGCCCGTTGTAGAACCCGCGGCCGATGAACTCCCCGTCCACGCCGACCACGTCGACGATGGAACCGGGCTTGGGCCGGACGGTCGGCTTCTCGACCAGTTTCTGGAAGATCCACGGGTGGCTGGAACGCCACGCATTCTTGAGGCGGACAATCGGAAGGGGGGTATTCATTCACCTATTGTAAACCGGGCGCCGGGGTCAGATCCCGCAGGGGCTCTGTCCCCGGCGGGGATGCCAACCAAGGTTGGCACCTACCAGAGCGGGGGCACGGGACGGGGGTCGGAGCCCCTCTGGGGATCCGACCCCGGTCACCCGCCATTTGACGGCGGCCCGGCCAGGCCGCAGAATCGGCGCCAGAAGGGGAGTAGCTCCCAGACGTTGTCGCCGTCATTTCGAGCCCGCAGGCTCCGGTGCAACGGCAGTTCCAGCCGACTGGAACTGCGAGCGAGACCTTCGCCGTACTGGCGAAGCTCTGTCCCTGGATCCCCCTCCCGATCCTCCGTTGCAGATCCTCGCCGTCCGGCCTGGCATTCATCTTTCCAACGGACATTCCCAATGCAGACGATCGGTAACGTGTGGTTGTGGGGCGGCTTCGGAGCAGTGGTGATCATCGCCCTGCTGGTCGACCTCGTATTGATGCGCCATGGTGGACCACACAAGGTCACCTTCAAGGAGGCCTTGTGGTGGTCCATTGGCTGGGTCGCGCTGGCCCTGCTGTTCAACGCCGGCCTCTGGTACTACCTCAATGAGACCGCCGGCCAGGTCGTGGCCAACAAGGTCGGCCTCGAGTTCCTGACCGGCTACCTGGTCGAGAAGGCGCTGGCCGTCGACAACATTTTCGTCTTCCTGATGATCATGAGCTACTTCGCGGTGCCGGAGGAGCAGCGCCAGAAGGTGCTGATCATCGGCATCCTGGGCGCGATCGTGCTGCGTACGGTCATGATCTTCGCCGGCAGCGTGCTGATCACCCAGTTCCATTGGCTGCTCTACGTGTTCGGTGCCTTCCTGCTGTTCACCGGCTGGAAGATGTGGTTCGCCGCCGGCCAGGAGCCGGATCTGGAGGCAAACCCCGCCCTGCGCTGGATGCGCAAGCACCTGCGCCTGCTCCCGGATTACGCCGGCAACGCAATGAGCGTGAAGCGCGACGGCGTGCGTTGGTTCACCCCGCTGTTCGCGGTGCTGATCCTGATCGCGGTGACCGACGTGATCTTCGCGGTGGACAGCATCCCGGCGATCTTCGCCATCACCACCGACCCGTTCATCGTGCTCACCTCCAACGTGTTCGCGGTGCTGGGCCTGCGCGCGATGTTCTTCCTGCTGGCTGGCATGGCCGACCGCTTCCACCTGCTGCCGTACGGTCTGGCGCTGGTGCTGGGCTTCATCGGCATCAAGATGATGATCATCGACCTGTTCAAGATCCCGACCCCGGTGTCGCTGGGCGTGGTGGCGGTGATCATCGCCGCGACCGTGGTGCTCAGCCTGAAATACCCGCCGAAGGAAGGCTCCGGCCACGCCTGATCACGGCCGGCCGGCGGGATTGTCCCGCCGGCCGCACCCCACTCTCCCGCGGCGGTGGCCTTGGTTTCGCGCCAGTCACCGCCATTGCTGAGGTATGAACAGCAACGCGCCCCTGCCCGCTGGCGACGCGCCAGCCACCCGCAATGACCGCATGCGTATCCTGCGGGCGTTCAACGTCAGCCTGGCCACGGTGCTGGTACTGATCGCCGTGTTCGCACTGCAGGGCTCGTTCGACTGGCGGCCATGGGCGGTTGCGCCACTGGAAGCGAAGGGCCTGCTTGGCCTGATCGGCGGCCCGCTGCTGCATGCCTCGGTCGAGCACATCGCCGCCAACAGCATCGCCATCCTGATCCTCGGTACCCTGGCCGGCAGCGTCTACCCCAGGGCTACTCTTCGCGCGCTGCCGCTGTTGTGGCTGGGCTCGGGGATCGGCGCGTGGATGCTCGGCAATCCGGGCAGCGTGCACCTGGGTGCCAGCGGCGTGACCCATGGCCTGATGTTCCTGCTGGCCAGCCTCGGCCTGCTGCGCCGCGACCGCGCAGCAATCGCCACCGGACTGATCGGCATGCTGTTCTACGGCGGAATGCTGATGACCATCCTGCCGCACGCCGACGGCGTGTCCTGGCAGTCGCACATGGGCGGCGCCTTCGCCGGCATCATTGCCGCGCTGCTGTTCCGCAACGCCGATCCGCTGCCGCCACGCCAGCGCTACAGCTGGGAAGACGAAGAGGACGCGATCGAGCCGTTGTCCGACGACGAACTCGAGCCGCCGTCGCCGCAGCGCGTGCCGGTGCTGTGGCAGCCGCGCGAGGGGCAGGACTACGTGGTGATCCCGTTCCGCCGGCCGGAAGAGCCGCGCGGTTGAAACGGTGACGGGGTCGGATCCCCGTAGGGGCTCCGACCCCACCCGGCATTTTCATGACCCGGTAGTGGCCGACCTTGGTCGGCACTCCTGCCGTGTGCCAACCAAGGTTGGCATCTACCAGAGCGGGTCAGTTCGCCGCGTTCCCCGCCGCGCCCATCCCATCCACCGCCTGCCGGCCCAATGCCGGGTCATCGGTGAAGAAGGCATCGATGCCGGTTGCCAGATAGGCACGCATCTCGGCGATCGAGCCTTCCGCGTTGCGCGCGTTGTCGGCGCCCCTGCGCAGGTTGCTGGCCTGGAAATGATTCTCCGGGCGGAAGGTGTACGGGATCACCATCAGGCCCACCGCATGTGCATCCTGTACCAGCGTGGTTGGCGTCCCCAGTGCGCCCTTGGCGTCCAGCGGAATGATCGAGCGCAGTTCCGGGCCGATGCTGTCGGCGTAGACGGCGATGTCCTTCAGCCCAGACGGGGTCATCATCTGCGCGTAGGTCAGCTTGCCGCCTGCATTGACGATGTCGGCCGGCTGGGTGTCTCCCTTCCACAGCAGCTGCAGCAGGCGGATGTTGCTGCCACGCGGGATCTTGCCGCGCAGGTAGCGCAGGTTGGCGGTCTCGAACGACTGGATGGTAACCGGGCCAACGTTGGTATAGGCATTGCCGCGCAGCGCGGCGAGCAGCTTGTCTTCCATCGGCAGGCCGACCGACTGGAAGTAGGTCGGGTGCTTGATCTCCGGCACCAGGCCGATGCCGCGGTTGGCACGACCGGCCTGCTGCACCAGGAAGGCCAGGATCTCGTCCAGGCTGGCAATGCGGAACTGGCCGTCGTAAGCGGTGCTGCGCAATTCCGGCAGGCGCTCGCGCGCGTACAGTGTCTTCAGCTCGGCCAGGGTGAAGTCTTCGGTGAACCAGCCCTCGACCTTCTGCCCGTCGATGACCTTGCTTGTCCGGCGGCTGGCGAATTCGGGATGCGAGGCGACATCGGTTGTGCCGCTGATCTCGTTCTCGTGGCGGGCCACCATCACCGCGTCCTTGGTCATCACCAGGTCCGGTTCGATGTAGTCGGCGCCATCGGCGATGGCCTGCGCATAGGCCGCCAGGGTGTGCTCGGGCAGCAGCGCGCTTGCGCCGCGATGGCCATAGACCGACACCTTGTGCGCGGCCGGGGTGGAGGATTCAGCACTCATGGCCACCGATGGTGCCACGGCCAGCGACAACAGCAATGCACAACCCCACGACTTCACTGCGACTTCCCCAAGCGGTATGTGATGGGCGTCAGTATGCGGCGGCAATGTGACAGGTTGGGGGAGCTGGGGTCGGATCCCCGAAGGGGGCCCGGCCTCATGTATCCGGTAGTCGCCGACCTTGGTCGGCGCTCTGCCAGCGGGCGTTCACGACCCCAGACGGCCTGTGCCAACCAAGGTTGGCACCTACCAGAGCGTGAGCCGCGCGATTGATCGATGACGGGGTCAGAGATCCCTTCGGGGATCTGACCCCGAGGTGCTGCCCCAGCCGAGCATGGGCTCGGCTCTACAGTTACTTGCCGATGCAGAAGCTGGAGAAGATCCTTCCCAGCAGATCATCAGCACTCATCTGCCCGGTGATCCCGCCCAGCGCGTCATGCGCCAGCCGTAGTTCCTCAGCGGCCAGTTCCAGGTGCTCGTGCGCCAGCTCGCCATCCGCGCGCTGCGCGTGTTCCTGCGCACGCTCGATCGCATCCACGTGGCGGGTACGCGCGGAGAATTCGCCATCCACCTGCTCCCCTGCCCCGGCACTGGCGATGCTGCGCAGGCGCGCATGCAGGTCTTCCAGCCCGGCGCCGGTCGCAGCAGAGACGAACACGCGATCAGGATCGTCCAGTCCCGGCAACGCATCCAAGAGATCCGACTTGTTGTGAATGTAGACCTTGTGCGGCACCGCGGCCACGGCTTCGCCCAGCGCGGCTTCACCTGCAACGGGGTCGCGCGCGTCCAGCACGATCAGCGCCAGGTCGGTGCGCTCGATTTCCACGTGGGCGCGGCGCATGCCTTCGCGTTCGATGGCGTCGCCGCCATCGCGCAGGCCGGCGGTGTCGACCAGGGTCAGTTCCAGGCCATCCAGCCGGATGGTCTCGCGCAGCGTGTCGCGGGTGGTACCGGCGATGTCGGTGACGATGGCACGCTCGCTGCCGGCCAAGGCGTTCAGCAGCGAACTCTTGCCCGCGTTCGGCGGGCCGATCAGCACCGCGTGCAGGCCATCGCGCAGGCGACGACCGCGTTCTGCATCGCGGCGCAGCAAGGCCAGGTCGCTGCGCGCCTGCTCCAGCCCACGCCGTACCTGTGCCCCACCAAGCGTATCAAGTGGTTCGTCGGCGAAGTCGATGGCTGCTTCCACATGGATGCGCAGCAGTACCAACTGCTCGATCACCGCGTCGATGCGGCGCGAGAACACGCCGTCCAGCGAACGGCGTGCAGCGCGCGCGGCGCGGTTGTCACCGGCGGCAATCAGGTCGGCGATGGCCTCGGCCTGGGCCAGGTCGAGCTTGCCGTTGAGGAACGCCCGTTCGCTGAACTCACCCGGCCGCGCCTGGCGTGCACCGAGCGCGATGCAGCGCGCGACCAGTTGCTGCAGCAGCACCGGGCTGCCATGGCCCTGCAGTTCCACCACTTCTTCGCCAGTGAAGCTGTTCGGTGCCGGGAACCACAGCACGATGCCATCATCAATGACCTCGCCGTCGGCATCGCGCAGGCGTGCGTAATGCGCGTGGCGCGGGCGCAGTGCAGGCGCGCCCAGCGCGTTGGCGATGGCCGCGGCGCGCGGACCGGACAGGCGCAGCAGGCCGACACCACCAGCGCCCGGTGCGCTGGCGATGGCCACGATGGTGTCGGTGCGGATCGCTTCGTTCATGGCTCAGAGTTTCTCCAGCTGCGCGCGCGCCTGTGCTGCGCCGCTGCCCTGCGGCTGCAGCGCAAGGTAGGTGGTGTAAGCCTGCTTCGCCTTGGCCTTGTCGCCGGCGTTGAAGTAGGCATCGCCCAGGTTGAGATAGGCCACCGCACGCGAGGGGTCGATCTTCAGCGTGTTCTCCAGCCAGCGCGCGGCTTCGGCGTAGCGCTGCTGACGGTAGTAGACAAAGCCCAGGTTGTTGGCGGCCTGGGCGAAGTCCGGGCGCAGCTTCAGCGCTTCGGTGAACTGCGCCACTGCTTCGTCGTACTGCTTCTCGCGGTACAGCTGCAGGCCACGGTCATTGGCCTGCTGCGCGCGCTGGCGGTCGGAGGCAGGTCCGGCAGTGGGCACCACCAGCTTGGCCTTGCCGCCCTGCAGGTCGGCCACGGTCACCGGTGCCTGGCTGCCCTTGGCTTCGCTGGCGGCATCCACCTTGCTGTTCAGCGCGATCGCATCGGCAGTCAGCTGGCGCGTGTCGGCATTGAGGAATTCCTGGCTGTCCGGCACCTGGAACACGAACTCGCCGCCCTGCGAACCGGGCAGGCTGCCGAAGGCCGGTGTCTGGTGTGAAACCGCGGACACCGCCGGCGCCACGTAGGCGGCCAGTTCGGTGCCGGTGATCAGGCCATCGCCATTGAGGTCCCCCTTGCCGGCCAGCGCCTGCAGCAGCACCCAGGTGAACACCGAATGGCCGTTCGGGCCGGCATCGGCCACCTGCTGGTCCGCACCACCGGCGGTCAGCATCTGCCGCGCGCTGCGACGCGCATTCTCGCGCAGGAACGACGACGACGATGGGCCGCCGCGGGTCAGGCCGAGGCCGCTGTAGCAGGCATCCATCACGAACATCACGTGCTTGGCCTGCATGCTTTCGGCGATGTTCTGGATGTCGGTCATCGCGATGGCGTCGGTGGCGAATTCCTTCGGGTCCGAGTCCACCGGGATGATGTAGCCGAGGTCGCGCCCGGAGGCGAGCTGACGGGTAGCGCCATGGCCGGCGAAGAACACGAACACGCGGTCGTTCTTTCCGGTGCGGTCGTCGGCGAGGCGGTCGTGGAAGGCGGCCAGGATGTTGTTGCGGGTGGCCTGCTCGTTCTTCAGCACGATCACCTGCGAGGACGGGAAGCCGAACTGCCCGGTCAGGGTATCGGCCACCGCCTGTGCGTCATGGCTGGCGTATTCCAGCTTCGGCCACTTGGCGTAGGTGTCGATGCCGACCACGATCGCCCACGACTTCTCGTAGCCGGTGGTGACGGTGGCGGCACTGGCCTCGCCCTTGCGCGCGCGGGCGACAGTGAACTCACGGCCATTCCAACCGGCGAACTGGTAGCCGTCGGCAATCAGCCGGTCGAGAATCTGCGGCAACGCCTTCACCGCACGATCGTGGATGTCGTGGAACAGGATGATGCCGCGCTGTTCCTTGTTCACCTGGTCGAGCACGCGTTGCACGATCGACTCCGGCACCGGGTCGGCCCAGTCCATCGAGTCGATGTTCCACATGATCGACTTCAGCCCGGCCTCGTTGAGCAGCTGCAGGCCTTCGGCATTGCGCGCGCCGTACGGGAAGCGGAACAGCGGTGCGCGCTTGCTGTCGACATCCTTCAGCAGCGTATCGGTGTCGAGCACCTGCTGGCGCAGTGCGTCGCCGGTGGTACGCGACAGCTGGGCGTGGGTCAGGCTGTGGTTGCCCACGGCGTACCCATCTTCCATCAGGCTGCGGCTGATCTTCGCCATCGGCCCTAGGCTGACTTTGCCATCACTCTCGACCTTGCCGAGGTTGCGGCCGACTTCGAAGAACACACCCGGCACGTCGTAGCGCTTCAGGATCGCCACCACTTCATCGGTGTAGGCCTTGTGCGGGCCATCGTCGAAGGTCAGCACCACTGTCTTGGCTGGCAGGTCGCGGCCGAAGATCTCGCGGTCGCTGTCCTTCATTGACATCGGGTACGGCTCGATCACCCCGTAGTCGCGCAGGATCGCTTCGCGGCTGTAGTCCTTGTGCAGGTGGGCGATGTAGTCATCCCACTTCTCGCGCTTCAGCTCGATGGCGCGGGTGCGCTCGAAGCGGCTGAAGATGCGGGTCAGTTCCTGGTTGTAGTTGCGTTCGATTTCGTCGAGCGCCTCCAGGTCCTCGCCGATGCGCTGGTGCAGCTTCACCGCCGGCAGCGACGAATCGGTACCGACCCGCTCGTGCAGATCACGCAGTACTTCGCGGAAGGCCAGGCGATCGGCATCGAACAGTTCCGGTGCGGATTCGATGTAATCCAGCACCGTGCCGAGGGTGGCGAAGCGCTGCGGGCTGGAACCGCGCAGCAGGCTGTCGAACTGCGCGGCGATGGCCGCGCGTTGCTCCAGCCCATCGTGGAACAGTTGCTGGCCAATCTGGGTGGAGGTGCTGCGGTCGGCGGCCGACTGCCTTTCTTCGTCGGCCAGCAGCACGATGATCCGGCGGTAGCCATCCAGCTGCTTCTGCAACACAGCCAGCAACGGCGCAGCGGCGGGATCGGCGGCGGCCGCGGCCTGCGCGCTGGGCTGGGTGACCGTGGTCGCCGGCGCCTTCGCATCCTTGTCGCCACAGCCGGCAACGACCAGGGTCAACAACAGCGAGGGCAGGAACAGGCGGAACGACGACGCACGCGGCATGGCGGACTCGATGGATGCAGGAACGGTGTGTGTGCCGGCGATTCTAACGCCGGATGCGAAAAGCCCGCCTTGCGGCGGGCTTTTGCTGAGGTCAGCCGGCCAGCGGCCGGCTCTACCGATTACTTCTTTTTGACCGGGGCCGGTGCGGTGGTGGCCGGAACCGGCTCGCCACCGTGGCGCTTGGTCATCCACCACTGCTGCAGCAGGCCCAGGCCGCCGTTGACCACCCAGTACAGGACCAGGCCGGACGGCATGAAGGCCATCATGACGCCGAACACCAGCGGCATGAACTGCATCATCTTCTGCTGCATCGGGTCCATGCCCGGTGCCGGGGTCAACTTCTGGGTGAACCACATCACCGCCACGTTGATCACCGGCAGGATGAAGTACGGGTCGCGTGCGGTCAGGTCCTGGATCCAGCCGAACCAGGGTGCCTGGCGCAGTTCGACCGATTCCACCAGCACCCAGTACAGCGCGAAGAAGATCGGCATCTGGATGAGGATCGGCAGGCAGCCGCCCATCGGATTGATCTTTTCCTTCTTGTACAGCTCCATCATCGCGGTCTGGAACTTCTGGCGGTCATCGCCATAGCGTTCCTTCAGCTGCGCGATGCGCGGCTGGAAGCGACGCATCTTGGCGCCACTCTTGTACTGGGTCGCCGACAGCGGGTACAGCACCAGCTTCAGCAGTACCACCAGGCCGACGATCGCCCAGCCCCAGTTGCCAACCAGCTTGTGCACCTGGTTCAGCACCCAGAACAGGCCCTGGCCGATCACCGCCATCATCGAGAAGCGGCTGTAGTCGACCACGCGGTCCAGGCCCGGCACGTCTTCCTTGGCGATCAGGTTGACCAGCTTCGGGCCGACCCACAGGCGGGCTTCGGTGCTGGTGGACTGGCCCGGGGCCACGGTGAAGGCCGGGCCACGCGCTTCGATCAGGTCACGACCGGCCACCTGCGACAGCACGTAGTGTGCGGTCTGGTCCTTCTGCGGGATCCAGGCGGTGAAGAAGTGGTGCTGCAGCATCGCCAGCCAGCCGCCGGTGATGTTCTGGTTCAGCGTGCCGTCTTCCAGGTAGTCCTTGAACGCACGACGCTGGTACTTCTTGTCGTTGTCGTACCAGGTGGCGCCGTTGAAGCTGAAGGAGTCCGGGTTGGTCATGCTCCGCGACAGGATGGTCGGGCTGCGGTCCAGTGTGCGGTAGACGTAGCCGTTCCACGGCGCGGCGCCGGTGTTGCTGACCTCGTCCTTGAAGCGAACGGCGTATTCGTTGCGGGAGACGGTCAGGGTGCGCTTGATGGTCACGCCGTTGTCGGCGGTCCACACGAACGGGATCTGCAGTTCGTTCTGGCCCTTGGCCAACACGAAGTCCTTGGTGTCGCCGACCAGCTTGAAGCCGTCAGCGCCGGGGACGGGGGTGTTCTTGTCTTCACTGGCCCAGCCGCTGATCGCGCTGTACGGATGCGCGGGATCTTCGGTCAGCAGGCGCACCGGCGGGCTGCCTTCGTCCTTGCTCTGCGGGAACTGCAGCAGTTCGGCGTCGAGCACGCGGCCGCCATCGAGCTTCAGGCGCAGCACGTCGGTGGTGACGGTCACGGTCTGTGCGGACGGGGTGGCGCTGGCCTGGGCCTGTACTGCGGCCTGACCCGGGGCACCGGGAACCTGCGCGCTGGGGATGCTACCCGGGGTCGCGCCCGGAACATTCTGTGCAGCGGCCGGAGCCGACGTGGTCGCCGGTGCCGGAGTCGGGGCAGCCTTTTCGCGGCTCCACTCCATCCACAGCAGCACGGCCACCATCAGCCAGGCAAAAATAAGGAATACGCGGGTCTGGTTCATCAGCGGGCAGGCTCAGCGGTGCCGGAACGCGGTGCCGGCTCGGTCAAAGAGGGAGTTGCGATGCCATCAGGCGGCGGCATTGTGCCGTCCACGCCCGGCGTGGGCAATGCACGCAGGCGCCGCAACAGGCGCAGGAAGGCCTGGCGGATATCGTCGTTGCTGGCGTTACGCGCAGCACTACGAGCCACGACGACGAAGTCGCCTGGCTGCATATCGGTTCGTGTCTGACGCAAGGCGTCGCGCAGGACGCGCTTGATCCGGTTACGCCCAACGGCGTGCGGATCGACCTTGCGGGAAACCGCCAGACCCAGCCTGGCCGGCCGGTCAGCCGGCAGCCAGTGCAGGGTCATCAGCGGATCGGACACACGGCGGGCGCCGTTGAAGACCGTTGAATATTCGGCACGCGTGCGAACCCGCGCAGAGCGAGGGAATCGCTTGCGCGGGTCTGCAGTATTCACTGTCGAATGGATTGCGTCTGCCGCTGGATGCGGCATGGCAATCAGGCGCTCAGGACTTTGCGGCCCTTGGCGCGGCGACGCGACAGGATCTTGCGGCCGTCAGCGGTCTTCATACGGGCACGGAAGCCGTGGTCGCGCTTACGCTTGAGGTTGCTGGGCTGGAAGGTGCGCTTGGTGGCCATGTGGGCCTCTCGTATGAATGGGACGGAAAGAACCGGAAATTTTAGAGAGGTACCCCACCCCGCGTCAACCCCTTGGAGCTACGCGAATTCACCGGCCTGTGCAATAGCTGTGGATGTTTTTGTGAATAAGTAGGGGACAAGCATTCCGAAGCCCTGCGCTCGGTGGTAGTCTGAGCCATCCATTTCCCCCCCTTTCCGGCCTGTGTTTGGGCGCCTTGTCGCGTCCATGCCCCGGCCACCGGACGATTATTGCTGATGGATGCCTGGTCCCGTAGTCTCGAGCGCCTCGAAGCGGAGTTCCCGCCGGAAGACGTTCACACCTGGTTGAAGCCACTGCAGGCCGATCTGCGCGTGGACAGCCTGGTGCTGTATGCACCGAATGCCTTCATCGTCGACCAGGTACGCGAACTGTACCTGGCCCGGATCCGCGAACTGCTGGCCCACTTCGCCGGTTTCAGCGACGTTTTTCTTGAAATCGGCTCGCGCCCGCGGCCGGTGGAGGCGCAGAACGCGCCGGTTTCCACGCCGTCGGGACATGCTTCCAGCGAACCGCAGGTTCCGTTCGCCGGCAACCTGGACAATCACTACACCTTCGCCAACTTCGTCGAAGGCCGCAGCAACCAGCTGGGCCTGGCCGCTGCCTTCCAGGCGGCGCAGAAGCCGGGCGACCGTGCGCACAATCCGCTGCTGCTGTACGGAGGCACCGGCCTGGGCAAGACCCACCTGATGTTCGCCGCCGGCAACGCCATGCGCCAGGCCAACCCGGGGGCGAAGGTGCTGTACCTGCGCTCGGAACAGTTCTTCAGCGCGATGATCCGGGCCCTGCAGGAAAAGACCATGGATCAGTTCAAGCGGCAGTTCCAGCAGGTGGACGCGCTGCTGATCGATGACATCCAGTTCTTCGCCGGCAAGGACCGCACCCAGGAAGAGTTCTTCCACACCTTCAACGCGTTGTTCGATGGCAAGCAGCAGATCATCCTCACCTGCGACCGCTATCCGCGCGAAGTCGAAGGCCTGGAAGCGCGCCTGAAGTCGCGGCTTGCCTGGGGCCTGTCGGTCGCGATCGAACCGCCGGACTTCGAGACCCGCGCCGCGATCGTGCTGGCCAAGGCGCGCGAACGCGGTGCCGAGATTCCCGATGATGTTGCGTTCCTGATCGCCAAGAAGATGCGCTCCAACGTGCGCGACCTCGAGGGCGCGCTGAATACCCTGACTGCCCGTGCCAATTTCACCGGCCGTGCGATCACCACCGAATTCGCCCAGGAAACCCTGCGCGATCTGCTGCGCGCCCAGCAGCAGGCGATCAGCATTCCCAACATCCAGAAAACGGTTGCCGACTACTACGGCCTGCAGATCAAGGATCTGCTGTCCAAGCGCCGGACCCGTTCGCTGGCTCGTCCGCGCCAGGTCGCCATGGCCCTGACCAAGGAGCTGACCGAGCACAGCTTGCCCGAGATCGGCGACGCCTTCGCCGGTCGCGACCACACCACGGTGCTGCATGCCTGCCGGCAAATCCGCACCCTGATGGAGGCCGACGGCAAGCTCCGCGAGGACTGGGACAAGCTGATCCGGAAGCTGAGCGAATGATGCACGTCCGCCGATAAGGCGTCATCGCATAAAACGGTGCAAAATCCGGTAGCAAGCGCGGGACAGGGTGTGGATAAAAAAGCCGTTCGATTTCGCGGTAAATTTATCCACAGCTTTCCCCACCCCTTGGGGGCTGGTAGTGCAGAGGGTTTCGAGGCCTGAAATTTCTTTTATTACAAAGACTTAGCTGCGTTTTCCAGCGATTCTGGCTCTACCATCACCACCAAGCTTTTGATTTATTCCACATCTTTTTAAAGCATAGGGGCACGGAACCACATGCGTTTCACACTGCAGCGCGAAGCCTTTCTCAAGCCGTTGGCACAGGTCGTCAACGTGGTCGAACGCCGCCAGACCCTTCCGGTTCTGGCCAATTTCCTGGTCCAGGTGCAGAACGGCCAGCTGTCGCTGACCGGTACCGATCTGGAAGTCGAAATGGTGTCGCGGATCGCGGTTGAAGATGCGCAGGACGGCGAAACCACGATCCCCGCCCGCAAGCTGTTTGAGATCATCCGCGCCCTGCCCGATGGCAGCCGGATCACCGTCTCGCAGACCGGTGACAAGATCACCGTGCAGGCAGGCCGCAGCCGCTTCACGCTCGCTACCCTGCCCTCCAACGACTTCCCGTCGGTGGATGAAGTGGAAGCGACCGAGCGCGTTGCGATCGGCGAAGCGACCCTGAAGGAGCTGATCGAACGCACTGCGTTCGCGATGGCCCAGCAGGACGTGCGCTACTACCTCAATGGCCTGCTGTTCGACCTGCGTGGCGATGCGCTGCGTACGGTTGCCACTGACGGTCATCGCCTGGCCCTGTGCGAAACCGATCTGGCCAAGCCCAGCGGTTCCAAGCGCCAGATCATCGTGCCGCGCAAGGGCGTGACCGAATTGCAACGCCTGCTGGAAAGCGGCGACCGTGAGATCGAGCTGGAAGTCGGTCGCAGCCACGTGCGCGTCAAGCGCGACGATGTCACCTTTACCTCAAAGTTGATCGATGGCCGCTTCCCGGACTACGAAGCAGTGATCCCGATCGGCGCCGATCGCGAGGTCAAGGTGAACCGTGAGTCGCTGCGTGCGTCGTTGCAGCGTGCGGCGATCCTGTCCAACGAAAAGTACCGCGGTATTCGCGTGGAAGTCTCGCCGGGCAACCTCAAGATCAGCGCGCACAACCCGGAGCAGGAAGAGGCCCAGGAAGAGATCGAAGCGGACACCACCGTCAGCGACCTGGCCATCGGCTTCAACGTGAACTACTTGCTGGATGCCCTGTCCGCCCTGCGCGACGAGGAAGTCATCATCCAGCTGCGCGATTCCAACTCCTCGGCGCTGGTGCGTGAATCCAGCAGCGAGAAGTCGCGCCACGTGGTGATGCCGCTGCGTCTCTGACATCAGCGCTGTTTCACGTGGAACCGAACGACGCCCGGGATCTTCCCGGGCGTTTTTTTTGTTCCACGTGGAGCATCGTCACCTGGATCTTTGCGGAGCTGAGTCATGCCCGCTGGTTCTTTCAGATGCTCCGCTTCTCTTCGATCACTCGTGGCGTGAAGTGCTGCCTGCATTGACGAAGAGCTTCACTCACCTCGAGGCCTGCTTCCAACGCAATTGCGATCATGTCGAGGGCGAGTTGTGCGGGTGAATCCGCAGATCGAGGGAGCGCTTCCAGGAAAGCGGAAGTCGCGACGATTTGGGTATGGCTCAACGATCGATCTGCAGTGCCTGCTGACGCGACTGTCCACAGGGTTGATTCCGGGGGATTCGGGCCCTGCCAAGCTTCTAAATCTGGGTATAAATCTAAAGCATGGTGGTGATGGTAGGGCCAGATTTCGTGGAGAAACAGCCTATCTTTATGATTTAAAAGAGATTTATTGGCCTGAAACCCCCTGTATAGCGGGCCCTGGGGCTGGGGGGGAACCTGTGGATAGTTTCGAACTGAGCGCTGAAGGCCTTTTTTATCCACAGATTGCCCATACCTTGTGTATAAGTCATACAGTCCTGCTGTGGATAGCGTGAAACGGCAATGCGAATTTCTTTGAAATCTGTGGAACCTCGCGGGCCAGGGCTTCCCGGATTTCAAGGAATCTGCAGGTGTAGATCCGGTGGCGGCTGGTGCCGGCTGCTGAAGATCCTGTAAGTGGCACTGAAATCGTTGAAATCTGCGGGTCAACCCCCTGCCACGGCGCACAGATTTGAAGGATTTTTCGCTGGGTGCGGGCCTTGGCACCGCCGCTACGGCAACCGTTGTCCACGTGGAACCCAGCATTGGGTCAGCGCCAACGGTGTCCTGTGTGCCAAGCATCCAGCTGCAGCCGCTGGGCTTGACCGATGCAGTAAGCTGATGGATTCCCCGCTCCTCTACCGCCCTGTGCGGATGGTCCTTCGCGCCCCATGCAGATCCGCCGCCTCGCCCTGCACCAACTGCGTCGCTTCAATGTGGTGGACCTCTCTCCGCAGCCGGGCTTGAACCTGCTGACCGGAGACAATGGCGCCGGCAAGACCAGCATTCTTGAGGCCCTGCACCTGATGGCCTATGGGCGCAGTTTCCGCGGCCGGGTACGTGATGGCCTGGTCCGCCAGGGGCAGGAAGCGTTGGAGATCTTCGTGGAATGGGATGAACAGCGCGCCAGCCACCCTCCTCATCGGCGAAAGGCCGGTCTGCGCCACAGTGGCCAGGACTGGAAGGGACGATTGGATGGCGAAGACGTTGCCCAGCTCGGCAACCTCTGTGCTGCCTTGGCGGTGGTGACCTTTGAACCAGGCAGCCACGCACTGGTCAGCGGGGGCGGCGAACCCCGCCGCCGGTTCCTCGATTGGGGCTTGTTCCACGTGGAACCGGATTTTCTATCCCTGTGGCGCCGCTACTCCCGGGCGCTCAAGCAACGCAATGCACTGCTCAAACAGGGCGGGCCTTCGCGGATGCTGGATACCTGGGACCACGAGCTGGCCGAGGCAGGCGAACCGCTGACCAGCCGCCGCCAGCACTATCTGGAACGGCTGCAGCAACGAACCGTGGCACTTGCGGCGGAACTGGCTCCCCAGCTGGGTATCCAAGCGATGGAACTGAGTCCGGGCTGGCGTCGCCACGAGTTGCCGTTGGCCGATGCGCTGCTGCTGGCCCGCGAACGCGACCGCCAAGCGGGCTATACCTCGGTCGGGCCGCACCGGGCGGACTGGAGCGTGGACTTCCACAGTATTCCTGGCCGTGATGCGCTGTCCCGTGGCCAGGCCAAGCTGACAGCCCTGGCCTGCCTGCTGGCCCAGGCCGAAGACTATGCGGAACAGCGTGGGGAGTGGCCGGTCATCGCCCTGGATGATCTGGCCTCGGAGCTGGATCGTACCCACCAGGCACGGGTACTGGAGCGGCTGCTTGGCGGGCCGGCCCAGATTTTCGTCACCGCTACCGAAACCCCGGTGGCGCTGCAGGAACTGACCCACATCGCCCGGTTCCACGTGGAACATGCACAGATCGTGGCTGTGCCATAGTGGGCACAACAGGGCCGCTCGACCCCGGCTGGTATAATTTGGGTTGGAATCCTTTCATTCTCGGAGCATCGCCCAAAGCGGTGCCCGACCTGCGGAGCCTACGGCAAGCGCAATGAGCGACGAACAGAACACCCCGGCAAACAACGGCAACTACGACGCCAACAGCATTACGGCCCTGGAAGGCCTGGAGGCTGTCCGCAAGCGCCCAGGCATGTACATCGGTGACGTCCATGACGGCACCGGCCTGCACCACATGGTGTTCGAGGTGGTCGACAACTCCATCGACGAAGCCCTCGCCGGCCATGCCGACCACGTGGCGGTGACGATCCACGCCGACGGCTCGGTTTCGGTGTCCGACAACGGTCGCGGCATTCCGACGGGCAAGCACGAGCAGATGAGCGCCAAGCTTGGCCGGGAAGTGTCCGCTGCCGAAGTGGTGATGACCGTCCTGCACGCAGGCGGCAAGTTCGACGACAACAGCTACAAGGTTTCCGGCGGCCTGCATGGCGTCGGCGTCAGCGTGGTCAACGCGCTGTCGCAGAAGCTGCTGGTGGACGTGTTCCAGGGCGGTTTCCACTACCAGCAGGAATTCAGCAACGGCGCCGCGGTCACCCCGCTGGCAAAGCTGGAGAGCACCACCAAGCGCGGTACCACCGTGCGCTTCTGGCCCTCGACCGTGGCGTTCCACGACAACGTGGAATACCACTACGACATCCTGGCCCGTCGCCTGCGTGAGCTGTCGTTCCTGAATTCCGGCGTCAAGATCGTGCTGGCCGACGAGCGTGGTGATGGCCGTCGCGATGACTTCCACTACGAAGGCGGCATCCGCAGCTTCGTCGAGCATCTGGCCCAGCTGAAGACCCCGCTGCACCCGAACGTCATCTCGGTCACCGGCGAGCACAACAACATCGTGGTGGATGTGGCGCTGCAGTGGACAGACTCCTATCAGGAGACGATGTACTGCTTCACCAACAACATCCCGCAGAAGGACGGTGGTACCCACCTGGCCGGCTTCCGTGGCGCGCTGACCCGTGTGCTCAACAACTACATCGAGCAGAACGGCATCGCCAAGCAGGCCAAGATCAACCTGACCGGCGACGACATGCGCGAAGGCATGATCGCGGTGCTGTCGGTGAAGGTGCCCGATCCCAGTTTCTCCAGCCAGACCAAGGAAAAGCTGGTCAGCTCCGACGTGCGCCCCGCCGTGGAAAACGCCTTCGGCGCGCGGCTGGAAGAGTTTCTGCAGGAAAACCCGAACGAAGCCAAGGCGATCGCGGGCAAGATCGTCGACGCCGCGCGTGCCCGTGAAGCCGCGCGCAAGGCCCGCGACCTGACCCGCCGCAAGGGCGCGCTGGACATCGCCGGCCTGCCGGGCAAGCTGGCAGACTGCCAGGAAAAGGATCCGGCACTGTCCGAACTGTTCATCGTCGAGGGTGACTCGGCAGGTGGCTCGGCCAAGCAGGGCCGCAACCGCAAGAACCAGGCGGTGCTGCCGTTGCGCGGCAAGATCCTCAACGTGGAACGCGCGCGCTTCGACCGCATGCTGGCCTCGGACCAGGTCGGTACGCTGATCACCGCGCTGGGTACCGGCATTGGCCGTGACGAGTACAACCCGGACAAGCTGCGCTACCACAAGATCATCATCATGACCGACGCCGACGTTGACGGCGCCCATATCCGCACGCTGCTGCTGACGTTCTTCTACCGTCAGATGCCGGAGCTGATCGAGCGTGGTTACGTCTACATCGGCCTGCCGCCGCTGTACAAGATCAAGCAGGGCAAGCAGGAGCTGTACCTGAAGGATGACCCGGCGCTGGACAGCTACCTGGCCAGCAGTGCGGTGGAAAACGCTGCGCTGGTTCCGGCTGCCGGTGAACCGGGCATCGAAGGCCTGGCGCTGGAAAAGCTGCTGCTGACCTACGCCGCCGCGCAGGATTCGATCGAGCGCAACGCGCACCGCTACGACCGCAACGTGCTCGAAGCACTGGTCGACTTCGTGCCGATGGATATGGACAGCCTGCGCAATGCTGGCGAAGGCGAAGGCCTGGATGCACTGGCCAAGCGCCTCAATCAGGGCAGCCTGGGCAGCCCGCGCTTCACCCTGGAGCTGCAGGAAGCCAACGAGCAGCGCCCGGCAGCCGTGCTGGTGACCCGCCGTCACATGGGCGAAGAGCTCATCCAGGTGCTGCCGCTGTCGGCCTTCGAAAGCGGTGAACTGCGTGCGATCCACCAGGCGTCGACGCTGCTGCATGGCCTGGTCCGCGAAGGCGCGATCATTTCCCGTGGCGCCAAGTCGATCGAAGTGGACACGTTCGCCAAGGCACAGAACTGGCTGCTCGAGGAGGCCAAGCGCGGTCGTCAGATCCAGCGATTCAAGGGTCTGGGTGAAATGAATCCGGAGCAGTTGTGGGACACCACGGTGAATCCGGAGACCCGCCGACTGCTGCAGGTGCGTATCGAAGATGCCGTCGCAGCTGACCAGATATTCAGCACCCTGATGGGTGATGTCGTCGAACCGCGTCGCGATTTCATCGAAGACAACGCGCTGAAGGTCGCAAACCTGGATATCTGACACAATCGGATCATGGCCGGTGCGCGGGGAGGTGCACCGGCTTTCGACCCTTGAACGCAGGTACCTGATGTCCGCTTCCGCCCCGGTTTCCGCCCCGCCCCCGGTTCCGCCGGCCTCAGTCGCGCCGCGCGCGGGTTCCCCGTTGGCGGGCTTCTTCATCGATCTGGGCATTGCCGCGGTCACCCTGTTCGGCCTGAGCATGGTCACCGGCCTGCTCTGGGGCTTCTATCGCGCCATCGTGGTTGGTTATGCCAATGCACAGGCAAATGGCGGCGCCCTGTCGCCGGCAGAAACAACAGCGGCCGTCGGCCAGCCCGGGGCCCTGGCGCAGATCCTGATGGCCCTGATCGCCACCGGTGGAGCCGCCCTGCTCCTGTACTTCTGGCGACGCCCGGCCAATGCGGCCGAACGTCTGGCTTCACGACAGGCGCTGCGGCGGCCCTCGACCTGGGGCTGGACCGTGCTGGTGGCCCTGTTGATCGTGCTGGGCAGCAACGGCATCGCCTTTCTGGCCAAACAGTTTGGCATCGCGCCGGTGCCCACCAACGTGGAACTGATGCAGAACGCGATCGCGCGTTTCCCGCTGTTCCTGGTGCTGTTCGCAGTCGTGCTGGCGCCTGCCTACGAGGAGCTGCTGTTCCGCCGCGTGCTGTTCGGCCGCCTGTGGCAGGCTGGCCGTCCCTGGCTGGGTGTCATCCTCAGCAGCCTGGCCTTCGCGCTGGTCCACGAAGTACCAGGGGTGAGCAGGAATTCACTGCTGGGCATGGCCCAGCTGTGGCTGGTCTACGGCGGCATGGGCGCCGCGTTCTGCTGGCTGTACCAGCGCACCGGCACGCTGTGGGCGGCGATCACAGCCCATGCACTGAACAACGCTGTCGCACTTGCCGCTATGGTGTTCCTGGGATCAACGTAACGCCGTGTCCGCTTGACGAAAGATTAAGCCGTTACGCTACACACTGCGCATATGAACACGGGGGTGCACCCATGAAACACCTGCTGCTGGCCCTTGTCATCACCACGTTGGTCAGTGCTTGTGCGACCACGACGTCACCCACTGGCCGTCGGCAGATGGTCGGTGGCGTGTCACAGGCGCAGCTGGACCAGCTCGGTGCGCAGGCATTCGCCGAGACCAAACAGAAGGAAAAGATCAGCACCGATGGCCGCCAGAACGGCTATGTGCAGTGCGTGGTCAACGCCCTTGTCGCGCAGCTGCCGCCTCAATACCGTGGCGTACGGTGGGAGACGGCGGTGTTCGTCGACAAGGAGCCCAACGCCTTCGCCCTGCCCGGTGGCAAGGTTGGTGTGAACACCGGCATCTTCACCGTGGCCAAGAACCAGGATCAGTTGGCTGCCGTAATCGGCCATGAAATCGGCCACGTCATCGCCCGCCATCACGAAGAACGCATCACCCGCCAGATGGGCGCACAGACCGGCCTGGCCGTGCTCGGTGCGCTGGCCGGTGCCGCCTACGGGGAAGGCGCCGCCAGTACGGTCAACCAGCTCGGTGGCATGGGCGCGCAGACCGCTTTCCTGCTGCCGGGTTCGCGCACCCAGGAAAGCGAAGCCGACGTGATCGGCCAGCGGCTGATGGCGCAGGCGGGGTTCAACCCGGCGCAGGCGGTCGATCTGTGGCAGAACATGATGGCCGCCAGTGGCGGTCGTAGCCCACAATGGCTGTCCACCCACCCTGATCCGGCCAACCGGATCCAGGAACTGCGACGCGATGCACCGGGCCTGACCCCGGTCTATCAGCAGGCGCAGGCGGGTGGGCTGCGGCCAAAGTGCGGATGAGTGCGCAGTTTCATGCTGTATTGCAGCACATAAAACGATTTCTCACGCCATCTGTTTCTGATACGTTTGGCGGCTCAGATTTTTCTGACAGTCCGACTTTGCCGCTAACCGGCGGTTCGATCGAGGTGAACGATGATTTTCCGTAACCACAAAGCAGTGCTTTCCGTCCTCGTCGCGACCGCCCTGACCGGCGCCGTGGTCACCGATGCCTTCGCGCAGTCCTCGCGTTCCTCCGAGCGCGGCAACCGCGGTGGCAGCAGCAAGCAGGCCAAGGCCGAGGCGCTGTACCCGAACGCGACCCGCCAGGAGCCGTCGGTCAAGGCCTCGGCCAAGATGGGCAGCAAGCTGCAGAAAATGATCGACAGCTACAACAAGGAAAAGTTCCCGGAGACCCGTACCCAGGCCGACGCAATCCTGGCTGACAGCGCCGCGAACGAGTACGACAAGTCGCTGGCCGCGCAGCTGGCCTCGCAGGCCGCCTACCAGACCGACGACACTCCGGCTGCCGTCGCCTACCTGAAGCAGGTCCTGCAGTTCAACGGCCTGGACAACAACGGCCACTTCCAGTCGATGCTGATGCTGGGCCAGCTGGAGCTGCAGGAAGACAAGACCGCCGAAGGGCTGGCGACCCTGGACAAGTACTTCGCCGAGAGCAAGTCCACCAAGCCGGAAGAACTGATTGCCAAGGGCCAGGCGCTGTACCAGCTGGAGCGCTACCAGGAAGCGATCCCGGTGCTGAAGCAGGCCATCGCCGGCTCCGCCGAGCCGAAGGACAACTGGAACCAGCTGCTGATGGCGGCCCTGTCCGAAGCCGGCCAGTCCGGTGAAGCGGTCAAGGAAGCCGAGGCGCTGGCCGCCAAGAATCCGAATGACAAGAAGGCCCAGCTGAACCTGGCCAACATGTACATGCAGGCCGATCAGATGGACAAGGCTGCCACGGTGATGGACAAGCTGCGCAGCAGCGGCCAGCTCACCGAAGAGCGCGAGTACAAGCAGCTGTACTCGATCTATGCCAATACCGAGCACAAGGAAAAGGACGTCATCGCGGTCATCAACGAAGGGTTGCAGAAGGGCATCCTGAAGCCGGACTACCAGGTCTACCTGGCGCTGGCCCAGTCCTACTACTACTCCGACCAGGTGCCGCAGGCGATTGATGCGTGGCAGAAGGCCGCCCCGCTTTCCAAGGACGGTGAGACCTACCTGAACCTGGCACGCGTCCTGCATGCCGAAGGTCGCGTCCCCGAGGCCAGGCAGGCCGCCCAGCAGGCGCTGGCGAAGGGCGTGAAGAACCAGGCTGATGCCAAGAAAATCATCAACCTGAAGTAAGTAGGAATAACGCCTGAATGCCTGCACAGTTGATGCGCAGGCGCTCAGGATTGGTATAAGCTTGGAGGTTCCTGCGGTGTCATGCACCGCTGATCAGGGATTCCGCCCCCGGCATCCCGGCCCCACTATTGAGCTCTTGGCGCATGACGGAACAACTAGTCGTTCACCGGTACGAACAACCCGATGACAAGGGGCTGAGCTGGCCTCGCATCGTCGGCATCGCGTTTGTAATTGCCCTGCATCTGGCCGCCTTCATGATGCTCCTCATCCCCGCCGTGGCTCCCAAGGCCGTGGCTGAGAAGGAGCGTAACGTCATGGTGACCATCGTAGACGCGCCGCCGCCGCCACCCCCGCCGCCGCCGCCGCCGCCGCCGACGGATACTCCGCCGCCGCCGGTGAAGAACCTGTCGCCGCCGAAGCCGTCGCCGGTTCCGCCGCCGCCGCAGGCGCCGGTCGTGGACGTGCCGGAGCCGCGCCCAAGCGACATCGTCACCCCGCCGTCGCCGCCGTCGCCGCCGGCTCCGCCGACCTCGATCGAGGCCAGCGTGGACATCTCGTCGAAGGCCATGAACCCGCCGCGCTACCCGCCGGCAGCCTTCCGCGCTGGTATCCAGGGCGAAGTGATCCTGATCATTGATGTCGATGCCAGCGGCAACGTCACCAATGTCACGGTGGAAAAGTCCAGCCGTAACCGCGACCTGGACCGTGCTGCGATGGAAGCTGCCCGGAAGTGGCGTTTCAACGCCGCCGAAGCTGGCGGTAAGAAGGCTGCTGGCCGCGTCCGCGTCCCGGTCAACTTTGCACTGAACTGATGCGGCCCGGGTGGCCAGCTGGCCACCCTCGCCCCCGGTTCGATTGTTTAGCTTAGCTACACCCTTTATCACCACACACAACAAAGGTAAGCGTCATGCTGCAGGAAATTTTCATCGCCGCTGCTGCCGGGGGCAATCCGTCCAACGCCCTGTCGCAGATGGGCTTCGAGCATCTGATCCACGAAATGACCACCAAGCCGGGTGATTTCGCGGTCTCCTGGGTCGTGCTGCTGACCCTGGTCGTGATGTCGGCCATGTCCTGGTACTGGACCGTCATCAACATCTTCCGTGCTACCCGCCTGAAGAGCGCCGCTGATCGCGTCGTCAGCCTGTTCTGGGATACCCCGAACGCGCAGGACGCCATCCGTGCGATGGAAGAGCAGCCGGCTTCGGAGCCGTTCTCGAAGATCGCTCTGGACGCTGCCCAGGCAGCTGCCCACCACCAGCGCGCTGAAGGCGGCGCCACCGGTGGCGTGGGTGAGAACCTGAGCCGCTCGGAGTTCGTCGACCGCGCCCTGCGCCAGGCCGTGACCCGCGAAAGCAACAAGCTGCAGTCGGGCATGACCCTGCTGGCCACCGTCGGTGCGACCGCTCCGTTCGTCGGTCTGCTGGGTACCGTGTGGGGCATCTACGGCGCGCTGATCAAGATCGGTGCCACCGGCTCCGCTTCGATCGACGCCGTTGCCGGCCCGGTGGGTGAAGCGCTGATCATGACCGCGATCGGTCTGTTCGTCGCGATCCCGGCCGTGTTCGCCTTCAACTTCTTCAGCAAGATCAACAGCGCGACCATCAGCAAGTTCGATACCTTCGCGCACGACCTGCACGACTTCTTCGCCACCGGTTCGCGCGTCCGCTAATTGCGACGCGCTGTACCTGCGACGAAGTAAGTAGTCACCAAGATCTAGACGGAGCCCGTTATGGCTTTCAGTAGTGGTAACAGCGGCGGCCCCATGGCCGACATCAACGTTACGCCCCTCGTGGACGTGATGCTGGTGCTGCTGATCATCTTCATCATCACGGCGCCCCTGATGTCCCACAAGGTCAAGGTGGATCTGCCGGAGGCCAACCTGGTCCAGAAGCCGGACGACACCAACGACCGCAAGGGTCCCATCACCCTGGCAGTCAAGGAAGATGGCTCGATCTACTGGAACGACGAAGAAATCAACAAGCAGACTCTCGAGTCGCGCTTGGCGACCGCCGCCCAGCAGACCCCGCAGCCGCCGCTGAACCTGCGTGGTGACCGCACCACCAAGATGCGCGTCATCAACGAGATGACCAAGATCGCGCAGGAACAGGGCATGCTGGACGTCGGCTTCGTTGCGACCAAAGAAAAGGGGCAATAAGCCATGGCATTCAGTAGTGGTGGTGGCAAGGGCCCCATGGCAGACATCAACGTCACGCCCCTCGTGGACGTGATGCTGGTGCTGCTGATCATCTTCATCGTGACCGCGCCGATCATGACGTACCCGATCGCCGTGGACCTGCCGCAGCGCGTGCTCAACCCACCGCCGCAGCTGGTCGAACCGCCGCCGCCGATCGAGTTGAAGATCGACGCCAGCAACCAGGTCTCGTGGAACAACAGCCCGATCAATGCGAGCGAGCTGCAGCAGCGGATGGAGCAGGAGGTCCAGCGTGACCCGACCAACCAGCCGGAACTGCGTATCGACGCCAGCCCGGATTCCGAGTACGACGTGATGGCCAAGGTCCTGGCCGCCGCGAAGAACGCTCAGATGAAGAAGATCGGTTTTGTGCAGCAGTAAACGCAACACCGCAATACAACAGTCATGACGCGACTGCAGACGCCCCTGGAAACAGGGGCGTCTTTTTTTGCCCGTTGGGGTCAGATTCCTTTTCAACAGGAAGAGGGATCTGACCCCATCAGGCTGCACGCGCCCGTTATGATCGGCGGATGCTCGCCCTCTTCGACTCCCTGCGCCACTGGCTGGATGGCATCGCCCACCTCGGGACGATCCTGGCGGTGGCCTATCTGCTGTACCTGTTCGCGCTGGCGGGCTGGATCATGCTGCAGAAGCGCGAGCCGGTCGCCACGCTGAGCTGGATCCTGTCGCTGGCGCTGCTGCCGTACCTCGGCCTCTTCATCTACTACCTGCTGGGCCCGCAGAAGGTGAAGCGGCAGCGCCTGCGTCGCGGGCGTGCGCGCTCGGGCATGGAGCATTACAGCGACGTCTGCCCGCCCGATGCCGACTGCACCGAGCTGGCCAAGATCGCGCAGGCCACCACCGGGCTGGCACCGAGCAGTGCCACCGAAGTGACCTGGCTGGTGGACGGCGCAGCCACCTACGCCGCGCTGCTTGAAGCTGTCGCGCAGGCACGCGATCACGTGCATCTGGAGTACTACATCTTCAACCCGGACCATGCCGGCACCGCGCTGCGCGACGCGCTGGTGGAACGTGCGCGGGCCGGCGTGCAGGTGCGCCTGCTGCTCGATGCGGTGGGCTCATCCGCCCTGCCGCGGCGCTTCCTGCAACCCCTGCTCGATGCCGGTGGCGAAGCGATCTGGTTCCACCCACGGCAGCTGTTGAAGCCGTTCAAGCGCCCATGGTTGAACCTGCGTACCCATCGCAAGCTGGTGATCGTCGATGGCCGCCTGGCCTTCACCGGTGGCATCAACATCACCGACGACGAGGACGAAAGCCGCAGGACCGATGCATACCGTGATCTGCACATGCGCATCCGTGGCCACGTGGTGCGAAGCCTGCAGCTGGTGTTCGCCGAGGACTGGCTCTACGCCAGTGGACAGGATCCATCGCGGATGGATATCGCGCGCCTGTGGCCAGCCGACATGCCCCTGCGGGGCGAAGGCCCGATCAATGCCCAGGTACTGGTGTCCGGCCCGGATTCGGGCTGGGAGACCATCCATCGCCTGCACGTGGCGGCCATCCAGGAAGCGCACGAACGGGTATGGCTGGTCACGCCCTACTTCGTCCCGGGCGAAGCGGCGCGGATGGCGTTGACCTCGGCCGCGCTGGGCGGGCTGGACGTGCGCCTGCTGGTGCCGAAGATGAGCGACTCCTGGTTCGTCACCCAGGCCGCGCGCTCCTACTTTGACGAACTGCTGCATGCTGGCGTGAAGATCTACGAGTACGGCCCACGCATGCTGCATACCAAGGCCTTCATCGCCGATGACGACGTCTGCATCGTCGGCAGCGCCAATTTCGACCACCGCAGCTTTCGGCTGAACTTCGAACTATCGATGATGATCAGCGATCGAGGTCGTGTTGCCGCACTGGCCGAGCTGCTGCAGGGCGAATTCGACCGCGCCACCCGGGTGAATGACCAGGCCGGCCGTTCGCTGTGGCTGCATCGCCTGCCGGAGGCGTTCGCACGGCTGGCCTCGCCGCTGCTCTGACGCAGCGCTACACTGCGGCGATCATCCGGGGAGCCCGACTATGTACTGGTTGTACCTGCTGCTGGCGCTGGGCTGTTTCGCCTTCGCCCTGAAGACGCCCAATGCCGGGTTGATGACCCTGTGCCTGCTGGCCGCCCTCGCCTTCCTGCTGGCCTGGGTACGCGGCCGCTACGTGGCCCGCTTTGGCGATCTGCAGCGCGACCCCGCTACCCTGGTCGATGCCGAGGAACTGCGCCGCCTGCGCGAACAGGCCCAGGCCCGTCGCAATGCCGCCCCCGACGAACACGATCCGTCCCCTCTTTCCAAGTAGTTCCGTTCCATGACCCAGCTCAGCGTCAACGTCAACAAGATCGCCGTCCTGCGCAACTCGCGCGGCGGTGCCGAACCGGACGTGGTGCGTGCCGCCCAGGCCTGCCTGGATGCCGGCGCGCATGGCATCACCGTGCACCCGCGGCCGGACCGTCGCCACATCACCGCCGAGGATGTGCTGGCCCTGTCCACGCTGACCCGTGCCCGTGGCGTCGAATTCAACATCGAAGGCAACCCGTTTGCACCGCCGCGCGAGGGCTACCCCGGCCTGCTGCCCTTGTGCGCACAGACCCGTCCAGCGCAGGCCACCCTGGTACCGGATGGCGACGGCCAGATCACCTCCGATCATGGCTTCGACTTCGAGCGCGATGCCGAGCGCCTGCGCCCGCTGATCGCGGAACTGAAGGCGATGGGCTGCCGGGTCAGCCTGTTCGTCGATGCCGGCAACCCGTTGCTGGAGCAGGCGGCCGAGGTCGGTGCCGACCGCATCGAGCTGTACACCGGGCCCTACGCCGAAGCGCATGCGGCCGGCGATGCCGATGCGATGCTGGCGCTGTTCGCCACCGCTGCACGCCGCGCGCAGGCCGCTGGCCTGGGCGTCAATGCTGGGCACGATCTGTCGCAGGACAACCTGCGCGATTTCCTGGCCAACGTGCCGGACGTGCTGGAGGTGTCGATCGGCCACGCGCTGATCGGTGAGGCCCTGTACGACGGGCTGGATGCCACCGTGCGCGGGTATCTGGCGCTGCTTTGATGCATTGCAGCCGAGCGTAGGCTCGGCTCTACAAGGTCCCAGCATCAACTGTAGAGCCGAGCCCATGCTCGGCTCAGCACAGTCCTGAACCCTTCAGGCGCCCGTCGCAGCCATTGAGACGGCCGCAGCCTACGCTTCCGCAATGGGTATTGCGATCAAGGGCCGAGGTTCCACGTCCCACCTTGCCGGGCGCTTTGAAAGCACCGTCAGCGAGGCGGTGGACGACGGCTGGGCGGTCGACGAGAGCGAAGAATTCCTTGCTCCGCGCCTGCGTACCGAAGTGCGTGCCGAAACCGCGCGCAGCATCATCACCCGCAACAACTCACCGGACGTTGGCTTCAGCCAATCGGTCAATCCGTATCGCGGCTGCGAGCACGGTTGCTCGTACTGCTTTGCACGTCCCTCGCATGCCTATCTGAACCTGTCGCCGGGCCTGGACTTCGAAACCAAGCTGTTCGCCAAGACCAATGCGCCGCAACTGCTGCGCAAGGAACTTTCGAAACCGGGCTACGTGCCGCAACCGATTGCGCTGGGCATCAACACCGATGCGTACCAACCGATCGAGCGCAAGTTCAAACTGACCCGCCAGCTGATTGAAGTGATGCTGGAGACGAAGCATCCATTCTCGCTGATCACCAAGAACGCGCTGGTCGAGCGCGATATCGATCTGCTTGAGCCGCTGGCGGCGGAGAACCTGGTCAGCGTGCACTTCTCGGTGACCTCGCTGGATCCGCATCTTTCCGCAAAGCTGGAGCCACGTGCGTCTGCACCGCATGCACGGCTGCGCGCGATGAAGCGCCTGCATGAGGCAGGTATTCCGGTTGGGGTGATGGTGGCGCCGGTGATTCCGTGGATCAACGACAGCGAACTGGAAGCCGTGCTGGAGGCCGCACACGATGCGGGCGCCAGCACCGCCGGCTACGTGCTGCTGCGCCTGCCGCTGGAAGTGGCACCGCTGTTCCGCGACTGGCTGGATACCCATCATCCCGATCGCGCCGCGCATGTGATGAGCACCATCCAGCAGCTGCGCGGGGGCAAGGACTACGACAGCCAGTTCGGCACTCGCATGCGTGGCCAGGGCGTATATGCCGATCTGTTGAACAACCGCTTCAAGCTGGCACGCAAGCGACTGGGTTTCAATGCGCAGAACAGCCATTGGCCGAAGCTGGATTGCAGCCGGTTCCAGAAGCCGCTGCCGCCGCGCAAGGAATCGCCGCAGGGCTCGTTGTTCTGAGGCAGCGCTGTGTCGGAAGGACGCCATCGCGTTCCGTGAGACGCACTGCGCACTGTTCAATCTGTCGGATATCGGACTACCATTCTCTCCCTGAACGCGCTGCGCTTGCGCGGGGGGGACGTGGATTGAAGAGAGGCTCAGTCCCTCAAGGATCGCCTGCGATGACAGGCTGAGGAGTGCGGCGAATGGACAAGTTGCCTCTTGCCACAATGGTAGCCCTGTTGCTGGCCAGTTGCAGCACCGTGGGGGGGGACATCATCATCCGTATTTCAGGGACAGTGCCGGCATCCTCAGTCATCGCCGAGCGCCAGGACACATGCCAGCTGCAGATGGTCTCCATCGAGACCGGGGAACATCTGAATACCAGGGAAGTTGAGGGTGAGTTCTCCTTGACGATGATGGTTGTCTCAGGCCCTGCGCCGACACACTACTTCTTTGTTGCCGACTGCAGCGATGGTCGCAGGTTGAACTCCAGGAAAATCAGCATCAGCAGTCGCCGCTCACAGAGCAGGACCTTCAATCTTGGAACGCTCAGTGAAGGCGACCTCTGACGCTTCGAACCGTTGTTCTGGATCATCTCCAGGTGCAGTGGAAGATGGAAATGCACCTGATCAGCACCGCAATGATCGACCGGGACAGCAGCGTTGTATGCGCGCGATCATGGGGACATTCAGAGCCTTGATGCCGCTGCTCATTGCGATGGTGCTGAGTGTCTGCGCCTTCCTGCCAACAAGAACAAGCAGTAAGTTCTATGTCGCAGCTGCGGACTCAGGTCGTGACGGATGCTCAATGGTTGCCTACAGGGAGCTGGCGTTGGCCTGCGGAGGGCCACTGCGGCGCCCGTGCATTCAATAGGCACATCAAGGCGGTGTGGCTTCCGGTTGAACGCTTGCCTGCGTGGGAGGGTGTCCCGGGCAAGGGGGACTCAATCATCGAGGAGAGTCTACAGCCGGCGTGAGGGAGCAATGCCGGCGAAGCCTGTGTGGTCGCCGCAGCTTACGCACTTCAGCCTGTAGCGATCCATATGCTCTCGGCGGAGTTGTAGAGGTTGCAACCGTCCGCTACGGTAGCAGGGGGAGCGATTCGGTCGACTATAGGATGACCGGTCAATCGCGGAAGCTTGCCGTGGGGAAGTCGAGGCAAAAGGGTGAATAAAGAACAGTTGAGAACGATGGCTCTTCCAGTCGGACGAGCCCTCTGCGTCGGTGCGGTGGTCTATTTCTACAGCAGAGCATCGTCCCTGTATCGCCTCGTCAGAGAGTGCCTCGATCATGTGGACGACACCCCTGCGTTCGAGTACTGCAAGGGATACCCGGATTCCATCCAGTTCCAGCTTATCGGTATGACGATCGCGTTCTTCATGCTTCTTCTGATAAATCACAGGATGGGAGCTTCCAATACGAACAGACCCGGGCGAACCTCCGGGTAACCACGCGGCGACAGGTGAATCTTCTCCAACCTCTGGCAGACAGCTTTCAATATGGAGCTCGAATCCAAGAATGAAGTTGTCGGTCCAAATACTCTGCTTCCTCATTCCTCTTGTGTTCGGTACGCAGCCTGCACAGGCGGAGAAAGTGCATGAATGTATCGTCGTTCCGCAGGCCACGGTCGTCACTGACATGCCGGCTGGCCTGGACGAGTTCGAACAACGACTATGGGCGGCAAGTACAGGTCAGAGAGTGCGCAAGGGCACGGACACCCTTCTTCTGCTGCGCCTCTTTTCGGAGTCGCCGGGCGTGATCGATTCCCAGCAGTACACCAAGATCACAGGCAGCCTGAAGCGAAACACGCCTTCGACGGAAGGGACGCCGGAGGTAGTGGATGCGCGCTTGACAAGTGGCGGCGCGGGCTTCGCGCACAAGGGAGACTTCTGGCTGTCCGATTCAGCGGACGTCGAACTACATCAGCCGCACAAGGGCGATAGTCGGTTCGAAGTCAAAGTGTCGGCTGTTGGGTGGAACAGCTATCGAAAAGAAGACCGTTCCTTTTATCTCCAGTTCACCTGTCAACTCAAGGAAATCCCTGTCGAGAAGCTCAGTGCCTGGCAAGGAGGCAACGAAGATCTCTGGGGATCCTTTGGACCTGCCAGATAACTGTGCGACCTCGGCACATACCCGGCAGCTATTGATCAGGCGGCGTGGATCGGGCCAGCTTGAGAGCTTGTCTTGCTATGCCAACACGATGGAAACGACATGGAACAACTACGAGAGCCGGAGATGGAAGAACTCAAGTCGTGGACGCAGAACAGATCTGCCTGCTGGTTAGGGGCAATGTATCCGGAACAACGCGATAGCTGAAATGAAGATCATCTATTGGCTGGGTATCGCGTTCCTGTGGATGCTCCCATTGAATTTTCTTCTGCTGACGGCGGCCAAATTGCTGTCAGCGGATGCGCTAGGCATCGAAGAGCTCGTCGGCCTCGGCATGGCCGTATTTGGTGGGGTAGCGGGAGGGATCCTGTATCGCCGTCGTCCTCGCAAGCGCACCGATCAGCCGAGCATCAATGCTTCGGTTCTCGGGACAAACGATTGAACCCTTGCGGGATTCAAGTTGCAGCGAACAACGGCAGTCGGGGAATGGGCCATGAAAAAGGTACCGTTGCGCCATCTGCTTCTATGCGCTGTCGTTGCTGCCTTGATAGGAGGGAATTACCTTTCAATGTTCGGATCCATCGGAGGTGGCGATTGGACCGGAAAGCCAACAGAAGCAGAACTGCGCGCTGCTACCGAGACTTTTGAACTCCCTTCAGGGATCCGTCCTACGAACGTGAGGTTCTTACGGAAGGTCACATTCATGAGTGTCGTTTTCGACGCCGAACTCGAATCTGATCCAGAGCAGAGCGCTGCCTTCTTCATCAAACAAGCTGCAGAGAAGCACTGGCGACTGCAGAAAGACAAACGGCAGCGCCATTACCGATTGATGGTCTTCTGCGAGGATCGCCTGGCGCACTCGGTAGAGCTGACGACAAGAGGCAGTACGGTGAAGCTCTATGGAGGAACCTATTGGGACTCGGACAGGGACGGTGACTACTACTGCTCTACGAGCGCCCGGTAATCCACCGATGGAACAACGAGCTTCCACGGATACTGGCTCCAATTGGAAGGGGCACGGTGACCTCACCCACCCCCAAACAACTTCTATGCGCCCTGGAACAGGATCCAGCTGGTCGCGATGAACTTATCCCCGTCCTGCGGCCGGTTGCCACGATGCAAGGAGCCTATGACGCCGCAAAAGCCGGGAAAGAGATGGTAGATGGCCAGTCGTCCGGCACCGATCCGTGCAATTGCAAGTGAGAGAATGATGAAGGTTCTACTTTGGGCACCAGTAGTTATATTTTCTTTGCTGTCATTGAGAGCAGTGGCTTTCGTCGTATACCAAGGGCTAAATGGATCTCCCTTCGAGGAGGAGGAGATCATTGTCGCTGGGATCGGCTTGATCTGTGGCTGGATCGCCTGGGTTATGTATAAGACCCTGATCAGACCATGGAGGAAGCCGAAGTCCTAGTCTTGAGCTGGAGATTGTGAGTCCCCCAGTCGCTGGATGGACTTTGCGCGCAGCCCGTCGCGCTGGGCTGCTGGTCAGCGCAACGGACGCAAGGCGACCGATAGCGCGCATCGTAAGCAAGAGATCACTGGTCAAATTGTCTCTGTACCTTGTCATGGCTCTCTTGATCGGAATGAAGACCGTCCTTCTATCTTCAGTTCAACTTTCAAATCAAGGATATCTCCGTCGAGAAGGTCAGTGCCTGGCAACACGGCAACGACAATTTCTGGCTGTTCTTTGGACCCACGAAATGGTTGGGTAGCCCTCCCCGTCCCCCCTCCCCCTAACAACTTCAGCGCGCCCTGGAACAGGATCCAGCCGGTCGCGATGAACTTATCCCCGTCCTGCGGCCGGTTGCCACGATGGTTGGGGGTAATGCAGTCGGCGCGATCAGCCGGCTGCCGGTGCGCGGCGCGATCTTCCGCTCCTGCTACAGGAACTCGGTTTCCGAGACAGTACTACGATGGCGAGAGCGGGCTCTGGTACAACGGCTTCCGCGACTACGACGCGAGTGCGGGGCGGTATGTGCAGAGTGATCCGATTGGCTTGGCGGGAGGGATGGACACTTACTCCTATGTATCGGAGAACCCTATGCGATACGTCGATCCCCTTGGACTAACCCAGGCCGATATCGATTGCCTTTACGCGTTGGCAAAGAAGAATGAAGTAGATCTGATGTTTCCAACTTGACCAAAGTTTGATGATTTCGCTGTATGACACTATTGTTCATGAGGTTCTTCACCCGAACTTGGGGGCTGCGCGGAGCATCTGGAAAAGGCCATGAAAAATTGGCCAGGGATGCAAACATTCGAACCGAACGAGCCAGTATTCCTGGGGAGCGCACCTGTGCAAATTAGGTTGTTGACTACGCTTGCTCTGGTCCTGGCCTGCAGTGCGTGCGCATCGCTTCCTGGCAACCAGAAGGTCAGTGCCTTCTATGTCTCCAACGCCAACTCTGATGTGGCGGGCTGTGATACGACTGACTTCAGGGAGGTTGCCCTTGCCTGTCACCGGATTGTTGATGGAAACAATGTAGTGGTGGCTTTGCGTGAATACACAGCGCCTGAAGTCGAAAACGAAAGGTACAAGAAGCTGACGTTGATCCTTCGCTCGAATCTGGCTGAAGGCGATGTGCTTGATTTGCCAAGCAGTGAAGGCAGGGCGGTCTACAGCACTGGCCTTAGCTTGAGACCCGGCAGCACTGGATGCTACGGAAAGGCTGTTTCCGGTAGCGTCGAGATCCTCAAGAAGTCCGCCGATCTGATGCGGGTCCGCATCAACGCACGCTTTGATCTCGATAGCCCAGCGGGCTGGAAGGACCACTGCAAGATGCGCGAGTTCAGTTACGAATTGAATGCCATTCAGAGATCGCTGGGTCAGCTGGACGCATGGGAGGGAGTGCCAGCACCTGGGGATTCTCTTATCAGCGAGGGCAGCCCGGGTAGCGGTCTGCCTTAGGGAATAGCACCAACCGCTCGCGCCACGGCACAGGGTCTGGCCGGCGTGCTCCATGATTCAAGCGTGGGCGCTGAGATCATCGAGTGACCAGCTTGTATCACCCACCCCCAAACAACTTCTGCGCGCTCTGGAACAGGATCCAGCTGGTCGCGATGAACTTGTCGCCGCCCTGCGGCCTGTTGCCACGATGGGTATGAGTAAACGCAGTCGGCGCAATCAGCAGACTGCCGGTGCGCGGCGCGATCTTCCGCCCCTGGAACAGGAACTCGGTTTCGCCCTCTTCGAAGTCGTCGTTGAGGTACAGCGTCCACAGCACATGCCGGTGCAGGGTCTCGGCCTGCGCGTCCTTCGGGTACAGCTCGCAGTGCCAGTACGGGTAGCCGCCCTCGCCTGCCGCATACCACTGCAGGTTGATCGCGCCCGGGCGCAGGCAGGTGCGGGCCAGATCGGCCAGCTGCTGCGGCGGCATGTCGGGGAAGTCCTCGGCAGACAGGCGTCGCGGTTGGCCGTTGCTGTCCTGGATCTGCAACATCAGCGGTGCGATCAACGCCTGTGGATAACGGCGTAGATAAGTCAGCAGGCCATTGAACACTGCGATCTGCAGCTGCTGATCGACATCCTGCCAGCCGTCCAGCCCACTGATGCGCAGATCCTTGCTGTGCTTGAGTTCCGGGAACACGCCACTGCCTACGGCACCGGGTTGCAGGTCACGCGTGGCGCGCAGGCGCTCAACGATCGCCGCGCAGACCTCGCTGGGGACGGCGTTGTGGATGACTTCGATGAAATCGACCGGGCCCTGCTCGTGCATGCGTGCATTCCTTAGGCGGCAATGGCTTGATGGTGCCGTTTGCCGCCCTCGGTGTCACCCCACGGTCATGTCATCGTTCTGCCATGATCGTTGTCGGGAGACTTGCCTCAGCCCTGCGCGTCGTCGTGCGCGTGGTGGTAGCGCACGGCTTCGGCCACTTCCTCGCGCGAACCGAGGAACACCGGTACGCGCTGGTGCAGCTGGTCGGGCTGGATGTCGAGGATGCGCTCGCGGCCGGTCCAGGCGGCGCCGCCGGCCTGCTCTACCAGCAAACCCATCGGGTTGGCTTCGTACATCAGCCGCAGCTTGCCGGCCTTGGACGGATCCTTCTTGTCCCACGGGTAGATGAAGATGCCGCCGCGGGTCAGGATGCGATGCACGTCGGCGACCATGCTGGCGATCCAGCGCATGTTGAAGTTCTTGCCGCGCGCGCCTTCCTTGCCCGCCAGCAGATCGCCGACGTACGCCTGCATCGGCGCTTCCCAGTGACGCTGGTTGGACATGTTGATGGCGAATTCCTGGGTGGCCGCCGGAATCTGCATGTTCTCGGTGGTCAGCACGAACTCACCCTTCTCGCGATCCAGGGTGAAGGCGTGGGTGCCGTGGCCGACAGTCAGCACCAGCTGCGTGCTCGGCCCATAGATGCAGTAGCCGGCGGCGATCTGCTTGCTGCCTTGCTGCAGGAACGCGTCATCGCCCGGCAGTTCGACATTGGTCGGGCAGCGCAGCACCGAGAAGATGGTGCCGACGGAAACGTTGACGTCGATGTTGGAGCTGCCATCGAGGGGATCGAACAGCAGCAGGAAGTCGCCACGCGGATAGATGTCCGGCACCGGCTGGCTGTGGTCCATTTCTTCCGAAGCACAAGCGGCGAGATGACCGCCCCAGGCGTTGGCTTCGAGCAGGATCTCGTTGCTGATGACGTCCAGCTTCTTCTGCGCTTCGCCCTGCACGTTGCCGGTACCGGCATCGCCGAGCACGCCACCGAGGGCGCCCTTGCTGACGGCAATGGAGATGCTGGTGCAGGCGCGGGCGACCACGGCGATCAGCTGGCGCAGGTCGGCGTTGATGCGGCCGGCGTGCTGTTCCTGGATCAGGAAGCGGGTCAACGAAGTACGGGACATGGTCGGGCAGGTCTCGGCAGCGGGAAAACGCCTATTGTCGCCCGTATGGCGGGGCCGTGCGTGAGCGCGGGAAGGCGTAATCGTTTCCAGATGCGTTGCGCTCGTGGCGCCTTCCTTTTGTCGAGGCTCGTGGGAGGGGGAGGCGATGCAGGACACGCTGCAAGTACGTCCATGTAAGCTCGATGGCGCCATCCATGGCGCCAACGGTCCTGCATCGCCTCCCCCTCCCACGCGCTTCAGGGTTCGCCGCGAGCGCGGTGGGTGTGGCAAAGGCAGGGGCAAATGCAAAAAAACAAAGGCGCCTTTCGGCGCCTTTGTTTTCAAGCACGTGCAACGTTTTTTCAGCTCTTGGCGACGGTGGCCACGGCCTTGGCGACGTATTCCAGGTTGTTCTGGTTCAGCGCGGCCACGCAGATGCGGCCGGTGCCGACGGCGTAGATGCCGAACTCGTCGCGCAGGCGCTCGACCTGCTCACGGCTCAGGCCGGAGTAGGAGAACATGCCGGCCTGTTCGTTGATGAAGGCGAACTGCGGCGCACCAGCGGCGGCCAGCTTCTCGACCAGGCCGTGGCGCAGGGCATGGATGCGCTCGCGCATCTCGGTCAGCTCCTGCTCCCACATCGCGCGCAGTTCCGGGTTGGTCAGCACGCCTGCCACCAGCGCGGCACCGTGGGTGGACGGGCTGGAGTAGATGGTGCGGATCACGCGCTTGACCTGCGACTGCACGGCCTTGGCGTCAGCAGCGGTCGGCGCCACCATCGACAGCGCACCCACGCGCTCGCCGTACAGCGAGAACGACTTGGAGTACGAGTTGGCGACGATGAAGCTGTCGATGCCGGCTTCGGCGATGATGCGCACGGCGGCGCCGTCCTGCTCGATGCCCTTGTCGAAGCCCTGGTAGGCCATGTCGATGAACGGGAACAGCTGGCGGTCCTTCAGCAGCTGCGCGACCTGCTTCCACTGGCTGACGGTGAGGTCGGCGCCGGTGGGGTTATGGCAGCAGGCGTGCAGCAGCACCACGGTGCCGGCTTCCAGCTTGCCGAGGTCGGCCAGCAGGCCATCGAAGTTCACGCCATGAGTGGTCGGGTCGAAGTAGGTGTAATCCACCACTTCGAAACCGGCCGCACTGAACACCGCGCGATGGTTTTCCCAGCTCGGGTTGCTCAGTGCAACGGTGGCGTGCGGCAGCAGCTTCTTCAGCACATCGGCGCCGACACGCAGCGCACCGCTGCCACCGACGGTCTGTGCGGTGGTGACGCGGCCGGCGGCCAGCAGCGGCGAGTCCTTGCCGAACACCAGCTCACGCGTTGCCTGCGTGTACGCCGGCAGGCCATCGATCGGCAGGTAGCCGCGCGGTTTGGCCTCGTTGGCGAGCTGCTGCTCGATCTGCTTGACGGCGCGCAGCAGCGGAATGCGGCCGCTCTCGTCGTAGTAGATGCCCACACCCAGGTTGACCTTGGTCGGGCGGCTGTCGGCGTTGTACGCCTCTGTCAGGCCCAGGATCGGGTCGCCTGGGACCAGTTCCACGTTTGCAAAGAAGGACACGGCGGTACTCGTTCGGTAGACGGAAAGGGGGAGGAATTGCGCCACGCGGTCTGCGGCTTTTCGGCCGGAAACAGCCCATCGTAACAAAGCCTGCCGGGGCTGGCCGCCGCCATCGTCATCCGTGTCCCCGTACCATGGCGTGCGTTGCCGCCCGATCCATCAACCTGAATCATGAATCCCGCCGCACGACGCCACTGCCTGCCGTTGTCCGCCCTGCTGCTGTCGCCACTGGCGGCCATGGCCGAGCCTGCGCCCACCGCCCTGCCCGCCGTGCAGGTGCAGGCGGCGCGGGTGCCGGGTATCGACCCGTTCGCGCTGCCGGCCAGCCAGGACACGGTCTGGATCGACGCTGGCCGGGCCGGCAACAGCGTGCAGTTGTCCGAGGCACTGGCCGGGGTGCCGGGACTGCTGGCGCGCGACCGGCAGAACTTCGCCCAGGACACGCAGCTGTCGATCCGAGGCTTCGGCGCGCGCTCGACCTTCGGTGTGCGCGGGGTGCGGGTGTTGATCGACGGGGTGCCCGCGACCATGCCCGATGGCCAGGGCCAGCTGTCGCATGCCAGCCTGCTGGGTGCCGAACGCATCGAGGTGCTGCGCGGGCCGTTCTCGGCGCTGTACGGCAACTCCTCCGGCGGCGTGCTGCAGGTGTGGAGCGCGCAGGGCCAGGCTGGCGACCCGTGGCGGTTGCGCCTCAACTCAGGTGCCGACAACACGCTCAGCGTCGGCACGCAGCTGAAGGGAGCCAGCCACGGGCTGGACTACAACATCGCCGCCAATCACTTCCGCACCGATGGCTGGCGCGAACACAGCCGCGCGCGCCGCGAATCGCTCACTGCGCGCATTGGCGGCGATCTGGGCGGTGGGCGACTGGAGCTGCTGCTCAACGCGCTGGATGCGCCGGACGCACAGGATCCACTGGGCCTGACCCGCGCGCAGGTCGCTGCGGATCCACGGCAGGCTACTGCGGTGGCGCACCAGTACAACGCCCGCAAATCGGTGCGCCAGCAGCAGGCTGGGTTGCGTTGGACCCGCGAAACCGACACCCAACGCTGGCAGCTGATGGGCTATGCCGGGCAGCGTGAGGTCACCCAGTACCTGCCGATTCCGCCGACCGCACAGGCCAACCCGTTGCATGCGGGCGGCGTGATCGATCTGGACGCAGGCTATGGCGGGCTGGACGCGCGCTGGGGCTGGCACGGCGATCTCGCCGGCCGCCCGTTGGATCTGGTGGCCGGGCTCAGCGCCGACCGCCAGCGCCAGCACCGTACCGGCTACGAGAACTTCATCGGCAGCACTCTGGGCGTGCGTGGGCGCCTGCGCCGAGACCAGATCGACACCGTGCAGAACGTCGACCAGTTCGCCCAGGCCTGGTGGCAGTGGAGCCCGCGCTGGTCGCTGCTGGCCGGGCTGCGCCACAGCGCGGTGCGTTTCGAATCCGATGACCGCTACATCACCGGGCGCAATCCGGACGACAGCGGCCGCCGCCGCTACCAGGCAACCACGCCCGTGGCCGGGATCAGCTTCGAGGCCAGCCCGCAGTGGCGGCTGCACGCCGCCGTGGGGCGGGGCTTCGAGACGCCTACCTTCAACGAGCTGGGTTATCGCGCCGACGGCCAGGCGGGATTGGCGCTGGATCTGGTGGCCGCGCGCAGCCGCAATCTGGAGATTGGCAGCAAGTGGCGCGCACAGGATGGAACCCAGCTCGATATCAGCCTGTTCCGCGCAGATACCGACGATGAGCTGGCAGTTGCCAGCAATATCGGAGGACGCAGCACCTATCGCAACATCGGCCGCACCCGTCGCCAGGGCGTGGAGCTGCAGTACCGACAGCCGCTGGCCGAACAGCTGGAACTGCAGCTGGCCTGGACCTGGCTGCAGGCGCAGGTGCGCTCGCCGTACCTGACCTCGAACACCGGCGTCGCCGTGGGTAGCCGTCTGCCCGGCGTGCCACGCCAGCAGGCCTTCGCCCGCCTGCAGTGGAGCCCCGCCGACTGGCAGTGGGCGCTGGAGGCCTCGGCCAGCACCGATACCGTGGTCAATGACGTGGCTACGGCGCGCGCACCCGGTTTCGCTCTGCTGCACCTGGAAGGCGGGCGCCGATGGACCCTGCCGGGCGGTGAGCTGCGTGCCTTCGCGCGGTTGGAGAACGTGCTGGACCAGGCCTACATCGGCTCGGTGATCGTCAACGATGGCAACGGCCGCTTCTACGAGCCGGGACCGGGCCGACGGGCCAGCCTCGGGCTGCAGTGGTCGTGGCGATGAAGTGGTAGTGCCGGCTGGCCGGCATGGCGCTGTGCAGGACGTCAGGAGGTTGCTGGCCAGCGGCCGACACTACCGGTCAATCGGGGGCCTTGGCCGGTACAAACGGCGAGGTCGGGTCGCTGGCCGGGAAGGTCTCCTCCAGCGCCTCGTCCTGGTTGTCGCTGGCATGCTGCTTGCGCTCGCGGCGCTTGAGCGGGCTTTCCTGGCCCCCACGATGGCGGTCGCCGCCGTCCTTGCGGTCCTGTGCGGCCTGTTCAGACTCGTGCTTCACCGGCAGATGCTCGCCACCGTGTTCGGCGTCAAAGAACGGTGCGCCGGTGCCGCGGTAGTCGGCGTTGTCGGCGTTGTCGGCATCGCGCTTACCGCGCTGCTCGCCGGGAATGGGCGGGTGGTTTTCCCGCAGCGGGTCACGGGAGGTCTCTCGGCTCATGATCTGGCTACCTGCGCTCGGGGGCTCCCACTACACCCCTCACAAGGTAAAGCCGCCGCGAACCTGGCGTCATGAACATCTCGCTCACCCCCCGGTAACGGGATCGCGCGTATTCCTGCCCACCCGCCCCCGCTGCAGGAGCCGGCCATGCCCCGTCTTGAACGACCCGCACCGTCCGTGTTCAACGCCCTGCTCGATCCGCTCGGCCAGCGTACAGCTCAGCGCCGCACGCGTCGCCATGAGGACCCGCAGGCGGTGGCGCAGGACTACCTGCAGTACATGCTGAGCGATTACGAAGAGCGCCGTGGCCAGAGCCATCGCAATTGGCGTGACCTCTGCCCGGTCTACGCCTTCGCGCTGACCACGCATGCCGCCGACTGGCCGCGCGGTGACGCCGCCGATACCTGCGAGGAGCTGGCCGAGCACTGGGAACAGATGCGTGGGCACTCGCGCTTGAGCTGGTCGCAGGCGCGGCCGGTGGTGGAAGATGCGTGGCGCGCACTGGACCATATCCCGGCGGCAGCGGTGAGGCCGTTGCTGCAGTAGCGCAGGGGTTCTGCGTACACGCTCAGGTGTGCTTTGGTTGCCGGCCGGCGGCCGGCACTACCGTGTTCCGTAGAACCCACGTGCACGGCATGGACACGGCTGGTTTACGCCCTCCGGCCCACGCTGGGCCCCCTGCCCCGCCAAAGGTGCACCCATGGCTCGCCCGATCTGGACCGGCACGCTGTCGTTTGGCCTGCTCAACGTGCCGGTGTCGCTGATGTCCGGCGAACGCAAGGTCGATCTGCAGTTCCGCATGCTCGACTCCCGTGACCGCAAGCCGATCCGCTTCGAGCGGGTCAACGCCGATACCGGCGAGGAGGTGCCGTGGAAGGACATCGTCAAAGCCTACGAGTACGACAAGGGCAGCTACGTCGTGCTGGAGGAAGGCGATATCCGTTCGGCGGCGCCGGAAAGCCACGAAGCGGTGGAAGTGGAATCGTTCGTGGATGCGGCGCAGATCGACCCACGCTACTACGAGAAACCGTATCTGCTGGTACCCGGCAAGAAGGCCGAAAAGGGCTATGTGCTGCTGCGCGAAACGCTGCGCAGTACCGGCAAGGTGGGCATCGCGCGGGTGGTGGTGCGCACGCGCGAGTACCTGTGCGCGGTAATGCCGCAGCAGGACGCGCTGGTGCTGATGATCCTGCGCTATCCGCAGGAGCTGGTGGATCCCGAGGACTACAAGCTGCCCGCCGGAAAACTGTCCGACTATCGCATCACCAGCAAGGAAACGGCGATGGCCGAACAGCTGATCGAGTCAATGGCCGGTGACTGGGATCCCTCGCAGTATCACGATGAGTTCCGCGAGCGTCTGCAGCTGGTATTGAACAAGCGCATCAAATCCAAGGGCGGCACTACCCGGGTGGAAGACGAGCCCGCACCGCGCGAAGATGCCACCACCAATGTGGTGGATTTCATGGCGTTGCTGCAGAAGAGCCTGGACGCGAACAAGCGCACGCCGGCGAAGAAGACGGCAACGCGCAAGGCACCGGCGAAGAAGGTGGCAAAGAAGGCCACCAAAAAGGCCGCAAAGAAGACCACGCGGCGCAAGGCAGGTTGAACCATGTCGCTGCACCAGTACCGGCGCAAGCGCAGACTGGGTGGTGGCGCCGGACAGACGCCGGAGCCTGACGACACGCCCGCACGCGGTGATCCGAAGCGGCGGCCGACCTTCGTCATCCAGCTGCATCATGCAAGCTCGCGTCACTATGACTTCCGCCTGGAAATGGACGGTGTACTGAAGAGCTGGGCCGTGCCGAAGGGGCCTTCGCTGCGCGTCGGTGAGAAGCGGCTGGCCGTGGAAGTGGAAGATCACCCGTTGTCCTACGCCGGCTTCGAGGGAAACATTCCTGAAGGCCACTATGGTGCTGGCCACGTGGATGTCTTCGATCACGGCACCTGGGCCTGTGAAGGTGATCCACTGCAGGCGCTGGCGGCTGGAAAGATCGACTTCGTGCTGCACGGGCAACGCCTGGCCGGTGGCTGGAAGCTGGTGCGTACGGCAATGAAAGGGCGTCAGGTGCAGTGGCTGCTGATCAAGCGCGGTGACGAGGAAGCGCGCGATGCCGAAGCGGATGACCTGCTGACGGCACCGATGCCGAAACGAGCGCCTGCGGCGAAGAAGCGTTCCGCAGAGAAGGCGACGCGTGCTGCACCTGCCGCACGCACGACCACACGCAAGGCTGATGCGCGCTGGCATGCGCGCGCGCTGAAACTGGACGGTGCACGCGATACACCCTATCCACGCGTGTTCAAGCCGCAGTTGACCGATCATCGCGACAGCGCGCCGGACGGCGCGCGCTGGCTGCACGAGATCAAGTGGGATGGTTATCGTCTGCTGGCCGATCTGCACGATGGTGAGGTGAAGCTCCGCTCCCGCAACGGCCTGGACTGGACGGCGGATTTTCCCGAGGTCGTGCAGGCCGTGCAGGCGGTGCCGCTGCGCGATGCGCGCCTGGATGGCGAGCTGGTGGTGTTGGACAAGGAAGGACGCAGTGACTTTGCGGCATTGCAGCGGGTGATCGACGGTAGTTCGAAACAACCGCTGCGCTACATCGTGTTCGATCTTCCGGGTGTGGCCGGTGCGGATATCAGCCGTTCGTCCTTGCTCGAACGCAAGGCATTGCTGAAGGATCTGATCGGGCCAGCGCCCGGCACCCTGGCCTTCAGCGAGCACGTGATCGACCACGGACCGCAGGTATTCGATGCCAGCGGTGAGGCCGGCTTCGAGGGCATCGTCAGCAAGCAGGTGGATGCTCCCTACGTGAACACGCGTGCGCGCAGCTGGGTCAAGGTGAAGCACGAAGACACCGACGAGTTCGTGATTGTCGGCCACACGGCACCCAAGGGTTCCCGGGTGGGATTTGGTTCGCTGCTTCTGGCCACGCCGGACAAGGCTGGCCTGCGCTATGTGGGCCGCGTTGGCACCGGCTTCGACGACGATAGCTTGCGCGCGCTGCTCAAGGCACTGCAGCCGTTGGCAGTGAATGCACCGGTGCTGCAGCTGCCAGCGCATGTGCCGTTCCGTGCCGCCAGCGTGCGCTGGGTGAAACCGGTGACGGTGGCGGAGGTGGCATTCCGTGGCTGGGGCAAGGAAGGCCTGCTGCGCCAGGCCAGTTTCAAGCGGCTGCGCAGCGACAAGCAGAAGGAGGATCTGGGTATGAGCACAGCCGATATCGAAGCCGGAGGCGAGGTCCAGATCACTCATCCAGAGCGGGTGGTGTTTCCAAAGGAGAAGCTGAGCAAGGGCGACGTGGCCGACTACTACCAGCGCATGGCGCGTTGGATCCTGCCCGAACTTGCCGGACGTCCGCTGTCACTGCTCCGGTGCCCGGACGGCGTGGGCAAGGCCTGCTTCTTCCAGAAGCACCACGGTCCCGGCCTGGGCGATGCCGTGCACGCGGTTCCGCTGCAACAGAAGAGCGGCCGCGAGGACTATGTCTATATCGACGATGCACGGGGCCTGTTGCAGCTGGTGCAGATGAACACCCTGGAGCTGCATCCGTGGGGCGCGACCGTGATCGATCCAGAGCATCCGGATCGCCTGGTGTTCGATCTCGATCCCGGCGAAGGCGTGAGCTGGGCACAGGTGAAAGCCGGTGCACGCGATGTGCGTGACCGCCTGCAGCAGGTGGGCCTGAAGAGCTTCGTACGCCTGTCCGGTGGCAAGGGCGTGCACGTGGTGGTGCCGCTGCAGCCCAAGGCAGGCTGGGACGAGGCGAAGGCGTTCTGCGAGGCGTTCGCGCAGGCAATGGCGCTGGAGCAGCCTGATCGCTACGTGGCGACGATGAGCAAGGCCAAGCGCAATGGCGTCATCTTCATCGACTGGTTGCGCAATACGCGGGGGGCCACCAGCGTCTGTTCGTGGTCGCTGCGCGCGCGCGATGGTGCGGGCGTGGCGGTGCCGCTGCGCTGGGAAGAGCTGGCCCGGGTGAGCGCGGCTGACGCGTTTCCGATGGCCAAGGCGCTGGCGCGTGCCAAGCGGCTGAAGGGTGACCCATGGCAGGGCATTGAACGGTTGAAGCAGACGCTGCCGTCGCTGAAGCGGTAGTGCCGGCCGCTGGCCGGCAACTGTAGGATGGCCGAGGTTGCCGGGCAGCGGCCGGCACTACCTGGATGCGCTCAGCGCGGATCGCGCGACGCGCGGCGACCGAACCACCAGCCGGCCAACAGCTGCAGCGGCAGTGACGCCAGCAGCGAAATGACGAACCAGAGTGGGAAATCCGCGCCGGCGGTCCACATCGCGTAACCGCATCCGAGTGCGATCAGCGACCAGATCGAGAAGCCATGCGAACGCGGCCAGCACGGCGCGTAGTAGGTGGCGAAGGAAATGCCGGCAACGCCACCGAGCACGCTGAAGGCCAGGTCCCATCCCAGCTGCACGCTGTTGCTGTCCGGTGACAGGCCCAACAATGGGGGCAGCCAGCTGGCGACGCTGCTGACCAGCGCAAGCGACAGCACGCCGCCGATCAGGGCGACGAGGGACAGGAACAGAGTCTTGAGCAGGCCGGGCATGCGCGCATTGTACGGCTGCGCGAAGTGCCTGGGGATGCCGGCCAGCGGCCGGCCCTACCGATGGATAGGCATGGCCGCCGCGTCCGTGGGAGAGGGGAACGGAGCGACGACGGCCATGCACAGGCGGTCAGGCGGCGAAGTCGAGCACCACGCGGCCTTCGATGGTGCCCGCGTGCATGCGCGCGAACACCTCGTTGATGTTTTCCAGGCGGTCGGTGCTGACCGTGGCCGCGACCTTGCCCTCGGCGGCGAACTGCAGCGATTCCTGCAGGTCCAGCCGGGTGCCGACGATCGAGCCACGCACGGTAATGCCGTTGAGCACCATGCCGAAAATGTCCAGCGGGAAATTGCCGGGTGGCAGGCCATTGAGCGAGACGGTGCCGCCACGGCGGACCATGCCCAGTGCCTGCTCGAACGCCTTCGGCGAAACCGCGGTGACCAGCGCACCGTGCGCGCCGCCGATTTCCTTCTTCAGGAAGGCGGCGGGATCGGTGGTGCGCGCGTTGACAGTGATCTGCGCGCCGAGCTGCCGGGCCAATGCCAGCTTGCTGTCGTCCACATCCACCGCAGCCACGTTCAGGCCCATCGCGCGGGCGTACTGCACCGCCATGTGGCCGAGGCCACCAATGCCGGAAATCACCACCCAGTCCCCTGGCTTGGTATCGGTAACCTTCAGGCCCTTGTAGACGGTCACGCCGGCGCACAGCACCGGCGCGATCTCGACGAAGCCCACTTCCTTCGGAAGCAGGCCGACATAGTTGGCATCGGCCAGTGCGTACTCGGCGAAGCCGCCGTTGACCGAGTAGCCGGTATTGCGCTGCGTTTCGCACAGCGTCTCCCAGCCACCCAGGCAGTGCTCGCAATGGCCACACGCCGAGTACAACCAGGGGATGCCGACCCTGTCGCCTTCCTTGACGTGCCCTACCCCGCCTCCCACGGCCACGATGTGCCCCACGCCCTCGTGACCGGGGATGAACGGCGGGTTCGGTTTCACCGGCCAGTCGCCCTCGGCGGCGTGCAGGTCGGTGTGGCAGACGCCACAGGCCTCGATCTTGACCAGTACCTCGCCCGCCCCCGGGCGTGGTACCGAGACTTCCTCGATCACCAGTGGCTTGCCGAACTCGCGCACGACAGCGGCCTTCATGGTCGAATTCATGTTCGGATCTCCGTAGTGCGCTTGCCCACAGAATGACGCCGGCACGAGGCCGGCGCTTTGATCACGATCAAACCTTTGAAGATTCCTGCAGCAGGTTCAGCCTGCCAGTACCGAAGCCTCGCGGGCCAGACGCTCGATCGCATCCCAGTCGCGGGTCTGCAGCAGCGCCGGGGTGGTAAGCCACGAACCGCCCACGCACAGCACGTTGGGCAGGTGCAGGAACTGCGGCGCGGTCTGCGCGCTGATGCCGCCGGTCGGGCAGAAGCGCACATCGGCGAACGGGCCATGCCAGGCGGCCAGCAGTGCGGCGCCACCGGCCTGCACTGCCGGGAAGAACTTGAAGGTGTCCTGGCCGTGCTCCAGGCCCAGGATCAGGTCCGAGGCGGTGGCGGCACCGGGCAGGTACGGCAGGTCGGCATCGCGCGCGGCGGCATACAGCGCCGGCGTGGCACCGGGGGAAACGGCAAAACGCGCACCGGCCTGCTTTGCCGCCTGCATCTGTGCGGCGTTGAGCACGGTGCCGGCGCCGATCACGGCATCGGGCACGGCCTCGACCATGGCCTTGATTGCATCCAGTGCCTGCGGCGTGCGCAGCGTCACTTCGATCACCGGCAGGCCACCGCGGAACAGTGCCTGGGCCACTTCGACCGCTTCATTCACATCTTCGGGGGTGTACACCGGAATCACCGGTGCCAGCTTCAACAGCGCGCGCAGGCGCGGATCAGCGCTGGACATGGTCTTGCTCCTTGCCCGACGGGGCATCGCGGATCGCCGCCGGGTCCGGCAGCGCAGCGGCGCATGATGCCACGTGGCTCACGAGGGTGCTGGTGGTGCCCCGCCCTGCCCCCCGCTCAGGCCGGGTCGGCCTGCAGTGCCTGGATGCGACGCTGGTACCAGTCACCACCGAGCGGATCGAACACCGCGGCCCGCTCCATCGGTGCCTCATACACATGCACCGAGATTGCCAGGGCCGCGTCGCTGGCATTGCGCAGGGTGTGGTACTCATGCGGTGGAATCAGGCTGCCAGCACTGCCGCAGCCCCCGCGCAGCGCGGCATGGCGACGGAAGCGGCAGCGCTCGCCGTTGCGCTCCAGCAGTTCATAGCGGGTGATCTCCAGTTCGCCCAACCACACTCCCTCCACACACCACATGGCATCGTGGTCGTGCAGCGGCGTGCCCTGCCCTGGGCCCCAGCTCATGGCAATCACGCTGTAGCCGTGTTCGCGGCTGTGGTAGAGCGGGCGTCGCGCGTAATGATCACCGACCGGACGATGCACGCACTCGGGAAGTTCGATGCGGCTGTCTGCGATGGCGTCCTGCAGTGCCAACTGCAGATCGGCGGTGATACGCCCGGCATCACCGGAGGTCATCGCCGCGTCGACGGCGGCGATCAACCGATCGCGGCCACGGAACGCCGGAAACGGAGAAGTCTGCAGGTCCATGCCCCGACTGTAGCGGAGCCTGGTTAAGGGAATGTTGGCGTTCGCGCGCGTCGCGCCCGCATTCATGGTGAACACGCGCGGAAGAACGGTTCAGATGCACATCAAGTAGAGCGATCACAATGGAACCTCGCGGAGCAGAAGCGGTCGAACACGACGCGATCCATCTTCGCTGCGACATTCCGCAACTTCGCGCCCCAACGGCGCAAGGCTAGAATTCTCCGACTTACCTGGTTCTATACATGTCAGTGCGAATTATTAGCGATGCCGCGTTGCCGGCATCGAAGGGCAAGGCTGCCACGATCAACGACATCGCACGACTGTCGGGAGTTTCCAAGAAAACGGTTTCAAGAATCATCAACAACTCGCCGCTGGTGCGCAAAGACACCCGCGACAAGGTCGAGGCGTTGATGCGCGAGGTCGGTTACGTGCCCGACCCCCTGGCGCGCGGGCTCGCGTTCCGCCGCTCCTTCCTGATCGGCCTGGTGTATGACGACCCGGGCGCCCAATGCATCGTCGACCTGCAGCAGGGCGCACTGGAAGCGCTGCGCGGCACCGGCTATGAGCTGGTGGTGCATCCCTGCGACAGCCAGTCCGCGGACTGCGCGCAGGGTGTGCGGCGCTTCGTGCAGCAGCAGAAACTGCATGGCGTGATCCTTGGCCCTCGCGCCTCCGAGTCGGTGGCGCTGACTGGAATGCTCGACGAGATCGAATGCCGCTACATCCGCATCAACGCGCATGCCTCTGACGACGAAGCACAGGTGGTGGTCACCCACGATCGCGACGGTGCAGCCGCTGCGGCGGGCTACCTGCTCTCGCTCGGCCACCGCGACATCGCGGTGATTGCCGGTCCGGGCGACCGCCGTACCGCACGCGAGCGTACCCATGGTTTCCTTGATCGGCTGGCCCAGGTGGGGCTGACCCTGCCGGGTGAGCGTGTGCTGGAAGCAGGCGATACGTTCGAGTCGGGCGTGCATGCCGCCGAGCGCCTGCTGATGGGCGAAGGACGGCCCAGTGCGATCTTCGCCGGCAACGATGAAATGGCGGCTGGCGTGTACCAGGTGGCGTTGCGTGCGGGCATCGCGGTGCCGCAGCAGTTGTCGATCGTCAGCTACGACGACAGCCCGCTGGCGTCGCGGTTGTGGCCCCCGCTGACCTCGGTGCGCCGCCACGTCTCCGACATCGGCCGCATGGCCGCTGCGATGCTGGTGCAGACCGACGTGCCGGATGCGCCGGCTGCGGCCAGTGTGCATCCACAGCTGATGGTGCGCGGTTCCTGCCGGGCGGTGGACGGCTGACTGCCCTGCCCTCGCCTGCACCGCAGCAGCAGTGCAGGCAAGCATCAATGAAAACGGCGCACCGGAGTGCGCCGTTTTCATTGGCAGGTTGCGCGTGCTTACACGTCGCCGCCGTCGGCCCAGCCTTCGCCGCTGCCCTTCTGGAACACGCGGTCATCGTCCTGCACGTCACCCGCCGGCAGATGCGACTGATCGGCCAGCGCGGCGTAGATCGGGGTGAAGTCCGGTGACGTTGCCTGCATCAGCTGTTCGAAGCTGTCGATGACGAAGTAGGTCTTCTGGAAGGTGTCGATGCGGTACTTCGTGCGCATGATCCGCTGCAGGTCGAAACCGATGCGGTTGGGCGCGGCCGATTCCAGCGAGTACAGCGATTCGCCCTTCGACGACACGATGCCGGCGCCGTAGATGCGCAGGCCTTCGGACGTATCGATCAGGCCGAACTCCACCGTGTACCAGTACAGGCGGGTCAGGTTCTGCAGCGCGTCCGGACCGATCGCGTGGGCTTTGACGCCGCCACGGCCATACGCCTCCATGTAGTCGGCGAATACCGGATTCATCAGCAGCGGCACATGGCCGAACAGATCGTGGAACAGGTCCGGCTCGGCGATGTAGTCGATCTGTTCCGGGCGACGGATCCACCAGGTCACCGGAAAACGACGGTTGGCCAGGTGGTCGAAGAAATCCAGCTCCGGCAGCAGGCCTTCGACACCGACCAGGGTCCAGCCGGTGGCGGCGCCGAGCACTTCGTTGAGCTGGTCGAAACGCGGAATCATGTGCGCGCTCATGCCCATCTCGTCCTGCGCATCCAGGAATTCCTGGCAGGCGCGGCCGACCAGCAGCTCGCGCTGGCGCTGGTACAGCGTGCTCCAGGTGGCGTGGTCGTCGGCGCTGTAGGTGTCCCACGGCTGCTCGACGAGCGCGGTGGTATACACCGGCACGTAGCCCTTGTCGGTCTGCTGGTGTTCGACGCGGCGGGGCTGGGCGAGGTCCATGGGGCACTCCGGGATGAGATACCCACGATGCTAGGGCAGGGCGCGCGCAACAGGGTTGCAAAAGTTGCGTCGATTGGCCTTGTTGGCGCAATATCCTTGCGTACTCACCATGTTGCGGGGCAACAATGGCCGGAGAAGTCCAGTTCGATCGCACGGATATACGTCTGCTGGCTGAAATCCAGCGGGATGGGCGCGCCACCAACGCCGAGCTGGCAACGCGGGTGAATCTCTCGCCCTCGGCCTGCCTGCGGCGCCTGCAGCGGCTGGAAAGCGAGGGCGTCATCGTCGGCTATGGCGCGCGGCTGGAACCACGGCAGCTGCGCCTGGGCCTGCAGGCCTTCGTGCGCGTGCAGCTGGAAAAGCACGACCAGGCCGCGATCGGGCACTTCGTCGACAGCGTGCAGGCCTGGGATGAAGTGGTGGCCTGCCATGCGCTGACCGGCGACATGGACTACCTGCTGCACGTCTACGTGCGCGACCTGGAGCACTTCTCGCGCTTCCTGCTGGACCGCCTGCTCAATGCCGGTGGCGTGGCCGATGCCAACTCCAGCTTCGTGCTGCGCACGGTGAAGGGCTTCCAGGCACTGCCGCTCTCGCAGCTGGAGCCCTGAGCGACCACCGGGCGAACCCGGTGGCCAGGCATCACGCCGTCAGCATTTGTCCTTGCGGCCCATCAGCTTGCCCAGGCGCGAGGCTTCCTCGCACTTCGGCGCGGCCACCGGCGCCGGTGCCGCCGCGGCGGCGCGTGCGCGCTGCAGCTGCTGGATCTTGGCGCGGATCTGCGGCATCGCCGCCATTGCGGCCTTTTCGCCTTCCAGGATGGCGGTGCCGCGCTGGCTGAAATCGGCAGCGCCGATGTCCAGCACCTTCGGGCGGATGACGATGTCGGCGCGCGCCAGTTCCTGCTCGCCCAGGCGTTGGCCCATGATCGAGATGGACTGGTTGACGATGCCCAGCATATCGGTCGGCGCTTTGCCGCTTGCCTTGCTGGAGATGTCCACGGCGATCACGAAGTCGGCGCCGAGCTGGCGCGCGGCATCCACCGGCACCGGGCTGACCACGCCGCCGTCGATGTAGTTGCGACCGCCGATCTTCACTGGCTCGAACACGCCGGGAATGCTGCTCGACGCGCGCACGGCCTGGCCGACATTGCCGCGCACGAAGATCGCGCGTTCGCCGGTTTCCAGCTGGGTGGCGACCGCGGCGAACGGTTTCTTCAGGCGCTCGGCAGGACGGTTGGCGACCTGCTCGTTGACGTAGTCCTGCAGCTTCTGGCCCTGCACCAGGCCGCCGGAGAACAGGCGCACGTCGCGGATGCTGGCTTCGTCCAGCGCGACCGCCTTGCTCTGCATCTGGAACGCGTCCATGCCGCTGGCATACAGCGCGCCAACGACGCTGCCGGCGCTGGTGCCGGACACCACGGCCGGCTCGAAGCCGTTGGCCTCGAGCATCTTGATCACGCCGATGTGGGCGAAGCCCTTGGCTGCGCCACCGCCGAGGGCGATACCGATCTTCACCGGCTTGGCCTGCGGCACCACGGTCGGCGCCGGCGGCGGCGTGGGGCGGACCGGGTCGCCACCGCAGCCGGCCAGCAGGCCGATCAGGGCGACGGACAGCAGCATGCGGGGGCGGAACAGGCTCATCGGCAGTGCGCTCGCGGCGCCGGATTCAGGAAAGGGCGCCAGCATACCGAAGCCGTGGTGGGCCGGGCAGGGTGGGGAGTCTCGCCCATTCAGGAAAGGGGGCCGGTAGGTGCCGACCTTGGTCGGCACGCGCAGATTCCAGTGCCGACCAAGGTCGGCACCCACCGAGATCCTGTGGTCAGAACCGGTTGTCGCCGTCCAGCATCCGGCCCAGGCCGCCCAGCACCGAACCCTCGCCGCGGTTCTGGCCACCGCCCTGCGGTGCGGCCATCCACATGCGGCCGGCCAGGCGCGAGAACGGCAGCGACTGCAGCCAGACCTTGCCGGGACCGGTCAGCGTGGCCAGGAACACGCCTTCGCCACCGAACAGCATGCTCTTGATGCCGGCGACCCGGCGCACATCCATGTCCACGGTCGCGTGGTAGGCCACCACGCAGCCGGTATCCACATCCAGCCGCTCGCCGGCCGCCAGCTCGCGCTCCACCACGCAGCCACCGGCGTGGATGAACACCCAGCCGTCGCCCTCCAGCTTCTGCATGATGAAACCTTCGCCGCCGAACAGGCCCGTCATGATCTTGCGCTGGAACTGCACGCCGATCTGCACACCGCGCGCGCCGGCCAGGAAGCTGTCCTTCTGGCAGATCAGGCGGCCGCCATGCTGGTCCAGCTTCATTGCCAGCACGGTGCCGGGGTAGGGCGCGGCGAAGGCGACCTTGCCCTTGCCGTGGCCGCTCTGGGTGTAGACGGTGGCGAACAGGCTCTCGCCGGTCAGCACGCGCTTGCCGGCGGCCATCACCTTGCCCATCAAACCGCCGCCCTGGTCGCCGGTGGCGGCACCGAACACCGTGTCCATCTGCACCGTTGCGTCCTTGAACATCAGTGCGCCGGCTTCGGCAATGGCGCTCTCGCCGGGATCAAGCTCGATTTCGACGAACTGCATTTCATGGCCGACGATGCGGAATTCGATGTCGTCGGCACGGCCGCTGGCGGCGGCGGGGACTGGCGGTGGGGTGTTGGGCATGCCCGGGGCCGCGGACTGCAGCTCGGCCACATCGGCAATAGGGGTCCATCCGCTCATGCCCTGGCACCAGGCCAGGGCGCGCGGGTTGGTCTGCGCATATCGGCGCGCGGCCTCGTCATCAAGCGGGCCGATACGCTCGGCCTGGGCGGAGGCATGGAAGTACCACTGGGTCATCGCGGTGGCTCCGCAGGGTTGGAAAACCCCGAGTCTAGCGAGCGACCCGGCCGCCGGGCGACGCGGCCATGAACGGCCGGCATTTGCGGGGCAGGTGCTGTATTGCAACAATTATCTGGTAGCGCCGTTTTACCACCCCTCCAAACACAGCCTACCGCCATGTCTCCGACCCGCACTTCCCGTGGCCGCCTTCCGGTCGCGCGCCCCCTCGTTGCTGCTCTTTCCGCCCTGCTGCCGCTGGTAGCAGCCGCCCAGGAAACCCCCGCCGCCAAGGATCCGGTTGCCCTCGATGCCCTGCAGGTGACCGCGCAGCGCCGTGTCGAGAACGCCAAGGACGTGCCGGTTGCGATCAGCGCGATCCAGGGCGAGAAGCTCGATGTGCTGGGTTCGGCGGGTGATGACATCCGCTTCCTGGCCGCACGCGTGCCCAGCCTCAACATCGAGTCCTCCTACGGCCGTGCCTTCCCGCGCTTCTACATCCGCGGCCTCGGCAACACCGACTTCGACCTCAACGCTTCGCAGCCGGTGTCGCTGGTGTACGACGACGTGGTGCAGGAAAGCCCGCTGCTGAAGGGCTTCCCGCTGTTCGACCTGGCCAACGTGGAAGTGCTGCGCGGCCCGCAGGGCACGCTGTTCGGCCGCAACACCCCGGCCGGCGTGGTCAAGTTCGATTCGGCGCGCCCGTCGCAGGATGCCGACGGCTACGTGCGCGTGGGCTATGGCAGCTACAACAGCTGGAACGTGCAGGGTGCCTACGGCGGCCCGCTGACCGATCGCTGGTCGGCGCGCGTGTCGGCCATCTACCAGCGCCGTGACGACTGGGTCGACAACACCCGTGCCGGCGCACCCAACAGCGGTTTCGAAGGCTATGACGAAGCTGCCGGCCGCGTGCAGTTCCTGTACGAAGGCGACGACTTCGAAGCACTGTTCAACCTGCACAAGCGCAAGCTCAACGGCACCGCTCGCCTGTTCCGCGCCAACATCATCGAAAAGGGCGGCAATTCACTGGTCGAGAACTTCGACCGCGACAAGGTCGCCAACGACGGCGTCAACTTCTCCGACCTGAAAACCTGGGGCGGCAGCGCGCGCCTGCAGTGGAACCTCGGCTCGGTGACCCTGCATTCGATCACCGGCTACGAGACCGCCGAATCGCTCAACCGCGGCGACATCGACGGTGGCTACGGCGCGGCGTTCCTCGGTGCGGGCAACTCCGGCCCAGGCCTCATCCCGTTCTCGTCCGAGTCGGCCGACGGCCTGCCGCACCACCGCCAGTGGACCCAGGAATTCCGCGTTGAATCCAACGAATGGGGTCGCTTCGACTGGCAGGCCGGCGTTTTCTACTTCGATGAAGACGTGACCATCAACAACTTCAACTACGACTCGCTGACCCCGGGCAACCCGCAGACCGGCCACGTGGTGCAGAACCAGCGCAACAAGGCGTGGGCGGTGTTCGCCTCGGGTGACTTCGATGTCACCGACCGCTTCAAGCTGCGTGCCGGCGTGCGCTATACGCAGGACAAGAAGGACTTCAGCGCCAGCGTGCTGCAGGCCGTGCCGTTCGGTACCCCGGTCAGTGGCCCGTATCTGGCCAACACCGACGTCAACGACGTCAGCTGGGATGTCAGCGGCGTGTACAAGCTGACCGACAACGTGAATGCCTACGCCCGCGTGGCCAAGGGCTTCCGTGCGCCGTCGATCCAGGGCCGCCTGGCCTTCGCGCCGGGCCTGTCTCAGGCCGATTCGGAGAAGGTGATCTCGTACGAAGCCGGCATCAAGGCCGACCTGTTCGAGCGTCGTGCGCGCCTGGGCTTGAGCGTGTTCCGCTACAACGTCGATGGCCAGCAGCTGATCGCGGTGGGCGGCACCAACAACACCGCCACCCTGCTCAACGCCGACAAGACCATCGGCCAGGGCGTGGAGCTGGACCTGGAAGCCTACCTGGCTGACAACGTCCTGTTGACCTTCGGCAGCAGCTACAACGACACCGAGATCAAGGACAAGGATCTGGCGGTGGCGATCTGCGGCGGTGGCTGCACCATCAACGACCCGACCACCGTCATCAACGGTGGCACCTACGCACTGGTGAACGGCAACCCGCTGCCGCAGGCGCCGAAGTGGATCCACAACGCGACCCTGCGCGTCGGCTTCCCGCTCAGCGATGGCAGCGAGCTGTATGCCTACACCGATTGGGCCTACCGCAGCGCGGTGAACTTCTTCATCTACGAGTCGCCGGAATTCCGCGGCCGTAGTTCGCTGGAAGGCGGCCTGCGCCTGGGTTACAACTGGGATTACGGCCAGTACGATGTGGCGGTGTTCGGCCGCAACCTGACCAACCAGACCCGTGTGGTCGGCGCGATCGACTTCAACAACCTGACCGGCTTCCTCAACGAGCCGCGTACCTGGGGCGTGGAGTTCACCGCGAAGTTCTGATGCGGTCGATCGTGATGCAATGAAGAAGGGCCGGCGCAATGCCGGCCCTTCTGCTGTATGGGGTCAGAGCCCTTTCCTGCGGAAAGGGATCCGACCCCGGATCGCCGCTTACAGCGCGCTCTGCGGGCGCACCTTCAGCACCGCATTCTCGGTAGCGCAGTCGCGGCTGGAGTGCAGGCCGGCCTTGCGCGCGGCAGCGATCTCCTTGCGTGCGGCCAGCAGATCCTTGTTGAACGCGGCGTTGTCGTGCAGGCGGGCCACGGCGGCGGCGCCCATGAAACGGCCTTCGAGGATGTCGCTCTGCCAGTGCACGTTGCACACCAGGCGGCTCTCGCCGTAGTTGCGGCCACGCGCCTGGATGGCATCGGCGCGGTCCGGTGCGATCTCCGACAGGATCAGTGCCCAGGCCCAGCCGATCGAGGTGTGGCCGGACGGGTAGGAGCCGTTCTTGCGCAGGCCTTCCTCGTCCTTCGGCGAGCAGGTCGGCTCACCGTTGACCATGAACGGGCGCGGGCGCTGGTAGTGGTTCTTGGCCGCCTTGGTGGCGGCGCTGGCGTCGATCCGGCTGCGCTCGAGCAGGCGGTACAGCGCCGGGGTCTTCACTGCATCGACGTCGATGTCGGCGGCGCAGGAGAAGTGGTTGGCGCCTTCGGGGAAGCCGAGTTCGGCATCGACGCCGGCCTGGGCGAAGCGCGGGCTGCCACGCAGCGCGCGGGCTTCACGGCTGACCTGTTCGTCCAGCGCGAGGGCGGCCGAACCGGCCACCGGCGGTGCCGGCACCAGGTCGAGGCTGGCCGGAACCGCACTCTTGTCCAGATAGCCCACCGCCTTGGTGGTGATGTTGGCTTCGACGGCGGTCGGCTTGGCGGCGGTGGCGGCACAACCAGCCAGGGCCACGGCAACGGCGAGGCCGAGCAGGGGGCGGGCGGGGTGGGAAATCAGCGACATGGACGGGCTCCGGAGGAAAAACATCGCGTCATGATCGCAGCCCGTATGCGACACCGCAGTGGCCATCGGTCATACGGCCAGACCCGGCATGGTCATCGCAGCAGTATGAAAAACGTCATCGAGTGTCGTCAGTCTCCTGAATCCGGGCGCAGCGCACGGACTTTCACGCGGCCGCGCCGTGAGCATCGGCACAACGGTGATCGAGACGCCGTCCAGTTCCAGCCGGGTCGGGGGGATCCGCTGACAGAGGGAGAGAAGCGATGCGCAGCACCGCAACAGGAAGTACCGTCCTGGCCCTGCTCCTCGGGCTGGCAACCGCCCAAGCGCAAGCCGCCGACGTGGTCGGCGTGGCCTTCGTGCATGGCACCGGCGCGCAGACCAATGCCACCCAGGACTACTGGCAGCCGGCGATCATCGACACCGTCCGCCAGGGCCTGCCGAACAGCAGCAACTATGTGGTCATCAACTGCGACTTCACCCAGTACATGTGGAAGCCGGAAGCCGCCGGCTGCCTGGCCAACCAGCTGACCGGCTTCATCGACAGCCGCGGCATCACCCAGCTGGTGGTGATCACCCACTCCAATGGCGGCAACGTGATGCGCTGGATCCTGTCCAATCCGACCTACGACAGCCGCTATCCGAAGATCATCCGCACGGTGCGCAAGGTCAACGCGCTGGCGCCGTCTTCTGCCGGCACACCGCTGGCCGATGCGGTGCTCAACGGCAATACCTTCGAAACCTCGCTGGGCTGGTTGCTGGGTTACAAGAACGACGCGGTGCGCCAGCAACAGGTGGCAAGCATGGCCACCTACAACGCGCAGAACCTCTACGGCACCGCCGGTCGCCCTGCGCTGCCCAAGCCGTTCCGTGCGGTGGTCGGCAGCGACGTGGAGTCGGCCGTGTGGGACAGCAACAGTTACTGCGGTGGCTATGCCGCCAACGTCGGCCTGGAATTCACCCAGAACTGGTTGTCGTCCTGCTCCGATGGCTTCCTGGAGTGCAGCAGCCAGAAGGCTGCCGGCACCACCTGGTTCACCGACAAGGCGCGTACCCAGGGTGCAGAACCGCTCAGCCATAACCAGAGCCGCCGCGAGTGCTTCGGCCTCGGCACCCTTCTGCGCAACGACCTGACCCAGTGAGGAAAACGACCATGACGATCCATTCCACCTTGCTGGCCAGCGCCGTGCTGGCAGTGCTGTCCCTGTCCACAGCGCAGGCCGCACAGCCGCTGCAGGCCGTCCGCGCAGGCGATCAGGTGCCCGCCGCCCTGGTGGCCGCGCCGCTGCCCACCGATGAAAGCGAACACGCGCCGCTGGCCTTTGCCTGGGCCTTGGACCCGACGCAACCGCTGCAGCCGACCACGCCGTATGCCTCGGTCAGTCGCAGCTACTGGCAGCAGGTCGATGGCACGCAGTTGCAACGCGGCCTGGACCTGCCGCTGACGGCGCCGGATGCGGTGATCCAGCTGAGCCCGGCCGACGGTGCCCGCGCACTGCCGGCCAACTCCCTGCAGGTGCGCGACCCGGCCGGACGCAGCAGCGTGGCGCGCAGTGTCGATGCGCGCGCGCTGCAGGATGCCGGCATGCCGGTGAGCGATGGCAGCAGCATGCTGCGTACCGGCGCGACCAGTGCAGTCGGTGCGTATACGCTGCAGAGCGCGCAGGCGCAGGGTCGCTATGTGGTGCAGGTACTGGAACCGAACAGCCCGCTGCGGCTGGAGGTGCAGGCCAACCAGGCGCAGGTGCTGGCCGGCGGCAGTGTGCAGCTGCAGGCACGCCTGCTGGAAGACGGTACCTCCGCCGCAGCGTTGGCGTCGCGTCGCGGCAGCCTGGGCGGTGAAGCGTTGCTGGTCGCACCGGATGGCCGCAGCTGGCCGCAACGGCTGCTGCGCACCACCGATGGTGCGCTGCGCGCGCAGGTAAGGATCCCGGCCGATGTCGGAACCGTTCAGGGGCTGTGGGAACTGCAGGTGTTCGCGCAGGCCGACGGTGTGCTGCGCGATGGCAAGGTCGCCTTCGCGGTGGCACGGCCGACTGCCCGCTTCAGTGGACAGGCCGCACCGGACCCGGACACCCGCCGGGTGGCACTGCCCCTGCAGGTGGCTGCAGCCGGTCGCTACGAAGCGCGCGGCACGCTGTACGCCACTGCCCGCGATGGCCAATTGAAGCCGGTTGCACAGGCGCACGCGGCGGCGTGGTTCGATGGCCCGGGCGCAGGCCAGCTGGTGCTGCCGTTCGACCAGGCTGCGTTGCCGGCTGGCTTCGGCGCACCGTACGAGCTGCGCGACCTGCAGCTGCAGGACCAGAGCCGGATGGCACCGATCGAGTCGCGCGCGCTGGCGTTGCGGTTCTGAGGGAGGCGGCGGCGGGCCGGGCTCTCGGCACCTAATGTGCCAGAGTCGCAAGAGATAAGAGCCGAGCCCATGCTCGGCTGCGCGCCGGTCAGATCACGCAGAGCGCCGCGCTTCTCGCGGTGAGCCGAGCATGGGCTCGGCTCTACAACATGCTGCGCTGCACACGTTTCACAGCCCTGAACCGCGCCACCACGAACTGTGTCGAAAACGACACTTTGCAACTAATTGCATGGGATCAGCCAAGGGCAGCCGGGACACTGGCGTCCGATCAGGATATGCCAAGACGACTTGCCCTGTGCATCACCCGCTCTTCACCCCACTGAGCGCATTCAGCAGCGTGCGATAGCAAGCTCATCCGGAAACCTGACCGAACCATCTTCCATCAAGAGCGTCCCATGCATCGCGAGTTCCAAACCCGCCGCCGCTTTCGCCTGCTGCCGCTGACGCACGGTCTGTTGCTGGCCCTTGCCGCAGCTCCCCTGCAGCCTGCACTGGCCCGCAACCTTGATGGGCAATCGGCCACAGTGCGTGAAAGCAGCACCGTAGAGGCCTGGAATCTGATCAATGGCTCCTCTTTGACGGTTGACGGGGGCCGCACGGAGGAGATCACCAGCAAAGACTCGCTGGTGACGCTGCGCAATGGCCGCGTCGAAGCGCTGGCCAGTGGAGGGAGGGCAAACATCGTACTTCGAGGCACATCAGCGCTGGATATGACGAACAGCACGCTGCATGACGGGGGCGTGGAGGTCAATGATCTTTCCATCGCACGCATTACTGGAAGCACCCTGCATTCGGTCGGCGCCAATAGGGGGTTCAGCGTCGGCATCTCCCTTGGAATGTCGCCAAGCACATCCGATGCCAACAGCACGCTCATCGTCGATTCTTCCTTCGTGCGGGCCGAGGCCTCGCCAGGTGCAGTCAACCTCAGCAACGGCCACGCCGTGCGGCTTCAGCAGGGCACTGCCATCCTGCAGAACCGCACCCGCGTAGAGGGCGCAAACTCCGGCGTACTGCTGTTGGGTGGCACTTACAGCGCTCTTCTCGGCCAGCCGATTACCCTGCGCGTGGACAATGCCCAGGTTGCCTCGGACAACGGCGCAGCCATCTGGGTGGCGCCGCGCAGGCTGGTGCGCTACGACATCACCGTCGCCAACGGTTCGCAGCTGTCCGGCGGTGATGGCCATCTGCTGCTGGTGCGTCCTGATGGCGTAGCTACGAGTGAGGCCCAGGTCTATTTCACCGTGGACGACGCCCGGCTGGGCGGTGACATCACCTTCGATACCGACCGCGTCAGCGGAAACCTGGACGTCGTGCTGCGCAACAAGGCGCAGATTGACGGGCGCTTCAATGGCGTCACCTCGGCCGACATCGGCAGCGACAGCACCTGGCTGATGACTGGCGACAGCACTGTCGGCCAGCTCACCCTCGGCGCCACTGGCACCATCGGCCTGGGTGACGCCAGCACCTTCAACACGCTCACCGTGGATGAATTCACCGGCAACGGCGGCACCCTACTGTTCAACACCGTGCTGGGCGACGACACCTCGCTGACCGACACGCTGGTGATCACAGGCGATGCCAACGGCCAGGCCAATGTGCGCGTGCTCAACGCCGGCGGCGCCGGTGCCAAGACCGACCGCGGCATCGAGCTGATCGACATCGGTGGCGCGTCCAATGCGCAGTTCGATCTGGTCGGCCGCGCGGTGGGTGGGCAGTACGAGTACTTCCTGGTGAAGGACGCCAACGGCAACTGGTACCTGCGTTCGGAAATGACCACCACGCCGGACCCGTGCAAGATCGACCCGACCTTGCCGGACTGCACCCCGATCACGCCGATCGATCCCATCGACCCGGTGCCCGTGCTGCGCCCGGAAGCCGGTGCCTACCTGGCCAACCAGTTCGCGCTGGACCAGATGCTGCGCCATCAGTACCGCGACCGCCAGGGCGGCGCTGCGGCGCCGGACGGCATTCGTGGCTGGGCCCGCGTGGATGCAACCCAGAGCAAGCTGGGCGCCGTGCATGACCAGCTCGACCTGCGCGTGGACCGCTCGCGCCTGCAGCTGGGCACCGATCTGGGCGTGTTCGACGACGGCCGTGGCCGCGTGGGCGTGATGGGCACGTTGGCGCAGTCCAGTGCCACCTCGCGTTCGCAGCTGACCGGCTACAGCGCACGCGGCAAGGTGGAAGGCGGCGCGCTGGGCGTGTATGGCAACTGGGCCACCGATGCGCTGTATGTGGATGCCAGCGTGCAGCGCGGCCAGTTCCGCAACCGCGTGCAGGGCGAGGGCCTGGCCGAGGAACGCTATGACTCGGATATCTGGCAGAGCTCGGTGGAAGCGGGCTACCGCTTCGGTGTCGGGCAGATCGGCAACACCGCGTTGAGCCTGCAGCCGGAACTGCAGCTGATCTACACCGATGCCAAGACGGATGTGCATACCGAAAGCAACGGCACCGTGGTGCGTGCCGCCGGCAACAGTGGCCTGGCCGGCCGTGCCGGCCTGCGGCTGCAGGGTGAATCGCGCTCGGCGACGGGCGCCTCGGTCAGCCCGTATCTGGCAGCCAACTGGTACCGCGATGGTGCCGGCAATGGCATCGCCTTCGATGATGAAGTGCTGAAGGCCGGCATTCCGCGCAACCGCTATGAACTGAGTGCGGGTGCGCGCGTGGAATTCCGCTCCGACTTCAGCGCGTGGGGCGGGCTGGGCGTGATGTGTGGTGATCACGGCTACCGCGAAGCGACGGCGAACGTGAGCGTTGCGTACAAGTGGTGATGTAGTTGAAGCAACGGCGCCAAAGAGATCCGGCGCCGCTTTTGTTTTGACTCGGCACGACCGGTGCACCCTGCTTTCTGCTTTTTTGTAGAGCCGAGACCATGCTCGGCTGCCGTTTGCCGTAATCAGAAGCGGCCGAGCGTGGGCTCGGCTCTATAACGGCATGTCGATTACCCCGCGTACGCGGTCAGCCGGCCTTCCTGCTCGACCACCGTGATCGCGCCGCCGAAGACCGCCGACAGCGGCTCGTTGCGCAGCAGCTCGGCGCGGGTGCCGTCGGCCAGTACGCGGCCGTCGCGCAGCAGCACCACCCGCTCGATCTCGGGAATGATCTCTTCGATGTGGTGGGTCACCAGCACCAGGGTGATGCCCTGCTGGGCCAGCACTCGCATGGTCGCCACCAGCTGCTCGCGGGCGACCAGGTCCAGGCCGGTGGAGGGCTCGTCCAGCAGCAGCGCCTGTGGCCGGTTGACCAGCGCCCGTGCGATCAGCACGCGGCGGGTTTCGCCGGCGGACAGCTCGGCATACGCGCGCCCGCGCAGGGACAGGGCGCCGGTCATCGCCAGTGTCTCGCCAACTCGTTCTTGCATGTCGGCGGTCACTTCGCGGAAGGCCGGCACCACGTAGCTGGCGAAGAAGCCGGACAGCACCGCCTGCTCCACCGTCAGCCCGGGCATGTCGGCTAGGTTGCTGCTGAGGTCGCCAGTGACGATGCCCAGCTGTGAGCGCAGCCGGTCGACCTGCCAGCGGTTCTGCCCCAGCACCTTCACCGCCACCGTGCCGTCGGCCTGCGCCAGCGGGTACAGCTCGCGGGTGATCAGCTTGATGAAGGTCGACTTGCCGCAGCCGTTGGGGCCGAGCAGGGCGGTGTGCTGGCCCTGCGCGATGCGCAGGCTGAGTCCGTGCAGCACCTTCACCTGGCCGCGCACCACGGTGGCGCGGTCCAGTTCGATCAACGGCGGCAGTTCCCCGGCGGACGGGGCAACGGTAACGGCGCAGGCGCGCGGATCAAGGCTCGACAACTCAGGTCCCCAACTGTGAACGGTGCCTCGGATGGCGATGCGAAGCACCGCCGCAGGGATGCAGTTTGCAACGCAAGCGCCCATGATGTCTGCCATACCTGTGTCGCTCTGGAGAGCCGCCATGCCTGATGCCCTGATGTCCCTGCTGACCGGTGGCGTGCTAGGCCTGGGCTGGTGGCAGCTGGCCCTGGTGCTGCTGGTCTTCACCCAGCTCACGATCTTCTCGGTCACGCTTTACCTGCACCGCAGCCAGGCGCACCGGGGCGTGGACTTCCACCCGGTGGTCGCGCACTTCTTCCGCTTCTGGACCTGGCTGACCACCTCGATGATCACCAAGGAGTGGGTGGCGATCCATCGCAAGCACCACGCCAAGGTGGAAACCGAGGACGACCCGCACAGCCCGGTTACCCGTGGCATCGGCCAGGTGTTCTGGCGCGGCGTGGAGCTGTACCGCGAAGCACGCGGCCTGCGCGGGGACATCGAACAGTACGGTCGCGGCACTCCGGACGACGCGATCGAGCGCCGCCTGTATACCCCCTATGCAACCTTCGGCCCGGTGCTGCTGTTTGCGATCAACACGGTGCTGTTCGGCCTGCCGGGCGTCGCCCTGTGGGCGATCCAGATGGCGTGGATCCCGTTCTGGGCCGCCGGCGTGGTCAATGGCCTGGGCCACTGGTGGGGCTATCGCAACTACGAATCGGCCGACACCTCCACCAACCTGACGCCGTGGGCGTTCTGGATTGGTGGCGAGGAACTGCACAACAACCACCATGCGTTCCCCAGTTCGGCGCGCTTTGCGATGCGGCGCTGGGAATTCGACATCGGCTGGAGTGCGATCCGCCTGCTGCAGGCATTGCGCCTGGCCAAGGTCCTGCGTGTCGCGCCGGCCATGGACGTGCGCCCGAACATCGCCGTGCCCGACGCCGATACCCTGAAGGCACTGCTGTCGCATCGCTTCCAGGCGATGACCGACTACCAGCGCAACGTGTTCATGCCGGCATTGCGCGAGGAAGCACGACACGCGGGTGCCAAGCTGCGCCGGTTGCTGCCGCGCCGGCTGCGTCGCGGCCTGGTCAACGACGGCCGCTGGTTGAAGCCGGACAGCCGCGCGCAGCTCAGCGAATGGGTCGCCCAGCGCCCGCGCATCCGCACCCTGGTGGAATATCGCGCGCGCCTGGCAACGCTGCTGGAAGCACGCGGCCATGATGCCGCCGAGCGCCTGCGTCAACTGCAGGCCTGGTGCCGCGAGGCCGAGGAAAGCGGCATTGCCGCGCTGCAGGCCTATGCCGCGCGACTGAAGGGCTACACCCTGGTGGGCGGATGAGGGCTGCGCTGACGGCATTGCTGCTGGCCGCCGTGTGCGCACCTGCCGTGCAGGCCCAGGTCAGCGACACTGCCAGCTATCTGCAGCGCATGGACAGCGATGGCGACGGCAAGGTCAGTGAAGCCGAGTACCTGCAGTGGATGCTGTACGCCTTCGATCGCATGGACCGCAACGGTGATGGCGTGCTGAGCGCCGATGAGCTGCCCGGTGGCAAGGGCAGGGCCATCACCCGCGAACAGCAGCGGCAGACGATCGTGCAGCGCTTCCACAAGCAGGACGCCAACGGTGACGGGTTCCTGGATGCACGGGAACTTTCGGCGCCGCCGCGCTGACCATGGATGACCGGATGGACGACGAACTCCTCGCCGAATGGCTCGATTTCTGCGCTGGGCGCAGCGAGCAGGAAGACTGGTATTTCTCCGGCCTGCTGCAGGGCGTGACCGACGGGGACACACTGGCGGCCGTGTTCGCCGCTTTCCCGCATGCCGACGAACTGCGGTCGCGCGCGCTGGACCTGCTCGCCGCCGGCCACTGGGGCGACCACCTGTACCTGCAACCGGCCATCGCCGGTAATGCACAGGCACGGGCGGCTGCCGCGCGCGCCTGGCTGGACGAGCTGGCGCGCGTGGCCGGCGCTGCTGGTGAACCCGGCCTGCAGGCCACGCTGCGCGAGGTGCCCGTGGTGGCTGCTCCGGCCGAGCGCCTGGAAGCGGCGTTACGCGGGTCGGGCCCGGCCGACTACCTGCACGATGTCATCTGCGATGCGGTGCATGAGGCGCGCACGCTGGACAGCCCACAGATGGCCGCGCTCGACGAGGCGCTGTATCACATCGCCTCCGATCTCTATCTGGGCTGGTACATCACCCAGCCCTTGGCCCCGATGGCGATCGACTTCGCCCCCTACCTGGCGTTCTGGAGGCTGGGCGGACGTGGCGCGCTGGTCGAGGGCGCCTTCCTGGTCGAAGCGAACGACCTGGAATCGTAGCCGGTGCCGGGCTTCGCACGGCCCGGCGTAGAATCACCCCATGCCCGAACTACCCGAAGTAGAAACCACCCGCCGCGGCCTGGCGCCGCACCTGCAGGGCCGCCGCGTGCACGGCGTGATCCTTCGCCGCGCCGACCTGCGCTGGCCGATTCCGCCGGAAGTAGCCGAGCTGCTGCCAGGGCAGCGCATCGAGGACATCCGTCGGCGCGCCAAGTACCTGCTGCTGGATACCGCCATCGGCAGCGCGGTGCTGCACCTGGGCATGTCCGGCAGCCTGCGCGTGCTGCCTGGCGATACCCCGCTGCGTGCCCACGACCACGTCGACATCAGCCTGGACAACGGTCGCCTGCTGCGCTTCAACGACCCGCGCCGCTTCGGCAGCCTGCTCTGGCAACCCGCCGGCGAGGTCCACCCACTGCTGCAGGGGCTGGGTCCGGAGCCGCTGGATGATGCCTTTGACGGCAGCTATCTGTTTGCCCGCAGCCGTGGACGCAGCGCGCCGGTGAAGACCTTCCTGATGGACCAGGCGGTGGTAGTGGGGGTGGGCAACATCTACGCCGCCGAGAGCCTGTTCAAGGCCGGCATCAGCCCGCTGCGCGAGGCCGGGAAGATCTCACGCGAGCGCTACCAACGGCTGGCCGACGCGGTGAAGGAGATCCTGGGCTACGCCATTACCCGTGGCGGCACTACGCTGCGTGATTTCATCAGTCCCGATGGTGCGCCGGGCTACTTCGAGCAGGAACTGCTGGTGTACGGCCGCGACGGCCTGCCCTGCCCGAACTGTGGCCGCACGCTGAAGCACGCCACCATTGGCCAGCGCGCCAGCGTCTGGTGCAGCCACTGCCAGCGCTGAGGCGCGCGGCCAGCGGCAGCTGAACGGGCAGGGCGCGTCTCCGCTGCCCGTTAACGTTTGTCTGCCTATGATGGCCGACCTTCCCTCTGTGCCCGACGCGCCTGCATGCAACGACGCGACTTCATCCGCAATGCCTCCCTCGCCCTGGCTGCATTCGGCCTGCCGTCCCTGCCCGCGTGTGCGGCCAGCAAGAGCGGCCAGATGGGCCTGCGCCGCCTCGGCCAGCCGCAGCCGTTCGACTTCGCCACCCTGAAGGGCCAGGCGCGCGCGCTGGCACAGGCGCCCTACAAGAGCCACAAGCGGGTATTGCCGGGCCGCCTGGAAGGCCTGGACTGGGACCAGTACCAGTCGATCGGCTACCGCCAGGACCACGCACTGTGGGCCGACCAGCCGGGCAAGTTCCAGGCCAAGTTCTTCCATCTGGGCCTGTATTTCCATTCGCCGGTGCGCATGTTCGACGTGGTCGACGGCAAGGCGCAGGAACTGGCCTATGACGGCGCAGCGTTCAACTACGGCAAGAGCGGCATCAAGGACGGCGAGCTGCCGGCCGACCTTGGCTTCGCCGGTTTCCGGCTGAACACCCGCAAGGACACCGACCGCGATTTTGCCGCCTTCCTCGGCGCCAGCTACTTCCGTGCGGTCGGCAATGAAGGCCAGTACGGCCAGTCCGCGCGCGGCCTTGCGATCGACACCGGTATGGGCAAGCCGGAGGAATTTCCGGACTTCATCGCCTATTACCTGGAACAGCCGTCGGCTGATTCGGAGACGATCGTGGTCTACGGCCTGCTGGATTCGCCCAGCGTGGCCGGCGCCTATCGCTTCGCGATCACCAATGGCGACGTGCTGCTGATGGATATCGACAGCGCGCTGTACCCGCGCAAGGCGATCGAGCGGCTGGGCATCGCGCCGTGCACCAGCATGTACCAGGTGGGCGAGAACGATCGCCGCATGGCATGGGACTGGCGCCCGGAGATCCACGACACCGACGGCCTGTCACTGTGGACCGGCGCCGGTGAGTGGATCTGGCGGCCGCTGTTGAACCCGCGCAACCTGCGCTTCAACATGTTCGTGGACCGCAACCCGCGTGGTTTCGGCCTGCTGCAGCGCGACCGCAACTTCGACCACTACCAGGACGACGGCGTGTTCTACGAGAAGCGCCCCTGCCTGTGGGTGGAGCCGAAGGGCGAATGGGGCGAAGGCTCGGTGCAGCTGGTGGAGATTCCCACCGTGGACGAGACCTTCGACAACATCGTGGCGTTCTGGAACCCGAAGGAAAAACCGCAGCCGGGCCAGGAACTGCTGGTCGGGTATCGCCTGTACTGGGGTGCCGAGCCGCCCGCACGGCCGCCGCTGGCGCACTGCGTGGCCAGCCGCACCGGCCTGGGTGGCGTGGTCGGCAAGAAGCGCGAGTACTTCAGCTGGCGCTTCGCGGTGGACTTCGAAGGCGGCGAACTGGCCCGGCTGATCGACAAGGGCGAGGTGGAGGCAGTGGTGGAAGCCAGCCGCGGCCGGGTCGAGATCGTGTCGGCGCGCCCGCTGCGCGAGATCAACGGTTACCGCGCGATGTTCGACCTGGTCCCGCCGGAAGGCAGCACCGAGCAGATCGACATCCGCCTGTTCCTGCGCAGTGGTGGCAAGACGCTGACCGAGACCTGGCTGTACCAGTACACCCCGCCGCCGGCGGGTGCGCCGGAGCGCACGCTGTACTAATAAGAGGGGTGGTGGGTTGCAGGGCTTGCAGCCCTGCACCTGCTTACAAGCCAGATCAACGTCAAAAGCAGGCATTCATGCCGCGGATACTCCCGCCACCGGACCCACCCCGCCTTCGACAGATTTCTGCGATCTGTCGGAACAGCTCGTGGGGTCAGATCCGTTTTCCGAAGGAAAACGGATCTGACCCCACGAGAATTTCATTCGATATCTGACAGATGTGTCGACCAAGGTCGACACCTACCAACAGCCGTGGGGACCTGTCGAAGGCGGGGTACTGTGGGTTTGCGGGGTGTGAGCGGCATGGATGCCGCGACCAAGCCCCCATGGACGGGTTTACGGCGTCCCCGCAAACCCACAGTGCCCCGCCATCCCACGGATAGCCCGCTTTTGCCGTTGCTCTGGCTCCGGCCTCGGCAGGTGCAGGGCGCAGCCCTGCCGAACACCCTTTACAGCGGCAGCGGCGCCTGCGCCGGATCGATCCGGCCTTCGCCGCGTGTGATCTTCTTGAACTCCGCGCGGCTGACCGACACGTAGCGGTCGTTGCCGCCGATCTCCACCTGCGGGCCGTCCTGCACGGCGTGGCCATGCTCGTCCACGCGCACCGTCATCGTCGCCTTCTTGCCGCTGTGGCAGATGGTCTTGATCTCCTGCATTTCGTCGGCCCAGGCCAGCAGGTACTGGCTGCCTTCGAACAGCTCGCCCCGGAAGTCGGTGCGCAGGCCGTAGCACAGCACCGGAATGCGCAGCTGGTCGACGACCTCGCTGAGCTGCCAGACCTGGGCGCGGCTGAGGAACTGCGCTTCGTCCACCAGCACGCAGCCCATCGGCCCGTTCGTCGCCAGGTCCTGCTCGACCCAGCGCTGCAGGTCGGTGTCACGGTCGAAGGCCATGCCGTCCGCACGCAGGCCGATGCGCGAGGCGACCACGCCGGCGCCGGCACGATCGTCCAGGCGCGGGGTCAGGATCGCCACCCGCATGCCGCGCTCGCGGTAGTTGTGTGCGCTCTGCAGCAGGGTGGTGGTCTTGCCGGCGTTCATCGCCGAATAGTAGAAATAGAGCTTGGCCATCGGCCAATTCTAGTCGCCACCCGGCTCCTCGTCGCGCACCTGCCGCAGGGTGCCGATCTCGACGCTGGGTGTCGGCGGAGCGTTCTGCCAGATCTGGTCCTGCAGGCACCAGTAGCTGTCCGGTTCCCAGAAGGTGTCACGGTAGTAATCATCGCCGGTAATCATCCGGTTGGCTTCCGGGCCTTCGCCCAGCTCCATGCGCAGACCGGGGTTGACGAAGCCGGTACGGCTGCCGGTCATGCTGTTGCGCGCGACCCGCAGAACGGTCTCCATGCGTGGCTTGGCCACGGTATCGCCGTACTGCGCGTACAACGCCGGGCCTTCGGCAAGCACCCGCCGGCGCTGTGCAGGATCCAACCGTTGCCAGTAGCGCTCGCGCTCGACCAGCAGGTCGCGGTAGCCGCGTTCGGAGGCCAGGTCCATCCAGATGTAGGCCAGTACCAGGTCGGTCTCGGTGCCGACACCTTCCTGGTACATGCGCGCGACCATCGATTGCGAGAACTTGTCGGCGTACAGGCTCGCGCGCTGGAAGCGCATCAAGGCCTGTGCCGGCTTGCCGCGCCGCCAGGACAGCTGGCCCAGGTCGCGCCAGTAGAGGTCAGGGTGGGCCTGCAGGAAGCCTTCGGTCAGCAGGGCCGACGGGATCGACGCCGTAGGGTCGGGAGCGCAGGGGCTGGCGGTGGCGCAGAAGGGCGCCAGCAGCATCAGCGCGACGGCGCCGATTGCACGTGGGATGAGGGTCATCGTCCGGACCGGGCCAGCTCCTCGTCCTGCCACTGTCGGTAGGCCACTGGATCCCAGTAGCGCGCCAGTTGATGCTTCTCCGGCTGCAGCACGCGTGCCCCGGCATCGCCGCGGCCCTGGCTGCGCATGGCACCGCTCCAGCCGGCGCGGCTGCCGGTTTGTTGCATGCTGCCGGCCCGCAGTTCGCGCTCCAGCCTCGGGCTGGCTGCCGGGTCGCCGAACTCGGTGTACAGCGTGCGACCCTCGCGCACGGCGCGCTCGCGTTCCTCGGGCGTCAACGCCTGCCAGTAGCGCTCGCGCTGCACCACCAGCCATTCGGTGCCGCGCTCGGCGGCCAGGTCCATCCAGGCATAGCCCAGCGCGCGGTCGGCGGGACCCCCCTGGCCGTTCCACAGCATGTCCGCCAGCGCCGCCTGGGAGAGCTTGTCGCCATAGCGCGCGGCATTGCGGAACTGGGTGCGGGCTTCTTCGTCGCGGCCGCGTTCACGGGCATCCATGCCGAGCCCGCGGAAGCGCAGGTCCGGGTGGTAGGTCAGGAATTCGTGCGACTGCAGCACGATCGCTTCATAGGCATCGGCGCGCGGCGCCTGCGCCGACCCGAGGGAGGGTACCGCCAGCAGGCCCAGCAGGGCGGCCGCGAACGGTCGGATGATGACAATCGATGACATGGACCACGCTCCTGTGTTCCGAAGCCGATTCAATACCTTACGGCGCGCTGCGGTGCAAGTCAGGTCGGCCCGTCGCCGCCCCGCTACAATCCCCATCCAATGCACGGTCTCAATCCCCCCCAAGCCGCCGCCGTCCTGCACATCGAAGGTCCGTTGCTGGTGCTCGCCGGCGCGGGCAGCGGCAAGACGCGCGTGATCGTGGAAAAGATCGCCCACCTGATCGGCTGCGGCCGTTATCCCGCCCGGCGCATCGCGGCGATCACCTTCACCAACAAGTCGGCCAAGGAAATGCGCGAGCGCGTGGCCAAGCGACTGCGCGAGCAGGACGCCGACGAGGTGACCATCTGCACCTTCCACGCACTGGGGTTGAAGTTCCTGCAGATCGAGCACGCGGCGGTGGGCCTCAAGCGCGGCTTCTCGATCTTCGATGCCGACGATGCCGCCGCGCAGATCAAGGACCTGATGTACGGGGCCAAGCCCGATGACATCGAGGACATGAAGAACCTGGTGTCGCGCGCGAAGAATGCCGGCCTGTCGCCCGAACAGGCGATGGCGGCCGCTCGCAGCAACCGCGAGAAGGAAGCGGCCAGCGTCTACGAGCGCTACCAGCTGCGCCTGACTGCGTTCAATGCGGTCGACTTCGACGACCTGATCCGTCTGCCGGTACAGGTGCTGGAAGAGAACCCGGACATCGCCGTGGCCTGGCGCGAGCGTATCGGTTACCTGCTGGTGGACGAATGCCAGGACACCAACGATGCGCAGTACCGACTGCTCAAGCAGCTGGCCGGCGACAAGGGCAATTTCACCTGCGTGGGTGATGACGACCAGTCGATCTACGCCTGGCGCGGTGCCAACCCGGAAAACCTGCAGCAGATGGGGCGCGATTACCCTGCGCTGGAAATCATCAAGCTGGAACAGAACTACCGCTGTTCCAACCGCGTGCTGCGCGCGGCCAACGCGCTGATCGCCAACAACCCGCATGAGCACCTGAAGAAGCTGTGGAGCGACCAGGCTGATGGCGAGCGCATCCGCGTATGGGAATGCCGCAACAGCGAACACGAAGCGGAAAAGGTCGCCGCCGAGATCGCCTTCGTGGCGCAGTCGCGCAAGGTGCCGTGGAGCGATTTCTGCATCCTGTTCCGCGGCAACTTCCAGTCGCGTCCGCTGGAAAAGGCCATGCAGCTGCTGCGCATTCCGTACCACCTGACCGGTGGCACCATGTTCCTGGAACGCCAGGAAGTGAAGGACACGCTGGCCTGGCTGCGGTTGCTGGTGAACCCGGACGACGACACCGCGTTCATGCGTGCGGTGCAGTCGCCCAAGCGCGATGTGGGCGCCGGCACGCTGGCCAAGCTGGCCGAATTGGCGCAGGAAAAGGACATGCCGATGGCCCAGGCCGCAGAAGCGATCGGTGCCCTGCAGCAGCTGCCGCCGCGCGCGGCCAACAGCCTGGCGCGCTTCACCGACATCCTGCGTGACCTGCGTGCGCAGACCCGCCAGATCAGCTCCGGCGACATGATCCGCAAGGTGGCCAAGGAGTCAGGCCTGCTCAGCGAGCTGCGCCAGCAGGCCAAGGAAGAGGCCAGCTACCAGCGCCGTGCCAACAACATCGAGGAACTGGCGCAGTGGTTCGAGGGCGGCCCGCGCGGCGCCACTGCCGCCGACCTTGCCGGCCAGCTGGCACTGCTGTCGCGCAGTGACAAGGACGAGGGCGGCAACCAGGTGCGGATGATGACCATGCACGCCTCCAAGGGCCTGGAGTTCCCGTATGTGTTCATCGTCGGTTGCGAGGACGGCGTGCTGCCGCACCAGGTGAGCCTGGACGAGGGCAACCTGCAGGAAGAACGTCGCTTGCTGTACGTGGGCATCACCCGCGCCAAGATCCAGTTGTGGATGAGCTACAGCAAGTTGACCCGCAAGTTCGGCGAGCACGTGCGGCTTAAGCCGAGCCGGTTCTTCGAGGAAATTCCGGCCGAGGAGATCCAGCGTGATGGCGCTGACCCGGTGGCGGATGCGGCGCGCAAGAAGGAGCGGGCGAGTGCCGGGTTGGCGGCGATCGAGGCGCTGTTCGACTAAGGCGCTCCAACGGCGCCGCCCCTCCGTGGTGGAGCGCGCGTTGGCTACGCGGTGTGGCTGGTCGGGGTGGGTTCGCGGGGGACGCCGTGAACCCGTCCCTGGCGGCTTAGCCGCGCCATCCATGGCGCGGATACCCCCGCGAACCCACCCCGACCGGCCTCTGACAGATTCCGGGCGCGTCCTGCCACGGCAATGCAAAGAAAATCAAAAGCAACAGCCGCGCGTTGAGGCAGAATCGGGGTTTCTGCTGGAGGTCTGCGCGTGCATCCCATTGAAAGCGAACGCCTGCGCCTGCGGGCCATTGAACCCGACCGCGATGCGGCGCCGATGCTGGCGCTGCTCAACGATCCGGGCTTCGTGCGCTTCATCGGTGACCGCAACGTGCGCAGCGAGGAGCAGGCGCGTGAGTACATCGCACTGCGGGTGCTGCACAGCTACGCGTTGAATGGGTTCGGCATGTATGCGATCGAGCGTTTGGCCGATGGCGCGTGGCTGGGCAATGCCGGGCTGGTGCGGCGTGATGGCCTGCCGGGGCCGGATATTGGTTATGCGGTGCTGTCCGAATTCGCCGGGCAGGGCTATGCCGGTGAGGCGGCGCGGGCGGTGTTCACGCATGCGCGCGCTGAGTTGGACCTGCAGGATCTGTACGGCATCACCGACCTGGACAACGTGGTTTCCGGGAAGATCCTGCTGGGGCTGGGCATGCAGGAGCGCGGTGTGGTCCAGTTGCCGGGTGTCGACTCGCCCAGTCGGTTGTATGCCACGCCGGGTGCGGCGCTGGTCGGGTAGTGCCGGCCGCTGGCCGGCAACCCGGTGGATCATGGATGCCGGCCAGCGGCCGGCACTACCTGATGCGCACGGGGTCGGAGCCCGCCTCGCGGGATCCGACCCCGATGGACTGTTTCAGCCGCGCAGTTCGGCCAGCTGCGCCTGCAGTTCGGCCACCGCCGCTTCCAGCTGGGCCACGCGCTCGGCCAGGCCGGGATCGGCTGCTTCGCTGCCACCGCCGCTGCTGGCGTACTTCGCCGCCAATGCAGCGCCATCCACCTCACCGCACAGCAGGTGCATGTAGCGGTCCTCACGCTGGCCGCTGGCGCGCGGCAGCACCACCAGCAGGGCGCGCTGCTGCAGGCGCTCGATGGCGTGGCGGGCTTCGTCGGCGTCGGCGAAGCGGTGCAGGCGTTCGCTGCGCGTGACCAGCTCGCCCAGGGTCTGCGGCCCGCGCAGCAGCAGCTGCGCCAGCAGCACGGTCTGCTGCCGGGTCAGGTCCAGCGCGGCCTGCAGGCGGTGTTCGTAGCGATCGGCGCGCGAGGAGAAGTGCTGGCGGGCCAGGCCCAGGGTCTCCAGCTGGCGCAGCGCATGCTGCACGCTACCGGCATCGACGTTCATCACCGGCTCGCGGGCGGTCTTCTGGTTGGCGGCCGACTGCGCGGCGTTGACCGTCAGCGGATAGGTGTCCGGGGTGGTCGCTTCCTTCTCCACCAGGCAGCCCAGCAGGCGGGCCTGCACGGCGTCGAGCAGGGGAACGTCGGGGGTCGGGGTGGAATCGGTCATGGCGGCCTTCGCAGGGACAACGGGTCAACCATCAAGCATAGCCGTCCCGGGGCCGCCTTTGCCGGTAAAATGGGCCGGTATATCTGATTGCCGGTGATCTTCATGCGTCGTCCCGTTTCCCTGTCCCTGACCCTGCTCGCCACCGCGGCGCTGGGCTTGTCCGCCTGCAAGCGCGTGGACGCGCCTGCCGCCGACGCCGCTGCGCCGGAGGCTCCGGCCGCCGCTGCCAAGGCTGAAGGCACGCCCGATCTGACCGCCAACGACAACCTCAACGCGGTGCTGTGGATGCAGCGCGCGCAGGAGTACAAGGCGATCACCGAGCAGACCTACCGTGCTGCCGCCGATCACCTCGATGTGGCGCTGAAGGAAGCCCATTGGGACGCGCTGGTGCCGGAAGAACGCGGCAACGAGGCCAAGGGCCTGAAGCCGGCGGTGGTGCTGGACGTGGACGAGACCGTGCTGGACAACTCGCCCTACCAGGCGCGCCTGGTCCGCGACGGCAAGGAATACGATGAAATGACCTGGGACCAGTGGGTGGCCGAAAAGAAGGCCAAGGCGATCCCGGGCGTGGTCGATTTCGCCAAGGCCGCCAATGCCAAGGGCGTGACCCTGCTGTACATCTCCAACCGCGCCGTGCACCTGAAGGACGCGACCCTGGCCAACCTGCGCGAGCAGGGCCTGCCGGTGGCCGACGACAGCGTGTTCCTCGGCCTGGGCACCGTGGTTGAAGGCTGCGAGCAGGCCGGCAGCGAGAAGAACTGCCGCCGCCGCCTGGCCGGGCAGAAGTACCGCGTGCTGATGCAGTTCGGCGACCAGCTGGGTGACTTCGTCGAAGTGACCGCCAACACCAACGACGGCCGCGACGCGCTGCTGCAGCAGTACCACGACTGGTTCGGCGAGCGCTGGTGGATGCTGCCGAACCCGACCTACGGCGGCTTCGAACCGGCGCAGTTCAACAATGACTACAGCCAGTCGCGCCAGGCCCGCCACGACGCAAAGCGCGCTGCCCTGGACTATGCACCGTGAGCCGCGCGCCGCTGCCGCTGCGCGATGAAGAGCGCCTGATCTTCGCGCTGGACGTGCCTGACCGCGTGCAGGCGCTGGACTGGGTCGAGCGCCTCGGCGACAGCGTGGCGTTCTACAAGATCGGCATGGAACTGCTGGCCTCCGGCGAGTACTTCCAGGTGCTGGACGAGCTGGCTCGCCGTAACAAGCGCGTGTTCGTCGACCTGAAGTTCTTCGACATCCCGGCCACTGCCGCTGCGGTGATCAAGCGCCTGTCGCAGTGGCCGGTCAGCTACGCCACCATCCATGGCTGGCACCCGGCGATGATGGAAGCCTGCGCGGCCGCCAACAGCAGCGACATGCGCCTGCTGGCGGTGACCGTGCTGACCTCGATGGGGCGCCCGGACCTGGCGCAGATGGGTATCGACCGCGAGCCGGTGGACGTCGTTGTCGAACGCGCGCTGGCCGCCCAGACCGCCGGTATTGATGGCGTAATCGCCTCGGGTCAGGAGGCTGGCCCGATCCGCGCCGCCACCGGCGCCGGGTTCTCGATCGTCTGCCCGGGCATCCGCCCCGGTGGCCCGGTCGGCGATGACCAGAAGCGCACGGTCGGCGTGGCCCAGGCCTTCGCCGATGGCGCCGACGCCATCGTGGTCGGCCGCCCGATCCGTCTGGCCGCCGATCCGCAGGCCGCAGCGCGGGCGATCCAGCAGGAAATCGCGTCGGCACTGGCAGCGCGCTGAGGCTGTCGCCGATCTTGCTCCACGCAGGTGTTGTGCCCGAATCGGCAGGAATCGCGCCGGAGAAGTCCTCCGGTCTCGCCTATGGCTCTAGATTTTTAAATAAATCAACAAGTTGAATGGCATTACATCATGTGTTGCCTTAACTTGCGGGGCAGCGTAGGATCGCCGCCATCCGGTCCTCGGACCGGACATGTGCCACAACACTGTCCACCGGCCTCGCGCCGGCTTGAAGAGCCTGTGATCCTCGTGATCCGGGCTCTTTTTTTTCGCGCGGGGTCAGAGCCTCCTGCCGCTGGCAGCGGGATCTGACCCCTCTGCTGACGGAACCGTGACCGGGCGGCTTGCCGCTGTCACGTCGCAGGCCGCAAGATGCGGACCGGTCCGGGGAGTCCGATTGCATGAGCGTGGCGGTGCGAGGAAGGTCTGCGCGTGGATGGGGGCTGGCAGCCATGCTGCTGCTGGCCGTGGCCGCGTGCCGCGAATCGGCCGACGATCCGGCCAAGCCCGCGGCCGAACCCGTGGCGGCGGTACAGGCGATGGCCCTGCGCCTGGCCGAGGACGATCTGATCGGCTACGCGAAGCTGTCGGTTCCACCCAGCCAGTACCAGCGCCTGCAGCAGGCCTGGGCCGACGGCCACAGCCAATGGCCGCTGACCGAGCTGCCGTTGGGCGACCAGCTGCTGCCGATGCTGGCCGCACTGCGCAAGCCCAACGCCAGTACCGAACTGCAGCGCAGCTTCGACCGCCAGCTGGCAGGCCAGGCCAGCGCGGTACGCCAAGCGGCGCAGTCGATGGGCAATTTCGGCGTGCAGTACCTGCGCCACCAGAAGGGCTACACGCCTGGCCAGCAGGCCCATTACGTCGCTCTGGTGCAAACCCTCGCCGAGTGGGCGCAGGGAGCACCCATCAGCGACCGCGCCCGTGCGCGCAACACCATCGCCGCGCTGGTCGGTGCGGCGGGCAAGGTCGGTTTCGACGATGAGGCCGGCCTGCAGGCCGCGGGCATGGAAGGCAGCCTGCAGCAGCTGGCACCGTTCATCCACACGCTCAAGGCCGTGCTTGGCAGTTACGGGCTGGGTGTGGACGAAGCGCTGCGCAGTGTGCGTGGCGAACTGCTGTCGGTGGAGGGCGACAACGCGCTGGTGCGCCTGCGCTACGACCTGGCCGGCCGCGAGATGACCCTGCAGCTGCCGCTGAGCCGGCGCGAGGGCCACTGGTACCTGACCCGCACCCTGGCCGATACCGATGCCCTGCTGCGCCAGGCCGATGCTGCCCGGGCACCGGCGGCTCCAACGCCTGCCGACGCCCCCATCGAGGGTGGGGAAGCGGCAACGCCGCCGCCTAAGCCATAATGGCGCCGATGTCGAAACAGAACCCGCTGCCGTTCCCCGGCGAAGAATCCCAGTCGACGCCCGCCGATACGGCGCCGGCGTCCCCCTCGACCGGTACCGGCCCGAATCCGGTACCGCCGTCGGCGCATGCGCGGCCGGCCGGCCGTCGGCCGCTGTGGGCGCGCCTGCTCGGCCGCCTGGTCGAGCCGTGGCTGTCGCTGAAGATCGAGCCGGAAGACCCGGGCCAGTACAACGATGGCCGCCCGGTGATGTACGTGCTGGAAGACTACGGCCTGTCCAATGCGCTGATCCTGGACAAGGCCTGCCGCCAGGCCGGACTGCCGTCGCCACTGGTGCCGCTGGCCGGTGACCCGACCGGGCGCAAGCGCGCCTACCTGGCGCTGTCGCGGCGCAGTTCCAGCAACTCGCTGATCCCCGAGCAGCGCGGCGCCAAGACCCACTCCGATTCGCTGGCCAAGGTCCTGCAGGCACATCGCGTGCGCGATGACCTGGACGTGCACCTGGTGCCGGTGTCGATCTTCGTCGGCCGCGCGCCGGACAAGCAGAGCGGCTGGTTCGCCGTGCTGTTCTCGGAAAACTGGGCGCTGGTGGGTCGCTTCCGCCGCCTGCTGGCGGTGCTGCTCAACGGCCGCAGCACCATCGTCCGCTTCGCCCCGCCGATCTCGCTGCGCAGCACCGTGGACGAAGGCCTGGAGCCGGAGCGTACGGTGCGCAAGCTGCAGCGCGTGCTGCGTACCCATTTCCGACGCATCCGTGAATCGGTGATCGGCCCCGACCTGTCTACCCGGCGCCTGCTGGTGGACCAGGTGCTGGCCGCCGAACCGGTGCGCGAAGCGATCGCCGCGCAGGCCAAGCGCGACAATTCGAAGCCGGCCGATGCCTGGAAGAAGGCGCATGCCTATGCCTGGGAAATCGCCGCGGACTATTCCAGCCCGGTAGTGCGCTCGGCCAGCTTCATGCTCAGCCATGTGTGGAACCGCATCTATGCGGGCGTGCTGGTGCACCACCTGGACAAGTTCAAGGCCGCCGCGCCGGGCCACGAAGTGGTCTACGTGCCCAGCCACCGCAGCCACATGGACTACCTGCTGCTGTCCTACCTGTTGTACGACCGTGGCATCGTGCCGCCGCACATCGTGGCCGGCATCAACCTGAACCTGCCGGTGGTCGGCACCCTGCTGCGCAAGGGCGGCGCGTTCTTCATCCGTCGCTCGATCCGCGGCAACGCGCTGTACTCGGCGGTGCTCAGCGAGTACGTCGCACAGCTGGTGGCCGGCGGCTACTCGCTGGAGTATTTCGTCGAGGGCGGCCGTTCGCGTACCGGCCGCCTGCTGCAGCCCAAGGGCGGCATGATCTCGATGACGCTGCGCGCGTTCCTGCGCCAGCCGCGCAAGCCGGTGCTGTTCCAGCCCATCTACATCGGCTATGAGAAGTTGATGGAAGGCGGCAGCTACCTGGATGAACTGTCCGGGCGGCCGAAGGAAAAGGAATCGATCTGGTCGCTGCTGTGGGGCATCCCCAAGGTGCTCAAGCAGAACTACGGCCAGGTGGTGGTGAACTTCGGCGAGCCGATCGCGCTGAACGACGTGCTGGCCGAGAAGGCCCCGGAGTGGGGCGGCGAAGCGGTGTCCGAGGATGAGAAGCCGTCCTGGCTGTCGACCACCGTCGATACGCTGGCCGAGCGCATCCAGGTACGCATCAACGGTGCCGCCGACGTCAATCCGATCAACCTGCTGGCGCTGGCCCTGCTGTCCACGCCGAAGCACGCGATGGGCGAGGCCGACCTGATCGCGCAGATCGAGCTGTGCAAGACCCTGCTGGTCGAGATGCCGTATTCGGACCGGGTGACGGTGACCCCGCACTCGCCCGAGCGGATCATCGCCCACGCCGAGGAAATCAACGTCCTCACCCGCATCAAGCACCCGCTGGGCGACGTGCTCAGCGTCAGCGGCGACACCGCGGTGCTGCTGAGCTACTTCCGCAACAACGTGGTGCACCTGTTCACCGCCTCGTCGTGGGTGGCCTGCTGCTTCCAGAACAACCGCCGCATGAGCCGCACCGGCCTGGTCCAGCTGGGCCGCACGGTGTACCCGTTCCTGCAGGCCGAACTGTTCCTGCCGTGGACCGAGGACGAGTTCGCCCAGCGCATCGACCAGACCATCGACGTGTTCGTGCGCGAAGGGTTGCTGCAGAACGTCAACGAGGACGACGGCGGCATCCTTGCCCGCAACACCGGGCAGACCGATGAAGTGTTCCGCCTGCGGGCCATCGGCCACTCGCTGCAGCAGGCCTTCGAGCGCTATTACATCGCCATCTCGGTGCTGGTGAAGAACGGCCCGGGCGTGCTCGGCGCGGCCGAGCTGGAAAGCCTGTGCCAGCAGGCCGCGCAGCGGCTGAGCCTGCTCTATGCACCGGCGGCACCGGAGTTCTTCGACAAGTCCCTGTTCCGTGGTTTCATCCAGAAGCTGCGCGAGCTGCGCCTGGTGTGGCCGGACGAGAACAGCAAGCTGCTGTTCGACGAACGCCTGGACGCCTGGGCCAAGGATGCCAAGTTCATCCTCGGCCGCGAATTGCGCCACACCATCGAACGGGTCAGCCCGGAAGCGGCACGCCCGGACGAGCCTGCGCCGCAGGATTGAGGCTGGCGCTGGGACATGCGGTGGGTGTGGACCTTGGTCCACACACCTTCCAGCCGTGCCAACCAAGGTTGGCACCTACCAGAGCAGGAGGCCAACCAAGGTTGGCAGCTACCGCAAGCAAAGGTACCAACCAGGATTGGCACCCACCAGGGCCGTCTTTAGGCCGGTTCGTCGGGAATCTGCAGGCTTTCCAGCTTGGCGATGCAGTCCTTCAGCTGCAGCTTCCGCCGCTTCAGCCGCTTGGATTCCAGCTCGTCCTCGCCGTTGGCGGCCATGCGGGTGATCTGTTCATCCAGCAAGCGGTGCTCGGCGCGCAGGGCGGCGAGGTGTTCGACGATCTCGGCGGGGCTGTAGGTGTCCACAGCCTCCGAGCATACACAGCGATGATGACTGCCGGGAGAGGGGAATCCCGACACGGGGTCCAGGCTGCCGCAAGCCGTTAGAATGGGCCGATGACCGCCGTGATTTCCCTTCCCGATCCCCCGCAGCGCGCTTCGCGCGATCCGCGCGTGGCCGGGCCCGGGGCGGACAAGCTGGGCAAGCGCCTGCGCCGCCAGGTCGGCCAGGCCATCGCCGACTTCGGCATGATCGAAGCGGGCGACAAGGTCATGGTCTGCCTGTCCGGCGGCAAGGACAGCTACACCCTGCTGGACATGCTGCTGCAGCTGCAGAAAAAGGCGCCGGTGCCGTTCGAACTGGTCGCGGTGAACCTGGACCAGAAACAGCCCGGCTTCCCCGAGCATGTCCTGCCGGAGTACCTGGCCGCGCTGGGCGTGCCGTACCAGATCATCGAGCAGGATACCTACTCGGTCGTCAGCCGGGTCATCCCGGAAGGCCGGACGATGTGTTCGCTGTGCTCGCGCCTGCGCCGCGGTGCGCTGTACAACCACGCCAAGGCACATGGCTTCACCCGGATCGCGCTGGGCCATCATTGCGACGACATGGTGGCTACGTTGTTCATGAACCTGTTCCACCATGCCAAGCTGGCGGCCATGCCACCGAAGCTGCTCAGCGACGATGGCCAGCACGTGGTGATCCGCCCGTTGGCGTACGTGCGCGAGCGCGACATCGCCGAGTATGCGCAGGCCCGCCGTTTCCCGATCATTCCCTGCACTCTGTGTGGCAGCCAGGAAAACCTGCAGCGTCGGCAGGTCGGCCTGATGCTCAAGCAGTGGGACCAGGACCATCCGGGCCGCATCGAACAGATCGCACGCGCCATGGCCGATGTGCGGCCAGCGCAACTGGCCGATGCCATCCTGTTCGATTTCAGGGCCCTGGGCCACAGCGGGCGTGCGGCGCATGCCGATGCCTGGCTGGCCGACGCAGTCCCCGAGACGCCTGCCGTTTAAGGTCAGGCGCCCTTCTCCTTCAGACACCGGAATTCCATGTTCTTTCGCAACCTGACGTTCTTCCGCTTCCCGACCACCACCGATTTTTCCGAAGTCGACACGCTGCTGCCGCATGCCCTGTTGAAGCCGGTCGGCGCACTGGAAATGAATTCGCGCGGCTTCATCTCGCCGTTCGGCCGCGAGGAGAAGGAACTGCTCTCCCACCGCATCGCCGAGCACCTGTGGCTGACCGTGGGCGGCGAAGACAAGATCCTGCCGGCAGCGGTGGTCAACGATCTGCTCGAGCGCAAGCTGGAGGAGATCGAGGAGAAGGAAGGCCGCCGCCCCGGTGGCCGCGAGCGCAAGCGCATGAAGGACGACCTGCTGCATGAACTGCTGCCGCGCGCCTTCGTGAAGTCCTCGCGCAACGACGCCTTCATCGACCTGCAGCACGGCTACGTCGCGGTGGATACCTCCAGCCGGAAGACCGGCGAGTACTTCATGTCCGACATCCGTGGCCTGCTCGGCAGCTTCCCGGCGATGCCGCTGAACGCCGAAGTCGCGCCGCGCTCGATCCTGACCGGCTGGATCGCCGGCGAGCCGCTGCCGACCGGGCTGAGCCTGGGCGAAGAGTGCGAGATGAAGGACCCGGTGGAAGGTGGTGCAGTGGTCAAGTGCCAGCACCAGGAACTGCGCTGCGACGAGATCGACAAGCATCTTGACGCCGGCAAGCAGGTGACCAAGCTGGCGCTGATCTTCGAAGACAACCTGTCCTTCGTCATCGGCGACGACCTGATCGTACGCAAGCTGAAGTTCCTCGACGGCGCGCTGGACCAGCTGGAGCATGCCGACGAAGACGGCCGACGCGCCGAGTTTGATGCCCGCTTCGCCCTGCAGAGTGCCGAGATCCGCCGCCTGTTCCTGTTGCTGGAAGAAGCCTTCAAGCTCAGCAAGGCTGACTGAACAGGCAGCCCGACGGCCGCCGGTCATCCGGCGGCCCGAAGCGGCGCTATGCTGGGTACATGAGCCGTCTGCTGCGCCGCCTGATCAGCCCGACCCCGCCCGCCACCGTCCAGCGCGACACCGTTCGCCTGCGCCTGGAGGATGCCGAGATCGAGGTGCTGCGCGTGCGTGATCCGCGTGCGCGCCGCATCAAGCTGAGCGTGGACGAGCGCGGCGCACGCTTGACCCTGCCGCCGCGTGCAAGCCTGGTGATGGGCGAACGCTTCCTGGAACAGCACCGTGACTGGTTGGCACTGCAGCTACGCCAGTACCAGGGCCAGGAACTGCCAGCACCCCTGCAGCCGGGCGAAGCCGGCGTGCTGCCACTGCGCGGTGAACTGCTGCCACTGCGCTGGCAGGAAGGCCGTTACGCGCGCCTGGAGATCGACGACCACGGTGCCTGCGTGCAATGGCCGACCCGTGCCGGTGATGCCACACTGCGCCGCCTGCTGCGCGAGTTCTACGAAGCGCAGACCCGCGCCGACGTCGGCCGCTGGCTGCCGAAGTACCTGCCGGGCCTGCCGCGTGCACCCAGCCGTCTGCGCCTGAAGGTGATGTCTTCGCAATGGGGCTCGCTGGCACCCGATGGCAGCATGGCGCTGGACCTGGCCCTGGTGCTCGGTCGACCGGAAGCGTTCGAATATGTGCTGGTGCACGAACTCTGCCACCTGATCCAGGCCAACCACTCGCCCGCGTTCTGGCACGAAGTGGAACAACGCTTCCCCGCCTGGCGCGAACAGCGCGACTACTTCCAGCTGGAAGGGCGCCGCTTGAAAGCCATGCTTCGCCAGCTTCTGTAACTGTAGAGCCGAGCCCACGCTCGGCTGCCGTTGAATGCAAGCGAGCATGGGCCAGGAGCGCGCGCAGCGCGCGACCCGCTCCTGCTCTTCCTTCCTTCTTCCGTGGCTGAGCACGCACGGAAACTGTCTGAGGCCGGGCGGGTGAGCCATGCAGGGGCGTTGGCGCCATGGATGGCGCCATCGAGCTTACAGGGGTGAAGGCGCTTTGCTTGCGAAGCACTGCTTCGCAAGCGCCTGAACGCACAGCCGCCAGCGGCTGGGCCGGGCCCCGGAGGGGGACTTGCAGCGACCCCTGCGCAATTCACCCCGCCCGGCCAAGCACGGCTTTGCCTTCAGATGTCACCCACCAAGAGGGGCTCAGCCGTTGGCCGAAACCCTCACCCCGCCCGCAGCGCCGCCGCCGTCGCCCAACGCGCCGCCACCCGTGGCGCCGTAATGCACACCGCCTGGTCGGTCACCGTCGTCACCGCACGCTCCAGCAGCTGGATATCCGCCTCATGCTGGCGCGCCACATGCGGATCCTCGAAGAAGATCGCGCGTTGGCAGCGGCCTTCCAGCACCCGGTCAGCAATCTGCGCATCCCCGCCCATCGGGCCACTCTGGTAGCGCGTCACCCACGGCGTATCGCTGGGCCAACCGCGGCTCCAGGCCAGCTCGTTCAAGCGCTGGCCGGTGGTGCCGGTTGCCACGCGTTCGCCGAACCGGGCCAGCACATCGAAGTGCTCATCGGCGAAGGCCAGCATCGCCGGCTTCATCGCATCGTGCGCGATCAGCGCCAGTGTCTGGTCTTCGAACGCATGCAGATCGTCGGCGCCGGCATCGGCCGCCAGCCCGGCGTGGATGCGTTCGACCTCGACCCAGTCGCGCGCCGTCGCCACCGTCGAAATGAACGGCTTGCCGTGGATCACGCACTGCCGTTTCAATGCCGTGGCTTCCGGAAACACCGAGGACGGATCGACCGGATCAATCAGATAGATCGCACCATCCAGTGTCCGATCCGGCCCCATGCCGACCACCTCGGCGACCAGCTTCATCAACCCGCCTTCGCGGCCATAGGGATAACGGTGCAGGCCGCCGTATCCGGCCAGGAAGCCGTGCCGTTCGATCGCATCATGGGTACGCCCGACCGCGTGCAGCGATACACCGAGTTCGCGCAGGCCAGCCTCACTGGCACGCAGCCAACGAAACAGGGCGGCGCGCACGTCGTGGTGGTGGAGACGGTTGGCAGCCAGGCCGATACGCATCAAGAGCTCCGCAGGTACGGGTGAAGGCGGCAGTGTATGTCGCCATTAGCGCTTCCGGATGCTTTTGCAACTTTCTTCATTGCCGCCCGTCCGCAGGTCGATAGCGTGTCACGCAGCGGTACCGCTGCGCGGCCGTTGTTTCCGCCTGCGAAATGAGGAAGTCCACCGTGAATGCCGCCGGCCTCCCTGCAGCTGTTGCTGTCATGGTCTGCCTGATGCTGCCCGCAACTGCGTCTGCGGCTGGCTGCGAGACACCGCTGCGCATTGCCTTGCCCTCCGATCGGGCGCCGTTGTCGTCCGTGGTCGAGGGCCAGGCGGACGGGGTCAGCGCGACCTACCTGAACCTGCTGGGCGAACAACGGCCGCTGCAGGCGCAACTGCTGCCGGCCACGGCGGTCGTCGAAGGCTTGTTGCCGCCCGCCACCCAGGCGTTGCTGGGCTGGCCGCACTCGCAGCTGCCTGCCGGCTGGGTGGCCAGCGCACCGTACCTGCAGCTGCCGCAGGTGATCGTGCGCCGCGCCGATGCGCGGCCGGTACTGGGGCTGGACGACCTGCGCGAGCACGCGGTGGCCAGTCCCGACCGGCTGCCGTTGGCCACGCTGCTGGCCGAGCAGGCTCCGGGTGCACAGCTGCTGCCGCCGGCGCCGTTGGATGATGCGCTGTCGCTGCTGGGCACCGGTCTGATCGACGCGGTGATCGCCAATCTCGGCGAGGTCGAGGCCGCGCTGCGCCGCTACCAGGGTGATCGGCTGGTGATTGCCGCGCCAGCCGGGTTCAACGACGCGCTGGTGCTGGCCACCGTACCGGCCTGCGCCGGCGTCATCCCCGATTTCGAGCATGCAATGTCGCAGCTGACCGACACGCAGCGCGACGCGATCCGCACAGCATGGCTGCCGGCCCGGCCACGCAACCCGCCGTCGTCGTCCCCCTTGCGTTGGTTGGTGCCGGCCTCGCTGATCCTGCTGGCGCTCGCGCTGGTCTACGCCTTCGGCTACTGGCGCGTACATCGCGAAAGCGCAAGGCGTCGCATCGCCGCGCAACGCCTGCAGGAAGTGACCGCGAACCTGCCGGCTGTGGTCTACCAGGCGCGCCGCACCGCTACCGGGGACTACAGCTTTCCGCAGATTGCCGGCGATGTGCAGGCGCTGTTCGGGGTGAGCGTGGAGACCGCGCGGATCGACCACCCGCGGCTGCTGGCTGCGGTCCATCCCGATGACCGGACTGTGGTGATGGGCTGTGTCGAAGCGGCTGCATTGGCCCGTGGACCGATCGACGTCACCTTCCGTACGCGCTCGCCACAGGGCTGGCGCTGGGTGCATTCGCAGGGCCGCACGCTGGCGTGCGATGACAGCAACGTTGAGTGGAGCGGCTACTGGATGGATGTCAGCGAGGTGCACACACGTACCCAGGCGCTTGCAGATGCACGGCGCGAGGCCGAACAGGCCGCGCTGGCCAAGACCCATTTCCTGGCGACCATGAGTCACGAGATCCGCACGCCGATGAGCACGCTGCTGGGCATGCTCGAACGATTGGCCGCCAGTGATCTGGACCCGCGGCAGCAACAGGTGCTGGCCACCATCGGCGACGCCGCGCAGATGCTGCGGCAGATCCTCGACGACGTGCTGCACAGCCAGCGCCTGCAACCCGCGCCACTGCAACGGCAGCCGACCGATCTGGCCGCATTGCTGCGGGCAGTGCAGCAGCTGCTGCTGCCGGTGGCTGCCAGCCGAGGCCTGTACCTGCGAATCCATCTCGATCCTGCGCTGCAGGCCGGGTCGCTGGCCGACAGCCTGCGCCTGCGCCAGATCCTGTTCAACCTGGTCGGAAATGCGCTCAAGTTCACCCTGCATGGCGGGGTGGAACTACGGGTGCAGGTGCTGCAGCAGCACGCACAGGGGCAGCGGTTGCGCCTGCAGGTAAGCGACAGTGGCGTGGGCATCAGTGCGGAACGGCAGCAGGCGGTGTTTGCTGCCTACACCCAGGCCGAGGCTTCGACCACGCGCCGCTTCGGCGGCAGTGGACTGGGCCTGGCAATCTGCCGTGAGCTGGCCGTGTCGATGGGGGGAGACCTGCAGCTGCACAGCACGACCGGCGAGGGCACCACGGTGTGGCTGGAGCTGGACCTGAGTGCCTGCGAGCTGCCTGCTGGCGCGCCATCACCTGCGATCGCCGAGGAACCGCCGTTGCCGCCGGCGCGGGTACTTGTGGCCGAAGACCATCCCACCAACCTGCAGCTGCTGGAGCAGCGCCTGCACGACCTGGGGTTGCAGGTGCATGCCTGCGCCGATGGAGCGCAGGCCCTGCGGGCCTGGCAGTCGCAGCCATTCGAACTGGTGATCACCGACTGCCACATGCCGGGCATGGATGGCTTCGCGCTGGCACGGGCGATCCGTGCTGACAGCTGCCAGCACCGCGCGCGGGTACCGATCATCGCGCTCACCGCCAGCGTTCTGGAACGTACCCGCGAGGCTTGCCGCGACGCTGGCATCGATCACTTCCTGGCCAAGCCGTTGGAGCCGCGTGAACTGCGTGCATTGCTTGCGGCGCTGCTGGCGCCGGACTCAGTGCGCCAGTAGCCGGACGATGCTGGCGGCGGCGTCGCGCCCTTCAGCTACCGCAGTCACCACCAGGTCGGCACCGCGCACCGCATCACCTCCGGCGAACAGGCGCGGATGTGCTGTCTGGAACGGCAGGCGGTCCTTGCCGCCGGCGAGGATGCGGCCGTTGGACTGCCCCTCCACGCCATGTTCGGCCAGCCACGCCGGCACGCTCGGCGAGAAACCGAACGCGATGATCACCACGTCCGCTTCCAGCAGCGATTCGCTGCCCTCGATCGGTACCGCGTTCTGGCGGCCATTGGCATCGGGCTCGCCCAGCCGCGTTTCAACTACGGTCACGCCGATCACTTCGTCATCGGCACCGGCTTCGATCGACAGCGGCTGCCGGTTGAACAGGAAGCGCACGCCTTCCTCGCGCGCATTGGCCACTTCGCGCGCGCTGCCCGGCATGTTCGCTTCGTCCCGGCGGTAGGCGCAGGTCACCTTGGCCGCACCCAGGCGCACTGCGCTGCGCACGCAGTCCATGCCGGTATCGCCGCCGCCGAGCACCACCACGCGCTTGCCGTTGAGATCGGGCAGGGCGATGGTGTCTTCCCAGCCGGCGATCGGCCGGCCTTGCGGATCATCGCCACCGACGATGCGGCTGTTCTGCACCAGGAAGGGCAACGCCGGCAGCACGCCCTTCAGGTCCTGGCCGTCGAGGCCGCCATCGGTGTAGCGGTAGGCGCCGGTGCCGAGGAACACCGCGTCGTGCGTATCCAGCAACTGCTGCAGGCTGATGTCACGGCCGATCTCTACCCCCAGGCGGAACTGCACGCCCATGCCTTCGAGCACCTCACGGCGGCGACGGATCACGTCCTTGTCCAGCTTGAAGCTGGGAATGCCGAACTGCAGCAGCCCACCGACCTGCTCGTAGCGGTCGTAGACCACGGCGGCGATGCCGGCATGCGCGAGGCGGTCGGCGCAGGCCAGACCGGCCGGGCCGGCGCCGATCACCGCTACCGTGTGGCCGGTGGCCTGCACGGCGGCCATGTCCGGCCGCCAGCCGGTGGCCAGCGCGGTATCGACGATGTACTTCTCCACTGCGCCGATGGTCACCGCACCGAACTCCTCCAGCGTGCAGCTGCCTTCGCACAGCCGGTCCTGCGGGCACACCCGGCCGCACACTTCCGGCAACGGGTTGGTGCTGTGGCACAGGGTGGCCGCTTCATGGATGCGGTTTTCCTGCACCAGCTGCAGCCACTGCGGAATGGCGTTGTGCACCGGGCACTTCCAGCTGCAGTAGGGGTTGCCGCAGTCCAGGCAGCGCCCGGCCTGGTACTGGGCATCTTCCTTGCCGAATTTTCCGTACAGCTCGCCCCAGTCGCCGGAGGTGCGCAGTTCCACCGGAATGCGCTGCGGCATGGTGCGGGGCAGGTCGAGGAACTGGAAGGCGTGCTTGCGGCTCATGGCGGGCTCTGTGGTGTTTTCCGGTTGCCAGCCAGCGGCCGGCACTACGTGATCCTGGGTTGCCGGCCAGCGGCCGGCACTACCGTTATGCGGCGCGGCGCAGGGTTTCGGTCAGGGATTCGATGCTGGCGGCCTTGGGTTTGACCAGCCAGAACCTGCCGATGTAATCGCGGAACTCGTCCAGGATCTGCTGTGCCCAGATGCTGCCGGTCAGCTCGCGGTGGCGGCCGATCAGGCGGTGCAGGTGCTGGCGGTAGTTCTCGAAGCCCTCGGCCGATACGCGGTGGATGTCGATCAGCTCGTGGTTGTAGCGGTCGACGAAATCGCGGTCGACGTCCAGCACGTAGGCCAGGCCACCGGTGAAGCCGGCACCGAAGTTCAGGCCGACCTTGCCCAGCACCAGCACCACGCCATCGGTCATGTATTCACAGCAGTGGTCACCGGCGCCTTCCACCACCGCCAGCGCGCCGGAATTGCGCACAGCAAAGCGTTCGCCAGCGCGACCGGCCGCGAACAGTTCGCCGCCGGTGGCGCCGTACAGGCAGGTGTTGCCGATGATGGCCGTGCTGCGTGCCTCGAAGCGCGCGCCGCGCGGCGGACGCACCACCAGGCGGCCGCCGGCCATGCCCTTGCCGACGTAATCGTTGGCTTCGCCTTCCACTTCCAGATGCAGGCCGCCGACGTTGAACGCGCCGAAGCTCTGCCCGGCACTGCCGCGGAAGCGTAGTTCCAACGGTGATTCGGCCATGCCCTGGTTGCCATGCGCGCGTGCCACCGCACCGGACAGGCGGGTGCCGATGCTGCGGTCGGTGTTGTGGATCAGGAAGCGGTGTTCGCCACCGCGCTTGTGCTCAATGGAATCGGCCAACAGGCCATCCATCTGCGTGGCCAGGCTGTCCGGCGATTCGTACAGGCGCTGCGCGGCACAGTGGCTGCCTTCGTAACGGGCATCGGCCAGCAGGCGCGACAGGTCCACGCGCACGCCGTCGCGTGGCGCCGCCTCGATCTGCCGCAGCAGGTCAGTACGGCCGACGATCTCTTCCAGCGAGCGCACGCCCAGGTAGGACAGCCAGCCACGCACTTCCTCGGCCAGCAGGCGGAAGAAGTTCTCCACGCGCTCGGGCTGGCCGGTGAAGTGGTTCTCGCGCAGGCGCTCATCCTGGGTGGCAACGCCGGTGGCGCAGTTGTTGAGGTGGCAGATGCGCAGGTACTTGCAGCCAAGCACGATCATCGGCGCGGTGCCGAAGCCGAAGCTGTCCGCGCCCAGCAGTGCGGCCTTGACCACATCCAGGCCGGTCTTCAGGCCACCGTCGGTCTGCAGCAACGTGCGCCCGCGCAGGTCGTTGGCCAGCAGCGCCTGGTGTGCTTCGGCAATGCCCAGCTCCCACGGCACACCGGCATAACGGATCGAGCTGACCGGCGACGCACCGGTACCGCCATCGTGTCCGGAGATGGTGATCAGGTCCGCACCGGCCTTGACCACGCCTGCGGCGATCGTGCCCACACCGGCATGGCTGACCAGCTTCACCGACACCAGCGCGGTCGGGTTGACCTGCTTGAGGTCGTAGATCAGCTGCGCCAGATCTTCGATGGAATAGATGTCGTGGTGCGGCGGCGGCGAGATCAGGCCGATGCCCGGCCTGGCATAGCGCAGGCGTGCGATCAGTTCGTTGACCTTGTGGCCGGGCAGCTGGCCGCCTTCGCCGGGCTTGGCGCCCTGCGCGACCTTGATCTGCAGCACTTCGGCGTTGACCAGGTATTCGGCGGTGACGCCGAAGCGACCCGAGGCCACCTGCTTGATCTTGCTGCGCCGCGCGGTGCCATAGCGTGCGGGATCTTCGCCACCTTCGCCGGAATTGCTGCGGCCGCCCAGGCGGTTCATGGCGATGGCCAGCGCTTCATGCGCTTCAGGAGAGAGGGCGCCGAGACTGATGGCGGCAGTGTCGAAGCGCGGGAACAGTTCGCTGGCCGGAGCCACGTCATCCAGCGGTGTCGGCGCAGCGGCTGGAACCAGTTCCAGCAGGTCGCGCAGCGCCGATGGCGGGCGCGCATGCACCGCATCGCAGTACTGCTGCCACGCACGCGGGTCGCCACTGCGCGCCGCGCGCTGCAGGGTGGTCACCACGTCCGGGTTGTACATGTGGTACTCGCCGCCGTGCACATACTTCAGCAGGCCGCCGACATCCACGCCCTGCTGCGCGTCCCAGGCCTGAGCGCACAGTTCGCGGGCGTCGGCATCCAGCCGCGCGAAGCCGGCGCCGCCGATGCGCGAGGCGGTGTCGGGGAAGCACAGGTCCACGACTTCCGGCTCCAGGCCGATGATCTCGAACAGCTGCGCGCCGCGGTAACTGGCCACGGTGCAGATGCCCATCTTCGAGATGATCTTGGACAGGCCCTTGTAGATGCCCTTGCGGTAGCGGCGGCCGATCTGCGATTGCTCGCCGCCCTTGCTGAGCTTGAGGATGCCGCGACGGCCGAGGTCGAACAGGGTCTGGTAGGCCAGGTACGGATACACCGCGGTGGCGCCGAAGCCGAGCAGGCAGGCCATGTGGTGCGGATCGCGCGCGGTACCGGTTTCCACGATCAGGTTGACGTCGCAGCGCAGGCCCAGGCGCGACAGGTGGTGGTGGACCGCACTGGTGGCCAGCAGGGCATGCACCATCGGACGCCCGGCCACCGGGTAGCGGTCGGACAACAGCAGCATCACCATGCCATCGTGCGCGGCCTGTTCGGCTTCGGCGCAGATGCGCTCGATGCCGGCACGCAGGCCTTCATCCTCGCCGTAGGACAGGTCGAGCAGGCGGTTGGCCTGCACGTACTGGTCCATCTTCAGCAGCTGCCGCAGCTTGCGCTGGCTCAGCACCGGCGAGTTGAGGATGACGTGGTTCACCGTCTCCGGGCCGGCATGGAAGATGTTGGTCTCCTTGCCGAGCTGGGTGGACAGCGACATCGCGCAGTCTTCGCGCAGCGGGTCGATCGGCGGGTTGGTGACCTGCGCGAAGGCTTGGCGGAAGTAGTCGTACAGCGGACGGCTGCGCTGGCTGAGCACCGCCATGGGCGTGTCATCGCCCATCGAGCCAGTGGCTTCCTGCTCGGTCTCGGCCAAGGGCCGCAGCACCTGCTCCACTTCCTCACTGCTGAGCTGGTACAGCTTGTGGTAGCTGCGCAGGGTGCCTTCGTCGAACGGTTCCTCCACCAGCGATGGATCGATCAATTCGGTCTGCAGGTAGGTCACGCCCTGCTGCAGCCATTGCTTGTACGGCGCGCGACCGCGGTTGATGCGGTCCACCGCATCCGAATCGAGCAGGTCGCCGCGCTTGAGATCGATGGCGATCATCTCGCCCGGGCCGAGCTTGCCCTTGCGCACCACGCGCTCGGTGGGCACTTCCCATACGCCTGCTTCGGAGGCGACCAGGAAGTGGCGATCCGCGGTCAGCATCCAGCGCGCCGGGCGCAGGCCGTTGCGGTCGAGGGTGCACACGGCATAGCGGCTGTCGCAGGCGACGATGCCGGCCGGGCCGTCCCAGGGTTCGCTGTTGAGGCCGTGGAACTCGTAGAACGCGGCCAGGTCCGGGTCCTTGAATTCCAGCGACTGCGTTGCCGGCGGCACCAGGATGCGCAGGGCCTGGATCAGCTCCATGCCACCGGCGACCATCAGTTCCAGCATGTTGTCCAGGCTCTGCGAATCGGAGCCATGCATGGAGATGACCGGGTCGAATTCACCGATGTCGAAGCGCGGCGTCTTCCACACCTTGCTGCGCGCCTGCGCCCAACGCCGGTTGCCTTCAATGGTGTTGATCTCGCCGTTGTGGGCGAGCATCCGGAACGGGTGTGCCAGCGGCCAGCGCGGCAGCGTGTTGGTGGAGAAGCGCTGGTGGAACACGATCGCGCTGGAGGCCAGTTCGCGGCGCTGCAGGTCCAGGAAGAAGCGGCTGAGCTTGTCTGGCAGCACCATGCCCTTGTAGCTGATCGCATCCGGGGTGAGGGTGGTGACGTAGAAATCGGCATGCTCGCGCAGCTGCTGTTCGCTGCGACGGCGGGCCAGGAACAGCGCCAGCGCGAAGCCAGCATCATCCTGGCCGACGCCGGCGTCGACGAACACCTGCTCGATGCGCGGCAGCGTGTCGCGCGCCAGCTGGCCGCAGACGCTGTCATCGGTGGGCACCTCGCGCCAGCCGGCGAGCTTGCAGCCCACCGCTTCCAGCTGCGCCTGCAGCTGCGTACGGCACGCCTGCGCGGAATCGGCATCGTGTGGCAGGAACACCAGGCCGGCGGCGAAGCGTGCGGAGACCGCGATGTCGGCTTCGCTGGCCAGCAGTTTCAGGAAGGCATCGGGGCGGCGCAGCAGCAGGCCGCAGCCATCACCGGTCAGGCCATCGGCGGCGACACCGCCACGGTGGGTCATGCGCGAAAGCGCGGCGATGGCGGTATCAACCAACAGGCGCGATGGTTGATCGTCGAGCTGGGCGACCATGCCAAATCCACAGGCATCGCGCTCGGAGCGCGGGTCGTAAAGCCCTTGGCGGTTGCGGGGGGCCATCTCTACCTCGATGCGGAATGAATTGAACGGGGACACTCAAGCCCGCTCAATCCCTGGAGCGCATCGTGAGGCCACCGGATGCCTCGACTAGATCACAGGTTGCTGCAACGCCGCAATACACGGTTGCAGGTGCAACAGAACGCGCCGGCAACACGGTGCCGGCGCGGGGCCGGACTCAGCCGCAGCGCGCGCCGCTGACGGCGCCCTTGGCGTCCACTTCGATGTTCAGGCGGTCGCCGAGGAACTCCATCGTGGCCACGTCGTTGGGCTTGAGCACGCGCACCTGGCTTGCGCCGGCATCTTCCTGTGCCTGCTTGCCCAGTGCATCGGTGTAGGCCTGGCCGACCAGGCTCTGCACCTGGCTGGCATCGCAGGTGCCGACCGGCGGAGCCTCGGTGGCCTTGCCGGCTTCGTCGGCCGGCGCCTTGGCTGCTTCGGCGGCCTGCTGGGCGTGGGCCGTGGCCGAATCCTGTTCATCCAGCGCCGGTGCCTGGCAGGCGGTCAGGGCCAGCACGGCCGGCAGCAACAGGGCGGAGAGCGAACGGGCGCGAATCGGGAACGACATCATGACTCCGGAAGGGGTTGTGAAGACCCGAGCATAGCGGCGAACCGGCCCTCACGTGTTTGTCTTGTGTTATCGACAGGATCGCGGCATGGCGACGGCGACACTACAGGCATGCCACCCCCCTCCACCCCCGAACGACAGGCCGCACGCGCGGCCGGCCTTCGCTATGTCGACGACACCCAGCCGGGCATCAGCCGGCGCCGCGCAGGCAAGGGTTTCAGCTACCGGGATGCTGATGGCCACGCGATACGCGACGCCACCACCCTGCAACGCATCCGTGCGCTGGCGATTCCGCCGGCGTACACCGCCGTGTGGATCTGCGCCCACGCCAACGGCCACTTGCAGGCCACCGGCCGCGATGCACGCGGCCGCAAGCAGTACCGCTACCACGCCGACTGGGCCAAGGAGCGCGACGCCGGCAAGTTCGACCGCATCATCGCCTTTGGCGAGGCCTTGCCCGCGCTGCGGCGGCGGTTGTCGCGGGATCTCAAGCGACCTGGGTTTCCGCAGGAAAAGGTGCTGGCCATGGTGGTCGCGCTGTTGGCGGACACCTTGGTTCGGGTCGGCAATGAAACCTATGCACAACAGAACCGTTCGTTCGGACTGACCACACTGCGCAACCGCCATCTGGAGTTGCTGCGCGGCGGCCGGGTACGCATGCGCTTCCGTGGCAAGTCCGGCCAGCTGCAGGAAGTGACGGTGGGCGATCGCAGGCTGGGACTGCTGGTACGGCGCCTGCAGCAGTTGCCGGGGCAGGCGCTGTTCCAGTACCGCGATGACGACGGTGCGCTGCAGCCGGTGGATTCCGGCGCGGTGAACGACTACCTGCGCGGGGTGATGGGCGAGGACTTCACTGCCAAGGATTTCCGCACCTGGGGCGGAACGGTGGCGGCGGTGCAGGCATTCGCCGCCACCGAGCTGCCGGAACCGGCCAGCCAGCGCGCGCTGGCGCAGGCGCAGCGCGCGGTGGTGTGCGAAGTGGCGGCGCTGCTGGGCAACACCCCGGCGGTATGCCGCAAGGCCTACATCGACCCTTGCGTGTTCGTCGGCTGGGAGCGCGGCGAACTGGCCAAGCTGGCCGGCCTGCGTGGGCCGCGCCAGTGGGAACAGGCCACCTTGCGCGTGCTGCGCAGGGCGCGCAGGCTCAGCCGCAGTAGATCGCGGTGATGTTGTTGGTGCGGCCCTTCTCTATGGTCAGCCGGTCGCCGCCCTCGCTGGCCGGCGGCACCCGCGGACCGTCGTGGCGCAGCACCCGCACGTGCAGGCTGTCGCTGTCCACGCGTGCGCGGGCCACGGTGGCATCCGAAGCGGCCAGGCCCAGTGCGCCGCGCACCATGTCGCTGTGGCACTGCCCGGAAATGACGCCGTCGATTGGCTGCACCTGGGCCACCGGCGAGCTGCTGCAGGCGGCGAGGGCAAAGCAGACGGCGGCGGTGGCAATGGCATGTTTCATGGAGGCGTTCCTTGTGTGGTTGCGTGCAGCGTGCGACGCCGCACGTGGTGGCGGAATGAATACCGTGCACATCGTGGACACGGTGCGCTCACTGCCGCTAACAGGATAGGTGCAGACACTGCAGGAGCGGCGTGCGCCGCCCCCGGTAGTGCCGGCCGCTGGCCGGCAGCCCCCTTCCCTCCCGAGGAGACCTGCATGGCCACCACCAAGAAAACCCCCGTTCGCCGCAAAGCCTCGCCCAAGGTGCGTAAAGGCAGCACCGCGACGAAGACCGCTGCCGACCCCGATCGCCCACGGGTGGTGAAGACGGCAACCCGCAAGGCGGCCGCCAGCGATCCACGGGCAGCGCGCGTCGCGGCCCGACAGCGACGCCTGCAGGACCAGGAAAAGGCCAAGGACGTGCGCGCGGCAAAGAAAGCCACGAAGAAGACCGCAACCCAGGCCGGCATACGCCGACAACCGGAGGTGATGCCGGCGCAGCAGCTGGCCAAGCCCGGGCAGGAACACGAACTGGAGTTGGCGCCGCGTTTCCTTGCACCGGACTACGCCGGCAGCGGCAAGCTGCAGGGCATGCGCGCGATTGTCACCGGTGGCGATTCCGGCATCGGCCGTGCGGTGGCGGTGCTGTTCGCACGCGAAGGCGCCGATGTGGCGGTACTGCACCTGGACGAGGCTGCAGACGCCGACATCACCCGCCAGCATGTGGAGCGCGAAGGTAGCCGCTGCGTGGTGATCGCCGGCGACGTGCGCGATCCGCGCTTCTGCAACAAGGCGGTGAAGCAGGTGGCCAAGGCCTTCGGCGGCATCGACATCCTGGTCAACAATGCTGCCTTCCAGCTGCATTGCGAGCGCCTGGAGGATCTGGAGGACGCCCATCTGCAGGAAACCCTGCAGACCAACATCGGCGGCTACATCCAGATGGCGCGCGCGGTACTGCCGCATCTGGGCGAGGGTGCCAGCATCATCAACACCGGTTCGGAAACGGGAATCTTCGGCAGCAAGGCGCTGATCGACTACTCGGCCACCAAGGGCGCCATTCATGCCTTCACCAAGGCGCTGGCCAGCCAGCTGCTGCCGCGTGGCATCCGGGTCAACTGCGTGGCACCGGGTCCGGTGTGGACGCCGTTGAACCCGGCCGACAAGCCGGCGGAGGACGTGGCGGAGTTCGGCAAGGACAGCGACATGGGCCGGCCCGCACAGCCCGAAGAACTCTCGCCGGCCTATGTGTTCCTGGCTTCGCCGGTCTGTGCCAGTTACATCAGCGGGGTGATCCTGCCGGTGATGGGCGGGCCGCGGGGGTGAGGCCGGGCGCGGCATGTGCTGCCTGAATGGGGCGTGGCGCGGGGTGTGCGCTGTGTCAAAAGCTCCGCCGGGCGGCTGGGGTAGGCTGACTCCCAACCGATCACGTTCAAGGACCGACCATGCCCGGGATGGACATCAACGCGGCGGCCAATGAAGTCGTCGCGCTTTTACGACAGAACGACGCGCGCGGTGCCGCCGTTCGCCTGGAGGCCCTGCACGACGGCCAGAGTGTCGTGGTGCAGGAATCGCTGGACCGCTACATTTCGGCGCGTGCCGCCACCGAACTCGAGGCGTTGCGACGCAGCGGTGGTGTTGCCGCAGCGGATGCGGCCACGGTGAACCCGATGCTGGATCGCCTGGGCGAGGCGACGCGGCCACCGCGGATGCCCGATGCGGCAGAGACCGCAGCGCTGAGCCAGGCCCAGCAGTACGATGTGTATGGCAGCATCGTGGCCCAGCGCGGCAACACTGCGGCGAATGACGCGATGGCAACGCAGGACCGCGTGGTGCTGGGGCTGCGCGACGAGAACCGCACCACCGAGGCGCGCGGGCGTGGCGTCTACGACGACCGTATCGTGGTGCTGTGGAAGGATGCGCAGGGCCAAGGCCATGTGCGTGAGTTCAACCAGGCGACGACCGAACCGACCGCCCAGTACGACGGCCATGCCAAGACCACGCCGCGCAGCCCGGGCTTCGGCAACGTGGCACCGCGTACCAAGACCGAGGGTGAGGACGTCAACGGCGACCGGGTCAAGGACCTGGGGCGCTTGGGCGAGGGCACCACCGAGATGCGCGCAACGACCCATCCGCGCAATGGCCATCCCGATGAGTTTGCGCTGCGCCCCTCGCAGGACGCGATCACCGCAGGCGCCGGCCGTGTGGAGCGCGACAGCAATGGCGACGGCTGGTTCGATGCGCGCGATACCCAGGGCGTGCAGGACCTCAACGACACCTTCAAGATCCATCGTGGCAGCCGCTCCAACACCGATTCGGCCGGCTGCCAGACCATAGGCGGCGGTGAGTACGACGACTTCGTGTCGACGGTGCGCGGCACGCCTGGGCAGAACCGTTGGCAGTACGTGCTGACCTCGGTTGCCCCCGGCCAGGCGCGCGAGCTGGGGCAGAACGTGCCGCTCGCGGCCACTGACGATCCCCGTCAGCCGCAGCATCGCGACCATGCCCTGCAGCAGCAGATCAGCACGCGCCTGCAGGCTCTGGGCGGACGCTACGCCGAGCATGCCGATGACTACAGTCTGGTGATGCTGCGCGAAGCGAAGGCCGCGGGCATCACCCGGGTCGACCAGATCGTGGCCAGCAATCCCAGTGCTGGACGCACGGCGGGCGAGACACTGTTTCTGGTGCAGGGCAGTCCGGGCGATCCTGCGGCGCTGCGCGCAGGGGTCAATGCAGCCGAGGTGCGCGAGACTGCGGTGGAAGCCAGCCTGCGTCAGCTGCAGCAGCAATCACGCGAACAGGCGGCACCCACACCCGCGCCTGCACACCTGCAGGAAGCGCCGGCGATGGGAGGGCGTTGAGCGATGATCCGATCACACCTGATGCCGAGCGTTTCGTTGACGCTGTTGCTGGCCTGCAGCGCCTGCGCGCCCGCTGGGGAGCGCGTCGCGCCGGTAGCGCCCACCGCCAGCTCGGCGGCGAAACCTGAGGCCTTGCCTGCGCAGACCCTGCCCACTGATCGTGGATTGCCCGCACTGCCGGAAGCCTCCGGCAGCGCCCATCCCGGCGGTCGCTACGCTGCGCTGCCCGAACCTGCCAGGCAGGTGCTGTCGCAGTTGAAGTGCAACGTGGAGAGCGCCAGCAAGGTGCAGGTGCTTTCCATTCCCGCGCAGGATGGCCAGCAGGATTTCATGGTCACCGATCGCAGCGGGCCGCGTTTCCGCTACTGGATGCGGTCGTTCTCCGGTCGTGGCGGTACCACCGGGTATCTGGTGCAGCTGCAGGACTGCCCGGCAACCACCACGGGCATGCGCGCCTACATCGCACAGGGAGCCGCACCGCTGCAGGATGTCACCGCGTCGTTGCTGGCGCAGGCCGAGCTGCCCGACGCGGCGACCATGACGGCTTACCAGGACAAGGGCGCGGGTGATCTGTTCGCCTTCATCGGGGCGCTGGACAAGGTGCCGGTGCTGCGCTGGGTGGCCGAAGCAGACCCCGAACAGCCACTGGCCGTCGAGGCGCGCAGCTTCGACCATGGCAATGCCATCCACGGTGGTTTCCTGCGCTGGAACCAGGATCACTTCGAAGTGGCCAGGACCGTACCCGCCGCCCTATGGCCCTGCGACGACAGCCCGTTGCTGCCGTGCAAGGGGGACCCGTTCGTGAGCGGGCGGTGAGGCGTCACGCGCGTAGAAATCGGCAATGCGGGGGATGAACTGCTGTGGATTGGCGCCGACCAGATTGGTCAGCACCACCACCGCGACGTCGCGGTCGGGATAGACCACGAAGGCCGAGCGCGCACCGCCGATACCGGCCACCTGAAGGTCGGGCGATGCGCGCAGTACCGGCCAGCCACCCGCCCACGGGCCGGCACGGCCATCAGCCAGGCGCTCCGCGCTCCACATCCGCCGCAGGGCCGTCTCCGGCAGCAGGCGGCCTTCGGTCAACGCAACCAGCCAGCGCGCGGTGTCATCGGCGGTGGTGAGGATGCCACCACCGGCCCACAGTGAAGGCGGAATGTCGTAGAACCAGTGCGACAGGCGCGGCGGTGCATCGGCTGCGTCGGTGGCACGCGGGGCCAGGCTGTACATCGTCGCCACATCCGGGATCAGGTCGTAGCTGTCGCCAAAGGTGGTGCGTGCCATGCGCGCGCTGCTGAACTGGCCGGTGGCGAGGAATCGTTGATAGGACATGCCCGATTGCTGCGCGATGATCCGCGCCAGCAGCACGTAGTTGGTCTGGTTGTATGCGAAGCGCTGGCCGGAGGCCGCCTCCATCGGCAGCGCGGTGACCGCCGCCCACGCTTGGGCTTCGGTACCACCGCCCAGCAGTCCGCTCGCATCGAGGATGTCGGGCAGTCCCGAGGTATGGGCCAGCAGTTGGCGCACACGCACGTCCTGCCAGGTGGCCGGAAGATCATCCAGATAGCGCGATGCCGGGGCATCCAGATCCACCCGGCCCTGCTGCGCCAACTGCGCGATGGCCACGCCGGTGAACGCCTTGGTGGCCGAGTTGAGCGGGAAACGGGTATCACGCGAGGCCCGCACCCCGTTCTCGACATTGGCCAGGCCATAGGCCTCGGACAGCACGACCTGCCCATCCTTGACCACTGCGATCTGCAATCCGGGGATGCGCTGCTCCAGCATGGTCTGGCGGATCAGGCGACGGGTCCGGTCGTTGGGGTGGTCCTGGCTGGCGGACACGGCGGGTAAGGGCAGGGCGCTGATGAGCATGAGCACGACTCGAAGCGTTGGGCGGAACATGCGGGATTCCGGCGGGGCGTCGAGGATCGGATGCAGGGGGCACGGGAAAGGTTTAACGGCATTGTTGCGCCTACCGTTCGTCGGCCCATGACTTCCGGGGGGTTGACTACAGTTGTCGTCAAGCAGAAATTGGCGACACGTGTAGTCAAGGGAGTGGTGTCATGCGTGGCAAGACGATCGGGGACCAGGAACTGGCCCTGCTGCAGTACATCGATGAACATGCGCCGGCCACGGTCGGCGAGGTTGCCAGTGGCTATGGCGAGGCCCGTGGCCTGGCCCGCTCTACCGTGCTGACGATGATGGAGCGACTGCGGGCGAAGGGGTATCTTCGTCGCCAGCAGCAGGACGGCGTCTACCGCTACCAGGCCACCCGTGGCCCGGAAAGCGTGCTGCAGGGCGCGGTGGCCCAGTTCGTCGACAACACCCTGCAGGGCTCGGTGTCGCCGTTCGTGGCCTACCTGTCGCAGCGCCAGCAGGTCAGCGACAACGAGCTGGCCGAGCTGGAAGCGCTGGTCGCCGAACTCCAATCGCGCCGCCACGAGGGCTGAGCCATGGACACCACGATGCTGATCCTGTTGTTGGAACGGCTGGGCTGGACCAGCCTGCAGACCGTGCTGCTGGTGGCCCTGGTGTACGGCGTGTGCCGCGCACTGCCGTCCCTGTCGGCGGCCACCCGCTGCCGCCTGTGGTGGCTGGTTTCGCTGCAGGCCGTGCTCGGCCTGTTCTGGAGCCAGCCGCTGCAGCTGGCCTGGCTGCCGGCACCGCAGGCGGTGGCGATCACCGCCACTGACGTTGCCGCCGATCTGGTCTACCCGCTGGCCCCGGAGGCCTCGGCACAGCTGTTGGCCGCAATGCCGATGCCTGCCGCGGATGTGCCGGCGGTGGCATGGTGGACCGTCGCACTGGCCGCGCTGTGGATGTCCGGCGTGCTGCTGATGGCACTGCGTACCTTCGGTGAGTGGCGTCGCTGCCGCGCGCTGTTGGCAGCGGCCTATCCCTGCGAGGACCAGGCGCTGGTGCAGGCCCTGCAGCTGGCCGCCGACGCGCACGGCGTGCGCCCTGCGCCGCGGCTTTGGATGAGCACGCAGGTGGACGCACCGCAGCTGGTCGGCCCGTTCCGCCCGGTGCTGCTGCTGCCGGCCGGCGACAACGCCTTGCAGGGCGATGCGCTGGACCTGGCACTGACCCACGAGCTGCAGCATCTGCAGCGGCGCGATCTGCAGTGGGGCCTGCTGCCCGCATTGGCCCAGCACCTGTTCTTCTTCCACCCGCTGCTGCGCTTGTCGGTGCGCGAATACGCACAGGCCCGCGAGGAAGCCGTGGATGCGGCCGTGGTCGGCCAGCACGGCGCGAGTCGCCAGGCCTATGGCCGCCTGCTGTTGCAGCTGGGCGTGGCACCGCAGCCACACCTGGGCGTGGCCAGCGCCGCGCCGAACACCACCAGCCTCAAGCGCCGCCTGCTTTCGTTGCAGTCGCGCCGGTCCTGCCCGCGCATCCTGGCGATGGCGTTGACCGCTATCGTCGTTGTGGTGGGCGTGGCACCGATGCGGCTGGTGGCGGCGCCAGTGCCGCCGGCACCGCCGGCGCCTCCGGCCGCACCGAAGGCCGTGGTGCCGCCGCCACCGAAGGCATCGCCAGCGCCTCCGATGTCCGCGCGAGTGCCAGCCGTTCCGGTGGCTCCTGCGGCACCGGCCGAGCCGGCCGATGTCGAGGCGCTGTCAGGCCCGGACGATGCGGATGTGGCGGTCGACGTGGATGTCGATGTGGATACCGACATGGACAGTGAGCATTCGACCTCCCACACCACCTCCATCACCACCTATGGCCGTCTGGATCTCGGCAAATCACCGCGACAGGCCTACGTGCTTGTCGATGGTGATTCGACCTTCGCCAATGGCGGCATCGACGATGTAACGGTGGCCCGCAGGCAGCTCGGCAAGGGGCCGGCGCTGTGGTTCCGCCAGGGCGACAAGCGCTATGTGGTGCGTGACCCGATGCTGATCCAGACCCTGCAGCGCGCCTACAGCGGCGCCGCAGACCTGGGCCGCCAGCAGAGCGAACTGGGCCGCCAACAGAGCGTGCTGGGTCGCCAGCAGGGCGAACTCGGCAGGCAGATGGGTGAAATGGGTCGCCTGCAGGGCGAGGAGTCGCGCCGCATCGCACTGGCCGCCGCCGAGGCAGCACGCAATGCGATGGCCGCCCATGACATCAACCGTGATGCCGCCGCGGAAGCGGCGAAAGCGGCGCGCGGTGCGACCCACGATGTGGCCGTTGCGCGAGAGGCTGCACGCGAGGCTGCCGCCGAGGCACGTCGTGCGATGCAGGAAGCCCGCAGCGAGGCCGCGCAATCCGGCCGCACCCGTGACATGCAGCGCCTGGCCAGCCAGCAGTCCGAACTGGCCAGCCGTCAGGCGGCACTGGGCAGCCAGCAGGCCGCGTTGGGCGAGCGCCAGGCACGCGTGCAGGCCCAGGCATCGCAGCAGGCGCAGCAGGTGATCGCGCGTGCACTGGCCAGCGGCAAGGCCGAGCGGCTCTGATCGGTAGTGCCGGCCGCTGGCCGGCCACGCCGCGATCAGCCGAGAATCCCCGGCAGATCCAGTCCCTTTTCCTTCGCGCAGTCGATTGCGATCTCATAGCCCG
>NZ_JBBCBL010000007.1:0-198367 GCF_037203745.1 Stenotrophomonas sp. CCNWLW162 | reverse complement strand
GGGGCGGGGCCGGGGGGCGGGGGGGGGGGGCTGTGGGGGGGGGGGCGGGGGGGGGGGCTTGTGGGGGGGGGGCGCGCCCCCCCCCGCCACTACCCTGGGAACATCAACCGCAGCTGGCGCGCTCGATGCGGTTCTGCGCATCTACCTGCACGGTCACGCGATCCTGGCGGAAGTCCATGGTCACCGCCATGCCGGGTTTGACCACCCGTGCACCGCGCGCGCCGCTGTCAGCCACCAGTTTCTTGATCGTGGCTTCGTCGGCGGTCTTGCCGGTGAAGGCTTCCAGCGCCTGCGGCCTGCATTCGTGCGTGGCGTCGGCCACTGGCGCTGGCGCGGGATCGTGGGTGGTGCTGCTGCCGGCGTGACTGCAGGCTGCCAAGGGCAGGATGGCGAGCAGGACCAGGGGATTGAGGCGCATCGTCGGGCTCCAGGCGTGGATGATGGCGGCAGTGTCACCGCTGCCACCGTCAGGCCGCGTCAATGCCTACTGCCCGACCAGTGCCAGGGTCTCGCGTTCACGCTGTTCTTCCCGTACCAGCCGCTGCAGCAGCAGGGCCAGGGTCACCACGTCCTGGTGGTTGTGGTCGGCCACCCGGCGCAGGTTCACCGCGTCGCCGCCACGCAGGAAGCGCAGCCATGCGCCGGGCGCTTCCGAGCCGGGCAGGTCATCCTCGCGCACCACGCGCAGCAGCTGCCGTTCGATGGTGGACAGCTTGCAGTTCTCCCACGTGCCGCGATAGCGGCGGCGGGTCGGATAGAGCAGATCAACGTGATCCAGCGCTGTGATCGGGCAACGCTGGCGGGCCAGTCGGTAGCGCGCCTTCAACAGGGGCGCATCGTAGCTGCGGCCGTTGTAGCTGCAGAACACGGTGGACGGCTGCAGCCAGCTGGCGAAGGTGGCCAGCATCGCGTCCTCGGCGGCCATCGTCGACATCAACAATTGGCGGATGCGCAGGCCTTCACCGCGTTGCGGGCACACATGCCAGTCGGCGGCACCGATCATGAAGGCGCGGGTGCCGGTACCGCCGGCCAGGCCGGTGGTTTCGGTATCGAAGAACAGCAGGTCGCGCGCGGCCACGCGTTGGTCTTCGCGCTTGGCGAAGGCCAGTGACAGCGGGGCAGTCGGGATCGGTTGCGGCTGCAGCGATTCGATCAGGAACAGGCCTGGTGCGATTTCTTTACCGGGGAGCTGGCGATCCTGCGCGCTGGCACGTGTTGGCAAAGGACCACTGCGTGTGCGCAGGCCGAGCAACCGATGCAGGCTGCCCACCTCTGGTTGGCGCAGCGGTGCCGCTGCAGCAACGGGCGCCGCTGCGCCAGTCGCCTTGTGGCGGATTTCCTGTTCGACCCAGGCGAACACAGAACGTTCGGCCGGTGGTTGCCGTGTATCGTTGGCGGCCACCGGGGCCGGCGCTGCGGGCGGCGGCGCGGGCACGGCCGGCGCAACCGCCTTCGGGTCACCGGCCTGCTTCCGCAACAGTCGCAGCTTGTCCAGACTCAGGCTCACGGGGCCAGCAGCTCCATGGGATCGCGCGTGGTCACCACCACGTCGGGCACGTGCTGGCAGGCGTCGGCATCGAACAGGTCGAGCACGCGCAGCGCCAGCGCACGCGGCGAAGTCTCATCTTCTTCCTGCGCGGCCAGCACCGGCCCGACACAGGCCGGGCAGCCGGCCTTGCAGTCGCAGCGCTGTACCAGTTCGCGCGCGCGCTGCACCAGCTCGGCCTGGCGCTGCCACAGCGGCTCGCTGAGGCCAACGCCACCGGGGAAGTTGTCGTACAGGTATACGGTCGGCACGAATTCCTGCAGCAGCTCGACAACGCCAGGATCACCCTCGCTGCCGCGCAGCTGGCCGCGGCCGCTCTGGTCGGCGATCGCGAACCATGAACCATCACCGTTGCCGACCGACTTCTGCAGGTCGCGCGCATCGGCCATCACCGCCACGGTGGCGACGATGTGCAGCGCGTAGGCCGCGCCGAGGAAGCCATCCAACGCATCCTGCTTGCTGGCAAAGGCGCGCAGCAGCAAGGCCTGCGGCAGCTGCCACCACACCGCGGTGGTATGCAGTTCCTGGTCGGGCAGATTCACCGGGCCGTAGCCGATGTTCTCGTGGGTGTAGTAACGGATCTTCTTGTAGCCGGCCACGCGACGAACCACGTGCACTTCGCCATGGTGCGAATCGCCACGCCCGGCCACGCCGCCATCGAAGCGGTCCAGCACCTTGAGCTTGGTGAAGTCGATGCTGTCGGTGTAGTAGTCCACGTGCGTGCGGGTGACGTAGGCCTTGCGGCCTTCCCAGTCCAGCGTCTCTACCTGGTAGGGCGTGGACTGCACCATGTGGATGGCACCCTCGTACAGGGTGAGTGCGGCAGCGGAATAGTCGACCTCGGCGATGATCTGCTGGCGGCCATCGCTGCGGTCGACCACCACGAAGTTGCCGTCGGCCACCGCGCGCAGGCTGACTGCGTTCGCTGGATAGCTGTCGGCGATCCATTCCCAGCGTTCGCCTTCGCGGTGGATCACTTCTGTCTCTGCCAGCGCTTCCAGGAACACTTCCGGATCGATCGGGCCGAAGCCATCGCCGACCCGGAACGGCAGCTCGAACGCCGCGCAGCGGATGTGATCGAACAGGATCAGCGGCTGGTCCGGTGCGATGCGCGCGTGCTCGGGCGAGGCTTCGGCGAAGAAGTCCGGATGCCGCACCACGTACTGGTCCAGCGGCTGCGAACTGGCCACCATCACGCCAAGTGCGGGCTGCTGGCGGCGACCGGCACGGCCGAAGCGCTGCCAGGTGGCGGCCACGCTGCCGGGGTAACCGTTGAGGATGACCACGTCCAGGCTGCCGATATCCACGCCCAGCTCCAGCGCCGAGGTGCTGACGATGCCGTCGATGTTGCCGGCGCGCATCGCCCGTTCGGTCTCACGCCGCTCGGTGGGCAGGTAGCCGCCGCGGTAGGCGCGGATGCGCGGTGGCTTGCGCGGGTCGTGGTCGAAGATGTCCTTCAGGTACTTGGTCAGCACTTCCACCATCAACCGTGTCTGCGCGAACACCAGGGTCTTCAGCCCGGATTTGATCGCGATGCGCGCGATGCGGTTGCTCTGCGAACGTGCCGAGGCACGCAGGCCCAGGTCCGGGTTGATCACCGGCGGGTTCCACAGCAGCACCTGCTTGGGCCCGCTGGGCGCGCCGGATTCGGTGATGGCGGTGACCGGTGCCTCGATCAGCGCCTCGGCATGGGCCTGCGGGTTGCCGATGGTGGCCGAGCACAGGATGAACTGCGGTTGCACGCCGTAGAACGCGCAGATGCGCTTGAGCCGGCGCAGTACGTTGGTGACGTGGCTGCCGAATACGCCGCGATAGGTGTGCACCTCGTCGATGACGATGTAGCGCAGGTTCTCGAAGAACTGCGCCCACTTGGTGTGATGCGGCAGGATGGCCTGGTGCAGCATGTCCGGGTTGGACACCACGATGTCGCCATGCAGGCGGATGGCCTGCCGCGCATCGCCGGGGGTGTCGCCGTCAAAGGTGAAGGCCTTCACCCCCAGATCGCCGGCGCGGTTGAGTTCCAGCAGCTCGGCCACCTGGTCCTGGGCCAGCGCCTTGGTCGGAAACAGGTACAGCGCCTTGGCCTTGTCCTGCATTGCCGCGCTGACCACCGGCAGGGTGTAGCACAGCGACTTGCCGCTGGCGGTGGGGGTGACGATGGCCACGTGCTCGCCGCGCTGGCTGGCCTCCCAGGCTTCGGACTGGTGGCTGTAGAGCTGTTCGATGCCTCGCGCTTTAAGGGCGGCAGCCAGGGCCGGCGGAACCGAATCGGGAATGGGCGCATAGCGGCCTTCGCGGCCGGGAATGGCGAAGCTGCCGGTGATGCGGTCCTGGTAGCGGCGCTGCAGGCGCGCACTGAGCAGGGCACCGTCGCGGGCCGGCAGGCCATCACGGGTGGCGAGCTTCTGCTCGGCATCGGCGGTGCGCTTGGCGAGTTCGTAAGCCATGGAAGATGGAGCCGGGACGTTTTTCGAGGGGTCACATGGCACCACATTCACGTCTCAGGATGTGAGACATCGCACGCGAAGGGCGTGAACCGTTCAGTGCCACGGGTCCGGACGCTGCGCGATGTCAGCGTCAAGTGCCTCGTTGCGGCGGAGGAACTGCACCATGCAGATTACAAGCCGCACCGCGTGCCAGCCCAACGCCAGCAATGCCAGCGCCTGCCAGCCGGACGCAAGCGGCCAGCCCAGCTCCAGCCGCTGCGACAACGGCATCCAGGCGGCGCCGAAGACCAGCACGCACAACAGCAGGCCCAGCCACGCCAGTTGCCAGAACCCTCCCGTGGGCGGATAGCGCCGTCGGTCGCTGGCCAGGCACCATGCCGTGCCCACGCCGAGTACCCATCCATCACAGGTGCGCACTTCCATCAGCATCGAGCGCCCGTGGGAGAATGCCGCAGCGTGCTCCCACTTCTCTGGAAGCTGCACACGCCGGTCATTGCCGAGCAACCACACTCGTGATGTCTGAGCAGTACGCTGGTATGCGCGCAGGCGCCCGCGGACCTGCAGCACGCGCTGCGCTGTCGCAGGGCCGTTGCGGCGAGGGAAGCCCAGCCAGGCCGCAAGACCGGCGATGGCGAGCAACGTCATGGCGAGCAGGCCCGGGACGCCGGTGGCGGCCCATAGCGCCAGTGCGGCAATCACCAGTGGGGAAGGGCGCAGGCCGGGACCTCGTCGCATCGAAACTTCCTCGGGCGTCTCCAGGCGCTCGCCACAGACGCGGCTGGTGGCTGCATCCGGCCGTGCAGCAGCAATACTGAAGCCATTGAGACGCACCACCACCGCCACGCGTTTGTCCAGCACCACTTCGGCTTCATTGTCTTCCGAGAGGTAGGGCCACGCCCGCCTTGGGACCAGGACGGGAACTCCACCCAGCAGGCCGTCGCCGACCGGGAAGTTGTTCCAGCACGCCCCCCCGGTGAACACCCCGCGCAGCCGTTTCACTTGGTCGTCGTAGACGCAGCCGGTCAGCGCGCGCAGTGCTGCCAGTGCGCAGTGTTCGTCGGCGTCGAGCGTCCGCAGGGTGCTGCTCCGGCGCAGCGAGGCCAAGCGTGTGCGGACACGTGTTGCCCATTCGGTAACGGCCGCGAGGACCATAACCAACAGGACTGCCAGACCGATCAGCACGGATGCGCGCGACATCACCAGGCAACCGACCGCAGCGATGGGGCTGTAGAGGAAGCTGTCATGGCTGTCTGCCGTACCCGGTATGCCACAGGATGCAGGCCCCGCCCTGGCAGGGGAATGAAGTTAGTTGCAAACTTCGGCGGGCTGGCCGCGCTTCGGTGATGCGTGACACACCCTGAATGACCCCGTCGATGGCAACGAAATCTGAAGCCCGCATCCGTATCCTTGGGTGCTGGACGCAACCAACAGGGTGGATGGCTGTGGCACGACGTGGAACGCAGGGAGCACTCCTGGCCAGCATGCTGCTGGCCGGCATCGCACAGGCGCAGCAGGCCACGCCGGTAGCGGTGCCCGACCCAACGCCCGTGCCCCCTGCAGATGCGCCGGCGGCAACCACCGCGCCGGTCTCCACCACCCCGCAGCAGGACAACGTCACCACCCTCGGCGAAGTGCGTGCACTCAAGCCCGAAGACGAGCCGCTGGACCTGTACCGCTTCAAGAACCCGGTCAAGTTCGGCGACAACCGCTTCAGTCGCGATTGGAGCGAGCCGCCGTCGCCGGAGCAGGTCAGCATGGGCGGTGGCTACATCATGATGGGCGTGGTCAAGGGCGTGCTGGCGGCTGGCAGGGGCTTGAACAAGCTCACCGGGGGACCGGACCAGATCCAGGCCGCGACCGCACGGCCACCGCCGGAACTCAGCGCGGAACAGCGGCAGCGTGCGCTGCGGTTCTCCCAGCAGCAGGATGCCGGTGATGCATCGCCGGTGAAGTAGGTCGGTATATCCTGCCGGCTCCCCCTCCGGTAGTGCTGCCATGTTCCTGCGTTCGATCTGCCTGCTGGCCGCATTGCTGCCGGCGTCCGCCTTCGCGGATGCCATCGCCGGTGATGGCGCCTGCCGCAACGGTGCGTTTCCCTCCGAACAGAGCCGGTTCGCGCTGGCCAAGGTGACGGGTGCGCCCCGTCTGTACCTGCTTGGTGACATGGACGGCTGCCCGGCGAAAGGCGAACCTGCCTGCCGCCAGCGCAGCTATGTGGTCAACGGCGATACCGTTGTGACCGGGCGTGATCTTGGCCGATACCGCTGCGCGTTCTTCCCGAACAAGGTGGGCGGTAGTGCTGGCTGGGTGGACCGCAGCAAGCTGCAGGCGTTGCCGGTGGTCGTGCCGTCGCTGCAGGACTGGACGGGCAATTGGAAGGATGGCGACAACGGCCTGCGCATCACCGTGCAGGGTGGGCAGCTGCATGTCGAAGGCGACGCCTACTGGCCCTCCGCCAACCCCACGCCGGAGCAGCGCCCGTACGGGCCGAACATGGGCCAGGTGGAAGCGCGCGCGGCGCCCCGTGGTGCCGATGCCGAGTTCGTCGAGGACACTTGCAGAGTGCGCGTGCATTCTCTGGGTGAGGTGCTGATCGTGGCCGACAACAGCGAATGTGGTGGCATGAACGTGCGCTTCAATGGCGTGTACCGGCGCGCGGGCATGCGTTGAAAAGTGCCAACCAAGGTTGGCATCTACCAGGGCAACCGGCCAGTAGATCCACGCCATGCGTGGATGCTGCCTGCAATCCGATCGGTGGGGTCAGAGCCCTTTCGCGGGCGGAAGGGATCCGACCCCGGGATCAGCGCCGCCGTTCCAGCCACCACAACAACGATGCGCACAACACGAAGGCCAGCCACCAGGGCCAGCGCGAGCCCGGTACTGGCTGCGTGGCCAATGTGCCGGTCGGAGTGCTGGCGGCCAACATCCGTGCAGTCGCATCGATCATCGCCTGCCGATGCAGCGCAGCTGCATCCTTCGGGTCGAACACATAGCGCCAGACGGTGCTGTCGCCATGCTGCAGGCGCTGCCAGCCCGATTCGAGGGGCCACCAGCCAGCGCAGCGCATTGCAGATGTCGCGCCATCGACGATCAGCGGCGCGCCTTCGCCGCGCTCATTGAGGGCCTGCAGCGGTGCCTGCACGCCGCACACTGACTGCCGTTCGCCTGCCCAGCTGATCGGCTGCGGCGACCACAATGCATCACCGCTGCCCAGTGCCCGCGCCAACGTGGCCACCACGCTGCTCCACAGCTCGCCATGACGGTCATCGCGGCCGGCCAGCACCCAGCGCCAGCTGTCGGTCAGCGGCAACAGGCCGATGCGGCCCTTGCCGACCGCGCGCCAGCCACCGATGGCGTTGCCAGCACGATCATGCAGCAGCGCGCTGCCGCCCGGAAACTGCAGCGCCAGTGCTTCCAGCGCGGGCAGGACGGCACCGTGCGAGCTGCGGTCGGCGTCTTCGCCGTAGCCGGTCGGCAGTGTGCCGGCGGCGAGTGGGCCACGTCGTGCGGCCAGGATGGCGCTTTCGCCGTCGCCGGGAAGCTCGACTGCATGGCTGCTGCCATCACCCTGCACTGGCAGGCCCAGATCGCGGAGGCGCTGGCGCGCGCTGGCCGAAGGTGCGCCTGCACTCCGTACCAGTACACCGATTCCATCGCGCAGCGCCTGGCGCACGGCGGCCAGCTGGCCCGCACTCAATGCCGCCAGGCTGCGCTCGTCCAGCAGAAGCAGGTCAGTGTGTGCGAGCGATGCTGCATCGATCGACACCGGGCCATCGCCGATGCTGAGGCCCGCGCCTGTATCGGCCTGCACCTGCACGCGGATGCCGGCATCGGCCGCCCAGCGGCGCAGGTACTTCAGCTCTGGGCCCGGCGCGCTGGCGCGCACCAGCAGGCGCAACGGCGCCGCGGGCACGGTCTGCTGTGGCACCGGCACGCTATCCACCACATGGCCATCTGCATCGAGCATGCGCAGGCGGAATACGCTGCGTCCCGCCGCGCGGGCGATGCCGCTGAGCTGCACGCGGCCGTCGTCGTCAACGGCCGCGCGATCGACCACGCTGTCGGCCGGGTCGAGCAGCTCTGCCTTGGCTTTTGCCACGCCGTGCGCCTGCGCCTGCACGGCGAAGCGCGCACCGGGGGCGACGTCGACCGGTGGCTGCAGTGCGACCCAGCCACGCGGCGCGGGCGTTGGCTGCCAGCGCACATCCTGTGGCAGCACCGCGTCGCGGTCACGTGCGGCCAGGCCCGCACCGACCAGCGTCAGCGCGGAGGCCGGATGCTGGCGCAGCGCGGTGGCAAGGTCGGGAACGCGCTGTGCGCCAGGCACATCAGCAGCTTCCGGCAACAGCAACAGCGGGCCTTCGCTGGCCGGGAGTGCGCCGGCCTTGCCGGCATCGGTTCCGAGCACGACCAGCCCGCCTGCGGGTTGCTGGCGGGTGGGCGGCACCAGGCAGAAATAAAGCAGAGTCGCGGCGATCAGCTGCAGTCCGATCACGATCCCCTGTCGTCCACGGCGCGTGGTGCTTCCACGCAGCTGGCGCACGCTGGCGATGACCACGACCAGAGCAAGCGCCAGAGCAATCCACAGGTTCAAACCGGAGGCGCTCATGGCTGCGTCTCCAACGCATCAAGATAGCGTTGCCCCATCGCATCGGCGGCACTGCGCCGCATCGCCTGCGGCAGCGGCCGCTGCAGCGCACGCCACAACTGCGCACGCAGACGCTGGCGACAGTCACGGCATCCTGGTTCGATGCGCAGCTGCTCGATGGCGGCAGCCAGATCGAGTGCATCGGGCAGGTAGGCGGTGTTGCGCTGCTGCCAGGTCGCGAGCGCATCGAGATCGGGCGCGCCGGTGTCATCGCCGAGGCGCTGCCAGGCTTCGACGATGGCCGGGTCCGGCGGCGTGCGTGCGGCCAACGGCAGTTCGCGGCTGGCCAGCCCGGCGCGATCACCGCCCAACCGGCGGCCTTCATCGATCGGCGGCAGCTCCGGTCCGACCCGGGCCAGGTAGATGCGTTCGGCCTGCTGCACCTGCTTGATGAAAGCCAATGCCTTGTAGGCGAATGGCAATGCCTGCTCCGGACGGCCCTGGCGCAGCTCGCCTTCGGCCGACCACATCTGGTCCAGCGCAGCCTTCAACGTCGCGCGGGTCTGCGGATCGAGCAGAGTGGCGGCCTCGGCATGGTCATGGGTGTGGCCATACTCGGAGAGCACGTCGGTGGCGCTGCCGAACACCGGCGACGTATCGGCATTGGCCGGCTTGCCACCGTGATCGTGGCCATGCGCGTCGTGCGTCCCGGCATCGGCGTCATGGTCGTGATCGTCGTCGTGATCGTGGTCGTCTGCGGCGGGCGTATCGCTGGTGGGCAGATCGCTGGTCGGCGGTGGCTTCGGCGCACCTTCACTTTCCTCACCCAGGAACTGGCCATAGCGCAGGCGCAGGATGCGCTGGTCGACGCCGATCGCATCGCTGCGCTTCACGAAGTCCTCGGCGGCGAGAGTGCGGCGCTGTCGGATCAGCGCTTCGGCATCGATGATGATCTGCCGCTGGCTGCGGAAGTAGGCCGGCAGGGTCTTCTTGATGCGGCCTTCCAGCTCTGCACCGAGTGCGACTTCGGCGCTGGGCAGGCGCAGGATCACGCTGCTGCTGCGCCCGGTCTGCGGTGTTGGCGCGTGGTTGTCGCGCACCTCCAGCTGGGCGATCACATCGTTGCCGGGCTGTGCGCCCAGCGCAGCAAGATCAAGGGTATGTGCGAAATGCCGCGCGGTGGCTTCGCCGCTGCCGGCAAGCGTGACGCTGCGCTTCACGAAGGTGATGTTCTCACCGCTGCCCTGGGTGGTGGTGATCGACAGCGTTGCCTGCGCCGCGACACCGTAATCGTCGCTGGCCTCGAAGCGCAGCGCCCATTGCCGTTGCCCGGGCGTGCCCAGAACCAGGCTGGCGGTCGGCTCCAGCACGCGCACGCTGGGCGCGCGGTCGGCCACCACATCCAGCCGGTGCAGGCGGGTTTCGGCCAGCGCCGGTTCGCTCACCACGCGGTACAGCACCGGCGTGCGCGCCACATCCTGTGCCTGCCACTGTCCATCGCGCTCGCTCAGCGGCAGCCGTCGACCATCGTGGAACTGCAGCCATGCCCTGGCCGGTGCGCGGTCGAAGCGCAACGACCACGACAGCTGGCTGTCGGCGGCGACCTTGGCATCCAGCGTGTTCTGGGTGATCGTGGCCTGTCCGGTATAGGCCGGTGCGTTGATGCGCAGCCGGGTGGACTGCAGCCGCAGCGGGCCCGCGGACGCGACGCTGCTGGTCGTGGCGGAATGGACGGCTGCCGGGACTGGGTTCGAACGCGGCCAGCCGAACGCGAGCAGGGCAACGGCCAAGCCACCGATGCAGCACAGCACCACCGTCAGGTGCGGCCAACGTGGACGCAGCTCCGGCATCGCCTGTTCCAGCGTGGCAAGCACATGCGCGCGCTGGCGCTGCTGCAGCGGATTGAGCGTGGTGGCGTCGGCGAACAGCAGATCGGCGCTGTCTTCGCTCGTACCGCTGCCATCGAGTTGCCGCTGCAGCCACTGGCGGTCCAGCTGGCGGCCACGTGCAGTGGCGAAGGCCGCGCAGGCGAGCAGGCTGACCGTGGCGACCACGCAGGCGATATCGAAACCGGACAGCCGCAGTGCGAGCGCCGTCGCGGCCAGCGCCCACGGCAGGCCCAGCAGCAGGGTGATGGCGGCGCGGCGACGGCGCGCACGTTGCCAGGCATGCTGCAGCGTCTTCATGCGACCGCCCTGCGCCGCGCGCTGCTGGCCATCCAGCGTTCCAGTGCGAACAGCAGCACGATTGCCAGCAGAAGCCACGCCGTGGGCTCACGCACCGGCGATGCTGCTGCGGGCAGTGCAACCTGGCGCGGCGCCTGGTCCTGTGCATCGCCCAGGCGTGGCGACGGCAGCGGCTGCAGGGCCAGCAGCAGGGAACGCGGCAGCTGTGGATCGCGCAGCGCGGCGTTGCTGGCGGTGTTCCACTCGCCCGTCAGCGACAACAGGCGACCCTGGCCGATGCGCTGCTGCCCCAGCAGCGGCACGCCTTCGGTATCACGCAGCAGGACGGCGGCGTTGGCGGCGGGCCTGGCCGCGGTCAATACGCTGCCGCCCTCATGCAGCCAGGCCTGCCAGTTCGCCGGCAGTGCATCGCTGCGGCTCCATACACCGATCTCGCCACGTTCGGGCAGCGCATTCGCTGCCAGCGGCGCGAGCGGTGCCTGCACGCCCCAGCCGCGCTGCAGTGCGTTCAACCAATGCTGGGCAGTGGCGGATGCCTCGCCGTGCACGCGCAGCTGCGGCAGTGCGGCTGCCGTCCGCGGCGGAGTGATCGCCGTCGGCTGCGGGTGCCACTGAACTTCGCGCGACAGCTGCAGGCGGGCGCCATCCAGGCCGGGCAGGGGATCGGGAACATGCACGGTCAATGCGGTGCCGGATGGCAGCTGCGCGTCCAGTTCGCGCAGCAGGCTGGGCAGGGTTGCCGAGGATGTGGGGGGCGCCTGATCAATGGCTGGGAAGCCGGGCGCCAGCCAATGCCAGTTGCCATCCTTGGCCGTGCCGCGCAGCGCCGTGGCATCCAGTCCTGGGACCACCACCGTCCACGCATCGGGGGCTGGAGCAGGGCCGGTCAGCGCTGGTCGTGCCAGCAGTAATGCCAGCGCGGCCAGCAACAGCAGGCGCACCAGCAGCAACGGCCAGTCATCGAAACGGATGCGCTGGCGCGGCCGGATCTGTGCGCGCAGCCAGCGCAACGCGGCAAAATCCAGCGGCGTATACGGATGGCGTCGAGCGAGGTGGATCAGCAGTGGCAGCAGCCACGCGGCCAGCGCTGCCAGCCCCAGTGGGAACAGCAGGCTCACGCGTCGCCCCCGCGACCGAACAGCGCCTGCAGCGGCTGGTCCAGCGGTTGGTCGAGCCAGCCGGCCGCGCTGGCAATCCCGCTGGCCTGCAGCCGCGACTGCAATGCGGTACGTGCGTCGGCGAAGCGTTGCAGGTAGTCGGCGCGGATCGCCGCGCCATCGCCCAGCAGTTCCTCGCCGGTCTCCGGGTCGCGGAAGCGGTGGCCGGCATCGAACGGGAAGTCGCGTTCGTCGGCAGTCAGGATCTGCAGCAGGGCCACTTCACGGCGCGCGCTGGCCAGTTGTTCCAGCAGCACGATGCCGGCTTCATCGAAGCCATCGCCAATGGCCAGCAGCATGTCGCCCGGGCGCACGCGTTCCCACAGTGGGCGCAGTCGATCCGCCGCAGGCCAGCCGCCGCGCGCCTGCAGCGCATGAAGTTGCAGGTGCACGCGGTCACGTTGGCGTGCGCCGCTCGCTGCGGGCACCAGCTGCAGCCCATCGCCATTGATCGCCAGCAGGCCGAAACGGTCGCCCTGCTGCAGGGCCAGCTCGGCCAGGCAGGCGGCAACGCCGCGCATATGGTCCAGGCGCGTGCGTTCCGGCGCGGCGCGATCGGCCTGGCCGGCCGAGGCGGTGGCATCGAGCAGCAGCCAGACCGTGATCGGGCTTTCGCGTTCGGATTCGCGTACGAAGAAGCGGTCCGAGCGTGCATACAGCTTCCAGTCGATCTGGCGCAGTTCGTCGCCCGGCTCGTAGGCCCGGTACTGGGCGAACTCCAGGCCGGCACCACGGCTGCGGCTGGCGTGCTGGCCAATGCCGCTCGCACCGCTGGCCAGGCGCGGCCGCAACCGCAGCAGGCGCAGGCGCGCGCGCAGTTCGGGTGGCAGGGTCAACGACATACCAGCGTTCACGCGTGGATCAACCCGGGAACGGCACGGCCTGCAGCAAGGCGGCGACCACGTCGTCGGCACGCTTCTGCTCAGCCTCGGCGGCGAACGACAACAGCAGGCGATGACGCATCACCGGCGCGGCCAAGGCCTGCACATCCTCACGGGTGGCGGCAAAACGGCCCTGCAGCAATGCACGTGCTTTCGCCGCCAGCACCAGCGATTGCCCGGCGCGTGGGCCAGCGCCCCATTTCACCCATTGGTTGATTGCTGCCGGTGCGCCTTCGCTGGGACGGCTGGCGCGCACCAGGCGGGTGATCCAGGCCAGCACATCGGGGCTGACATGCACCTGGCGCACCGCGGCCTGCAGGGCAATCACCGCTTCGGCATCCATCACCTTGGGCACCGCGTCGGTGGCACCGCCGGTGGTCTGTTCCAGGATCTGCCGCTCTTCGTCCTCGCTCGGGTAATCCACCAGCACGTGCAGCAGGAATCGGTCCAGCTGTGCTTCCGGCAGCGGGTAGGTGCCGGCCTGCTCGATCGGGTTCTGCGTCGCCAGCACGAAGAACGGCGCCGGCAATGTGTAGGTCGTGCCGGCGTAGCTGACCGTACGCTCCTGCATCGCTTCCAGCAGCGCCGCCTGGGTCTTGGGCGGGGTGCGGTTGAGCTCGTCGGCCAGCAGCAGGTTGGTGAAGATCGGGCCCTGCTGGAAGCGGAAATGGCGATGGCCGGTGCCGTGATCTTCCTCCAGCAGCTCGGTACCGAGAATGTCGCTGGGCATCAGGTCGGGGGTGAACTGCACGCGCCTGAACTGCAGTTCCAGCGCCTGGCCGAGCGAGCGCACCAGCAGGGTCTTGCCGAGCCCGGGCGCACCTTCCAGCAGGCAGTGGCCTCCGGCCAACAGGCCGATCAGCAGCTGCTCGACCACGGTGTTCTGGCCAACCACCGCGCGTGCGAGCGCGGCGCGCAGATCGTGCAGGCGCGGCAGCAGGGAGTCGAGGTCAGCGGTGGTCATGGGCGTGCAGGTCCTATCAATTGTTCAACGCGTACATCACGATGTTGACGCCGAAGCGGGTGTTGTCTTCGGCCAGGAAGCGCTTGTTGCGCCAGTCGTAGTCCCACTCGCAGCCGTAGTCCTTGTTGCTGTAGAGCAGGCCCAGGCGGCCGTCGACCTCGATGCCTTTCAGGTAGTCGTGTACCAGGTCATCGCCCCAGCCATTGAGCTCGAAACTGGTGGCCGGTGGCCCATCGGGGAAGCGGAAGAAGCTGCGGTACAGCGCGTGGCTGTTGGGCAGCTTCTGCAATGCCTTCGGTCCAAACAGGCGACCCATCTGTGCCTCGAACGAGGTGGCGAACAGGCCGTCGATATCATGGTTGCAGTCGTCGACGAAGACGAAGCCGCCATTGCGCACGTAGCGCACGAAGTTCTGCCGCTCGGCGGCGTTGAACTCCACCAGTGTGTGCCCGGCCAGGTAGCAGAACGGCGCTTCCAGCATGCGCGGGTCGGCCAGCGCCACCACGTGTTCCTGCGGATCCACGCGCAGCGAGGTGTAGTCGATCAGCGAGGTGATCAGGTTGGACGGCATGCGCGCGTCCACGTCCCAGTCGCCGGAGTCGTACTGCAGGCGGGTGAACCAGAAGTCGTAGCGCGAACTGCGCGGGCCTGCCTGCGCGAAGGCCGGCAGCGCCGCCGCCGAAGCGGCAGCGGCCAACCAGCGCAGGCAGGCCCGGCGATCCATCAGACCGCGTCGGACAGCGAGGTGAAGGTGAAATCGCGCAGCTTCATCGGCGGGATCATCATCACGTAGCTGGATTCATCACCGGCCACGCGCACCGGCTTGCCCAGCTCTTCGATGTTGTTGAGCATGATCACCGGCGACTCGTTGAAGCGGAAGTTCTTCACCGGGTGCTTGATCTGGCCGTTCTCGATGTAGAAGGTGCCGTCGCGGGTCAGGCCGGTCAGCAGCACGGTCTGCGGATCGACCATGCGGATGTACCAGGTACGGGTGACCAGGATGCCCTTCTGGGTACCGCGCACCAGCTCGGCGGTGCTCTTGTCGCCACCGCTCATCAGCAGGTTGCCTGGCGAGGCCTTGGCGGTCTTGCCCTGCTTCTGGGCCCAGAAGCGCGAGTAGTCCAGATTGGCGATCTTGCCGTTTTCGATGATGGCGATGCGCTCGCGTGGCATGCCCTCGTTGTCCCACGGCAGTACCGGTGCATCCGGGTGCCACGGGTCGGCGAACATGGTCACGCGCGGGTCGTAGACCTGCTCTCCCAGCTTGTTGCCGCCGCCCTTCTTCGACAGGAAGCTGCGGCCTTCATCGGCCGAGCGTGCGCTGAAGAAGTTCATCATGAAGCTGATCAGGCCTGCGGCCGCGGCCGGTTCCAGGATCACCGTGTACTTGCCGGGCTCCAGCGCCTTGGCTTCGGCCGACTCGGTGGCCTTGCGCATGGCGATGCGGATGTCCTGGTCGGCCTTGAAGTCCGCCGCGTCCTTCAGGTTGCGGCCGACCCAGCCCGAACCACGACCGTCTTCCGTACGCACGGTGCAGGTGTAATCGAAGTTGGTGGTGCGCTGGTAGGCGAAGTTGCCATTGCTGTTTGCGGTGGCCTGGAAGCCCTGGCCGTCTTCAAGGAAACCGGCGGCGATCAGGCCGTGGCCACGGCATGGTGCGATCGAATCTGCGGCGACCTTGGCGCGGAAGGCTGGGTCGATTGCTGCAGTGGATTCGCTGAAGGTGGGGCTGGCGCGGTAGCTCTGCTTGCCGATGGCCGGCATGAACTCCGGATTCTCCGGGGCCAGGCGCGCCAGGTCTTCGGCACGGCGCACCACGCGTTCCAGCGCGGCATCGTCGAACTCGTTGATCGAGGCCGTGCCGACGCGCTTGCCGAAGGCGACGGTGACGGCCAGCTCGGTGTTGTCGACGATGCCGCTGGTGGAGACATTGTTCAGTGCGAAACGGATGTTGCCGCTGATCGCGCCGGCCAGCACGGCGGTGCATTCGTCGGCCTTGGACAGGGCGATGACCTTGTCGAGGATGGCCTTGGCCTGGGCTTCGGTAAAGATACTCATGGTGTAAGGGCTCCTGACCGATCAGCCGAGGCTGCGTGCGGTGTTGATGACATTGATGCCGTTGAAGCGCGCGGTCGACGAACCGTGCGAGACCGCCGAGACCTGGCCCGGCTGGCCCTTGCCATCGAAGAACGAACCGCCCAGGCGGTAGTCGCGCTCGTCGGCCACGGCCGTGCAGGCATTCCAGAACTCCGGCGTGCGGATCTGGTAGGCCACGTCTTCCAGCATGCGGGTGATCTGGCCGTTCTTGATCTCGTAGAACAGCTGGCCACCGAACTGCGCGTTGTAGCGCTGCTGGTCGATCGAGAACGAACCGTCACCGATGATGTAGATGCCGTTCTCCACGTCCTTGATCAGGTCCGGCACGCTCAGCGGCTTCTTGCCCGGCGCCATCGACACGTTGGCCATGCGCTGGAACTGCACGCTGGACCACGAGTCGGCATAGCAGCAGCCATCGGACTCGGTCTTGCCGAGGATGTGGGCCTGGTCGCGGATGGTCTGGTAGTCCACCAGCTTGCCGTTGCTGATCAGGTCCCAGCGCTTGCACTTCACGCCTTCGTCGTCGTACGCCACCGCACCGAGGCTGCCCTGCTGGGTCTTGTCGGCGAAGATGTTGACCAGCTCGCTGCCGTACTGGAAATGCTGTTCGCGTTTGTCCAGGGTGGCGAAGCTGGTGCCGGCGTAGTTGGCTTCGTAGCCGAGCACGCGGTCCAGTTCCAGCGGGTGGCCGATCGACTCGTGGATGGTCAGCCAGGTGTGCGACGGATCGAGCACCAGATCGTACTTGCCCGGCTTCACCGACGGTGCCTTCAGCTTCTCCTGCGCCTGCTTGGCGGCGGCGATGGCGTCTTCCTTCATGTCGTAGGAAGAACTGTAGTTGACCACGCCGTTGGGACTGACCACCTTGCCGGCGGCGGCGCCGTCCAGGTACTCGTAGCCCAGGCCCATCGGCGAGGACAGGCCCGAACGGGTGCGGAACTTGCCGCTGGTCTTGTCGATGGCGGTGACCGTCATCGGGGCCCAGATGCGGTGTACGTCCTGGTCAATGTAGGAGCCATCGGTGGAGGCGAAGTACTTCTGTTCGTTGACCAGGAACAGCATCGAATTGACGAAGCTGGCACCGGCGCCCATTGCTGCGGCGTTGACGTCCAGCAGCAGGCCGACCTTGTCCTTGATTGGTACCTCCATCGCGTTCTTGCGGATCGGTGTGCGCCAGCTCACCTCACCGACGCCGGGTGCCTTGGCCAGCTGTACGGGGGCGGTCTGCACGCCGGCATTGGCCTTGGCGATTGCCGCGGCCTGCTGCGCGGCCCTGGCCACGTCGGCGGTGCCCAGCGCGTTGGTGGCAGCGAAGCCCCAGGCGCCGTTGACGATCACACGGATGCCGACGCCGGTGGACTCGGTGTTCACCACGTTCTGCACCTTGTCCTCGCGGGTGATCACGAACTGCCGCAGGTAGCGGCCGATGCGCACGTCGCAGTAGGTGGCGCCGGCGCTGCGCGCAGCCTGCAGGGCGGCGTCGGCCAGGCGCTTCTTCAACGCCGGGTCGAGGCTGGACTGCAGCTGTTCGGCGGCGATCACCTTGCCGAAGAAGGAGGGCACGATCAGCCCGCCCGCGGTAAGCCCGGTCAGGGCCAGGAAGTCACGTCTTTGCAAGGCTGCTCTCCATGTCGAACGATGGGTGGCTCAAGCGCCGAGACTGCGCGCGGTGTTGATGATGTTGATGCCGTTGAAGCGGGTGGTGGACGAACCGTGCGAGACCGCCGAGACCTGGCCGGGCTGGCCCTTGCCGTCGAAGAACGAACCGCCGAGGCGGAAGTCGCGCTCGTCGCAGATCGCGGTACAGGCATTCCAGAATTCCGGCGTACGGATCTGGTAGGCCGCATCCTCGACCATGCCGGCGATCTTTCCGTCCTTGATCTGGTAGTACAGCTGGCCGCCGAACTGCGCGTTGTAGCGCTGCTGGTCGATCGAATACGAACCGCGGCCGTGGATGTAGATGCCGTTCTCCACGTCCTTGATCATGTCCTCGACGCTGAGTGGCTTCCTGCCCGGCGCCAGCGAGACATTGGCCATGCGCTGGAACTGCACGCTGGACCAGGAATCGGCATAGCTGCAGCCATGCGAAGCATTGCGACCGAGGATGTGGGCTTCATCGCGGGTGGCCTGGTAATCGACCAGGATGCCGTCGCGCACCAGATCCCAGCGCTGGGTCTTGACGCCTTCGTCGTCGTAGCCGACCGCACCGAGGCTGCCGGGCTGGGTCTTGTCCGCGAAGAAGGTGACGATGTCGCTGCCCCAGCGGAAACCGGCATCGCGCTTGTCCAGCGTGGCGAAGCTGGTGCCGGCGTAGTTGGCTTCGTAGCCGAGCACGCGGTCCAGCTCCAGCGGGTGACCGACATTCTCATGGATGGTCAGGAACAGGTTGGACGGGTCCAGCACCAGGTCGTATTTGCCCGGCTTCACCGAAGGCGCCTTCAGTTTTTCGCGCGCGTGGCGGGCGGCGGCGATGGCGTCCTCGACCGGGTCGTAGGAATCACGATAGGCGGTGATGCCGCCGGGCAGCTGCACCTTGCCGCGCGCATCGCCATCGAGGAACTCGTAGCCCATGCCCATCGGCGAGGACAGGCCTGCGCGGGTTCGGAACTTGCCGCTGGCCTTGTCGATGGCGGTGGCAGTGAACGGCAGCCAGATGCGATGTATGTCCTGGTCGATGAACGAGCCATCGCTGGAAGCGAAGTACTTCTGTTCGTTGACCAGGAACAGGGTGGAGTTGATGTAGTCGGCGCCCGCATTCAGCGCGGCGGCGTTGAGCGCCAGCAGCAACTCGACCTTGTCCTGGATCGGTACTTCCATGGCATTGCGGCGGATCGGCGTCTGCCAGCGGACCTCACCGACCGACGGCGTTGGTGCCAGTTGCACCGGCCGGGTCTGGATGCTGGCATTGGCACGGGCGATGGCCGTGGCCTGCTCGACCGCAGCGCGTACGGCGGCCTCGGTCTGCTGATGGGTAGCGGCAAAGCCCCAGGCGCCGTTGACGATCACCCGCACGCCCACGCCGGACGATTCGCGGTTGGTCACGTTGCCGACCTGATGCTCGCGGGTGATGACCGACTGGTTGAGGTAGCGGCCGATGCGCACATCGCAGTAGCTGGCCTTGGCCGTGCGCGCGGTAGCGAGGGCGACCTCGGCCAAGCGCCTGCGCAGCGCGGTGTCGACCGGGGCGAGCAACTGCTCGGCGGCGATGGCACGGGAATGCGGCAGCAGCAGGCCCGCCAGGCCCAGACCGGAAAAAGCCAGGAACTCACGTCGTTGCACAGCGTTTCTCTCTCTCGCTTGCGTGCAGCCGGCAACAGGCCGAGCCGATCACGTCAACTCCTCGACTTTCGCCAGCGCGGCGCCTCCGGGCAAGTGACTGCAGTCATGGTTGGTGGTGTTTCGGCAGGGCTTGCAGCCCTGCACCTGCTCAATGCAACGGCAACGGCCAAAGCCAAAGCCAGAGCCAGAGCCAGAGCGGCATTCCGTGGGTTGGCGGGGCGGTGTCGGATTGCGGGGACGCCGCAAGTACGTCCGTGTAGGCTTGGCAGCCGCATCCATGCGGCTGACACCCCGCAATCCGACACCGCCTCACCCCTGACAGATCTCCGCGGCTGTTGGTAGGTGTCGACCTTGGTCGACACATCTGTCAGATATCGAAATGAATCCGGGGTCAGATCCGTTTTCCGCAGGAAAACGGATCTGACCCCAATGCCGTTCCAACAGACCGCAGGAAACTGTCGAAGGCGGGGTGGGGCCGGTTGCGGGGGCGTGAGCCGCATGGATGCGGCGACCGAGCTTACATGGACGTACTTGCAGCGTCCCCCGCAACCGGACCCACCCCGCCAACCCACGGAATGCCAGCTTTTGACGTTGCTCCGGCTCCGGCTCCGGCTTCTGCAGGGCGCAGCCCTGCTCAGTAACCCCCTCGTGCACAATGGGGCCGACCCCGCCTGGACACCGTCCTGATGTCGAGCAAGCCGTATTCAGAAGCCTGCGAGCGCAACCGCGAACCCATCGCCACTGCACTCGACCCATGGATGGGCGACCGTCATCGGGTGCTGGAGATCGGCAGTGGCACCGGCCAGCACGCGGCGTTCTTCGCCGAGCGCTGGCCCTGGCTGCGCTGGCAGCCCAGCGATCATCCGGACCATCTGCCCGGCATCGAGGCCTGGCGTGCGGAGGCCGCGCTGCTGAACCTGCTGCCGCCGGTGGCGCTGCAGGTGGAACTGCCCCCAGCGCCGGGCCTGTCGTTGCCCGAGGGCAGTACGTTCGACGCCGTATTCAGCGCCAACACGTTGCACATCATGGGCTGGGAGCATGTGCAGGTGCTGTTCGGCGCGCTGCCGCCGCTGTTGCGCCACGGTGCGCTGTTGGCGATGTACGGCCCGTTCAACTACGGCGGCCGCTACACCAGCGACAGCAACGCGCAGTTCGATGCCTGGCTGAAGGCGCGTGATCCGCACAGCGGCATCCGCGATGTGGAAGCGGTGCAGGCGCTGGCAGCGGACAAAGGCTTCACCCGCCTGGGTGATGTGGCAATGCCGGCCAACAACCGCCTGCTGCTGTGGCGGCTGGGGTGAATCGCCGGTAGTGCCGGCCGCTGGCCGGCACCCGATTGCCAGGAGGGATGCCGGCCAGCGGCCGGCACTACCTTCAAGCCACCTGCACGATATGCAGCGCCTTCGGATTGCGCCACTGCGCCAGCAGGGCGGCTTCGCGCGCCTTGGCCTGCTCGAAATGCGCTTCCTTGACGTGGCCGAAGCCGCGGATGTGCTCGGGGACGCTGGCGATCTCCACCGCCAGCGCCAGGCGGTCGTCATCCAGGCCGTCCAGCAGCAGCTGCACGGTGGCCTCGTAATCGCCGATCAGCTTGCGCTCCATGCGGCGCTCCCCGGTGCGGCCGAACACGTCGAAGCGGCCGCCGCGCAGGAACTTCAGTTTGGCCAGCAGGCCGAAGGCCTTGAACATCCACGGGCCGTATTCCTTCTTCAGCAACCGGCCCTGCTCGTCCTTCTTGGCGAACAGCGGCGGTGCCAGGTGGAAGCGCAGCTGGTAGTCGCCCTCGAACTGCTGCTGCAGGCGGCGCTGGAAGTCGCCGCTGGTATACAGGCGGGCCACTTCGTACTCGTCCTTGTACGCCATCAGCTTGAACAGGTAGCGGGCCACTGTCTCGGTCAGCGCAGTGGAACCGCCGATGCGCTCGGCTTCGGCGGCGCGCACGCGCTCGACCAGGCTGCGGTAGCGGTTGGCGTAGGCAGCGTCCTGGTACTCGACCAGGAAGGCGGCGCGGCGCTCGATCATTTCATCCAGCGAACGCGACAGGCGCGCATCGTCCAGCGGCAGGAACGCCACGTCGCCACCGTGCGAGGGCAGGCCACGCAGTTCGCGCTCGTCGCCGGTGTTGCGCGGTGCGGCGGTGGCGCCCCATTCGTTGCCTTCCCACTCCCCCGGCGGCAGCGGGTGCAGCGGGCCCGGGGTGGATTCGGTATCGGTGTGGCGGTTGCGCACCAGGCCGGCGGCCTGCTGCACGGCTTGTGGGTCGACTACGGCCAGGCGGCCCCAGGCGAAGGCCTGCTGGTTCATCGCCACGGCCGCGCCGTTGAGTTCGATGGCGCGCATCAGCGAGTCGAACGACAGCGGTACCAGACCCTGCTGCCACGCGTAGCCGAGGATGAACAGGTTGGCGGCGATGGCATCGCCCAGCAGCGCGGTGGCCAGCTGGGTGGCGTCCAGCAGCAGCGGTTCTTCGCCGCCCAGTGCCACGCGCACGCCGGCAATGATGTCGGCTGCCGGGAACTGCATGTCCGGGCGGGTGGTGAAGGTGCCCGGCATTGCTTCGTAAGTATTGAGCACGACCTGCGAACGACCGGCGCGCACCTTCGACAGCGCCCAGTAATCGTTCACCACCACCATGTCGCAGCCCACCACCAGGTCAGCCTCACCGGCGGCGATGCGCACGGCGTGGATGTCTTCGGGACGACGGGCGATGCGGATGTGGGTTGTCACCGCGCCGCCCTTCTGCGCCAGACCGGTCTGGTCGAGCACGGTCGCGCCCTTGCCTTCCAGGTGGCCGGCCATGCCCAGCAGCGCGCCGATGGTCACCACGCCGGTACCGCCGACGCCGGTGATCAGGATGTTCCAGGGTTGCTCCAGGGTGCCGCGCACCACCGGTGCCGGCAGGTTGTCCAGCAGCGTGGAGGCATCGCGCTTGCTGCCCTTGCGCGGTTGCCCACCGTGCACGGTGACGAAGCTCGGGCAGAAGCCGTTGACGCAGGAATAGTCCTTGTTGCAGTTGGACTGGTCGATGTCGCGCTTTCGACCGAACTCGGTCTCCTTCGGCAGCACCGACACGCAGAAACTCTTCTTGCCGCAATCGCCGCAGCCTTCGCAGACCAGCGAGTTGATCAGCACGCGCTTCTGCGGATCTTCCAGCTTGCCGCGCTTGCGGCGACGGCGCTTCTCGGTGGCGCAGGTCTGTTCGTAGATCAGGATCGATACACCCTTCACTTCGCGCAGGCGTTTCTGCACCGCATCCAGTTCGCTGCGGTCATGGAACTCGACGTCACTGGGAAAGTGCTCGCGCTGGCCGGTCCACTTGCCGATGTTGTCCGACAGCACAACGATGGTGTGGATGCCCTCGGCACGCATCTGCCTTGCGATGTCCGGCACGCTCAGCGGGCCGTCCACCGGCTGGCCGCCGGTCATCGCCACCGCATCGTTGTAGAGGATCTTGTAGGTGATGTTGACGCCGGCGGCGACCGCCTGGCGGATCGCCAGCGAACCGCTGTGGAAATAAGTGCCGTCGCCCAGGTTCTGGAACACGTGCGGGGTATCGGTGAACGGCGCCTGCCCGGCCCAGGTCACGCCTTCGCCGCCCATGTGGGTGAAGGTATCGGTGCTGCGGTCCATCCAGGTCACCATGTAATGGCAACCGATGCCGGCCAGCGCCCGCGAGCCTTCCGGCACCTGGGTGGAGGTGTTGTGCGGGCAGCCCGAGCAGTAATGCGGTACGCGCGGGAAGCTGGCACGCGGCAACGCAAGCTCGGCTTCCTTCTCCTGCATCCACTGAAGGCGCTGCTCGATCGACTCGTTGTTGAAGAACTTCTGGATGCGGCGACCGATCACGCCGGCGATGGTGGCCGGCGTCAGCTCACCGGTGGACGGCAGGATCCACTCACCGCTCTCGTCGTACTTGCCGACGATCGACGGGCGCTGGCCCCAGCTGGCCGGCCAGTTGAAGAACTGTTCCTTCATCTGGCGCTCGATGAAGGCACGCTTCTCCTCCACCACGATGATGTCTTCCAGGCCCTGCGCGAAGCGCGCGATGCCTTCCGGCTCCAGCGGCCAGGTCATGCCGACCTTGTACACGCGGATGCCGATGTCGGCGCAGGCGGCTTCATCCAGGCCCAGGTACTCCAGCGCCTGCAGCACGTCCAGATAGCTCTTGCCGGTGGTGACGATGCCCAGCCGCGCACGCGGTGCGTCCATCACCACCTTGTCGATGCCGTTGGCACGGGCAAACGCTTGTGCAGCCTTCACCGCATAGCGGTGCAGGCGCATCTCCTGGTCCAGCGGCGGATCCGGCCAGCGGATGTTGAGACCGCCCGACGGCATCTCGAAATCTTCCGGCAGCATGATGCGGCGCGCCAACGGATCGACTTCTACCGAGGCCGAGGATTCCACTGTCTCGGCGATCGTCTTGAAGCCGACCCAGCGCCCGGTATAGCGGCTCATTGCCCAGCCGAGCAGGCCCATGTCGAGGATGTCCTGCACGCCGGCCGGGTTCAGCACCGGCATCATCGCGCTGACGAACTCGTCTTCGCTGCCGTGCGGCAGGGTCGAGCTGCGGCAGGCATGGTCGTCGGCCGCCAGCGCCAGCACACCACCATACCGCGAGGTGCCGGCTGCATTGGCGTGCTTGAACACGTCGCCGCAACGGTCCACGCCCGGGCCCTTGCCGTACCACATGCCGAACACGCCCTGCACGTTGGCACCAGGGAACAGGTTGGTCTGCTGCGTGCCCCAGACCATGGTCGCGCCCAGATCCTCGTTGAGGCCGGGGGTGAACTTCACCTTGGCTGCGTCCAGATGCTTGCGCGCGCGCCACAGTTCCAGGTCGAAACCACCCAGTGGGCTGCCGCGGTAACCACTGACGAAACCGGCGCTGTCGATGCCTTCGGCGGCATCGCGCAGGCGCTGCATCAAGGGCAGCCGTACCAGCGCCTGCACGCCACTCAGGTAGATCCGCCCCTCGTTGCGGGTGTACTTGTGGTCGAGCGTGTAATCACGGTCGAGCAGGTTGGCGGAAGAGGGCGAAGTGAGTTGCGCGGTACTGGTCATGGCTGGCCCGGTGAGGATCGGCTGGCACCGGCCACGTGCAGGCACGCGGCGGGAAAGGCGCGAATTGTAGCAGCGAGGCCGTGCGGGCCCCGGCACTCGCGCCGGTGGCGGCGCCGGGGTTAGGATCGGGGGGAGAGAGGGAGGCTGCGCTTGCGGCCTGGGGAGAAGGGATGTCAGTTTCAGGAAAGATCCTGGCCAGCGTGCTGCTGGCTTCGGGAGCGGCCACTGCGTGGGCCGCGCCGGCCCTGCCGGCACCACAGGAGTTCTACTTCGACAGCGACCTGGCCGCCACGCCGATGGTGGCGATACAGGGTGAAGGCGATGAGCTCGTTGCCCAGTTGGTCAAGCTGCGTGAACGCGGCCGGCGTGCGGTTGAGGCCACGGTGCAGCTGGCGTCGGTGGCCGGCGCCCAGGGCCGCGGCGAGCTGGCCGAGCAGCTGTATGGCGAAGCCTTGAAGGAGGCATCGGCACAGAGCAGCAGTGGCCGCAGCGTGCGCTGGAACTACGGATGGGATCTGTTGCGCCAGGGCAGGGTGGAGGCGGCGCTGGAACAGTGGCTTTCATCGGCCGGCAATGCCCGTACCAAGCCCAGCTGGGTGCCACCGACCTACGCGCTGGCGCTGTGGCGGCTGGGACAGAAGCAGGAGGCAGTGCAGTGGTACGCCGCTGCGGTGCGTACCGAGCCGTCGCAGTGGAGCACCAGTGCGCACTATGCGCAGCTGCTGCCGCAATGGCGCGAGGACGAGCGCGCCACGCTGATGGAAGTGCAGCAGGCCTGGGCCGCCGCGCCGCCAGCCTGGCCATAAGGAGGGGGTTCGGCCGGGTTGCACCCGGCACCTGCAGAGGCAAGGGCTGAAGCAACAGCAACAGCAACAGCCGAAGCAACAGCAACGGCAGACTTCCCGAGGATGGCGGGGCGGTATGGGCAGTCAGGACACGCCGTGAACCCGTCCATGGGGGCTCGATGGCGCCATCCATGGCGCCAACGGTCCTGCCTGCCCATACCGCCCCGCCTCCGACAGTTCCCTGTTGCTGTTGGTAGGTGTCGACCTTGGTCGACACGGTAGGTCCACGCCATGCGTGGATGAATCTGTATCGGAATCGATTTTTCGATATCTGATCGAAAGGCAGCCGAGCGTGGGCTCGGCTCTACAAAGAGCGGCAGGCCAAGCCTCCATGGACGGGTTCACGGCGTCCCCCGCGAATCCACCCCGCCCAGCCAAGCGCGGCTTTTGATGTTCACAGTCAACCAGCCGCCACGAGGGGCTGCGCCGTTCGCTGGAAACCCCTCAGTCGTCCGCGGAAACCGTCCGCCCCGACGCCCACCCACGCAATGCCGCCACCTGCTCGGCCATCAGCACCGACAGCGGGCGCGTGGCGCGGATCTCGTTCATCAGCAGCTCGGTGTCCAGCGGCCGGCCCTCGGCATGTGCTGCATACAGGCCGGCCACGATCGCCTGCTCGATCTCGGCGCCGGAAAAACCATTCGCGGCGGCGGCCAGCGCCGGCAGCGCGAAGTCATCCGCGTTGAGCTGGCGCCGGCCCAGGTGCAGCCGCAGCAGTTCCACGCGGACCTCCGGCGAGGGCAGGTCGACGAAGAAGATCTCGTCGAAGCGGCCCTTGCGCAGCAGCTCGGCCGGCAGTTCGTGCACCTGGTTGGCAGTGGCGACGATGAACACCGGCGCCTTGCGCTCGGCCATCCAGGTCAGCAGGTAGCCGAGCACCCGACGCGAGACGCCGCCGTCCTCGCTGCCGGTGGCCAGGCCCTTCTCGATCTCGTCCATCCACAGCACGCATGGTGCCAGCTGCTCGGCCGAGGCCAGCGCCTGGCGCAGGTTGGCCTCGGTCTCGCCGTGGTACTTGTTGTACAGCGCGCCTACGTCCAGGCGCAGCAGCGGCACGCCGAAGCCGGCGGCGGTGGCCTTGGCCAGCATCGACTTGCCGCAGCCCTGCACGCCCAGCAGCAGCATGCCGCGCGGTGGATCCAGCCCGGCCGGCGCCGAGCCGGCGATGAATGCGACCCGGCGCTGGTTGATCCAGCGTTTGAGCCGGTTCGCTCCGGCGACATCGCCGAAGCGCGCGCTGTCATGCTCGAAGAACAGGTGGCCGCTGCGGTTGAGCAGCTCGAACTTCAGCCGCGCCAGCTGTGGCAGGTCATCGTCGCGCAATGCGCCGTCGGCATAGATCAGCTGGCGCGCGATGCGCCGGGCATCGACCAGGCTCAGGCCCTGCAGGTTCTTCAGGATCTTCTTGACCGCTTCGCTGTCGACTTCAACCCGCCGACCACCATGCTCGCGCGCATAGGCGTCGGCCTCCTCGCGCAGCATCTTCAGCAGGGCGTTGGCATCGGGCAGGCGCGGGTTGAAGCGTACCGCCAGCGCTTCCAGCTCGGCCGGCAGTTCGACCTTGGCACCGATCAGCACCAGCACGTTCGGCTCGCTGTGGCGGCGCTGGATCAGGTCGCGCAGGGCGCGCTGGTGGCTGGCATAGCCCAGGTAGGGGTGGAAATCGAGCAGCAGGTAGACCCCGCGCTGGTCGGCCTGGCGGATCATCTGCAGGGCCGCGCTGGCATCGGGCGGCCCGATCGCGGGGTCCTCGCTGTCCAGATCGATGCGGCGCAGGCCCTCGGTGATCGACCAGCGGTGCAGGGCCCGCCAGACGTGCATCAGCGTCTGCCGGAAGAGTTCGACGATGCGACCCTCATCCTGGGTCTCGATCACGATCAGGGGGGTATTGGCGCGGATCAGTGCGCTCAGGTCCTGCAGTTCGCTCATGCCGGTTCGATCCTTCGGGGGCGCCACGATAGCAAAGGCAATGGCCGCAGGTTCAGCGCGGTGCTACCTCCCGTCACCACCGCCGGTGTACGCTCGGGGCACGTACCCGGAAGCGAGGCTGGCATGAAGACGATCCTGGTGGCCGGTTCCAAGGGCGGGGTGGGCAAGACCACCGTCGCCACCCACCTGGCCGCGTACGCGGCATTGCAGGGCAAGGCCACGGTGATCGCCGATGCCGACCCGCAGGGCTCCAGCACCCGCTGGGCGCAACGGCGTGCCGGGCTGGAAAGCGCGGTGCTCCCCATCGACGTGTATCGGAAGAAGCAGTGGGCGCAGAAACTGCCCGACGGCACCGAAACCGTCATCATCGATGCCCCGGCGGGGGCGTTGGCCGACGATATCCCCCATTTCCTTGACGCTGCCGACGCGGTGGTGGTGCCGGTGCTGCCCTCGGCGCTGGACATCGAAGCCATCGTCGGCTTCCTCAACAGCCTGGCCCAGAACCCGCGCGTGCACAGCCGCAAGCTGCCGGTGGGGCTGGTGCTGAACCGCACAAAGCCCTGGACCCAGACCTCGCAGCAGGCGCTGCAGATGCTGTCCGAATGGCCGTACCCGGTGGTCGCGCAGCTGCGCGACAGCCAGAGCTACGTGGTCATGACCGGCCTGGGCCGCAGTCTGTTCGATTACCGCTCCGCCCAGGTGCGCGAGCACCAGGCCGACTGGGAACCCCTGTTGTCCTGGCTGAAGCTGTAAGAGTCGTAGGTACCCACCCCTTTACTGGAATCCCGCAATGCGCGAACTGATCCTGCTCCGTCACGCCCATGCCGAACCGGCCGTTTCCGGCCAGGCTGATCTCGACCGGCCGTTGTCGCCGGTGGGGCTCGCCGAAGCCGAAGCCGCCGGCAAGTGGCTGAAGGAGAACAAGCTGCTGCCGGACTGCGTGCTGTGTTCCCCTTCGCGACGGACCCGCGAGACCCTGGAAGCGGTGATGGCGGCCATCGGCTATGTCGAAAAGCGCCTGGAAGACCGTATCTACGAAGCGACCCCGGGTACCCTGGCCGCGCTGGTGGATGAGCGGCGTGACCTGGACAGGGTGCTGATCGTCGGCCACAACCCGGGCCTGGAGCAGCTGGTGGCGCTGATGACCGACGGCACCAGCAGTGACTATCGCGGCATGCCGCCGGGCGGCGTGGCTGTGCTCGGTTTCCCCCGCGAGGCCTCGATCGAGCCGGGCGTGGCCAGCCTGAATGCGTTCTGGTGGCCGTGATCCGATGAGCATGGCGCGGCGCAGCCGCTTCCTGCTGCCCGTGCTGCTGGTGTACGGCCCGGCCTGGGCTGCCGCACCACCGCCTGCGACATTGCCACCGGTGGTCGCCGAGGCGCACCGCGTGTTGCGCCTGGATACGCAGCGTTCGCAGATCGGTTTCGAGGTGCGCACCCGCTTCGGGCAGCGCATCGAGGGCGTGTTTCCGCACTTCGAGGGACGCATCGAGATCCTCTCCGACGGCCGCCACCAGGTGCACCTGAAGATGTTTACGCGCTCGGTCGAGATCCCTGGCAAGCCGCGCTACACCGGTTGGATGCGCGGTGAGGAGTTCTTCGATGCCGGCCGCCATCCGGTGGTCGAGTTCGACTCCCTGCCGTACTGGCCGGAGACCGTGGAGGACGGGGGCGACATCAACGGTAGGTTGACCCTGCGTGGGATCAGCCACCCGGAGTCGCTCAAGGTCGAGAAGGCGGACTGCGCCCGACCCGGCTATGATTGCGACGTCGTCAGCCGCGGTACCGTGCAACGAGGCCGGTATGGCATGGAAAGCTGGCAGCTTGCCTTGAGTGACCGAGTGACTTTCGTATTGCGTGCGCGCCTGAGCGAGGCGCCTAAACCGTGAACCACCTGCTGCGTGTACTGGTGCTGGCAACCGTGTTGCTGGGCAGCGGTTGTGCATCGCTGTCGCATGCCGAGCGTGACCGGGCCGAAGCCATCGCCGTGCAGGCACGCTCGACCGAAGTCGATTGCCAGCGCGCCGACCGTTGTGCGCTGGATTCGCCACTGCGGGCCCTGGCCGGCCGGGCGTTCACCGAATCCACCCCGGAACGGCCGCAGCATTACGCCACGCTGCTGGATGAGGGCGAGGGCGCCCTGGTCGCGCGGCTCAACCTGCTGCGCAGCGCCACCCGCAGCATCGACCTGCAGACCTACATCTTCGACAAGGACGACAGCGCCCGCCTGGTCATCGACGAACTGCTGGCCGCATCCCGGCGCGGGGTCAAGGTGCGGGTGCTGATCGACCAGCTCTCGGCGATCTCCGACCTCGAGATCCTCGGCGCGCTGTCCGGTGCCCACCAGAATTTCCAGCTGAGGGTCTACAACCCGACCTTCGGCAAGGCGCGCCTGAACTATTTCGACTACGCCGGCAGCGTGCTGTGCTGCTTCCGTCGCTTCAACCAGCGCATGCACAACAAGCTGCTGGTGATCGACGATGCGATCGGCGTGGTCGGTGGCCGCAACTACCAGGACGATTATTACGATTGGGACCGCGAGTACAACTTCCGCGACCGCGATGTGCTGATCGCCGGACCGGAAGCGCGGGCGATGGCCGCCAACTTCGATGCGTTCTGGCGCGCGCAGCGCAGCGTGCCGGCCGAACGCCTGAATGACGTAGGCCGTACCCTGCTGCGCCAGGGCGTGCCCACATTGCCCCCGGCCACCTTCCGCCGTCCCGAGCGGGTGCAGCGGGTCAGTGCTGAAGCCAACGACATCGACTTCGTCACCCGCTCCTTTGTCGATACCGCGCTGCCGGTCGCCTCGGTGCGCTATGTCGCCGACCTGCCGCGCAAGCATCGCCGTGAAAAAGCCGATGCACCGCTGGCCGGCCAGCATGTGACCGAGCCGCAGCTGGATGCGCTGATCGCCAGCGCGCAGAAGGAAGTGATCCTGCAGACGCCCTACCTGGTGTTGTCCAAGCCGGCGCAGAAGCTGTTCCGTGAACTGCGCAAGCGTCCGCAGCCGCCGCGCGTGGTGGTGTCCAGCAACAGCCTGGCGGCCACCGACAACCCGATCGTGTATGCGCTGTCGTACAAGTACAAGCGCCGCAACATGCGCGAACTGGGCTTCAATATCTTCGAATACAAGCCGTTCCCGCTGGATGCGCCGGTCGACTACCGCAATCTGCTGCCTGACCCGATCGCCGTGCCCGATGGCGCGGATGACAGTGGCCGCAACCCGTTGATTGGTGGCAGCGCGGCGGGCAGCAACGCGCGGGGTGGCAGCGATGGCGGTTCAAACGGGACCGGCAAGCAGGGGCCGGTGAACCACCCGCGTACCGGCAGCGCCTACCAGAATGCCCGCGAACGCCGTCGGGCGGCTGGCAGCGAGGTCGAAACGCGACTGCTGCGCACCGAGACGCGGCCGTCGTTCCTGGGCAGCAAGGCAGTCAACAAGCCGCTGCCGGTCACCCGCAAGGGCGCGCGCATGGGGTTGCACGCCAAGTCGCTGGTGGTGGATCGCCGCATCGGCGTGGTTGGCACCCACAACTTCGATCCACGCAGCGAGAACTACAACACCGAAGGCGCGGTGATCATCGACGACCCGGTCTTTGCCGAGGAACTGGCGCAGAGCATCCTGCGCGACACCCATCCGCAGAACTCATGGACGGTGGCGCCGCGGGCCAAGCCGCCGGTGCTGTCGGGGCTGAACTACAGCGTAGGCAAGGCTTCCGAAGCGCTGCCGATTCTCGATTTCTGGCCGTGGCGCTACGCCACCGACTACGAATTCAAGCCCGGCCCGGACTGCCCGCAGCCGCTGCCGAGGCAGGATCCTGATTTCCATCGCTGCTACAGCGCCGTCGGTGACTTCCCCGAAGTCAACGTCGGGCCGAAGTGGCTGCTGGTGCGCATGCTGACCGCATTCGGTGCCGGCCTCGTTCCCATCCTCTGAAGGTGCCCGCATGACCCAGGTGTTCCGCGAAGCCGTTTCCATCGAGCAGCTCAACGCGCTCAGCCGCAACACGGCGATCGAATCGCTGGGCATCGTCTTCAGTGCGGTTGGCGAGGACTGGCTGCAGGCCACCATGCCGGTGGACGAACGCACCCGGCAGCCGTACGGCATCCTGCATGGCGGTGCTTCGGTGGTGCTGGCCGAGACGCTGGGCAGCAGCGCCGGCAACCTGTGCGTGGATGCCACAAAGCAGATCTGCGTTGGCCTGGAGATCAACGCCAACCACGTGCGTGCCGTGCGTTCGGGTACGGTCACCGGCACCGCCCGCGCGCTGCACGTGGGCCGCAGCACCCAGCTGTGGGAGATCCGCATCGAGGACGAGCAGGGGCGGCTGGTGTGCATCTCGCGGCTGACCCTGGCGGTGGTGGCCGCCGGCCACGGTTGAGCCCCACGAGGGCGTGTTGACGGCAGCGGAACCCAGCGTTCCCCGCCGATTGCCCCGGCCAATGGCTGTTATGGCCTAAATCGGCTGGCAGCTGCTGCGGCGCTCCGGTATCGTGCGCGGATGACTTCCCCCACTCCGGCCCCCCGTGGCGGCGTGGCGCGTGTGTGCCGTTACCTGTACCGCGTACCGCTGCTGTTGGTCCACATCACCGTGTTCCTGCCGCTGATCCTGATCGGCATGCTGCCGCCGTGGGGCGAGCTGCGGGTGGGCGAGGATACGTTCGGAGCCAAAGTGGTGAACTGGTGGCAGGGCGGGCTGATGTGGATCTTCGGCTTCCGCCTGTCGCAGGTCGGCAGGCCGCTGCCGGGCGCGGTGCTGTTCGTTGCCAACCACGTCAGCTGGGTCGACATCTCCATCCTGCACAGCCAGCGCATGATGGGCTTCGTTGCCAAGCGCGAGATCGCCAGCTGGCCGCTGGTCGGTTGGCTGGCCGCGCGTGGGCAGACCATCTTCCACCAGCGTGGCAACACCGAATCGCTCGGTGGGGTGATGCAGGTGATGGCCGACCGGCTGCGTGCCGGCAAGGCGGTGGGCGTGTTCCCTGAAGGGCGCACCCGCGGAGGCCACGAGGTGGGCCCGTTCCATGCCCGCATCTTCCAGGCTGCCGTTGAAACCGGCGTGCCGGTGCAGCCGGTGGCGCTGGTGTACGGGCTGAAGGGCGACGCGCAGACCATTGTCGCGTTCGGTCCAGGCGAGAGTTTCTTCGCCAATTTCCTGCGCCTGCTCGGTGAGCCGGCGCGGCATACCGAAGTGCATTTCCTGGAGCCGATCGGTGCCCATGACCTGGAAGGCCGTCGGCGCATCGCGGAAACCTCGCGCGCGCGCATCGTGGCGGCCATGAGCACGCAGTGAGGGTGCGGTGGCTCTGATCCCGCCACCTGTCCTGGACGCCGGTACGCCGACGCTGCATGCGGCCGACTACCAGCCGCCACGCTGGCTGCGCAATCCGCACCTGCAGTCGATGCTCAGCTCCAGCCGCATGCGCCTGCAGCGCGGCCTGCTGCTGCTGGCGGCCACCGGTGCGGTCAGCGAAGAACTGATCCTGGATGGCGGCGACGGCGTGCGCCTGCAGGGCTGGCACAGCCATGTCGAAGGTCGCGAGCCCAAGGGCATCGCGCTGCTGCTGCACGGCTGGGAGGGCAGTGCCGAATCCAGCTACATGCGCATGGCGGCTGCGCGCATGATCGAACAGGGTTTCGATGTGGTGCGCCTGAACTTCCGCGATCACGGCAACACCCATCACCTCAACCCCGGCATCTTCCATTCCAACCTGATCGACGAAGTGGTGCATGCCGCAGGCGATATCGCCCAGCGCTGGCCGCAGCTGCCGCTGGTGGCTGCCGGCTATTCGCTGGGTGGCAACTTCGTGCTGCGGCTGGCCCTGCGCGCGCCGGCCGCCGGCGTGCCGCTGCTGCGGGTGGCGTCGGTGTGCCCGGTGCTGGACCCGGCGCTGACCATGGACAGCATCGAGAGCGGCCCGGCGATGTACGACTGGTACTTCCGCCGCAAGTGGGCCGGTTCGCTGCGGCGCAAGCGCGACCTGTTCCCCGAGCTGAGCGACTGCGACGACCGCGTGCTGAAGCTGGACATCCGCGCGCTGACCGCATGGCTGGTCGAACGGCATACCAGCTTCGGCTCGTTGCAGGCCTATTTCGACGGTTATTCGATTGCCGGTGACCGCCTGGCCACGCTGCAGGTGCCGGCCGACATCCTGATGGCGAAGGATGACCCGGTGATCCCGTACGTGACTTTCAGCGACTGGCAGCTGCCGCGCCAGGCGCACCTGGAAACGGCCTGCTGGGGAGGCCACTGCGGCTTCCTCGAAAACTGGCGGGGTGATGGCTTCTCCGAGCGCTGGGTGGCGCAGCGCCTGCAGCGGGTGCTGCAGGCCTGAACCGGCACCGGTGCGCAGGCCGCTACAATGCGGGTTTGCACTTGAACCGGACTGTCATGCAAGACCAGATCATCCAAGCGTTGCGCCAGAACCAGGCCGACCAGGCCGTGCAGCTGGCCCAGGCGTGGACCCGTGATGAACCCGGCCAGGCCGAGGCCCACCGCTGGCTGGCGCTTGCGCTGCAGCAGCAGGGCAACGCCGGGGCCGCGATGGAGGCCCTGCAGCAGGCGCTGCAGCTGGCTCCGGACGATGCCCAGCTGCACCTGCAGCACGCCGGCCTGCTGCTGGCGCTGCGCCAGTTCGAAGGTGCTGACGAAGCGCTGGCGCGTACTACCGGCCTCGATCCCAATTCCTTCTCCGCCTACCTGATGCAGGCGCACCTGGCGATCGGCCGCAACGATTTCGACGAAGCCCAGCGCCTGTCCACTCTTGCCTCGCGCGTCGAGCCGGACCATCCGGAACTGCTGACCATCGACGGCATGATCGCGCTGCGCCGTGACGACCCGGATCGTGCACTGACGCTGCTGTCGGCCGCCAACCAGGCACAGCCCAACGATACCCGCGTGCTCTACGCACTGGGCTTCGCCTATCTGGGCAAGGACATGCTGGCCTTCGCCGAACAGGCCTTCCGCCGTGTGCTGGAGCTGAACCCGGCGATCACCTCGCTGCACGGCCTGGTGGTGCAGCTGGCGCTGCGCCAGGGCAACCTGGAGGCGGCGGCCGAAGCAATGCAGATCGCCCTGCAGCAGGAAGGCCTGGATACACCGTCGATGCGCCGCCTGGCCGGTGAGCTGGCCCTGCGCAGCGGGCAGCCGCTGCAGGCGCTGGAGCATCTGCTGCCGTTGCTGGAATCGCTGCCCGACGACCGTCAGGTACTGCAGCTGCTGCTGATGTCCTGGCAGCGCCTGGGCCGCGAGGACGAGGCGCGCGCACGCCTCGACGCCGCGCTGGAACAGTATCCGCAGCTGCACGACCTGTGGCTGGCACGGCTGGCCGTGGAAGACGTGGGAAGCCCCACCGCCGCCGCGACGGTCGAGCGCTGGATGGACACGATGCCGGGCCACCTGCCGGCGCTGGAAGCACGCCTTCGCCTTCATGACATGCTGGGCGAGCATGCGCAGGCCGAAGCAATCGCCGAGCGCATCGTCAGCCTCGAGCCGGGCCGCGTAAGCGGCGAAACCCGCCTGGTCGAAGGCCTGCTGCAGCGCGACCCGGCCGCCGCCGTCGCCCGCGTGCAGGCGCTGATCGACATGGCACCGGAAGGCCATCGCGCCGACCTGCGCACCTGGCTGGGTGAAATCCAGGATCGCGCCGGCCAGCCGGAAGAAGCACTGAACACGTGGCTGGCGCTGCAGGCCGAGCAGGCACCACAGCGCCTGCCGCTGCCGCCGCAGGCCAAGGCACCGCCGAGCTGGCCGGACAAGGGCGAGATCGACGGTGATGCCACCTCTGCGCCGATTTTCCTGTGGGGCGCACCGGGTTCGGGCGTGGAACGCGTGGCGACCGGCCTGGCCGCCGCCAGCCCGGTGCTGCGCAGCGACCGCTATACCTCCAATGCGCCTGACGATGCCTTCCAGAACTACCACACGCTGCAGGACCTCGCGTCCGGCGTGCTGACCCCGGAGCGGCTGGTGCAGCGCTGGCGCGAGCAGTTGCCGTCGCGTGGGATCCAGGACGACGCCGTCATCGACTGGCTGCTGTGGTGGGACAACGCGCTGCTGTGGGCGCTGCGCCCGCAGTTGCCGCAGGGCCGCCTGCTGGTGGTGGTGCGCGATCCGCGCGACATGCTGCTGGACTGGGTGGCCTATGGCGCCGCCGCACCGCTGGCGATGACCTCGCTGGCCGAAGCCAGCGAATGGCTGGCACGCGCACTGGCCCAGGTCGCCACCCTGCACGAGGAAGACCTGTATCCGCAGGTGCTGCTGCGCATCGACCAGATCGGCAACGATCCGCAGGCGATGGCCGATCTGCTGGGCCGCCTGTTCGAGCGGCCGATGCCGCCGGCCGCCCAGCTGGGTGCACCGCGCTTCCCGCCGGGCCACTGGCGCACCTACCGCGACGTGATGAGCGCCGCCTTCGCCAAGCTCACCCCGATCGCGGTGCGCCTGGGTTACCCGGAAGAGTGAGGAGACACCGATGCAACTGAGCAGCCACAGCCTGACCAACGGTGCACCGATCGGCCGCGAGTTCGCCGCCGGCGATGCCGCCGGCTTCGCGCCGGACCGCAATCCGCACCTGGCCTGGAGCGGCGTGCCGGAAGGCACCCGTTCGTACCTGCTGGTATGCGTGGACCCGGACGTGCCGACCGTGCCGGAAACGGTCGGCCGCGCGGACATGACCGTGCCGCGCGACCAGCCGCGCTGCGATTTCGTGCATTGGGTGATGGCCGATATCCCGGCCTCGGTGCAGGAGATCGCCGCAGGCAGCTGCAGCGACGGGTTCGTGGTGAAGGGCAGGACCGCGCCGGCTGGCCCGGCCGGCAGCCGCCAGGGCCTGAACGATTTCACCGGCTGGTTCGCCGGCAACCCGGACATGGCCGGTGATTACCTTGGCTACGACGGCCCGTATCCGCCGTTCAACGACGAGCGTATGCATCGCTACTTCTTCCGCGTGTTCGCGCTGGACGTGGCTTCGTTGGATCTGCCGGTGCGCTTCACCGCCGCCGATGCGTACCGCGCCATGCACGGCCACGTACTGGCCGAAGCGGCGCTGCACGGCACCTACACGCTGAACCCGGCGCTGGGCTGAGGCTGTATATCGGGTAGTGCCGGCCGCTGGCCGGCATGTCCCATGTCCGCCGGCGGTGCCTGTGGCAGCCGGCCAGCGGCCGGCTCTACCGCCAACGAAGAAGGGCGGCCTTTCGGCCGCCCTTCCATCGTTTTATTTCTTCTCGATGGCCGACTCGACCACCATGTCCAGCACGTACGCCTGCGACGGCGCATCGGCCGGCGGGTTCTTCACCTCGTAGCGCTTCACGCGCACCACGTTGCGCACGCCGTCTTCGTGGGTGTAACCCTCGATGCTGCCGTAGAAGTTCTCGAACTTGCCCGGCTCGCCCTGCTTCAGGCCCTTGTCGTCGAACTTGACCTCACGCACCTGCAGGCACTGGTAGTCCGGGATCAGCGGGTGCGAGCACTTCTGGGTCTTGGCGGCCACTTCCAGGAACACGGTTTCGCCGGCGCCGCCGTAGCGGGTTTCAGCGGTCGGCTCCGGGTTGAAGACCAGCACATCGCCCTTGGCGGTGGTCAGGGTCAGCTTGCCGTCGGCATCCTGTTCGGCCTTCAGCTCGCCCTGCAGGCGGCTCGACACGGCTTCGTCCAGCGCCATCAGCGCCTTGTCGGTGCAGGCCATCATGGTCGAGGCCATCGCGCTGACGCTCAGCTTGCCGTCGGCCAGGGTGTAACCGCCACCCATGTGGTTGCAGGCGTTGCTGACCGACAGGCGGCCATCAGCGAAGTCCAGGGTGACCGGCTTGTCTTCGCGGGCGAACAGCGCGTCGATGCGCTTGCCGTCGGCGGCGGTGGCCTGCTGCAGCAGCCAGTGCTGGCTCTGCAGTCGCTGCGCATCCAGGTGCGCCAGCGTCTGCTGGTCTGCTGCCTTGGCCGCCGCCGGGGCAACGTCGTCGCCGCCGGTGCCGGCCGGTGCCGGGGTCTGGCTGCAGGCGGCCATCAGGGCCAGCGGGAGGAGCAGTGTGAGCTTGCGGTTCATGGTGATTCTCCTTGGGGAACCGTGGGGGAAACGGGGTGGGGCCGGCAACGGGGTTACCCTGCCCCGGCGCTGTTCAGCTGCCGGAGGGCAACCACAGCAGCAGCGCGGCGCCCAGCGCGATGCGGTAAAGCGCGAACGCGGTGAACCTGTGCGACTTGATGTAGCCCATCAGCCACTTCACTACGACGAAGCCGGTGATGGCCGCGGCAATGAAGGCCACACCCACCTCGGTCCAGTTCTCGCTGGCCAGGTTTCCTTCCTTGGCCAGTTCCAGGAAGGTGTACGCACTGGCCGCGAACATGGTCGGAATGCCGACCAGGAACACGAATTCGGCGGCCGCCGCGCGACGGCTCAGGCCCAGCAGCATGGCCAGGAAGATCGCCGAGGCCGAGCGCGAGGTGCCGGGAAACACACCGGCCACCACCTGTGCCAGGCCGACACCAATGGCCACCGTCCAGGTCACCTGGTCGCGGTCGGGCAGGCGTGCGGTATAGGCCTCCACCAGCAGCATCCAGATGCCGCCGATGATCAATGCCCAGGCCACCGGGCTGACCGTTTCCGGTAGGGACCAGCCGGCCTTGCGCACCACCAGGCCAACCACCGCGGTTACCAGGAAGGCGGCACCGAGCTTGAACACGTACTCGCGGTTCTCGCGCTGGCCGAAGCCGGTGGCCAGCTGCAGCAGGCGCTGGCGGAACACCAGCACCACGGCCAGGATCGCACCGGCCTGGATGATGATGTTGAAGAAGTCCGATCGCGCGCCCAGCCAGTGCTGGGCGATCAGCAGGTGGCCGGTGCTGGAGATCGGCAGGAATTCGGTCAAGCCTTCGAGGATGCCCAGCAGCAGGGCGGAGAGCAGGTCGGACATGGACAGTGCGGGTGTGGGCGGCAGAAGAAGGTCGAAAGAATAGACGATCCATGCCGCACCAAACGGGTGCGTCTGGTTCCAGTTGCACCCGTTTGGTGCGCGCTGTTCTGCACCGATCCGGAGCGCCCTTTTTGAAATCAATGACTTGCGGGCGGCCAAAAGTTGGCACGGTCGTTGCTGTACCTCAGCAGGCATTCATCCCCATCCGAGGTCGTACCGATGTCCGTGGAAAACGTAGAAAAGCTGATCAAGGACAACCAGATCGAGTTCGTCGACCTGCGTTTCGTCGACATGCGCGGTGTCGAGCAGCACGTGACCTTCCCGGTCAGCATCGTCGAGCCGTCGCTGTTTGAAGAAGGCAAGATGTTCGATGGCAGCTCGATCGCTGGCTGGAAGGGCATCGCCGAATCGGACATGGTGCTGCTGCCGGACACCGCCAGCGCCTACGTTGATCCGTTCTACGCCGATCCGACCATCGTGATCAGCTGCGACATCCTCGACCCGGCCACCATGCAGCCCTACGGCCGTTGCCCGCGCGGCATCGCCAAGCGCGCCGAGTCGTACCTGAAGTCCTCGGGCATTGCCGAAACCGCCTTCTTCGGCCCGGAGCCGGAATTCTTCATCTTCGATTCGGTCCGCTTCGCCAATGAAATGGGCCACACCTTCTTCCAGGTCGATTCGGAAGAAGCGGCGTGGAACAGCGGCGCCAAGTACGACGGCGCCAACAGCGGCTACCGTCCGGGCGTGAAGGGCGGTTACTTCCCGGTGCCGCCGACCGACACCCTGCACGACCTGCGCGCCGAAATGTGCAAGACCCTGGAACAGGTCGGCATCGAAGTGGAAGTGCAGCACCACGAAGTGGCCACCGCCGGCCAGTGCGAGATCGGCACCAAGTTCAGCACCCTGGTGCAGAAGGCCGACGAACTGCTGCGCATGAAGTACGTGATCAAGAACGTGGCGCACCGCAACGGCAAGACCGTTACCTTCATGCCCAAGCCGATCGTCGGCGACAACGGCAGCGGCATGCACGTGCACCAGTCGCTGTCCAAGGGCGGCACCAACCTGTTCTCCGGTGACGGCTACGGCGGCCTGAGCCAGATGGCGCTGTGGTACATCGGCGGCATCTTCAAGCACGCCAAGGCCATCAACGCCTTCGCCAACTCGGGCACCAACAGCTACAAGCGCCTGGTGCCGGGCTACGAAGCGCCGGTGATGCTGGCCTACTCGGCCCGCAACCGTTCGGCATCGTGCCGCATTCCGTGGGTGTCCAACCCGAAGGCACGCCGCATCGAAATGCGTTTCCCGGATCCGATCCAGTCCGGCTACCTGACCTTCACCGCGCTGATGATGGCCGGCCTGGACGGCATCAAGAACCAGATCGACCCGGGCGCACCGAGCGACAAGGACCTGTACGACCTGCCGCCGGAAGAAGAGAAGCTGATCCCGCAGGTCTGCTCCTCGCTGGACCAGGCGCTGGAAGCACTGGACAAGGACCGCGAGTTCCTGAAGGCCGGTGGCGTGATGAGCGATGACTTCATCGACGGCTACATCGCGCTGAAGATGCAGGAAGTGACCAAGTTCCGCGCGGCCACCCACCCGCTGGAATACCAGCTGTACTACGCCAGCTGATCGGTGGCGATGGCGGTGGGCTTCCCCCTCCCACCCGCCGCCATCGCTTCCGTCTTCGCGGCTGGGGAGCCGCAGGGCGGGCCCCGGCCCGCCGTGGTAGAGCGGACCATTGGTCCGCTGCATTGGAAACGCGGGCCCTTGGCCCGCTGATCCAGGGGTAAGAGAGACCGGATACGCGACATGGGCCGCCCTCCCTCCCGCGTCGGCCGTGCAAGGAGAGAGGCACGGCTGTCCCGGCCCGGTTCGTGTCCGGTGCAACAGCCACGGCCATCAACACGATGGCCCGTGGTTGCCTGATGCCATCGCGCGCTGGCGCGCTGGCCCCATCCACCATCGGGACATGCGCATGAAACTGATCTCCGCCATCATCCGACCGTTCAAGCTCGACGAGGTCCGCGAGGCCTTGTCCGATGCCGGCGTGTCGGGCATCACCGTGACCGAAGTGAAAGGCTTCGGTCGCCAGAAGGGCCACACCGAGCTGTATCGCGGTGCCGAGTACGTGGTCGACTTCCTGCCCAAGATCAAGATCGAAACCGTGGTCACCGACGAACGTGCCGACGCAGTGATCGAAGCGATCCAGTCGTCTGCAGGCACCGGCAAGATCGGTGACGGCAAGATCTTCGTCACCGCCGTCGAACAGGTCATCCGCATCCGCACCGGCGAAATCGGTGCCGACGCGCTGTAACCCCCTTCCGGAGACTCCCCCATGAAGATGCGCCTTCTCACCGGGTGGCAAGCCCGGTTCCATCTGGTGTGCCTGTTGATGCTGCTCAGTGCGCTGGCTGCTGGCGCCTGGCCGGGAACTGCCCATGCGCAGGCCCAGGTGTCGCCGCTGCCAAGCGAAACCGTAGCGGTCGAACCGCTGCAGGACCCGGTCGCCGCGGCTGCCGCACCTGCCGTCGCCGAAGCCGCCGCGGCCTACGACCATGGCGACGTGGCGTGGATGCTGACCTCCACCCTGCTGGTGCTGCTGATGGTGGTGCCGGGCCTGGCGTTGTTCTACGGCGGCCTGGTGCGTTCGAAGAACGTGCTGTCGGTGCTCAGCCAGATCCTGGTCGTGTTCTCGCTGGTGCTGCTGCTGTGGGTGGCCTATGGCTACAGCGCGGTGTTCAGCGCCGGTAATCCGTTCTTCGGTTCGTTCACCGAGTTCGCCTTCCTCAAGGGGTTCACGCCGGAGTCGGTGGGCAACACCCCGATCAAGGGCCTGCCGGACTACCTGTTCGTCGCCTTCCAGTCGACCTTCGCCGGCATCACCACCGCACTGATCGTCGGCGCCTTCGCCGAGCGCATCAAGTTCCGCGCGGTGCTGCTGTTCTCGGCGTTGTGGTTCACCCTCAGCTACATCCCGATGGCGCACATCGTGTGGGGTGGCGGTTACCTCGGTGAAATGGGTGCGATCGATTTCGCCGGCGGCACCGTGGTCCACATCAATGCCGGTGTTGCCGGCCTGGTCGCCGCGTGGTTCGTCGGCAAGCGCCTGGGCTACGGACAGACCGCGCTGAAGCCGCACAACGTCCCGTTCACCTACATCGGCGCGATGCTGTTGTGGGTCGGCTGGTTCGGCTTCAATGCCGGGTCCGCCGCCGCCGCCGATACCGTCGCCTCGCTGGCCTTCCTCAACACGGTGCTGGCCACCGCTGCTGCCGTGCAGGGCTGGACGCTGGTCGAAGCGATCAGCAAGGGCAAGCCGTCGGCACTGGGCGCCGCCTCGGGTGCGGTGGCCGGTCTGGTCGGCATCACCCCGGCCTGCGGCACAGTCGGCCCGCTCGGCGCGATCGTCATCGGCTTCGTCGCCGGTGTGGTCTGCGTGTGGGGTGTGACCGGTCTCAAGCGCCTGCTGAAGGTGGACGACACCGCCGACGTGTTCGGCGTACACGGTGTCGGCGGTATCGTCGGCGCGATCCTCACCGGCGTGTTCAGTGCGCAGTCGCTGGGCGGCACCAAGGCCGATCTGGATATCGCGCACCAAGTGTGGGTGCAGGTGGTCAGTGTTGGCCTGACGGTGGTCTGGTCGGCGGTGGTGACCACGCTGATCCTGCTGGTGGTGCGCAGCGTGGTCGGCCTGCGCGTGACCGAGGAAGCAGAGCGTACTGGCCTGGATGTGACCTCGCACGGCGAATCGGCCTACGAGGCCTGATGCGTGGCGGGCGGCCCTGCGGGGCCGCCTTTGCGTTTGGTGGGTGCCAAGCTTGCTTGGCACTGCTCCTGCTCTGGTGGGTGCCGACCGTTGGTCGGCACCGTGGCATGCATCATCCGGCCTGATCGCGCACAATCGGGCCATGCACCCGATCCGCACCGCTCTGATGCTCTCGGCCTGTCTGTTGCTGGCCGCCTGCGCTTCCGCGCCACAGGAAGCCCGCAATCCGCTCGCCACCTGGGTGCCGTCGCCGAACCAGAACGCGCGCACGCCGGTCATCATCGTCATCCATCACACCGAGCAGAAGTCGGTGCAGCAGAGCCTGCACACGCTGCGTACCGCCAACAGCGGCGGACGGGTCAGCGCGCACTACCTGATCGGCGCCGATGGCCATCGCTACCAGCTGGTGGCCGATGAACGCCGCGCCTGGCATGCCGGTGCCGGGCGCTGGGGCACCATCACCGATCTCAATTCAGCCTCGATCGGCATCGAACTCGACAACGACGGTCGCAGTCCCTTCAGCCCGGCGCAGATCGAGTCATTGATCGTGCTGCTGCGCGATCTCACTGAACGGCTGAACATCCCGCCGCGGCAGGTCATCGGCCATGCCGACCTGGCGCCGACCCGCAAGCAGGACCCAAGCCGCTTCTTCCCCTGGCAGCAGCTGGCCGACGCCGGGTTCGGCGTGTGGCCGCGCGCCGCCGATGGTGCGGCACCCGAAGGCTTCGATGCATGGAATGCGCTGGCCCGCTTTGGCTACCCGCTGGACAACCGCGAGGCCACCGTCGCCGCCTTCCACCGTCGCTTCCGTGGCCGCGACGACCTGCCGAAGACGCTGGATGCCGAAGATGCCCGCATCCTGCATTCCTTGCTGCTGCAGACCCCGTAGATGCTCGCGCGGCGCAGAACACCCGGAAGTGGGTAGCGCCGGGCCATGCCCGGCGAGCGCGCAGCGCGGCCACCACCACGAAGTGCAGTAGTGCCAGCCCATGGCTGGCAGCTTCCACACCTCACTCCATCCCCAGCTCTCCGCGTATTGCCGCCACATGCGCGCGGCCCACGGCCAGCTCGCTGCCATCGCTCAACACCAGCCAGTAACGGCTGCCCGATCCTGCATGCAGCATGCGCACATGCTGCAGATTGACCAGATAGGAACGATGGCAACGCACGAAGTCGCCAGGCAGCACGCTGCCCAGTCCGGCCAGGGACTTGTCGTGCAGCTCGCTGCGGCCATCGCGCATGCGCACCTGGCTGTAGTCGCCGTCGGCGCGGATCCAGAGCACGTCAGCAAGTTCTACGGTCGCCGTGCCCTGCGCCCGCCAGACACCCAGATAGCGCGCGCGGCCAGGGCGGGAGCCGCCGGTGTCGAGCAGGCGTTCCAGTGCCTGGCCAAGGCGCTCACGCGAGAACGGCTTGGGTACGAAGTCGAGCACACCATGCTCGAATGCCTGCAGCGCGCGATCGCGATGGGCCGACACCACCACGCACTGATAGCGTCCGGCCACCGCGCGCCGAAGCAGCTCGAAACCATCGTCGCCGCCCAGGTTGAGGTCCAGCAGCAGGCCATCGTAGACGCTGCGTTGCAGTCGATCTCCGGCCGACTCCAGATCAGCAACGGCGTCGAAGCGCGCGCGCGCGCCTGCCAGTTCACTGCACAGGCGCAGCAGGCGCTGGCGTACCAGCGGCTCATCCTCGACGATCAGGATGCGCATGTCAGTTCGATCCGGCTGCACCAGTGGTCGCCTTCGGCGCCCTGCACGAAGGCCCATCCGCCAGGACAGGCGGCGGCCAGGCTGGCCTCGATATAGCGCGTGCCGGTGCCGCGGCCACGGTGTGGGGCGGAACCCCGCGCACTGCGCAGCTCCAGTATCCAGCGCGCGTTGGTGCGTTGCACGTGCAGGTGGAACGGATGCTTTGCGCAGGCCAGCGCACCTGCGTGGGTCAATGCATTCTCCACCTGGGCATGCAGGATGCCGGGCGGCAACGACAGCATCGCGTCTTCGCCATCGACCTCCAGCCGCATGCGCTGGTCCAATGCCATGCCAACGATATCCAGATGGCTGCGACAGAGCGCCAGTTCGTCCTGCAGGGGAACGCTGCGCCGGCTGCTGCTGTCGCGCAGGCGATCAAACTGGTCGGCCAGTGATTCCACCAGGCGGCTGGCACGCGCTGGTGCCTGTTCGATCAACTCCTGCAGGCAAGTCAGGGTGTTCATCAGCCAATGCGGCTGGATGCCCCGTTGCAGCAGCTGCAGCGAAAGCTGCGCGCGTTCTTCGCTCAGCCAAGCGTTGTGCCGGTCCAGTGCCTGCAACTGGGCAGCGTGGCGCAGCAGCAGGAACACCATCAGCACCGCCAGCAGCAGGAAAAAGGGCCCATCGAGGAAGGCGCCGCCTGCGACCAGCAGCGCCAGCAGTCCGGCCAGCAGCAAGGCCAGGATCGGCCAGCGGTCCTCGGACTCGCCATGCGCGCGCAACAGTACCCCTGCCGAGGCGATCAGGCTCGACAGCAGCACTGCCGCTGAGCGCGTATCGAAGCCGGGCAGCGCGACAGCGGCGGCAATGATCACGGCCAGATAGCCAAGGTAGGCGGCCCGCGGCATGGCTACCGCGAAGCGGCGTGCAAGATAGGCCGGCAGCAACGCCGCTGCCGCCACATGCAGGCACAACAGTGCCACCAGGCGTGGGCCATGCCATGGATAGGGATACCCCAGCAGGGAGCGCCAGGCCTCGACCACGGGCAGTGCCAGCCCCACTGCGCCCAGTGCCAGCAGCAGACGGGCCCCGGGTGCCTGCGTCTGGCCGCGCAACACGGTGAGGAAGTACAGACAGGCCGCCGCCAGTGCACCGGTGGCGAAGGCGGCGATCAACCACGGCAGGATGATCTGGCCGTACAGCACGGCCGCGGGTGCGATCAGCACCATCGCATCGGCACCATGCAGATGGAAGTGCTGCTGCTGGCTCGACGCAAGCACGATCAGTTCGTCGCTGCGGTTGCCCGAAGCAGGAGGCAGCACACGCACAAGGTCGATGCGTCCAGGGTGCTCTTCCGCAGCGCTGCGGCCGACCACGCCATTGCCGACCCACGGGTTGCCGTTCCAGTACAGCTGGCTGGCGGCACGCAGCGACAGCCGCATCGTGCGGCCATGCACGTCCGCGGTGGTCGGCGCTGGCACCTGCCAGCGCAGCCAGTAGGGGCCGCGCCAACCTGCCAGCTCGCGCTGGTCCAGTGGCTGCCAGTCCAGATCCTGCGGCGGTCGCGCGGGCACGGCGCCGGCGGCCCCGATGTTCGCAAGCGCCATCTGCGCGCCCGGCACCTGCACCAGACCGGGTGGCGGCGTCGACACGAGCAGCCAGACGGCCACGGCCGCAAGCAGCACAGCAAGGACAGCCAGGGTTCGTGGGATCTGCATGGAGGCCATCCTATCGGTTGCGTGGAGACAGTGGACGGCCGCCTGGAGACGTTCGGCAGGTGCGCACGCCCCGTGTGCTGCGGAAGGGCAGACGCTGGTGGCGCACGTCCTTCCATCGGAGCCCGACATGACCCGCAGCGCCCGCACGCTTCCCCGCAGTTCCCATCGTTGCCGCACTGCCATCGCCGCCGCGCTGGCTGCAATCGGCCTGGCGCTGGCCGTGGCCACCCCCGCGCAGGCCAGTCCGGCTGCACTGGCGTTCGAGCCCTACACACTGCAGACCAAGGCACATGGCAGCATCCCTGCGGAAATCGCCGTGCTTGCGGTGCCACGACGGCACAGCGAGCCGGATGGACCACGCATGCAGCTGAAAGTGGTACGCCTGCGTGCAACCGGCGGCAATGGTCGCAGCGCTCCCGTGGTCTACCTGGCCGGTGGCCCGGGCGGCTCCGGCATCGACACTGCGCGCGGCCCACGCTGGCCGGTGTTCGACCTGGTCCGCCGCGAGACCGATGTGCTGCTGCTCGACCAGCGCGGCGCCGGCCTGTCCGAACCGCCGCCGGAATGCCCGCACCAGACCCGATTCGATGATGCGCAGCCATTGCAGCGCGATACGGCGCTGGTCGCGCTGCAGGCAACGGCAGCGAAGTGCGTGGCGTTCTGGCGGCAGGCTGGCGTTGATCTGGGTGCCTACACCACGGCCGAGAGCGCCGCCGACCTTGACGACCTGCGCCGCGCGCTGGGTGTGCCGAAGATCAGCCTGTGGGGCATGAGCTACGGCACGCATCTGGCCCTGGCTGCGGTGCGACTGCACGGTGAAGGCCTCGAGCGCGTGGTGTTGATGGGCACCGAAGGTCCTGATGACACACTGAAGCTGCCGCTGAGCAGCGACGCGCTGCTGCAGGAGCTTGCGCAGTTGGCGCGCAAGGATGGCTTCGACGATCTGGTCGGATCGGCCTCACGCGTGCTGCAGGCGCTGCGTGAGCAGCCACGGCAGGGCCGCAGCCGCATGCACGAGGGTCGCCAGGTGACCATCGGTGAATTCGATGCGCAGATCCTGATCGCCAATGCGCTCGGCCAGCGGCACACCCAGCAGTGGCTGCCGCTGGTGCTGCGCGAGGCCGAGCGCGGCAACTACGATCCGCTGGCAGACCTGGTGCTGATCGTGCGTGCGCAGTTCGCCGAGTACCCGGCAATGGGGCTGGCGATGGATGTGGCGTCCGGGCAGAGCCCGCAGCGCTTGGCACGGGTGGAGGCGCAGGCGCGCGAAAGCCTGTTCGGCGACGCCTTGAACTTCCCGTTCCCCGCCATCGGCAACGGCCTGGGCCTGGCCGATCTGGGCGAATCCTTCCGTGGCCCGCTGCGCAGCGAGGTGCCGGTGCTGTTCATCAGCGGCACGCTGGATGGACGCACGCCACCAGCCAACGCCGATGCACTGCGTCCAGGCTTCCGCAACGGCCGCTCGCTGCTGGTACGCAACGCCAGCCATCACAACGAGTTGTGGACGGGCAACCCCGCCATCGCCCGCAGCATCGTCGAGTTCCTGGCCGGTCGCACCGTGAGCGATGCCATGCTGGACGTGCCGCCGCCGGTGTTCGCCACCAGCAACAGTGGCCTGCTGGGTAGCGGCGGACGCTGAAGGGAGAGCGCGGCGCCGGGCACCCGACGGGTCCGGTGCCGTGCCATTTCCTCTACATTGGGGCAATGAAAGACATCATCGCCCCCCTGAGCCGCACGAGCTTGAGCCTTCTTGCGCTGGCCGTGCTTGCGGCCTGCAGCACCACCGGCACCCGTCCCGAAGCACCGCCAGCACCAATCAAGCCTGCCGCCACCTACGCCAAGGTTGAATGGAGTGCGCTGCCGCCGGTTTCCGATACCGATCTGCAGGCCGGCTTCGTTGCCTGGCGCAGCAGCTGCACCCGCCTGAAGAACGACGCTGTCTGGGCCAAGCCCTGCACTACGGCTGCAGCAGTGAACGACAAGGACCCTGCCGCGATCCGCCAGTTCCTGCAGCGCGACCTCGATGCCTACGCGCTGCGTGCCGGGGGGCACCAGGCTGATGGGCTGATCACCGGCTACTACGAGCCGATCTACCCCGGCAGCCTGACCCGCACCGACAAGGCCACCGTGCCGGTGTACGGCACGCCGGATGACCTGATCGTGGTGCAGCTGGACAGCGTCTACCCGGAACTGAAGGGCAAGCGCCTGCGCGGCCGTGTCGATGGCAAGGTGCTCAAGCCCTATGACGATGCAGGCACCATCGCGGCCAAGGGCGCCAAGGCCCCGGTGCTGGCCTGGCTGACCGATCCGATGGACCTGCAGCTGCTGCAGATCCAGGGCTCGGGCCGGGTTCGCCTGGCCGATGGCACGCAGGTGCGCCTGGCCTATGCCGAACAGAACGGGCATCCCTATCGCGCGATCGGCCGTTGGCTGGTGGACCAGGGCCAGCTGAAGAAGGAGGACGTGACCATGGACGCGATCCGCGCCTGGGCCAGGGCCAACCCTTCCCGTGTGCCGGAACTGCTGCGCAGCAACCCCAGCTACGTGTTCTTCGTACGCAGCGCGGACAGCCCGGAAGGCCCGCGCGGTTCGCTGAACGTGCCGCTGACGGCGGGTTACAGCGTGGCGGTAGACCGCACCGTGGTGCCGCTGGGCAGCCTGCTGTGGCTGTCCACCACGCGCCCGGACGGCAGCCCGGTGGTGCGCCCGGTGGCCGCGCAGGACACCGGCGGCGCGATTGCCGGCGAAGTGCGCGCGGACCTGTACTGGGGCAGCGGCGATGCCGCGGGCAAGCTGGCCGGTGACATGAAGCAGAAGGGCAGCATCTGGATGCTGTGGCCGAAGGGCGCCCCCTTGCCGAAGTAGTTTGGCAGGGGTCAGATCCCTCTCCGCAGGAAAGGGATCTGCGCGCGAATGCCTGATAATGGCGCCATTCCGAACTTTCCGGTCGCACCTGCGGCCAGGACCAATGCAATGAAATACGCAAAACCCAACGCAAAGACCAACAGCAAGAAGTACTACAAGCACTGGGCCGAATCGAGCCTGGGCAAGGGCAACGTGTTGATGGAAGCCCGTGGTGAAAAAATCGTGCGCCAGGTGGAGATCTACGGGGCCAAGGTGGTCTGGGCCGATGAAACCGGGCAGAGCGATGACCGCTTCGTGCTGGCCGACCAGCCGGTGTCGTTCATGGATTTCGATGAAGACGACGAAATCAGTGCGCGCGAGTTCGACATCGCCTGGAAGAAGGCCCGCGAGGCGACCGGCTACCCGGTGTAACCGTCGCAGGCCCCGCAGGGTAGGATCCCTTTCCATACGGAAAGGACTCTGACCCCGGATCCGGTTTTTGCACTACATTGGTGCAATGTCCGACCCCACACCGCCGCCATCCCTCGACGCCCTGGGCACGCCGCTGGCCTGGGCTGGGGCTGATGGCCGCATCATCGGCTGCAACCCGGCCTTCGCGCGTTGGCTGGGTGTCAGCATCCGCCGCCTGCTCGGCCAGCCCCTGGCCGCGCTGGAAGTGCAGGGTGAGGCGCTGGCCCATTTCCTGGCCCGCGATGAGCGCGACAGCCTGCGCCTGAACCGGCTGGCGCTGGCGGTGCCCGGTGAGGCACCGCGCTTCGCCGAGGGCTGGATGAGCCGCCGCGACGATGGTGGCTGGTTGCTGGAGGCGCACCCGGTCGATGAGTTCCCCGGGCTCGACCCGACCCAGGCCCTGCCCAGCGCGCTCAGCGCGGCGCTGAAGGGGCTGGCCCATGAACTGCGCAATCCGTTGGCTGGCTTGAAGGGCGCGGCCCAGTTGCTGGCCCGGCGCGCCGCCCAGCGTGACGCCAGCGAACGTGAGCTGATCGAGCTGATCGGTTCGGAGATCGAACGCCTCAACGGCCTGCTCGACCAGCTGCTGTCACCGGCCCCGGCCGCGCCTCACGCCGAACTGAACATCCACGCCGCGCTGGAACGCGTGCTGCGCCTGGCCGAGAACGAGGCCGGCTGGGCGGTACGCCTGCAGCGCGACTACGACCCCAGCATTCCCGAATTCCATGGCGATGCCGACCGCCTCACCCAGGCAGTGTGGAACCTGGTGCGCAACGCGATCCAGGCCGGTGCCGGCAACATCACCCTGCGCACCCGCGTCGAGCACGGCGTACGCATCGCCGAGCAGCTGCACACGCTGGCGCTGCGCTTGGAGATTGCCGACGACGGCCGTGGCGTGCCCGAGGAGCTGGCCGAGCATCTGTTCCTGCCGCTGGTCAGTGGTCGCGCCGAAGGCACTGGCCTGGGCCTGGCGCTGGCGCAGCAGGTCGCACGCGAACATCGCGGCACGCTGACCTACCGCTCGCGCCCGGGACATACCGTGTTCACTCTGCTGCTGCCGATCGGCAACGGCGCCGCCCCGGCCGAGGAAGCCCCGCGCGATGTCTGACGCCTCCACTCCCGCACAACGCATCTGGGTGGTCGACGACGACCGTGCCGTGCGCTTCGTGCTGTGCACCGCGCTGCGCGAGGCGGGCTACCAGGTGGTCGATTTCGACAGCGCCGCTCCGGCCCTGCAGGCCCTGAGCGAGGGCCCGCCACCGGCGTTGCTGTTCACCGATGTACGCATGCCGGGCGACGGTGGCCTGGTGTTGCTGGACAAGCTGAAGGCCGCGCTGCCGCAGCTGCCGGTGGTGGTGATGTCGGCCTATACCGATGTTGCCAGTACCGCCGGTGCATTCCGCGGCGGCGCGCATGAATTCCTGTCCAAGCCGTTTGATCTGGATGATGCAGTGGCGCTGGCGCAGCGCGTGCTGCCGGCGGTGGCGCCGGCAATGGCTGCGCCCACAACCGCAGCCGAAACCCGCAGCGATCAGCCACCGCAGCTGGTGGGTGACACCCCGCCGATGCGTGCCCTGTTCCGCGCCATCGGCCGCCTGGCGCAGGCACCGCTGGCGGTGTTGATCACCGGCGAGACCGGCACCGGCAAGGAGCTGGTGGCGCATGCCCTGCACCGCGAATCGCCGCGCGCACAGGCGCCCTTCGTTGCGCTCAATACCGCCGCCATCCCGGCCGAGCTGCTGGAGAGCGAACTGTTCGGCCACGAAGCCGGCGCCTTCACCGGTGCCCAGCGCCGCCATATCGGTCGCTTCGAGCAGGCCAACGGTGGCACCCTGTTCCTGGATGAGATCGGCGACATGCCGCTGCCGCTGCAGACCCGTCTGTTGCGCGTGCTGGCACAGGGCGAGTTCTTCCGCGTCGGTGGCCGCGAGTTGATTCGCGTCGATGTGCGAGTGGTGGCCGCCACCCACCAGGACCTGGAAGGCCTGGTCGCGCAGGGCAAGTTCCGCGCCGATCTGCTGCACCGCTTGGACGTGGTGCGCCTGCAGCTGCCGCCGCTGCGCGAGCGCCGCGAGGACATCGCGCAGTTGGCCAGCACCTTCCTGGCTGCCGCTGCACACAGGCTGGATACGCCGCCGAAGCGGTTGACCGCCGCCGCCCTGCAGGCGCTGCGCGAGCACGACTGGCCGGGCAACGTACGCGAGCTGGAGAACGTGTGCTGGCGGATGGCGGCGCTGGCCGCCGCCGATACCATCGGCGTGGCCGACGTTGATACCGCGCTGAATCGCACGCGGGGCCGCCGCAGCAGCGCCAGTGGCGCCGATCCGGGGCAGTGGGAGGCGCTGCTGGCCGAATGGGCACGCCGGCAGCTGGGCGAGGGCGTGGAAGGACTGCACGCACAGGTGCGCGAGCGGGTCGATCATGCCTTGCTGGAGGCGGCGCTGCAGATCACCCATGGCCGCCGTGCCGAAGCCGCTGCCCGCCTGGGCCTCGGCCGCAATACCCTCACCCGCAAGCTGGGCGCCGGGCGCCGCCGCGGGGGCCATTGAACGGTCCCTGCACGCGATCCTCGCACCCGCTTGCCGAACTGTTGATCGTTCATGGACGATGCCGTCCGTAGTGTCACCTGCAAGGAGTCTTCGATGCGTCTGTCCTTTGCCATCCTGCCGTTGTCCGCCGCCGTGCTGCTGTCTGCCTGTGGCAGTGCGCCGAAGAAGGCCGAGCCCACCCCGCCACCGCCGGTGGCCGTCAGCGCCGCCAAGCAGGCCGAGGCCAACCTCTCGCCGGCCTCGGCCAGCATCGTCAGCGGCCGCATCGCGCTGATGGTGGAGCCCGGTGGCATCCACATCACCGGCCTGGTCGGTGGACTGCAGCCCCTGCAGCAGGCCGGCTTCCACATCCACGAGCGCGGCGACTGCAGCGCGGTGGATGCCAGTAGCGCCGGCAACCATTTCAACCCCGGTGGCACCGCGCATGGCCGCGCAGGCACCGGCAAGCACCATCTGGGCGACATGGACAATCTGCGTGCCGACGCCCAGGGCCGCGCCAACGTCGATATCCACCTCAAGGGGGTTACCCTTGGCGGAGGCGCCGCCACCGATATCGCCGGACGTGCACTGGTCGTGCATGCAAATGCCGACGACTATCGCAGCCAGCCCGCCGGCAATGCCGGCGTCCGCATCGCCTGTGGCGTGATCCGGGTTGTCCGTTGATCGTTGCCGGCATCATCCAGGGAGAGATTCCATGCGTCTGATCCACACTTCGCTGTTCGCGGCCATTGCCGCACTGGGCCTGGCGGCCTGCAACCAGCAGCCCGCCGCGCCGCAGACTGAAACCCCGCCGGCCGCCCCGGCCGAGGGCGCCACCACCGAACCGGCCGCAGCGCCGGCAGCAGCTCCGGCTGCCGACGCCTCGGCCACGGCCGAACTGGCACCGACCCAGGGCAACGAGACCAAGGGCAGCGTCACCTTCAAGGTGGTCGACGGCAAGGTCCACGTGACCGGCCAGATCAGCGGCCTGAAGCCGGGCAGCGAGCACGGCTTCCACATCCACGAGAAGGGCGACTGCAGCGCGCCGGACGGCATGAGCGCCGGCGGCCACTTCAACCCGGGCAAGCAGGACCACGGCAGCGTGGCCGTCGATCCGCACCACGGCGGCGACATGCCCAACATCAAGGCCGACGACAAGGGCGTGGCCACCATCGACGGCCCGGTGTCGAGCAACGTCAACATCGGCAAGGGTGATGACTTCGACATCATCGGCCGAGGCCTGATCGTCCACGCCGATGCGGACGACTACAAGACCCAGCCGACCGGCAATGCCGGCGCACGCCTGGCGTGTGCTGTGATCCAGAAGGCGCCGTAAGGACGGCCTTGCCGGAAATGGAAAACGCCGGCACAAGCCGGCGTTTTTCTTGATCGGTAGTGCCGGCCAGCGGCGGGCACTACCTGCTCTTCGGTGGACCTGAGCCGAGCATGGGCTCGGCTCTACAACACGCGGCGGTCGCTGTTTCCGATCAGCGCGCCAGCAGCTCGCGCGCGTCCTGCCCGGCTTCGCAGTGCACGAACAGCACCGGCACGCCGTGCGCTTCCAGCACCGCAGCCATCTGCCGCTGGCGCATCAGGAACTGCTCGTAGATACCCTGCAGGCGGTCGCAGTCGTTGTTGCCGTGGTCGTAATGCGCGCACCAGCCGGCCGGATCGAACAGCGCCATGCGTGCTTCGCCATGGGTATAGCGCAGCAGCGGCTCGGGCGCGGCATTGAGCCACTCGTCTTCGCCCGGCGCCATGATCGCGGTCTCGATCAGCGGCCACAGCGCGGCCAGGCCCTGGTTGTCGTACTGCATCGACATCATCGCGGCCAGGTCGTTCACGGTGAAATAGCGCGCGTGCTCGATGCGGGCACCGAAGGTGTTCTGCGCCATCAACGCGGTGTCGGCATGCGCCATGCCGTTGGCCAGCAGTGTTTCTTCCAGCGCTTCGGCCACCGCATTGGTGGTGGCCACGTCGCTGCCGGTCAGCAGGAACGGCACCACGCGCAGGCCACCGCCCACCAGGCTGGCATCGGCCTGGAACGGCAGCGGCACATCACCAGCGGCGTCGGTACCGAAGGCCAGCAGGCGCGGCCCCTGGTTGCGGCCCGGTGCGCGCATCTGCAGCTCTTCCAGGCGGCGGTGGATCGGCCAGCCCGGGCGCAGCACTTCGGCCGGGTCGAAATGGGCGGCGGCGAACACCAGGTCCAGCTCGGCCACCTGCGGCACTTGCTTGGCCAGGTCACGGCCGACGCGTTCGGCCAGTTCACCGGCCTGTTCGGCGCTGAGCACCGCCTGGCGGGGGATTTCGCCGCCGGCCAGTTCCAGGGCCAGCACGCCAAGGGCATTCATCGCGGGGTCGGGTTTGCTCATGGTTCCACGGTTGGCCCATCACAGGGCGGCAGCTACACTTGGCTCCATTATGCCTGCTCCGTCGTGCAGGCCATGTTGCAGACACCCTCATCCATGCCAGGTATCTCCATGCCCAACGCTCGTCCCGTCGCCATCCTCGGTGGCGTCCGCATTCCGTTCTGCCGCCAGAACACCGCGTATTCGGATGTCGGCAACCTCGGCATGTCGGTCCGTACGCTGGGCGCGCTGGTCGAACGTTTCGGCCTGCACGGCCAGCAGCTGGGTGAAGTGGCGATGGGTGCGGTGATCAAGCACTCCAGCGACTGGAACCTCGGCCGCGAAGCCACGCTGTCCTCCGGCCTGTCGCCGTTGACCCCCGGCATCACCCTGCAGCGCGCCTGCGGCACTTCGCTGGACAGCATCATCACTGTCGCCAACAAGATCGCGCTGGGCCAGATCGAATCGGGCATCGGCGGCGGTTCGGACACCACCTCCGACGTGCCGATCGTGTACGGCAAGAAGCTGCGCGCGCGCCTGCTGGCTGCCAACCGTGCCAAGAGCACCGGTGACAAGATCCGTGCACTGACCTCCGGCTTCAAGTTCTCCGAGCTCAAGCCCGAATTCCCGGGCGTGGCTGAGCCGCGTACCGGCAAGAGCATGGGCGACCACTGCGAGGACATGGCCAAGGAATGGAACATCTCGCGCGACTCGCAGGACGAGTGGGCAGTGTCATCGCACAAGAAGCTGGCCGCGGCCTATGAGCGCGGTTTCTTCAGCGATCTGATCGCACCGTTCCGCGGCGTCGAGCGCGACAACATCCTGCGCGCCGACACCTCGCTGGAAAAGCTGGCGACGTTGAAGCCGGCGTTCGACAAGGTCTCCGGCCGTGGCACGCTGACCGCCGCCAACTCGACCCCGCTCACCGATGGCGCCGCCGCCGTGCTGCTGGCCAGCGAAGAGTGGGCACGTGCGCACGGCCATGAGCCGCAGGCCTACCTGCGCGACGCGCATGTCTCTGCCGTGGACTTCGTGCACGGCGAAGGCCTGTTGATGGCGCCGACCGTGGCCGTGCCGGAGATGCTCAAGCGCAACGGCCTGACCCTGCAGGACTTCGACATCTACGAGATCCACGAAGCCTTCGCCGCACAGGTGCTGTGCACCCTGCGTGCGTGGGAGAGCGAGGATTACTGCCGCAACCGCCTCGGCCTGGATGCGCCGATGGGCCGCATCGACCCGGACAAGATCAACCTGCTGGGCTCGTCGCTGGCCACCGGCCACCCGTTCGCCGCCACTGGCGCACGCGTGATCGCCACCGCGGCCAAGCAGCTGGCCGAACGCGGCGGTGGCCGCGCGCTGGTGTCGATCTGCACCGCCGGCGGCATGGGTGTGGTCGCGATCGTCGAACGCTGATCGTTGCGACCGCGCGCCAACCAAGGTTGGTGACTACCGGGAATGCGCGCTGGATCTGCTGTGGTAGATGCCGACCTTGGTCGGCCATGCGATGTCATCGTTCGGAAGATGTCAGAGCGCCAACCAGGGTTGGCGACTACCGGGTTCCACAGATGAAAACGCCGCCCAGTGGGCGGCGTTTTTTCTTGCTCCGGTGGGTGCGGACCGTTGGCCGGCACGCTTCGGCAGGGATCACGGCAACCGCGGGTTGCCGAATTCGTCGCGCTCTTCGTTGGCGTCGTACACCGGCGGTTGCATCGCGATCGGCTGCTCTTCCACCGTGGCACGCAGCGGCGCCTCGGTGCCGCGCACCAGTTCCACGCTGTCCTCGCCACGCTGCAGGCGCAGCGCATTGGCAAGGCACTGCGCGGCCAGCGCGTGGTCGCCACGCTGTGCGAACAGTTCACCCAGTGCTTCCCAGGCCGTGGCACCGGCACCGGCGGCAATCGCCTCGTGCAGGAACGTATCGGCGGCATCCCACTGCTGCTGGGCCAGGGCCACGCGGCCCTGCGCCAGGCGAAGCGCGGCCGAGCTGTCATGCACGTTGCGCCAGCGCGCCAGATTGGCCTGGCGGGTGGCCAGGCGCTCGGCTGGGAGGCGGCCGTACAGCGCCACCAGCTCATCGTCCCAGCGCTGGTCCAGGGCGTGTTCCAACGCCAGCAGCGCCGGTTCGTCCCAGCTCAACGCAACCGCACGGCTGGCATACGCACCGACCACGTCCGGGGTCGGGCGCAGCGCCTTCGGCGTGGCTTCCCACTGCGCGGCCAGCGCATTGACATCGGCCGCTTCCAGCAGTGCCTGCGCGGCCAGGCGTGCTTCCAGTTCGCTGTTCGATTCGGCCGGCAGCACCTTGCTCTGGCGCAGCGCGCCGAGCTGGCCGTAAGCCTCGTGCGCGCGGCCGGCACGTGCCAGTGCCTCGGTACGCAGCCACAGGCCACGCGGCGGCAGCGGCTGGATCGCTGCCACGTCCAGCGCGTTGATCGCATCCACCGGCAGGTCGCGCGCCAGCAGCTGCTCGGCGCGCAGCAGCGCCTGCAGGGTGGCATCGCTTTCGCCCAGGCGCTGCAGCAGTGCTTCACCGGCGGGACCATCGGCACGCGCCTGCGCACTGCGCACGGCGTTGGCCAGCGCCACCGCGCTCACTTCCGGATCCTTCGCCGCGCCATCCAGCAGTTTTTCCGCGCGCTGCCACTGGCCATGCTCATAGGCCTGCAGGCCGTCGATCAGGCGCACCCGGCCCTGCTTGCGGCGGTAGCGGCCCCAGGCACGGAACGGTGCGGCGATCAGGCTCCACAGCAGCCACAGCACCAGCACGGCGACCACGGTCAGCAGGGCAACCTTCGGCAGGTTGCTGTGATAGTCGTAGCCGCCATAGCGCAGGGTCACTTCGCCGAAGCGGTTGAGGTCATCGGCGCCGAGCCATTGCGCGGCGACCACGCCGATGGCCACGGCCAGCAACAGCACGACCAGGGATTGCAGGGGTTTCATGCGGGATTACCTCCGGTCGGTCTGGGTGCGCAGTTGCTGCAGGGTGCTGCCAAGAACGGTGTTGCTGGCCTGCAGCGGAAGCTCGCGCAAGGCCTTCAGTTCAGCACGTTGCGCGCGCAGGGCCGGTGAATCCGGCCAACGCCGCTGTGCCCAGTGTTCCACGCGCGTCAACGCGGTATCGCGTCCGCTGCGGTCGCCACGTTCAATGGCCGCACGCGCCAGGGTCAGTTCCAGCTGCAGCGCATCGTCGGCGTTGTGCCGCTCGGCGGCGGTCAGTGGGCCGTTCTGCCGGCTCGGGGTGATATCCACGAACGGTGCCAGCGTGGCCTGCCACCAGGGCCTGGCGTTAGCGGTGGCGCTGCCCGTCACCTGCGAAGGCAGGCCCTGCAATGCCTTGGCCAATGCATCCAGGCGCTGCAGCGACTGCACACGTGGTCCGGCGCCGAGCGTGTCCAGCGCCTCGCGCTCCTGCACCAGTGCCTGGCGCAGGTTCAGGCCATCACTGTCGGGCAGATCGGCCAGCGCGGTGGCAGCCTGCGCGTACAGACGACGCGCACCTTCCACATCGTCGGCGTAGTTCAGGCGCTGCGCGGCCTGGGTCAGCAGCAGCTCGGCCTCGTCGCGCTGCACCGCCTGCCGGCCCTGGTTGGCGCTGTCGACCAGCTTGGCCAGATTTTCTTCCAGCAGCGCACTACGCTGCGAAAGGCCAAGCATCTCGTCGCGCAGCACGCGGTTGGTGGCGGCGGCATCCTGCAGGCGTTGGCTGGTCGCGCGCTGGTCGCGGCGCAGGGCATCCAGCGTGGCTTCCAGGCCCTGCAGCTGCACGGCGGTGGTCTGTGCCTGTGCGTCCTGTGCGTCCTGTTGCTCATGCCAGAAGCGCCAGCCGGCATAGCCACCCACGCCAAGCACGACCACGCCGGCCAGCGGCAGCAGCCAGCGCACCGGTCGACGGGGCGGGGAAACGGGCGGGGTCTCGTTCATCGGGCTTCCTTGTCGGCAAGTCGCCGGTGGGGTTCCGGCAGGCCGCGTTGTGCACAGCATCACTGTTGCCGACGACAGCGGCAAGCGTGATCCACGTCCCTGTTCAGGTCGCTGCCGGGACGGTGAGCGTGGCGTGTGCAGCGCTCACCAGCTGTGCACCGGCAGGGCCGGCGCTACGGCTGATGCGCTGCAGGCCCAGTGCCTGCGCCTGCTCGCCAAGCCGATCGCTGGCGACCACCACGCTGGCGTGGGCCTGCAGGCGTTGTTGCAACGCACGTGGAAGCTGTTGCCAGAAATGCTGCAGCGCTTCGCCACTGCTGACTGCCAGCACCCACGGATACGCTGAATGCGCCAATCGAGCCAGTGCGCGTGGCGACAGGCGCAGCAGGCGACGCTGGTAGACGTCGGCACGTTCGATGCTGGCGCCGGCCGCCTGCAACTGCGCAGCGATCAGGCCGCGCCCGCCGGGGGCGGTCACCAGCCCGATGCGCAGGCCGCGTACGTCGGCCAGCACTGGCAGCGCCAGCAGCCCCTCGCTGTCCATCCGCTGCGGCGCATGTACCTCGTTGACCCCCTGCGCCTGCAGCGCACGCGCGGTGCCGTCGCCCACGGTCAGCCACGGGCTGCGCTGCGCGTCGGCCAGCGGCAGCAGGGACGCGGCCGCTGCCACTGCGGCCGGGCTGGTGAACACCACCCGATCGCAGTTCAGCGCGCGTTGCAGCTGGCGCACCACTGGCGTGCCATGCAGGCGCTGCAGCCGCCAGGGCGACAGCGCCAGCAGATGCCCGTCCAGCCCAGCAACGGCGCGGCGCAGCGCCGCATGCTGGCCCTGCGGTCGCAGCGAAATGAAGGTCCAGTCCGCGTCGGAACCGGCGGCGCCAGTGGGTATCGTATGGTCGGCCATTGCCTGCATTATGCGGGCCCTTCGTTGTCGTGGTCTCTGCTCCGATGTCCGTTGATGCTCTGACTTCCTCGTTGGCCGCCCTGCAGGACGTGCTGGACTGCATGCCGGCGGTCCGCGCCATGCAGATCCAGCTCGACGGTTATGCCGATGGCGTGCTGCGCATCACCGCGCCGCTGGCCGCCAACGTCAACGACAAGGGCAATGCCTTCGGTGGCAGCCTGGCCTCGGTGCTGACCCTGTCCGGCTGGGCGCTGGTCAGCCTGCGCCTGCGCCTGGCCGGCCACGATGCGGAGGTCTACGTGGCCGACAGCAACCTGCGCTACCTGGCGCCGGTCTACGAAGACCTGCACGCCCATGCCGAAGCGGCCGAGGCCACCGGCTGGGACGCCTTCCTGAACACCTTCCGCCAGCGCCGCAAGGCCCGTATCAGCATCGTCGCCATCCAGCCCGGCGCCGACGGCAAGCCCGCCGCCGAGTTCAGTGGTCGCTTCGTAGCCTTCGCCAAAGGGTAGGATGGCAGGCTGACGTTCTGGGGAAACCACCGATGCGCCGCCTCATCCAGTTCCTGATGCTCTCCCTGCTGCTGGTCAGCGCCGTGGCTTCGGCCGACGATCTGAGCCGCAAGCAGCGCAAGCTGCTGGAAGAGACCCAGATCGCCTACGGCGCCACCATCCGCTGGGGCAGCATGGACGATGCCATTGGCTATCTGGACCCCAAGCTGCGCAAGGAAAAGCCGCCCACCGAGTTCGAGCTCAACCGCTACGCGCAGCTGCGCGTGTCGTCCTACCGCGAGCGCAGCAGCGCCGCGCTGGAAGGGGGCCTGGTCGAGCGCCGGGTCGAAATCGGGGTGATCAACCAGAACACCCAGGCCGAGCGCACCGTGGTGGTGGTCGAGCGCTGGCGCTGGGATGCCGAGGCCAAGCGCTGGTGGCAGACCGCCGGCCTGCCGGACCTGTGGAAGGGGCAGTGACGGGCCGCGTCCGGCTTGTGCGACAATCGGCGCCCGCTTAATCGACCCGTGACCTGAGTGAATTACGAAGAGTTGCTGGCCTTTGCAGGCCGAAACCCGATGCTGTCCGCGGCCCTGGTCGGCCTGACCGTGGCCATCATCGTCACCGAGATCCGCCGCCTGTTCCGGGGCTTCAAGGGCATCAAGCCCGCCGAACTGACCCAGCTGATCAATGCAGGTGGCACGGTGGTGGTCGACCTGTCGGCCAGCGGTGACTTCGAGAAGGGCCACATCGCCGGCAGCCGCAATGCCCAGGCCAGTGCCTTCGGCCCGGACAACAAGTTGGTGGCCAACGCCAAGCAGTCGCCGGTGGTGCTGGTGTGCCGCAGTGGCAACGCCTCGGAAACCGCCGCCAAGGCGCTGAAGAAGGCCGGCTTCGAGAAGGTCTACGTGCTCGACGGCGGCATTCCCGCCTGGCAGCAGGCCGAGCTGCCGCTGGTCAAGGGCCGCAACTGATTGTCGCAGGTGGCGGATCCGGCCTTGTATGGGCCTGGAACCGCCCCCATCGCAGTAGTTCGACCATCGTTTTCATTGCATTCACCTGGAGTTACTGGAAATGTCCGAAGAGACCACCAACGGCGCCGTTGCGCCGGCCGATGCCGCCACCGGCCCCGCTTTCACCGTCGAGAAGATCTACGTCAAGGACGTTTCCTTCGAGTCGCCGAATGCTCCGACCATCTTCAATGACCAGGTGCAGCCGGAACTGCAGCTCAACCTGAACCAGCAGGTGCAGCGCCTGGGCGAGAACGCCTTCGAAGTGGTGCTGGCCGTGACCCTGACCTGCCAGGCCGGTGAGCGCACCGCCTATGTGGCCGAAGTGAAGCAGGCCGGCGTGTTCGGCCTGGTCGGCCTGGACCCGCAGTCGATCGACGTGCTGCTCGGTACCCAGTGCCCGAACATCCTGTTCCCGTACGTGCGCCAGCTGGTCAGCGACCTGATCCAGGCCGGCGGCTTCCCGCCGTTCTTCCTGCAGCCGATCAACTTCGAAGGCCTGTACGCAGAAACCCTGCGCCAGCGCCAGGAGCAGGGCGACGCACCGTCGCTGGCTGACTCCGAGCCGGCCGGCAACGCCTGATTCCGGCCGCGACGTCACGGATGAGCACTACCGCTGACAAGATCGCCGTGCTCGGCGCCGGTTCCTGGGGAACCGCGCTGGCCAGCCTGCTCGCACGGCACGGTCACCCGACCGTGCTGTGGGGGCGCGACGCTGCCGTGGTCGAGGCCATCGACCAGCGCCACGAGAACCCGCGCTACCTGCCGGGCATCCCGCTGCCGGACAGCCTGCGTGCCACCACTGACCTGGCGTCGGCGGTGGAAGGCGCGGCCTGGATCCTGGTGGTGACCCCGTCGCACGCGTTCGGTGAAACCGTGCGCGCGCTGGCGCCGCTGCGTCCGGCCGGTGCCGGTGTGGCGTGGGCCACCAAGGGTTTTGAACCCGGTTCGGGCCGCTTCCTGCACGAAGTAGCGCGCGAAGTGCTGGGCGAGGACGTGCCGCTGGCCGTCGTCACCGGGCCGTCGTTCGCCAAGGAAGTGACCCAGGGCCTGCCGACCGCGATCACCGTGCACGGCGACGTGCCCGAGTTCGCGCAGACGGTGGCTGAGGCAATGCATGGCCCGGCGTTCCGCGCCTACACCGGCGACGACATGGTCGGTGCCGAGCTGGGCGGTGCGATGAAGAACGTGCTGGCCGTGGCCACCGGCGTGGCCGATGGCATGCAGCTGGGCCTGAACGCCCGTGCCGGCCTGATCACCCGCGGTCTCAACGAGATGCTGCGCCTGGCCGCTGCGATCGGCGCCAAGCCGGAAACGCTGATGGGCCTGGCGGGGCTGGGCGACCTGGTGCTGACCTGCACCGGCGACCTGTCGCGCAACCGCCGCCTGGGCCTGGCCCTGGGCCGCGGGCAGACGCTGCAGGACGCCATCCGCGAAATCGGCCAGGTGGTCGAGTCGGTGCAGACCGCAGACGAAGTGATGCGACAGGCGCGCCGTCATGGCATCGACCTGCCGATCTCCGACCGCGTGCGTGCCGTGCTGCACGGCGAGCAGACGCCTGAAGAAGGCCTGCGCGCATTGCTGGCACGGGAACAGAAACCGGAGTATCCGGACACGCTGTTCAAGTGAATCGAAAAACCCCGGCCACGCGCCGGGTTTTTTTTGCGCGCTGCATCCACGCATGGCGTGGATCTACTCCGGAACCTGCTTCTGGTAGCTGCCAACCTTGGTTGGCGTCCGGTAGCGCGGGGCCATGCCTGGCGGAAAACCCTCACCGCGCCCGTGGCGGCGCGTTGCCGTTGTCCATGTCCGAGAAGATCATCCACGGGCCGTCACCCACGCGCTTCAGCGTCAGCGTGAACTTGCCGATGTCGCCCACGTTGTTGCCGTAGCTGTACGCACCGATGATGTAACCCGTATTCCCCTCCACCGCATACGCCAAGGCACGCAGCCGCAACGGACTGCTGCCCTGGCCGGCATACGCGGCTTCGATCGCGCTGCGGCCGCGCACCGGCGGCTGGTTGCTCTGCAGCACAATGCCATCCTCGGTGAACAGCCCGGCCAGCGCCTTGGCATCACCGGTGCGCCACGCCTGCTCGTAGTCGCGCAGCACGCGCTCCAGCGGCGCGGGCAGGGCTGCATCCGGGAGAGGCTGCGCGCCTTCTGCATCGTGGGCGATTGCCGGCGATGCCAGCAGCAGGGCACTGCAGAACATCATGGCGAGTCGTGTGCGGCGCATGCGTCCAGGCCCTGGCGATGATGGGAAGGCTTCAGACGCATCCTAGCGCGGCGCTGGTTAGAATCACGCAGCTGCCCGCGTGGCGCATGCAGCGCAGATCAGACAAGGACACGGAATGAAGATTCGAATCACAGGGATGGCGATGATGGCCGCGCTGCTGGCCGCCTGCGGACAGGCACCGGCGCCGGATGCAGCACCGGCCGCACCGGCACCGACCACCGAAGCACCGGCTGCCACGGCGACGGTGGTCGAAAAGGAACCGTCCATCGAAGACGGTGTGGACCCTTCGGTGTGGGACAACGAAGGCGAACCGGAAGACCCGAGTGCCGGCGGCGAACTCACCTGCGCAGACAACCCGCTGGCGACCCATTTCTTCACCCTGGTGGGCGGCAATACCGTGGACGACTGCGGCCGCAAGGACCGGAAGGTGCTGACCGCGTTCAACGCCCTGATGAAGAACACGGCCGCGGCCGAATCCGCCGACAAAGAGATTCCGTCGCTGCGCGAGCGGCTGTTGAGCGGGCCCAGCGGGCCTGGCGAACTGGTGGTGCTGCAGGGCGAGCCGTGGTGGTTCTACACCGCCTGCCAGGCCCACGACTGCCCCGGCACCGCATTGGCGATGCTGTATTCGCCCGATCAGGCGAAGATGGTCGGCCGTCTTACCGCGCGCTGCCGTGTGTGGTGGCTGGGCGAGCCGACGGCGGAACAACGTGCGCAGATCGAACAGCGCCAGCCACTGCAGGATGCCGCGTTGAAGGAAGACAGCGCGCTCTGCGAGTGACACGGCGCCCGCCGCGGCGCCGGGCCGTGCCCGGCGCTGCAGTGAGCGTTGCTCCCCGTATCACCCTTCCGGCCGCATGCGTGCGCTGACCTGTGCGGTCAGCGACAGACTGGCCATCATCAGGCCCTCCATCACGCGGTCGCCCACGTACTCGTGGTCGGGACCGTTCTGGCGCACGCGCTCGGCCGCCAGCATCATTTCCAGTGCCACGCGCAGCCCGGCCAACGCGCAGTCCGCGTCGGCCAGCGCCATGCGGCGGCCGGGCATCTGATGACGTTCGGGCCAGGGCTGGCCGTCGGCGGCCGCGCCCTTGCCGATGCGGTTGAGGGTGGCGATGAAGGTGTTCGGATCGGCCGCAGGGGTGTGATCTGGCGACTCACCGGCATTGGCGGGCGAGTGATGCGGATGCAGGCGCGGGAAGTCCGGTGAGGTCATGGCAATGCTCCGTGCAGGACAGACGGTAGCCGCCACACAAGGGTGGCGGGCGGAGACGTGGCTCGAAAACCGGGAGATCACGAACAAGACCGGCAGGCGCAAGGCCTCCACGCTCCGCCCGCCATAGTCGGCAGACGGAATGCCAGCCGGCGCCACGCGGGGTGACGCCGGCTGGCAAGCGCAAACAACGTTCGTGATCTAACGGGTTTTCGAGGCCCGGCCACCCATTTTCCGGTGGCCCACCATCTGTACCGCCGTCGCTGCGCAACGCCAATCAGAAGAGTTGTATTCAACGCTGGATCAAAGACGCTTTCGGCATTTTTGCATGCTGTTAAGCCGTCGCAGACGCAGACGGCGCAACGTCCGTAGCGGCATGGGGAATATGCGACATCGGTCGAAGTTGATGACGTGGCGTACGGGTACCCCACCAAGCCGATGACGACAGTGCGGAGTGAAGAGCGTAGATCGACTTCGACGCACTCCGGTATGTCAGTGCTCTTCGCGTCTCTCGTACCAGGCTTGAGTACGATTCACGATCCGCACAACAGAAAGCATGACCGGCACCTCGATCAGCACGCCCACCACCGTCGCCAGCGCCGCCCCCGAATGCACGCCGAACAGCCCCACCGCTGTCGCCACCGCCAGTTCGAAGAAGTTGCTGGCACCAATCAACGCCGAAGGACCGGCCACGCAATGCGCCACGCCCAGCCGACGGTTGAGCAGATAGGCCAGGCCTGAAGTGAAGTAGACCTGGATCAGGATCGGCACTGCAATCAGTGCAATCACCAGCGGTTGCTTCACGATCTGCTGGCCCTGGAACCCGAACAGCAGCACCAGCGTGAGCAGCAGGGCGGACAGGGAAAGCGGCCCCAGCCTTCGAAGCGCACGTTGCAGGCCCGCCTCGCCGCTGAGCAACAGGATCCAGCGCCGCAGCAGCGCGGCCACCAGCACGGGCGCCACAATGTAGAGGCTCACCGACAACAGCAAGGTGTCCCACGGCACGCTGATCGCCGACAGGCCGAGCAGCAGCGCAACTACCGGCGCATACGCGACCACCATGATCGCGTCGTTCAGGGCCACTTGGCTCAGCGAGAAGTTGGCATCGCCGCGGCACAGGTTGCTCCACACGAACACCATGGCGGTGCAGGGCGCGGCTGCCAGCAGGATCAACCCGGCGACGTAGCTGTCGATCTGCCCTGGCGGCAACCAGTCGGCGAAGGCATGGCGTAGGAACAGCCAGCCCAGCAGCGCCATCGAGAACGGCTTGACCGCCCAGTTGATGAACAGCGTCACCCCGATGCCCTTCCAGTGCTGCTGCAACTGACGCATCGCGCCGAAGTCGACCTTCAGCAGCATCGGGATGATCATCAGCCAGATCAGCACTGCAACCGGCAGGTTGACCTTGGCCACTTCGGCGGCGGCCAGCACCGCGAAGGCATCGGGCAGGACGTGGCCCAGCAGCGTGCCCATCGCAATGCACAGCACAACCCACAGGGTCAGGTGTCGCTCGAACAGGCTCATGGCAGTGGCACCGTCACTGCGTGCCGTCGATCGGCAGCAGCTGGCCGATCCGGTCCAGCGCGTGCTGCAGCGCTTCGCGTTCGGACCACACCGATTCGGGCAGTGCGAGCAGCGCACGCAGGCGGGTTTTCACGATGGCATGAGCCAGCGCGAAGGCTGCGGTCTTGTCGGCATCGCTGCCTGCTACGGCGGCCGGATCGGGCAGGCCCCAATGGCTGCGGATGAAGTCCCCGAACACCACAGGGCAGGCTTCGGCAGCAGCGGAGTCACACACGGCAATCACCAGATCCATCGGAGCCGCATCCACGAACTCATCCCACGATTTGCTGCGCAGCCCTTCAATGGGCATTCCTTCGGCCTGCAACTGGGCCAGCGCGAATGGATTGACCTGACCGGTGGGCTGGCTGCCGGCGCTGAAGGCGGTGAAGCGGTCGCCGCCCCAGGCGCGCAGGGTGGCTTCGGCAAGCACGCTGCGGGCGCTGTTGCCGGTACAGAGGAACAGGACAGAACGGGTCATGGGGCAATCGCCTCGATGGGGCAGGTCGTGTGCGGTATCAGCACTTGCAGGCGGGTGCTGCGGACGAGCACTCATCGCTGGGTGAGCCCGCGCAGCAGTTGTGCGTCAGGTACTCGATCAAGCCGTTCATGGCATCGAAGTTGGCCCGATAGCACACATGGCGGCCCTGGCTTTCGCTCTCTACCAGGCCGGCCTGCACCAGCTCCTTCAGGTGGAAACTGAGCGTAGCCGGTGGCACCAGCAGGGCCGTGGCGATGTCGCCAGCCATGCGTCCTGCCGGGCCGGCCTCCACCAGCAGGCGGAAGGCAGCCAGGCGGGTGGCATGACCCAAGGCAGTCAGGGCAGTGATTGCATTCGACGTTTCCATATTTCTAGAATAGTCGAATGAATAAGCCAATCACAAGTGCCCACCTGCCGAACCTGGTAGAAGCCTCGCTGCCCCAGCCCGATCACCACCAGCTCGCCGCCGCCGATCTGGGGCCACCACGCATCCTCCTGCTCTACGGCTCGCTTCGGCCGCAGTCGTTCAGTCGCAAGCTGGCGCTGGAAGCCGAGCGGCTGCTGCATTACCTGGGGTGCGAGACCCGCGTGTTCGATCCGCATGCGCTGCCCATGCTGGACAGCGTGGACAAGAGCCACCCCGAAGTGCAGCGGTTGCGTGCGTGGTCGCAGTGGTCGGAAGGCCAGGTCTGGGTCAGCCCCGAGCGGCACGGGACGATCACCGGTGTGCTCAAGAACCAGATCGACTGGTTGCCACTGGAAGACGGCAGCGTGCGCCCCACACAGGGCAGGACGCTGGCGGTGATGCAGGTGAGCGGCGGTTCGCAGTCGTTCAACACGGTCAACACGCTGCGCGTACTTGGTCGTTGGATGCGCATGCTGACCATCCCCAACCAGTCATCGGTGGCCAAGGCCTGGCAGGAGTTCGATGACGATGGACGAATGAAGCCCTCGCCGTACTACGACCGCGTGGTGGATGTGATGGAGGAACTGGTGAAGTTCACGCTGCTGACGCGAGGGCGGTCGGACTACCTGGTGGACCGCTACAGCGAACGCAAGGGCGATGCGCATGCCGCTGCATTGGCGCGGGCCGCGGGCGCTGCGGCTTCCTGAATTCCTGATCCGCCGATGGGCGCATTACTTGCTTGCGCGCCGCGCGCCCTTCTCGTCTTCGTCCTTGGCATCCCCACGGCTCTGCGCGAACTCCGGGAATGTCTTCGCGATCGAATCCTTGTCCGGCAGGATGTAGAACACGCCGCCCTTCTCGAACGTGGATTGCACAATCTGCTCGTAGAACGCGGGCGTGACGTTGATGCAGCCGTGCGTAACGCGGTTGTCGTCCGGCGAAGGTGATGCCAGCCGTTCGGCGCGCTTCTCTTTCGGGGTGCCTGGCGGAAGCGGATGCATCGAGACGGCGGAATCGTAGTCCACCCACAGCACGCGTCCGGCATCGTCGGAGGGGCCGTAGCCACCAATGAAACGGCCCGCTGGGGTGGTGCGGTCATGGCCTGGAATCGCACTCAGCGCGAGCTTGGCAACGCCGGGTGCAGAGTGATCGCCGATGGCCGAACCGAACAGCGCCGGTGCCGCGCCGCGCAGCTTGCCGTCGCCGCCGAAGACCAGTACCTGCGCAGCCGCCTTGTCCATGATCGCGAACGGATAACCCTGGTTGTCCTTGCTGGCGACCACCCAGCCGGCCAGTTCGATCACCGTCTCGGAGACGCTCTGGTCAGCGGGAAGTTCATCAACGGCGGCACTCCGCTGTTCAGGCGCTTCCTTGTCCTTGCCCTTGGCGCTGGCTGCGCCGCTGCACGCTACGGCCAGTGCCAACATCAACACAGGGAGGGCACGACGTGCAGGGGAGGAGGAGGTACGAATGGGACGGCTCCTTGCATTGAGACCGCGGGTGGAAGGACGCCAGTGGCCGGCGAAGGCCACTGGTTCCCGATACAGAGGTGGATCAATTCAAACGGTGAGGGAGCGATCAGCCGCGCGGCTTGCGGCCGGCAGGTGCCCTTTCAAGCTGCTGCACGCGGCCTTCGATCTGGTCCAGACGCTGGTTGGCCTGCTGCGCCGACTGGTTGGCGGACTCGGCACTCTGGGCGGCGCCCTGCACCTTTACATCGAGCTGGTCGAGACGCGAGTTGATCGTTGCAAACTCGTTCTTGTAAGAGGCGCAAGCGCCAAGGCTCACGGTGGCGATGAGCGCCACGCTGAGTGCACGGGCCATCTTCATGTGTTGCGAGGTCAGTTTCATTCCACTCCCTCCTTCGTCTGGGGAAGCTGGAATATAGCGGCGTTTGTTCCCGGCGCTACCAAGCGCTTTCAGCTGCAGTTGGAAGACGTGGATGGGCTGTGAAGGTCGGTAAATCAACAAACCTTAACAAGCGGGATCAAGCGAGCTGATCTGCACCGGCGGATCGCCTTGTGCCTGTTCAATATCACCCATTCACCAGCATGAAGCCGGCATCACGGCATCTGCGCCTGCGTGCTTCCGCCTGCTCCGCACGCAGGTTGCCATCCACTTGCTTCCAGCAGCGCTGCAGCGTTTCCAGGCTGGACATTTCCAGTAGCCGAGGTCTCCGCGGCGCGTGTCGTCGCCGGGGCCGTTGTACAGCCACTTCGAAAGATCGGTACCCATGCTGTCCTGCAGGAACGCGCGCTCCAGCGCTCACTCGCGACCCTGCGTCCAACGCTGCAGATGCGCGTTGGACGGTTGCCCGGAGATCCGTTCTCCCACGTATTCGGCGCCGCCTTCCACCAGCGTCTGATAGAGCAGGGTGGGCTGCTCGACTTCCACGCGTGCACCGGGCTGTTGCACGTGCACATACTCATGGGCGATCAGATGCACGAAGCGGTCACTTACATCGGCCTGCATCCAGTCGGCGTTGCACAGCGCTTCCAGTCCGATGACCACACCTGCTTCGGTGGTAACGCAACCACTGTTGCCGCGGCCCACCAGTACGGTGACCGAGGGAAAGCGCGCAGACGGCAACAGGGCGCCCAGCTGATCGACGGCAGCGGCGACGCGCGTGCGGATCGATGGCAATGCTGTGGTTCTCGCTTTCGCAAACAGTGACGGCTTGTCCTGGATGGCCCTGGCCAGCCGCTCCATCGAGCCGATACGGCTGTCGGTGAAGCTGCGCAGGGCATCCGTACCCGCATCCAGGTAGCCGTGCTGCAGATCATCGGCGCTTGGGCGCCCGTGGTTGGCGTCCAGCACCTTGAAGAAGCACGTGACATCGTCTGTCTGTACGACGATGCGCCCGGCAGGAACGACGCGCTCAGCCGCCTGTGCCTGCAGCAGCGCGACCGGCGAGGCGATCAGGATCAGCGCCCGCATCAAGCATCGAGCGTGGTGCGCGTAAGAAGCCGCCGGCAATGCCATGCGGAGTTCCCTGAACGGGAACCATATTTATACACCAGTCAGTTCAATATTCAGGGTCGATTAGACCCTCTAACGGATAATTCACACCTGTCGACCGCCTCTTCTCTCTCCCCCTCCCGGGAGGCGGTCGACGAAACCAAAATAATTAAAGGTGTGTCCCGATGAACAAGAATTCGCTGCTTGCCCTGGGTCTTCTGGCTGCTCTGCCGTTCGCTGCATCGGCGACCGATGGCCTGTCGTACAACTACGTTGAAGGCGGCTACGTGAACACCGATGCCAAGGGCGGCGACGCCGATGGCTGGAAGGTGAAGGGTTCCGTTGCGGTGCACCCGAACTTCCACGTCTTCGGCGACTACAGCGCCCAGGAGACCGACAAGTTCAAGAATGACGTCGACCAGTGGCGCCTGGGTGTCGGTTACAACTACGGCATCGCACCGAACACCGACCTGGTGGCCCGTGTTGCCTACCAGAAGTACGACGAGAAGCGCGGCCTGGACTTCAACGGCTACTCCACCGAAGTGGGCGTGCGCACTGCGTTCAACCCGTACGTGGAAGGCTACGTGATGGCCGGCTACGAAGATTTCACCAAGAAGCACGGCATCAACCCGGACGGCGAGTTCTACGGCCGCGTCGGCGCCACCGCCAAGTTCAACCAGAACTGGGGCCTGAGTGGCGAAGTGAAGCTGGCCAAGGCCGGCGACCGCGAGTGGTTCGTGGGCCCGCGCTTCACCTGGTAACAAACGCCTGTCGTTAGTGCGTGTTGTGCTGGCGTGTGACTCTCTCTCTCTCCCACACGCCAACCGAAGCCCGGCCTCGCGCCGGGCTTCACTTTTATGGGCTTCTGGGCGCCACAATGCGGCATGGGCGACCCTTCCTCCCTCGCAGGTACCGACACGGCCTATCAGGAGCACCGGGCGCCAGCGCCGCTGCGTGGCCATTTCGGCCAGCTATGGCAGAGCCAGCTCGCTGCGGATGCCGATGGCCATATCACCGTGCTGCCCGATGGCTGCGTGGACATCCTCTGGCGTGACGGCGCGTTGTTCGTGGTCGGCCCGGATCGTGTGGCTGCGCATCCGGCGCTTGCACCCGGTGCGCAGGTGCTGGGTGCGCGCTTTCGTCCCGGCCAGGCGTTGGCCGCGTTGGGATTGCCATTGGCCGGCATCATTGGACAGGCGGTGCCGTTGGCCGATCTGAAGGGCGGATGGGCCACAGCAGCCGCTGCATCCATTGGCGATACCGCGCCGGCCCAACGATTGCAGCGGATGGCGCAGTGCCTGCAGCAGCACATGGGCGCGGCGGCCCTCGACGTGCAGGCGCAACGGGCGCATGTGTTGTTCCACGCGCTTGGCCGTGGCCAAGCTACGTTGGACGAGCTGGCGGCAGGCTTGAACCTGAGCCCGCGCAGCCTGCGCCGTATCAGCCAGGCGCAGTTCGGCTACGGCGCCAAGACGCTGGAGCGGATCCTGCGCCTGCAACGCTTCCTGCGCCACAGCCGTGGGTTGCCGCAGCATTCGTTGGCGATGCTGGCCGTCGATGCCGGCTATGCCGACCAGGCCCATCTCAGCCGCGAGGCCCGCGAACTGGCTGGCATGACCGCACGCGAACTTCGCGGGGAGTGGGGACAATGATGGCCGTTTCGTTCAAGACAGGCAGACCACGCTGATCGATGCTGCAGGCTCCAACCACGGAGTCCACCATGAGCCACGCCACCCCCGGTGCCGAACGCCGCATCGACAACATCGAATTCAACGTCGCCGACATCGCCCGCAGCAAACGCTTCTACGGCGAGGTATTCGGGTGGTGCTTCATCGACTACGGCCCCGCCTACACCGAGTTCGACGATGGTCGCCTGAAAGGTGGTTTCGTTTCCGACGCGCCGGTGCGTGCGCACGGTGGTCCGCTGGTCATTCTCTACTGCGCGGACCTGGCGGATGCGCAGCAGCGTGTGGTCGCTGCCGGTGGCGAGGTGGTGCAGGCGGTATTCGCCTTCCCCGGTGGCCGTCGCTTCCACTTCCGCGATCTGGATGGCTACGAGCTGGCGGTCTGGAGTGATGTGGATTGAGGTCTTCGTACCTTCGCCGGTGGACGGAACGAGAACCGCTCCGTCCCCGGTCAGGTGGTTCCGCTATGATCGCCCGCACATCGCTACACGCGATGCGCCCGCCTCAAGCCAGCAGGAACCGTCGTGAACTCCCAGCCCGCACCGATCACCGCCCTCAACCACACGCTCGACAACGAGCCGCAGCAGATCACCGCGCCACTGACCCATTCGGCGGCGTTCCTGGTGCTGAAGGTGAAGGATGACGAGGCATCGATCGCAAAGGCGCGCGAGGTACTGGCCAGCACCGACGACCTGATCAAGAACACCGCCATCCGCGAGATCGAGCGCACCTTCACCTGCAACGTGGCCATTGGCCACCGCGTGTGGCAGCCGCTGGTGGGTACCACGCCGCCGCGTGAGCTGGCGCCGTTCCGCGAGATCAAGGGCACGACCCACACCGCGGTGTCCACGCCGGGCGACCTGCTGTACCACATCCGTGCGCGCACCATGGACCTGATCGTGGCGTTCGAGCGCAACCTGCTGATGGCGTTCGGTGATGCGGTGGAAACGGTTGATGACGTGGCCGGCTTCCGCTATTTCGATGGCCGCGACCTGCTCGATTTCGTCGATGGCACCGCCAACCCGGAAGGGCTGTCGCTGCCGGAAGCCACCATCGTGGGCGAGGAAGACCCGGAGCACGCCGGTGGCAGCTACGTGGTGGTGCAGAAGTACCTGCACAACCTCGATGCCTGGCGCGCACAGAAGACCGAAGCGCAGGAAGCGATCATCGGCCGCACCAAGCACGACAACATCGAGCTGGATGATGCGCCGGCCGATGCGCAGAAATCGCACAAGACGCTGTGCACCATCGAGGATGCCGACGGCGAGCACGAGATCCTGCGCGACAACATGCCCTTCGCGAACCCGGGCCGTGGCGAGTACGGCACCTACTTCATCGGCTACACGCGCCACCTGTGGGTGATCGAGAAGATGCTCGAGCGCATGTTCATCGGCAATCCCGCGCCGCTGCATGACCGCATCCTGGACTTCTCCACCGCCACCACCGGCGTGACCTTCTTCGCGCCGTCGCGCAAGGTGCTGGCCGACCTGGGCGACTGATAGCGCCAGGCCTGCGGTCTACGCGCTGGCCATTACCGCCCGCCATCTGCCTGTCATCTATCGCGCCGACCATCAGAGGTTGGATGGAAGCGCAGGAGGCTGGCGATGGTCATGGCAGGAAACAGGGCCGGCGTGCGCCGCTGGTGGCGGCCGTTGGCCGCGCTGTTCGGTGCGCTCGCACTTGGAAGTGCCAGCGTTTCCGCGCAGGAGGCTCCCGCACACTGGATGGCCTATGCCGCCGCCGTGGGCGGCCAGCTGCAGCAGCGCCTGCAGCAGGAGCAGGATCCGCGGGCGCAGCGCGTGCTGGAATGGATGCAGGCACACCCGGATACGCCGACGCCGTTGCCGGTGAGCGTGTGGATCGCGGCGGATGGCCGCATTTCGGAACTCGAATTCGGCAGCCTGGGCGACGCCCAGATCGACGCCGACCTGCGCGCGACATTGCAGTCCGCGCCGTTGCAGGCCGCCCCACCGGCTGACATGCGCCAGCCGCTGCGGCTGGGCCTGCTGCTTACCCAGTAGATCCACGCCATGCGTGGATGGGCCTGGTAGATGCCGACCTTGATCGGCAGGCGTGCGCCAACCAAGGTTGGCGACAACCGGTAAACCCCGGCCACGCACGGCGTGGCTCTACTGCGTTGCCACCTGCGGTTCACGCGCAGCTGCGCTCCATGCGCGCAGCCCGAACACGGCCAGGCCGAGGAAGAACACGTACAGCGCGGCGGTCACATGCAGCGACTTGAACAGGTACGCACCCACGTACACCACGTCCACCGCGATCCACACCCACCAGCAGGCCACGTGGCGGCGTGCCTGCCACCACTGGCCGACCAGGCTCAGCGCGGTCAGCATCGCGTCCAGCCACGGCAGCGCGGCATCGGTGAAGGTGTGCATGGCCGCACCCAGCGCCACGCCACCGCAGAGGCCGATGGCCAGGTCGCGCAGCAGCTTGTCGCGCGCCAGTGGCACGATGCGGACGCTGCCCTCGTCGGCGGCGTGCTGCCGCCAGTTGAGCCAGCCGTAGACCAGGAAGCCACCGAAGGCGACCTGCAGCAGGGTGTCCGAGTACAGCTTGGCCTCGGCGAACACCAGGCCATACAGCATCACCGACAGCAGGCCCACCGGCCACGCCACCAGCCGGCGCTTGGCCATCAGCCAGACGCCGAGGATGCTGCACAGCGCGGCGGCCCACTCCAGCATCAGGCCGCTCACAGCGCGAACGTCACCGACAGGCGGGCCTGTCGCGGTGCGCCGGGGAACAGGTAGTAGTCACCGCCGCTGCTGCCGGTATCGCGCCAGTAGAAGCGGTTGAACACGTTGTCCACCGACAGGTTCCAGGTCACCGCACGCTCGTGCAGGCGATGCTGGAAGCGCAGGCCGGCATCGAACACCGAGTAGTCCGGTGCGCGCACACCACCATCGGCGCGGGCGACATTGGCACCGGCATAGCGCCAGCCGCCGGTCACGTCCAGGCCCTGTACGAACGGCAGCGCATAGGCCACGTGCACGCTGGCGCGCACCTTCGGCACGTTCACCAGCTGATGGCCTTCATAGGCGGGCGTGCCGGTGTCGCGCGCGCGTGCCCGCAGCACGCTGGCGCTGGCCACGATCTGCAGCGCATCGGTCAGCTGGCCATTGGCGGTCAGCTCCAGGCCGGTGTGGGTCTGCTTGCCTTCCTCGACGAAGGTGTAGCCGACATCGCTGCCGTCCGGCTTGGCGTACTGGTACGGCTGCGAAATGCGGAACAGCGCCGCGCCCAGGGTCAGCGCCTCGACCGGCATGTACTTCACACCCACTTCCAGCTGCCGCGACTGCACCGATGGCAGGAAGGTATCGGCGTTGCTGGTCCAGAACGGCGCTTCCTGGCCCAGCGAGATGCCGCGCACATAGCTGGCATAGGCATTGAGCTGGTCGGTGGCCTTCCACACCACGGCGGTCTGCGGCAGGAAACGCGACAGGCGGCTGTGCCGCTGCGGGGTACCACGCTTGTCGTAGGCACGCTCGTCCAGGCGCACGAAGCGGCCGCCGGCCAGCCACTGCCAGTCATCACCGAAGCTCATCCGGTCCAGCGCGAAGAACGCGGTCTGGCGGCTGTCCAGGCGTCGTGCGGACGGCCCTGGCATCTTCGGCGACGGTTCGAACACCGGCACCTGCGCATCGTGGATGTTGCTGGTGCCCACGTACTCGTTGACGCTCGGGCGCTTGTCCACGGTGCGGCGGAAGTAGTCGGCACCGATGGTCAGCTCATGGCCGACGCTGCCGGTCTCGAAGCGGCCGCGCAGCTCGGCACGGGCCTGCTGGTTGCGGCGGGTGTCATCCGGGCTGCGGTAGTCGTAGACGTCGTAGTCGCCATTGGGCGCGAAGTAGTTGCCCGGCACACTGCCATCGGCGCACTGCGCGGCGTAGTAGCAACCGTAGGCGAAGGCGACGTTGTCATCGATGACCGAGCGGCTGTGGCCGACCGAGACGCGCGACTGCCAGGCATCGTTGAATTCGTAGGTATGCAGCGCGGTGATGTTGGTGCTGGCAATGTCGACCGGACGCTGCCACGGCTGGTAGCCCAGCAGGAATTCGCGATCCACGCCGTGTGGCAGCTCGCGCGCGCCCAGCAGCTGGTAGCCGGACACCGAGCGCTGAGAACTGGTCTGGTAGTTGGCATCCACTTCCAGCTTGCCGCGTTCGCCGATCAGCCAGTCGGCGGCCAGCGAATAGAAGTTGCGACGGCCATCGGCGTGCTCGACATAGGAATTGCTGGAGTCCCATGCGGCATTCAGACGCAGGCCGAAACGCGGAGTGATCCAGTGGCCGACATCGACGGCGACGTAGCGCGAGCCTTCCGAATCGGTGCCGAGCGTGGCGCTGCGCACTTCGGCCGGGCGCTTGCCGATGTAATTGATGATGCCGCCGGGCGCCATCACGCCTGCGGCCAAGCCGGCTTCACCCTTGAGGATCTCCACCGACTGCACGTTCTCCAGCGCAAGGCGCTGTTCGCCGGCGATGGACAGGCCGTTGAAGCGGTAGCCGGTGGCGGCGTCCAGCGCGAAACCGCGGATGGCGATGTTCTGGTAGTAGCCCACCGGCGCATACGCATCGCCCAGCGAGGCATCGTTGCTGGCCAGCTCGGACAGCGAACGCACCTGGCGGCGGTCGAGGTAGTCGCGCTCAAGCACGTTCACCGACGCCGGCGTGTCCTTCCAGGAACCACCACCAAAGGCGTTCACGCGCGAGGTATCGGCCTTCGGCTTGCCGGCCTGCACGCGCACCGCCGCCAGTTCGGTCGGCGAACGCTCGGCGCCGGTGGCAGCCGCATCGGGGGACGCCTCGGCTTCGCTGGCGTGCAGCGGCAGCGCGGCGCAAAGGGCGAGGGAGAGCAGGGTGGGGTGCAGGCAGCGGTTCATTCGGTTCGTCTTCGGACAACAAGGGAGACGAAGCGACGGCGCGCAGGTGCACCGGCCCATGACGGGGGTGTGGCTGCGGCTCAAAGCTCCCTACGCCGGTGCAAACCGGATCAGGTTCCAAGGGACTCTCTCAGCCTGGCAGATCCAGGCACCCCCGCTTCAGGTCACCATTTCACTACAAATGGTACGGATTTGCGAGCTGGTGCCCTTCAGGCAGCGGGGTCAGAGCCCTTTCCGCAGGAAAGGGCTCTGACCCCAACGGTGCGCCAACCGGGTCACGCCGCTGCGTGCAACGCCTGCAGCAGTGCCTGTCCCGGCGCGCTGTGGAACCACGCCGGATGCCCCAGCATGAACGGCTGCCACGCCACATCCGCGTTTGCGGTGGAGCCGGTGATGCCTTCGAAGTACTCCACTTCGGACAGTGCGAAGTCGAAATGCACCATCGGCAGCAGGTCGGCCAGCAGCTGCACGCGTGCTGCCGACAGTGGCTGTACCTCGCGGTAGCCGTCGAGCAACGCCAGTGCGATGTCGATGCGCACCGCCTCCAGGCCGCGCTCCAGTTCCAGCCAGGCCACCGCGTTGCGCTCGATCGCGGTGGCGAGGTCGAACAGTGCGCTGGTGGGCGAGGCCAGGCCGAAATCCAGCACGGTGCTGACCTGCCCATCGCGCCACAGCAGGTTGGAAACATGCCAGTCGTTGTGCGCCCACAGCCGCGGTTCGTCGCGCAGGCGCTGGGCCAGGCCGGCGTGCCACGGCAGCACGTCGCGGCGAAGCTGGGTTTCCCACGGAATGCGCGCGAGGTAGCGGGCCAGACCCGGTCGTGTGGGCAGTTCGGCTTTGATCGCGGCGATCGGATCGTCGGCGCGGATCAGGTCGTCGCGCGCCACCAGCAGATGGGTACTGCGTTGTGGCGCGTGATAGCTGGCGGCGGCACAGTGCAGCCGGGCCAGCATGCGGCCGGCTTCGCGGGCCTGCGCGACATCGGTCAGCAACGACCACGACACGGCATCGCGGTACAGGTCCTCGCCCACGCCCACGGCATGCAGCTCGAAGGTCCATTCGCCGTGCTCGACTGCGGTGCGGCCATCGGCTGCCGCAAGCACCTGCACCACCGGTACGCCGGCGGCAGCGAGATGGAGGATGAAGTGGTGTTCTTCTTCCAGGCAGGCGGCGCTGCGCACGCTGTGGTGGTGGCGCTTGATGAACACCGGTCCGCGCGTGCCATTGACGATGGCGGCGGCCGACAACGGCCGAGGACTGTGCCAGTGCGGCTGGCTGTCCGCATCCAGCTGCGGAAAGCGCTGGCGCAGCCACGCGAGGTCTGCGGTGCTGATCGGCGGCCAGTCGGCAGCGACCTCGTCGTTGTTGAGGCCCTGCACCCGGTGGGAAGAAGAAGTCATGCCGCAGCCCCAAGGGGGAAAATCACATCCAAGGCTGCGCATTCAACGCCATGGCCGCCCGCAACGCAAACGGGCGGGTCATCGACCCGCCCGTAGTCACATGGTCATCGGCGGTACCGCCGCGCCGGGTTACCAGCCGCGATGGCGGCCGCGGTCGTGGTAGTAGCGGTTGTCGTAGTAGCGCTCGCGCTGCCAGCGACGGTCGTCACCGCGGTCGTAGTAGCCGCTGCGGTAGTAGCCACGGTCGTAACGGCGATCGTAGCGGTCGTCGTAACGGCGATTGTCGTAGTAACGACGGTCGCGGCGGTCGGAGGTGGTCAGGTTGCCGATCGCGCCGCCGGCCACGGCACCGCCGACAGTGGCAGCGGGATCACCGTTGGAGAGCAGGTTACCGGCCACGCCACCGACCACGGCGCCGACCAGGGTGCGCTTGTCCTTCCTCGACATCGCGCTGGCATCGCTGACCACGGCCACACCGGCCACCAGTGCCAGAGCCATCGCCAGACCACGGAAGCTGAGTGCGGAAGTACTGAGCATGTTCGTTCTCCTGTGAGGTGCATGCCACGCTGGGCAGGGAGGGCGCGGGGCGCCCCGGCTGCCGTGATGTCCACGCTGGCGTTCCAACATTGCCGGAACATTGCCTGGTCCACCGTGCGGCTTGCGCATTCATCTAGCGGCAGGCGGCATGAAGCAAGGCTGAAAGCGGCCTCGGCCGCTCAGCTGGCAGAAAGGGAAAAGGCCACGCGGACGTGGCCCTCCCTTCTCTCCCAAGGCGCCGCGGGCTTAGACGCCCATCGCCTTCTGGGCCTGCCGGGCCTGCTCCTGCTGGGCATCCTGCTGCTGGTGCAGCACGTTCGGGGCGCCCTGGACGGCACCGCTGCTGAGTGCCAGGCTCTGCTCGCTGGCCGTACGGGTGTCCACCGCCGCGCGAATGGCGGCCGGGTCGCCGATGGTGCCCTGCACGGCGAACAAGCGCTCACCGTTCGGACTGGGTACCACCGAATCGATGCGCTGCAGGCCGGCGGCATGCGCCTCCTTGGTCAGTGCCGCGGCGGCGCTTTCCAGCGCACGCCGATCCTTGAAGGTGCCGGCCGGCATCAGCTCCAGGCCCTTGCTGGCCTGGATGAACAGCGGATTGCGCGGGTGCCGCTCGTCGTTCAGCAGCGGCCGCTCGCGAGCCTCCCTGATCGCCTCCAGGGTCTTCGCGCCGACGACGCCGTCAGCGACCAGGCCGTTGTCCTTCTGCAGCTGGCGCACCGCCGCGTCGGTGTTGCGGCCGAAGCGACCGTCTTCGACCAGCGGCTTGCCATCGGCCCCGACATAGCCGAGGTGGCCCAGCTGTTCCTGTACCTTGCGCACGCCCTCGCTGTGTGCGCCCTGCTTGTACAGTTCGGCGTGCGGCGTGGCAGCTGCCTTGTGCTCGGCCGCGGGCCTGCCCTGGGTCTGCTCGTGCGACTGGGTACGGTTCTCCAGCAGATCGCGGGCCCTGGACAGCGGGTCGGAGGCGTACAGCTTCCAGTTCGGATGGTCCTTCACCTGCTTCAGGTAGTCCTCGACCGGCATGGTGTGCACGCCCTTGCTGCCGGTGGACTGGCTGATCAGCAGCTTGTCGGTGTTGGGATCGCGCACCACCATCACGATGTGGTCGATGCCGTTCCAGTGCTCGTGGCGGGTCTTGGCCGTATCCAGGCCGATGATCATGCCTTCCTTCAACGCATCGGGCTTGAGGATCGCGTCGCGGTCAAGCAGCACGCCGGACTGGTCGAACGCCTTGCGCACGATGCCGCCGGAACCGAGGTTGCCCAGGTCGATGCGATCAGCCTTGCCGAACACCGCGTGCCCGGCCTTCTGGTTGATCTCGTCCATGGTCCGGTTCTGCAGCGTGCCGACCCAGCCGGAACAGTCGATGTAACCCTGCTCGACGTTCTTGCCGGTCTTGCCCGGTACGTACAGCGCGTGGCCCGGAATGTTGATGGCGTACCTGACATCGTCGTACTTCACGCCGGCCTCGTAGGCGGCCTGCAGTTCAATGCCCGGCTTCGGCGTGGCAGCCGCCGTTGCGGTTGCCGCCAGCGTGGCTGCACCAGCCGCCACGGCTGCGCTGGCCTGTGCAGGCGCTGCCGGGGTCTGGCCCTGGCCCTGCGCCACCGCCTGCGGTTCGATGTTCTTTTCCGGAATGCTGATCGCCGCGTACTTGTGGATGTAGTAGCTGGAGAACGTCCGCGCCAGGTCGCCATCGTCCATGCCGCGCATCTCGGCCAGGGTGTGGCCGGTCAGCGCCTTCGCGTCGGAGCCGATCTGGTTGAGTACGTTGCGGCGCATGTTGATTTCTTCGCCGTGGCTGTTGCGGACCACGCCGAAGGTGCCGGTGGCAATGGCGGTCTGTACCGAGCCATAGCCGGCGCTGCCCTGCTGGTGGGCCAGGTACAGGTCCAAGCCGGTGGGCGTGTTGCCCCCGGACAGGTAGGGATTGCCGGTGCGCTCGTTGCGGCGCGCCATCGAGTCCAGGTTGTCCTGGTACATCTGTGCGGCCGCTTCGGTGTTGCGGGTCGGATCGAACTCGTGGCCGGTCAGGTGGTACTGGCGCGCGGAACCGGGCACGAACTGGAACAGGCCCTTGGCACCGGACGAGGTGTTGTGCGCGCGCTCGTTGAAGCTGCCGCCGGTCTCGATATGCGCGAAGCGCATGAAGTCATCCACGGGGATGCCCTTCTGCCTGGCGACCTGCTCGACGATGTCCAGGACTTCCTTTCTGCTGTAGTCATGCTGTGCCATGACGTTTTCCTCGGGGTTGATGGAGCGGCGGAAGCCGCGAATCGCCAACCGGACTCATCCGTGAGTCAAGAACATGTCGGTCAACAGGTAACCCGCGTGTGCGGGTGGGAATCAGCGCGCCAGGTACTTCTGGGTCACGCTGTCGAAGCGGTAGTGCACGGCGTCGCCGACACCCAGTGCGCGGGTCTTGCCCGGGCTATCGATGGTGGTGCCCTTGAAGCTCACGGTCAGCTGCGGCAGGCCGTTGCCGTCGGCAATGAAGGCCAGTTCGCCATCGCTGTCGGTGCACGGCATCACGTTGCCGTCGTCGCAGGCGGCGCTGTTGTCTTCGCCGGTGCGTACCGAACCGACATAGCGCCAGACCTTGCTGTCCACGTCGTCTTCGCTGCGCTTCGGGTTGAACAGCAGCAGGGCATAGCCGCTGCCGCTGATGCCGCGGTCGAAACTGCTGGTCGGCACCGCCAGCAGCAGGCGGCCATCGGCCGTGCGATGTTCGAGCGGCTTGCGCCGGGTGTCGATGTCGTCGGCCTTGTCGTAGGCGCCGAGCGCGCCGATGGTCCACTCCTGGCCACGGAACTTCCACGGCTTCTTCGCATCGCCGCCGGCCAGCACGAAGGTGGCCTCGGCCAGGTTGGCGCGGTCATCCGGGCCGGCCGGTTGCTGCTCGCCGGGCTTGCCGTAGTGCTCGCGGGTATCCCACGAGAAACCGGTGTAGTAGGTGGTGCCGTCGAGCGTGAACTGATGGCCGAACCAGAAGGTCGCCACGCTGCCGTTCTGGACCTCATAGGAGGTCGCGCCATCGCCGTCCTGCTGGTAGGTGAAATACATCACGGTCGGCGCATCTGGCGGGGTGACGGCGGTATCGGGGGAAGTGTTCTGCATCGGGGCAACATCCTGTCGGGGCGCATTGGCAGCCTGCGCGTGCGCGCCGGGCTGGGAGGACGAGGGGGCCGGGTCGGCGGCGCTGCAGGCGGCAGCGGAAAGAGAGACGAGCAGGCACGCCGCGAATGCGCGCAGGGGCGGCAATGGCAGGGTCCAACGTGGTTTTGGGGGGTGATGCATGCGCCTCTCCATGGTCAGCGTTGCCGGGCCAGACGGCCGGCAGGAAACCGCACCCCATCCACCGGGGACAGGAGCGAGGACATGAGCCGGTCGATTCCTTCGACCTCGCATTGAGAACCCATGCCCGGCAATCTTTGCACAGAATCGCGACGCATCAAAGAGGGCAGCACGCCGCGCCCTCTTATGTGAACGGCATCTCAGATATTGCCATCGCGCAGGTAGTCGAACAGCTCGGCGTCGCCCTTCAGACCCAGTTTGAGCATGGCGTCACCCTTCTGCCGGCTGATGGTGCTGACGCTCTTGTGCAGCTGCAGCGAGATCTCCTTCACCGTCATGCCAGTGCCAAGCAGCCGCAGCACCTCCACCTCGCGCGGCGACAGTGGCTTGCCGTCGCCCTCGCGCATGCGCCAGCTGCCCGCCGCCTCGACCCGCTCGCGCAGGCTGCGGCTGATATAGGGCTGGCCGCGATAGACCGCCTGGATGGCCTGCGGCAGTTCGTCCATCGACGAGCTCTTGTCGACCAGGCCGAGCACACCGCTGTCGAGCACCATGCGCAGGATCGCCAGGTTGTTGGAGACGCTGAGCATGAGTACCGGCAGGTCGGGATGGCGGCGGCGGATCATGCCGATCATGGCGAAGCCGTCGGCCTGTGGGCTGCCCGGCATGGAGTAGTCGGTGACCAGCAGGTCACAGGGCTGGCTGCCCAGCAGGGTCATCAGCGCCTGCGCGCTGTCCGCCTCGCCGACCACGCGGCCCACCCCGCTCGACTCGATGACGGCGCGGGTACCGATACGGACCACCGGGTGGTCGTCTGCGATGATGATGCGCAAGCTCATGCTCTAGTATGGCCACCGGGCACGCCGGACCGCGACCATCGCGGTTCCTGGCAGGATTCTAGGAGATCGACGCCGATGCGTAGCTGGGCTGTTCGCGGGCTGGTCCTGCTGCTGGCCGTGCTGGTGCTGCCTGCCGCACCGGCACAGGCCGTGCCAGGACCGCTGCCGCTCACTCCCCTGCAGCGCGAGTACCTGGCCGCGCATCCAAGCATCGTCGTGGGCCAGTATGACAGCGGCTGGCCGCCGTTCGAGTCCCTCCGTGATGGTCGGCAGATCGGGCTGGGGCCGGATTATCTGTCGCTTCTTGCCCGTCAGCTGGGTGTGAAGGTCGAAGCCCGTCGTTATCCAGATTGGACTTCCGTGCTGGATGCGGCGTGCCGTGGCGAAATCGACGTGGTGATGAATGTCGGTCTCAGTGCCGACCGTACCCGCTGCATGGTCTACACCGCCGCCTATGGCGAGGCGCCGCTGGCTCTGGTCGGACGCCCGGGCGACCTGCGTGCCTCCGACAATCCCGACCTGGATGGGCTGCGGGTAGTGATCGAGCAGGATTTCCTGACCGGCCCGCAGGTACGCGCGCGTTTCCCGCGCGCCCGGCAGCTTGTCGCAAACAGCTCGATTGCGGCGCTGCAGATGGTCAGAGACGACAAAGCCGATGTCTATATCGGCAATGCCTATGTCGCCACCGAGCTGATCGCCAGCCAGCGTCTGCAGGGTGTGGTGCTGCTGCGGCCCAGTGACCTGCCTCCCGAGCGCCTGCACTTCGGCGTTCCCAACAGCAAGCAGCCGCTGGCCGAAGCACTGGACCTGGCCCTGGCTGCGACCAGCCAGGCCCAGCGCGACGCGTTGGTGCAACGCTGGCTGCCGTTGCCGCAGTGGTCGGCATCGGCACGGCTGGCGCTGAGCCAGGCCGAGAAGCGGGTGCTGGAGCAGCCGCTGAAGATCGGCTTCGCGCCGAACGCGGCGCCGTTGTCGTTCGCCGACAAGGAAGGCAAGCCCAGTGGCCTGGCCGGCGAGTATCTGCGACGGCTGCTGCAGGCCGGTGCCAATCTTCAGCCGGAGAACAGCCACGACTGGTATGAGGTGCGCGAGAAGGCGCGCCGCGGCGAGCTGCAGGCAGTAATGGGCATTCCCGCCGATTCACGCTATCTGGGGCCGGACTGGGTGTTCAGCCAGCCCTTCATCAGCGTACCGAACGTGATCGTCAGCCGCGTCGACAGCCCGGCGCTGCTGGGCCTGTCGGACCTGCAGGGCAAGCGCGTACTGCTGTCCGATCCCGAGCGCATACGTGGCTACGTGCTGCAGCAGGCCCCCAGCGCGCGGATCATCGCCGCGCGCAGTACCGAGCAGGCACTGCAGCGCCTTGCCGCTGGCGAAGCCGATGCCTACGTGGGCAACCTGGCACTGGTCGATCACCTGCTGCGCAGCAGCTTCCCGGGGCGCCTGCAGGTGGCCGCCCCTGCGGGCTTCAACGATCAGCTGGTGCTGGCCGTGGAACGCCGCCATGCCGCCCTGGCGACCACCTTCGACCGCCTGCTGCTGCAGATGACGCCGCGCAAGCGCGAGGCGTTGCGGGGCGACTGGCTGGCCGTGGAGTATCGCAATGGCATCGACTGGAGGGACGCGCTGCGCTGGGGGGTGCCGCTGCTGCTGGTGCTGCTGACCGCGCTGCTGGTACATGGCATCGGGTACTGGCGCCTGCGTCGCGAGGTGGCCGGGCGGCGTCATCTGGAGCAGCGCCTGGCCGAGGTCACCGACAACCTTCCCGCCGTGGTCTACCAGGCACGGCGCGATGCCGATGGCACTCTCGGTTTTCCGTTCATTGCCGGTGACCTGCAGGCGTTGTTCGGCATTACCCGGCAGCAGGCCGAGCAGGACGCGAAACTGCTGCTGGAACGCATCGAGGAGGAGGATCGCGAACGCATCCTGCAGGCGGTCGAACAGGCCGCACGCCAGTTCGCGCCATTGATCCTCGAGTTCCGCCTGCGTGCCGATGCGGGCGGCGCGCGCTGGGTCCGCAGCCAGGCCCATCCCTATGCGGCAGAGGCAGGGGCGGTGACCTGGAGTGGCTACTGGGTGGACGTCAGCGAGGCACGTGCGCAGGCCGAGGCCCTGACCGCGGCCAAAGCCGAGGCCGAGCAGGCGGCGGAAGCGAAGTCACGTTTCCTGGCCACGATGAGCCATGAGATCCGTACTCCTATGAGTGGCGTGCTGGGCATGCTGGAAGTGCTGGCGCATTCGCCGCTGGATGCCGAGCAGCAGCGCATCCTCGGCGTGATCGAGGATTCGGCGCAGATGCTGCGGCAGATCCTGGATGACATCCTCGATTATTCGCGGCTGGAGGCCGGTGCGCTGCGCCTGGAACCGGTGCCGCAACCGCTGCGGCCGCTGCTGGAAAGCGTGTGCCGGTTGTTGTCGGCGCAGGCCAGTGCACGTGGGTTGGCGTTGCTGGTGGAGATCGATCCACAGCTGGCACCGGCACACGAAGTGGATGGCGTGCGCCTGCGCCAGATCGTGTTCAACCTGCTCAGCAACGCCATCAAGTTCACGGCGCGCGGCGAAGTGCGGCTGCAGCTGGAGGTGCTGGGGCCTACCGCGGAGGATGGCAGCCAGCCGTTGTGCCTGAGCGTGACCGACACCGGCATGGGCATCGCGCCGGAGCAGCTGCAGCATCTGTTCGCGCCGTTCACCCAGGCCGGTGCCTACATCCAGCGCGACCATGGTGGCACCGGTCTTGGCCTGAGCATCAGCCAGCGCCTGGTGCAGATGATGGACGGCGAACTGACCCTGCACAGCACGCTGGGCGAAGGCACTCGTGCCGAGGTGCGGTTGTCGCTGGTGGAGGCCGGCAGCGGTGATGTCGAAGCGCTGGTGGCTGAGCAGGAACAGGCTTCGCTGCTGCCGCAGGCGCTGCGCCAGGCGCGGGTGCTGGTGATCGAGGACCACCCGACCAACCAGGCGATGATGGCCTGGCGCCTGCAGCAGCTGGGCGTGCCGCACGTGATGGTCGGTGATGGCCAGCAGGGGCTGGATCGGCTGTTGTCGGAAAGCTTCGACCTGGTGATCACCGATTGCCGGATGCCGGTGCTCGATGGCTTCGGCTTCACCCGGCTGCTGCGCGAGCGCGAGGGCCGCAATGGCCAGCCGCGCCTGACCGTGCTGGCGCTGACCGCCAGTGTGTTGGACGACGATGCGCGCCGTTGCCGCGAGGCCGGCATGGACGAAGTGCTGGCCAAGCCGTTGTCACTGGCCACATTGCGCGCGGCGCTGCTGCGTTGGTTGCCGCAGGCACAGGGCCAGTCGTTCGCCGAACCGGTGACGGAGGTGGTTGCCGACGACGGCATGGCGCTGCCGGATCTGTCCACGTTGCAGCAGCGCTTCGGCTCACGCGCAGTGGCAATCCAGCTGCGCGACAGCCTGCTGCAGGCCAGCGAAGGCGATCTTGCCGCCGTGCAGCGCGCGCTGCAGGCCGGAGATCGCGAGGCAGCCGCGCTGCACCTGCACCGGCAGGCCGGTGGCCTGGGCGCAATAGGCGCGACGGTGCTGGCCGGGCAGGCCAATACGCTGGTGGAGCGCCTGCAGGATGCGGCCGACACCGATCCGACCGCGGTGTTCGCAAGCGTGGCGGAATTCGTGGCGCGGCTGCAGCAGCAACTGCAGCGCCTGGCTCACTGAGTCGACTGCTGCTGCAGGTAGGCGATCACCAGCGCACGGCGTTCGGCACTGGGGAAGGCGTTGTACATGCGCGTACCCGGCACCACGTGGGTGGGCGACTGCAGGAAGGCATCCAGGGTCTGCGCGCTCCAGGTGATGTCGGCGCGGCGCATGCCGTCGGAGTAGCCGTAATCGGGCAGGCTGCCGGCACGGCGGCCGATCACTCCATGCAGGTTCGGCCCGAAGCGATGGATGCCGCCGGGCTGCACGGTGTGGCAGCCCGCACACAGTTCAAACGCGCGCTGCATGGCCTGCTGGCGCGCCTGTTCGGGCGTGGCGGGTGCTGACGGCGGGCGCTGGCAGGCCGTGGCCGCAAGGGCCACGACGACGGCAATGAGCAGGCAGGCAGCGCGCATGGGCGGGCAGGATAGCGATGCAACGGGGCAGGTGGGCTGCGACACGCAGTCGCAGCCCGTGGCGATCACATGCCCGAGTAGTTCGGGCCGCCGCCGCCCTGCGGGGTCACCCAGACGATGTTCTGGGTGGGGTCCTTGATGTCGCAGGTCTTGCAGTGCACGCAGTTCTGCGCATTGATCTGCAGGCGCGCGTCGTTACCGTCGCCGACGAACTCGTACACGCCTGCCGGGCAGTAACGCGCTTCCGGGCCGGCGTACTCGGCCAGGTTCACCTTCACCGGAATGCTCGCATCCTTCAGCGTCAGGTGGCTGGGCTGGTCTTCGGCATGGTTGGTGCTGCTCAGGAACACCGAGCTGAGGCGATCGAAGGTCAGCACGCCATCCGGCTTCGGGTAGGCGATGCGGGTGTGCTTGGACGCCGGCTCCAGGCAGGCGTGGTCCGGGATGCTGTGGCGCAGGGTCCACGGCGGGTTGCGCACGCCCAGCTTCGGCAGCAGCCACTGCTCGATGCCGGTCATCAGCGTGGCCACGGTCTGGCCCTTCTTGAACCACTGCTTGAAGTTCTTCGACAGCTTCAGCTCGTCATGCAGCCAGCTGGCTTCGAAGGCCTGTGGGTAGGCGCTCAGTTCGTCGTGCTGGCGATCGGCGGCCAGCGCATCGAACGCGGCATCGGCGCACAGCATGCCGGTCTTGATCGCGGCATGGCTGCCCTTGATGCGGCTGACGTTGAGGTAGCCGGCTTCGCAGCCGACCAGCGCACCGCCCGGGAACACCGTCTTCGGCAGCGACATCAGGCCGCCGGCGGTGATCGCGCGCGCGCCGTAGCCGATGCGGGTGCCGCCTTCCAGATGCTTGCGGATGGACGGGTGGGTCTTGAAGCGCTGGAACTCTTCGAACGGGCTCAGCCACGGGTTCTTGTAGTCCAGGCCGACCACGTAGCCGATGGCGACCTTGCCGCCATCTGCGTGGTACAGGAAGGCACCGCCGTAGGTGTCGCTGTCCAGTGGCCAGCCGGCGGCGTGCACGACCAGGCCCGGCTCATGCTTGGCTGGGTCGATCTGCCACAGCTCCTTGATGCCGATGCCGTAGGCCTGCGGGTCCTTGCCGTCATCCAGCTTGAAACGGCTGATCAGCTGGCGGCCGAGATGACCGCGCGCGCCTTCGGCGAACACGGTGTACTTCGCCTGCAGGGCCATGCCGCGTTCGAAGGCGGGGCCGCGCGTGCCGTCCTTCTCGATGCCCATGTCGCCTGTGGCCACGCCGATGACTGCGCCGTCGTCGCCGTACAGCACCTCGGCGGCAGCGAAGCCGGGGAAGATCGCTACTTCCAGCGCCTCGGCCTGCTGCGCCAGCCAGCGGGTCACTTCACCCAGGCTGATGATGTAGTTGCCTTCGTTGTGGAAGCACTCCGGCAGCAGCGCATGGGGCGTGCTGCGTGCGCCGGTTTCGCTGAGGAACAGGAATTCGTCGCGGGTGACCTTCTGCTTCAGCGGTGCGCCGCGCTCGGCCCAGTCCGGGAACAGTTCGGTCAGCGCGCGCGGGTCCATCACCGCACCGGACAGCACGTGCGCGCCCGGCTCGGAGCCCTTTTCCAGTACGCACACCGACAGCTCGCGACCGGCTTCGATCGCGCGCTGGCGCAGGCGGATCGCGGTGGCCAGGCCGGCGGGGCCGGCGCCGACGATCACCACGTCGAACTCCATTACTTCACGCGGGGGCAGGGCGTTGGCTTCAGCGCTCATCGATTGCATGACTCGTGGGTAGTGCCGGCATCGGGGCCACCGGCGGTTGCCTGGGAATCGCGCGTGCAGCCACGAGCGAAACGGTTGTTTGAATGTGTCAGGGTACCGGGCCGCGCGTGATCGAGCTAGATCGCCGATGTTCACATCCGGATTGCTGCAATGCAGCGTAATGCGCGTGGTCTGGTAGGTGCCAACCTTGGTTGGCGTGAGCGGAAACACCAGCGCCGACCAAGGTCGGCCTCTACCCGCACACCAACTCCGCCCGGATGACCGACAATGGTCGGGTCCTGACTGCGTGTGAGTGCCATGGCTTTGGATCCGTACGACCTGTTCGATGTCCGTTCCCTGCTCAGCGAGGAAGAGCGCGCGGTCCAGGAGAGCGTCGCCCGCTTCACCAACGAGCGCGTGCTGCCGATCATCGGCGATGCCTTCGACCAGGCACGCTTCCCTTCAGAGCTGGTGCCGGAGATCGCCGCGCTGGGCCTGCTCGGTGCCACCCTTCCGGCCGAATACGGCGGCGGCGACCTCGGCGCGGTCAGCTACGGCCTGATCTGCCAGGAACTGGAACGCGGCGATTCCGGCCTGCGCAGCTTCGTATCGGTGCAGAGCTCGCTGTGCATGTACCCGATCTACGCCTACGGCAGCGAGGAACAGCGCCGGCAATGGCTGCCGGCGATGGCGCGCGGCGAGCTGATCGGCTGCTTCGGCCTGACCGAAGCGCACGGCGGCTCCGATCCGGCCAGCATGAAGACCCGCGCCGTGCGCGATGGCGACGACTGGCGCATCAACGGCAGCAAGATGTGGATCACCAGCGGCCCGGTGGCCGACCTGGCCATCGTCTGGGCGCAGACCGAGGACGGCATCCAGGGCTTCGTGCTGGAAAAGGGCATGCCGGGGTTCACCACGCAGGAAATCAAGCACAAGATGAGCCTGCGTGCGTCGCTGACCGGTGCGCTGTTCTTCGACGACGTGCGCGTGCCCGACAGCCACCGCCTGCCCAACGTGAAGGGCCTGAAGGGGCCGCTGGGTTGCCTGACCCAGGCCCGTTTCGGCATCAGCTGGGGCCCGATCGGTTCGGCCATTGCCTGTCTGGATGAAGCGCTGGGCTATGCCAAGGAGCGCGTGTTGTTCGGCCGCCCGCTGGCCGCGACCCAGAGCGCACAGATCAAGCTGGCCGAGATGGCCCGCCGCATCACCATGGCGCAGCTGCTGGCGTTGCAGCTCGGGCGCCTGAAGGAAGCCGGCCAGCTGCAGCCGCAGCAGGTCAGCCTGGCCAAGTGGAACAACTGCCGCATGGCCATCGACATCGCCCGCGAATGTCGCGATCTGCTGGGCGGGGCCGGCATCACCACCGAGCATGTAGCGATCCGGCATGCGCTGAACCTGGAATCGGTGATCACCTATGAAGGCACCGAGACCGTGCACCAGCTGGTGATTGGGCGTGAGCTGACCGGCATCAACGCGTTCTGAAACCTGTTTCCGGTGGGTGCCAACCTTGGTTGGCACATTCCTTCAGCGTGCGACGCAACATCTGTGCGGACCAAGGTCCGCAACCACCAGGATCGGTTCACACTTACCTGAGGCGGTTTACGCCCCGCCGGCAAACCCGTGCTGGCGCCACGCTTCGTACATCACCACCGCAACGGTGTTGGAAAGATTGAGGCTGCGGTTGTCCGGCCGCATGGGCAGGCGCAGGCGGCGGCCATCGGGCAATGCATCAAGCACGTCCTGCGGCAGGCCGCGGCTTTCCGGGCCGAACAGGAACGCATCGCCATCTTCGAACGCCACGCTGTCATAGCGGACGCTGGCCCGCGTACTCAGGGCAAACAACCGCTTCGGTGCGACCCGCGCCAGCGTCGTGTCCAGATCGGGGTGCACCTGCAGGCGCGAGTACTCGTGGTAGTCCAGCCCGGCGCGCTTGAGCTGCTTGTCTTCCAGTGCGAAGCCGAGCGGCTCGACCAGGTGCAGCTGCGCGCCGGTGTTGGCGCAGAGCCGGATCACATTGCCCGTGTTGGGCGGGATTTCCGGTTGGAACAGGATCACATGGAACTGGGGCGCGGCATTCATCGGCGCAGTGTACCTGCGACGACCGCCGCCTTTACGGCGCACGCCCCGCACGGGGCAGGGCGGCACCGGTTACGGGCGCAACAGGACCTGGGCGGTTTCGGTGGCCAGGGCCTGCAGGTCGGCGGCGCTCGGGCGAACCTGCAGGGCCGGCAGGTTGGTGATGACCTGGTTGGCGACGCTGGTGGCGGCGGCAGCCAGGGTGGCGGCGTAGCGCTGGGCTTCCTGCTCGGCGACCAGGGCGACACGCTGCTCCAGGCTCGGGCGAACTTCCACCGAGGCCAGGGTGGTGATCGGCATCGCGGCAGCAACCGGGGCGGCGAGGTAGCCGTTGCGCTCGGCCAGCTGGTCGCTGCTCGGGCGAACTTCCACCGTGGCCAGGGTCGGGATGCCGCTGGCCTGTTCCCAGGCCTGCTGGGCCAGCTGGTCGGCGGCCGGACGAACCTGCACGGTGGACAGGGTCTTGATGGATTCGGAGGCCTGCACCGACGAAACAACCGCGGTGCCGGCGATCAGGGCGATGGCGATGGCAATGGTCTTGGCGTTCATGACGGGGCCTGTTTAGTGTTGGTGGGCAGTGGTGTGGTAGTAAGGTAGTACACCAATTCTGGGCATGCAAGGAAAATTTTCCATTTCCTACATTTGTTCAGTCTTCAGTCAGCTTTTGTCTGAAGCCCTTCTTGGCGCAGGAAGTACCAAGCAATCCCCGTGCCAACTTTTAATCATTGATTTAAAAGGATTTTTGTCGGACAAAAAGTGTCCGGTGGGCGGACACCTGTCCATTTGATGCGTTGCGGACACTGTCCGGACGATGGCTGCCGGTGCATGTGACCGCCCAGGACACGGCCGTGAGGGGCCGCGAATGGTGCACAAGGGCAAACACCCCCAGTGACTGGCGACCGATTCCTGCCGCTGCGTGCGCAGGCTAGGATCGGGGTTCACCTATGTGACCAAGGATCTGGATATGTCTCTCGCCCTTCGCCCGCGCGCTGCATTGCTGGCCGTTGCCCTCAGCACCGCCTTGGGCACGCTCGCCCCAACCTCTGCACTGGCCGCCAAGCCGGCGGTACCGGCCAAGGTCGATATCCCGTATGAGCAGTTCACCCTGCCCAATGGCCTGCGCGTGATCGTGCATACCGATCGCAAGGCGCCGATCGTCGCGGTCAATGTCTGGTACCACGTGGGTAGCAAGGACGAGCCGGCCGGCCGCACCGGCTTCGCGCACCTGTTCGAACATTTGATGTTCCAGAGCAGCGAAAACCACGACGGTGAGTACTTCGAGCCCTTCAAGCAGGTGGGTGCCACCGGCCAGAACGGCACTACCAACACCGACCGCACCAACTACTTCGAGAACGTGCCGACCACCGCGCTGGACATGGCGCTGTGGATGGAGTCGGACCGCATGGGCCACCTGGTCGGTGCGATCGACCAGGCCGCGCTGGACGAGCAGCGTGGCGTGGTGCAGAACGAGAAGCGCCAGGGCGAGAACCAGCCTTATGGCCAGGCCTGGGATCAGCTCAACAAGGCGCTGTACCCGGTCGGCCACCCGTACCACCACGGTGTGATCGGTTCGATGAACGATCTCAACGCCGCTTCGCTGGACGACGTGAAGACCTGGTTCCGCACCTGGTACGGCCCGAACAACGCGGTGCTGGTGCTGGCCGGTGACATCGACCTGGCCACCGCCAAGGAAAAGGCTGCCAAGTACTTCGGCAGCATCCCGGCCGGCCCGAGCATGGCGCAGCCGGCAGTGAACGTGGCCAAGCGCAGCGCCGATACCCGCGAGACGATGACCGACAAGGTGCCGCAGGCGCGCATCTACCGCGCCTGGAACGTGCCGCAGGTCGGCACCGCCGACATCGACCAGCTGCAGTTGTTCGCCGAGGTGTTGGGCGGTGCCAAGTCCTCGCGCCTGAGCCAGCGCCTGCAGCACCAGGACAAGCTGGTGGACAGCATCGGTTCGGGCCTGTCGGCCTCGCAGCTGGGCTCCAACTTCGTGATCGTGGCGACCGTGAAGCAGGGCCAGGATCCGGCCAAGGTCGAGAAGATCATCGACGAGGAACTGGACCGCCTGATCAAGCAGGGCCCGACCGCGGCCGAGCTGGAGCGCGCCAAGACCGGCGCCCGCGCCGGCTTCATCCGTGGCATCGAGCGCATCGGCGGCTTTGGCGGCAAGGCCGATGCGCTGGCCGAGTGCGCGGTGTTCACCGGCGACCCGGGCTGCTTCCGCACCTCGCTGGCCAACATCGACAAGGCCAGTGCCGCCGATCTCAGCCGCCTGGGCGCACAGTGGCTGGACAAGGGCAGCCATACCCTGGTGATCGCACCGGGTGAGCGCGTGGCACTGAAGGAGGAGCCGAGCCAGGCACCGAAGCCGTTCAACGTGCCGGCGGTGGACCCGAAGTACAGCACCCTGCCCGAACAGGTGGACCGCAAGGCCGGCGTGCCGCAGACCCGCGAGTTCCCGCAGCTGAAGTTCCCGGCCCTGCAGCGCGCCACGCTGAAGAATGGCACCCAGGTGATCCTGGCCGAACGCCATGAGATTCCGGTGGTGCAGTTCAGCTACCAGTTCCCGGGCGGCTTCAGCGCCGACCAGGGCCGCAAGCCGGGCACCGCCAACTTCACCATGAGCCTGATGACCGAAGGCGCCGGCAAGCTCGGCTCGCTGGCCTTCGCCGATGCTGCCGATACGCTGGGTGCCAGCCTGGATGCCTCGGCCGGCTTGGACTCGATGAGCGTGGACCTGTCGGCACTGAAGGAAAACCTGGCGCCGTCGCTGGCACTGTACCGCGACCTGCTGCGTGAGCCGCGCTTCGAGCAGGGCGAGATCGACCGGGTCAAGGCGACCTGGATCGCCGGCATCCAGCAGGAGAAGGTCAACCCGGGTGCGGTGGCGATGCGCGTGCTGCCGCCGCTGCTGTACGGCAAGGGCCACCCGTATGCCATTCCGTTTACCGGCAGCGGTGACGAGGCGGCGATCAACGGCCTGACCCGCGAAGACCTGGTCGACTTCCACCACGATTGGCTGCGTCCGCAGAACGGCACCCTGATCGTGGTCGGTGACACCACCCTGGCCGAGATCGTGCCGCTGCTGGACAAGCAGCTGGGCGACTGGAAGGCTGCCGGCGACGCCCCGCAGGTGAAGGCGGCCACCGACGTCGCATTGCCGAAGGGCCCGCGCGTGTTCCTGATCGACCAGCCGGGCGCGGTGCAGGCCAACCTGTTCGCCGGCCAGGTGGTGGCGCCGTCCAGCGCCACCAGCTCGACCCGCTTCGACATCGCCAACGGCGTGATCGGCGGCGACTTCACCTCGCGCCTGAACATGAACCTGCGTGAGGACAAGCACTGGTCGTACGGTGCGCGCAGCAGCGCGATCAACTCGGTGGGCCAGCGCCCGTGGATGGCCAGCGCGCCGGTGCAGATCGACAAGACCGGCCCGGCGATGGCGGAAATGCGCAAGGAAATTGCCGCGTTCGCCGATGGCAGCAAGCCGGCCACCGCCGCCGAGGTCAACCGCATCCGCAACATCCAGACCCTGAGCCTGCCTGGGGCCTACGAGACCGCCAGCGCGGTGGCGTCGACCATCGGTTCGATCGTGCAGTTCAAGCGCCCGGACGACTACGTGCTGCGTCGCAAGGCCGAGATCGAGTCGATGACCCCGGCACAGGTGCAGCAGGCCGCCGACGAGATCAAGCCGCAGGCGCTGACCTGGGTGGTGGTGGGTGACCTCAAGCAGACTGAAGCGGCGGTGCGTGCGCTGAATCTGGGTGAGGTGACGGTGATCGACGCCGAAGGCAATCCGGTCAAGAAATGAAATAAGGCAAGACCCGGCCCGCCATGTGGCGGGCCGGCTCCCCTTGGTAGTGCCGGCCGCTGGCCGGCAACTCTGAAGGGGTCAGAGCCTCCTGCGGGGGATCTGACCCCGCCCACGGGCTACCCCCGATTCAGGCTGTTCAGGCAGAATCCCCCCCATACCCTTCCAGGATCTGCCCATGCGCGTTCTGCTGCTTTCCTCCCTGCTGCTCACCGTCACCGCCTGTACCTGGGTGCCGATCGAACCGGCGGGCAAGACGACCCGCGTGCTGCCGGCAGGCCCGGTTCCGGCCGGTTGCATCGCCAAGGGCGAGGTGGTGGTCACGGTGAAGAGCAAGGTCGGTTTCTACAACCGCAACCCGCTGCGCGTGCAGGAAGAGCTGGAAACCCTGGCCCGCAACGAGGCCCCGAGCGCCGGTGCCAATGCCGTGCAGGCCGCTGCCGCACCGGCCGAGGGCAGCCAGCGCTTCGCCGCATTCCAGTGCCCGCCGCGCTGAATGCTTCACCATACGGCCAAGCCTGAATTCGTAAAGATGCGGTGAAGGCCCCGGGAGTTATAGAATAGCGCCCCCTTTTGCCTGAGCCTTGGCGCTAACCTCGATGCTCTTCAAGAATGTCTCGATCGCCGGCCTGGCACACGTTGATGCGCCGCATACGCTGACGACCAAGGAAATCAACGAGCGGCTGCAGCCGACGCTGGATCGCCTTGGTATCCGCACCGACGTGCTCGGCGATATCGCCGGCATCCATGCCCGCCGCCTGTGGGACAACGGCGTGCTGGCCTCCGACGCCGCCACCATGGCCGGCCGCAAGGCGCTGGAAGACGCAGGCATCAATGCGACGCAGGTGGGCCTGCTGGTCAACACCTCGGTCAGCCGCGACTACCTGGAGCCGTCCACTGCGTCGATCGTCTCCGGCAACCTCGGCGTCAGCGACGAGTGCATGACCTTCGACGTCGCCAATGCCTGCCTGGCCTTCATCAACGGCATGGATATCGCGGCGCGCATGATCGAGCGCGGTGACATCGACTACGCGCTGGTGGTGGACGGCGAGACCGCCAACCTGGTGTACGAGAAGACCCTGGAGCGGATGACCGCCCCGGACGTCACCGCCGACGACTTCCGCAACGAACTGGCCGCCCTGACCACCGGTTCGGGTGCCGCCGCGATGGTGATGGCGCGCTCGGAGCTGGTGCCGGATGCACCGCGCTACAAGGGCGGCGTGACCCGCTCGGCCACCGAGTGGAACCAGCTGTGCCTGGGCAACCTGGACCGCATGGTCACCGATACCCGCCTGCTGCTGATCGAAGGCATCAAGCTGGCCCAGAAGACCTTCACCGCCGCCAAGATCGCCTTGGGCTGGGCCGTGGAAGAGCTGGACCAGTTCGTGATCCACCAGGTCAGCCAGCCGCATACCGCTGCGTTCATCAAGAACTTCGGCATCGACCCGAAGAAGGTCATGACCATCTTCGGCGAGCACGGCAACATCGGCCCGGCCTCGGTGCCGATCGTGCTGAGCAAGCTCAAGCAGCTGGGCAAGCTGAAGAAGGGCGATCGCATCGCGCTTCTGGGCATCGGCTCGGGCCTGAACTGCTCGATGGCTGAAGTGGTCTGGTAAAAAAGTCACCGCTGACCTGCTGCGCGCCGTCCTCACGTGCCAGCCAACCGCTCGCGACGGGCAGCGATGATTTTCCAAGTGTCCAAGGGCCGGTTCTACCGGCCCTTTCTACAGGTGCGATCCGATGTCCCAGCTTCCCGGTTACCCCGCCCACCCGCAGCGTTTCGAGGTCCGCCCCGGCCTGTCGATGAACTATCTCGACGAAGGTCCGCGCGATGGCGAGGTGGTGGTGATGGTGCACGGCAACCCGTCGTGGAGCTATTACTGGCGCACGCTGGTGTCCGGACTGTCGGACACGTACCGCTGCATCGTGCCGGACCACATCGGCATGGGCCTGTCGGACAAGCCCGATGACAGCCGCTACGAGTACACGCTGCAGTCGCGCGTGGATGATCTGGACGCGTTGCTGAGGCACTTGGGCATCACCGGTCCGGTGACGCTGGCCGTGCACGACTGGGGCGGCATGATCGGCTTCGGCTGGGCGCTGTCGCACCATGACCAGGTGAAGCGCCTGGTGGTGCTCAACACGGCCGCGTTCCCGATGCCGGCGGCGAAGAAGATGCCGTGGCAGATCGCGCTGGGCCGCCACTGGAAGATCGGCGAGTGGATCATCCGCACCTTCAACGCGTTCTCGTCCGGTGCCTCGTGGCTGGGCGTGGAGCGGAAGATGCCGGCCGATGTGCGCCGCGCCTACGTGTCGCCGTACAACAACTACGCCAACCGCATCAGCACCATCCGCTTCATGCAGGACATTCCGCTGTCGCCGGCCGACAAGGCCTGGTCGCTGCTGGAACGCGCCGGCAAGGCGCTGCCGTCGTTCGCCGATCGTCCGGCCTTCCTCGGCTGGGGCCTGCGCGACTTCGTGTTCGACCACCACTTCCTGAAGGGCTTCCAGGCGGCGTTGCCGAAGGCGCAGGTGCATGCCTTCGAGGATGCCGGCCACTACGTGCTGGAAGACAAGCATGAAGTGCTGGTGCCGGAGATCCGGGCGTTCCTGGACAAGAACCCGATCTGATCGGTTCCCGGGTCGGGTCCCGGTAGTGCCGGCCGCTGGCCGGCAAGCGCACAATGCGCGCCGGGTTCATGAGGTTGCCGGCCAGCGGCCGGCACTACCACTACGCCGCGATCGGCGCCTGCGGCGGCGAAGACGGGCTGTTGCCGTTGTCGTCCGGATGGTCGTCGTCGTTGCCCGCTTCGTCGCGCCAGCGCCAGTCGGCCAGGGTCAACGGATCCAGCCCATAGGCGATACGGGCCTTGTCGCACTGCGGGCTGGCCTTGCCGTATTCCCACGACGCATCCACCTCGCGGCACACGCTGGGCCGGTTGGGGTGGATGGTGCAGCGTGAATACACGCCGATCTGCGCATCCAGCGCCACGCAGCGCACCGGCTTGGAGTGGGTGCCGCGCATGCACAGCCGGTGCGGATCGAGCACCTCGGTCAGCTGGTGGGGGACGCCACCGGGAGTGACCTCGTCCGATTCCATCCAGTGGAAGGCCACGCGGTATTGAGTGCAGCAGGCGCCGCAGGTCATGCAGGGATGTTGCATGGGCAAGCCGCCCCGGGCGGCAGTCGGAATCAGGAACGAGGGTGCGGATTTTCCACGAAGTGGGCCGCCGCGCAAGAAATTCCGTAAGCGGCGACAATGAACGGATGAACCGACCCTGCAATATTTCGGCCCGTTTGCCTGAACTGGCGCGTGAACGCCCCGACCAGATCGCCATCCGCTGCCCTGGCCGCCGCGGCGCCGGCAACGGCATGGCCGCCTACGATGTGACCCTGGATTACCGCCAGCTGGACGCCCGCAGCGACGCCATGGCCGCCGGCCTGGCCGGCTATGGGATCGGCCGCGGGGTGCGCACGGTGGTGATGGTGCGGCCGTCGCCGGAGTTCTTCCTGCTGATGTTCGCGCTGTTCAAGCTGGGCGCGGTGCCGGTACTGGTCGACCCGGGCATCGACAAGCGCGCGCTGAAGCAGTGCCTGGACGAGGCGCAGCCGGAAGCCTTCATCGGCATTCCGCTGGCCCATGTGGCGCGGCTGGTGCTGCGCTGGGCACCGTCGGCAACCCGTCTGGTCACCGTCGGTCGGCGCCTGGGCTGGGGCGGAACCACTCTGGCCGCGCTGGAACGCGCTGGCGCCAACGGGGGACCGATGCTGGCCGCTACCGATGGCGAGGACATGGCCGCGATCCTGTTCACCAGCGGCTCGACCGGCGTGCCCAAAGGCGTGGTTTACCGCCACCGCCACTTTGTCGGCCAGATCCAGCTGCTGGGCAGCGCCTTCGGCATGGAAGCGGGCGGCGTGGACCTGCCGACCTTCCCGCCGTTTGCCTTGTTCGACCCGGCGCTGGGCCTGACCTCGGTGATTCCGGACATGGACCCTACCCGGCCGGCGCAGGCCGACCCTGCGCGGCTGCATGACGCGATCCAGCGCTTCGGGGTGACCCAGCTGTTCGGCTCGCCGGCGCTGATGCGGGTGTTGGCCCGCCACGGCCGGCCCCTGCCAACGGTGACCCGGGTGACCTCGGCCGGTGCGCCGGTGCCGCCGGATGTGGTCGCTACCATCCGCAGTCTGCTGCCCGCCGATGCGCAGTTCTGGACCCCGTATGGCGCCACCGAATGCTTGCCGGTGGCGGTGGTGGAGGGCCGCGAGCTGGAGCGCACCCGTGCTGCTACCGAGGCCGGCGCCGGTACCTGCGTGGGCAGCGTGGTCGAGCCGAACGAGGTGCGCATCATCGCCATCGATGACGCACCGCTGCCGGACTGGTCGCAGGCGCGTGTGCTGGCGGTGGGCGAGGTGGGCGAGATCACCGTGGCCGGACCGACCGCCACCGACAGCTACTTCAACCGCCCGCAGGCCACCGCGGCGGCGAAGATCAGCGAGACCTTGGCTGATGGCAGCGTGCGCGTCGTGCATCGCATGGGCGACGTCGGCTACTTCGATGCGCAGGGTCGTCTGTGGTTCTGCGGCCGCAAGACCCATCGGGTGGAAACCGCGCATGGGCCGCTGTACACCGAGCAGGTCGAGCCGGTGTTCAATACCGTGCCCGGGGTTGCGCGCACGGCGCTGGTCGGTGTTGGTCCGGCCGGTGCGCAGGTGCCGGTGCTGTGCGTGGAACTGCAACGTGGTCAGTCAGACAGCCCGGCGCTGCAGGAAGCGCTGCGTGCGCACGCAGCAGCCCGCGCGCCAGAAGCCGGCCTGCAGCACTTCCTGGTGCATCCGGCGTTCCCCGTTGATATCCGTCACAACGCCAAGATCGGCCGCGAGAAGCTCGCCGTCTGGGCCAGCGCCGAACTGGAGAAGCGCGCATGAAGATCCTGGTCACCGGTGGTGGTGGTTTCCTTGGCCAGGCGCTGTGCCGCGGTCTGGTCGAACGTGGCCACCAGGTGCTGGCGTTCAACCGCAGCCACTACCCGGAACTGCAGGCCATGGGCGTGGGCCAGATCCGCGGCGATCTGGCCGATGCGCAGGCGGTGCTGCACGCGGTGGCCGGCGTCGATGCGGTATTCCACAACGGTGCGAAGGCCGGCGCCTGGGGCAGCTATGACAGCTACCACCAGGCCAACGTGGCCGGCACCGACAACGTCATCGCGGCCTGCCGTGCACATGGCATCAGCCGCTTGGTCTACACCTCCACGCCCAGCGTTACCCACCGCGCCACCCATCCGGTGGAGGGCCTGGGTGCCGACGAAGTCCCGTACGGCGAAGATTTCCAGGCACCGTATGCGGCGACCAAGGCGATTGCCGAACAGCGCGTGCTGGCGGCCAACGACGCCTCGTTGGCGACGGTGGCGCTGCGCCCGCGCCTGATCTGGGGCCCGGGCGACCAGCAGCTGGTGCCGCGCCTGGCCGAACGTTCACGGCAGGGCCGCCTGCGCCTGGTCGGCGATGGCAACAACAAGGTGGATACCACTTACATCGACAACGCCGCGCTCGCGCACTTCCTCGCTTTCGAGGCATTGGCCCCGGGTGCAGCGTGTGCGGGCAAGGCCTACTTCATTTCCAACGGCGAACCGCTGCCGATGCGCGAGCTGGTCAACAAGCTGCTGGCCGCTGTGGGTGCACCGACGGTGGACAAGGCGATCAGCTTCAAGACCGCTTATCGCATTGGTGCGGTCTGCGAACGGCTGTGGCCGCTGCTGCGCCTGCGCGGCGAGCCGCCGTTGACCCGCTTCCTGGCCGAGCAGCTGTGCACGCCTCACTGGTACAGCATGGAACCGGCGCGCCGCGATTTCGGCTACGTGCCGCAGGTCAGCATTGAAGAAGGGCTGCGCAGGCTGAAGGCTGCGTCATGACGTCAGGCTCACGGCGCTGAAGACTTCATCACGCGCAGAGCCTGCCATCACTGGTTGCACACCGCCGAATCGGGAGGATGGACCCACGCCATCCAACGGCCCGGACATCTGCGAGGAGCACCATGCTGCATTACGCCGTTATTTTCTTCGTCATCGCCATCATCGCCGCCGTGCTCGGCTTCTCCGGCATCGCCGGTGCCGCCAGCAACATTGCCTGGATCCTGTTCGTTGTGTTCCTGGTACTGGCAGTGATCTCGATGTTCCGCAAGCGCGGTTAGAAGACCGCAGGGTAGTGCCGGCCGCTGGCCGGCACTGCTCTTTCCGGTGGGTGCCGACCGTTGGTCGGCACGCTCCTTTGTAGAGTCGAGCCATGCTCGACTCTACAGAGAGCGCCCCCTACACGGCGCTGTGCAATCCGCGATCGGCTTCATGGCGCTCCAGCGCCAGTTCGATCAGGCGCGTGATCAGCGTGGTGTAGTCCACACCGCTGGCGCCCCACAGCTTCGGGTACATGCTGATGCGGGTGAAGCCCGGCAGCGTGTTGACCTCGTTGATGACGATCTCACCGTCTGCGGTGAGGAACACATCCACGCGCGCCATGCCCGCACACTCCAGCGCCTGGTAGGCCTGCAGCGCGATCTGCTGGATGCGCGCCCGGGTTGCGGCATCGATATCCGCCGGCACCACCACCTCGGCGCCATCCTCGTTGATGTACTTGGTGTCGTAGGCGTAGAACTCGTCGTGTACCACCACCTCGCCGCACAGGCTGGCCTGCGGCAATTCGTTGCCCAGCACCGCGCACTCGATCTCACGGCCGACCACCGCCGATTCCACCAGCACTTTGTGGTCATAACGCAGCGCCAGTTCCAGTGCCCCGGCGAAGCCCGCCGCATCCTTGACCTTGCTCACACCCACCGACGAACCCTGGTTGGCCGGCTTCACGAACAACGGCAGGCCGAGCTGCGCGATCACCGCATCGACATCGACTGCCGCCGCCTGATGGCGACGGATGCACAGCCACGGTGCCACCTGCAGCCCAGCGTCGCGCAGCAGGCGCTTGGTCACGTCCTTGTCCATCGCCACCGCCGAGCCCAGTACCGGCGAACCGACGAAGGGCAGGTTGGCCATGCGCAGCAGGCCCTGCAACGCACCGTCCTCGCCCAGCGGCCCATGCACGATCGGCAGCACCACATCGATCTGTCCCAGCGCACTGGCTGCATCGGACGGCTGCAGTTGTGACTGCTCGGCACCCGGGCGTACCGCCAGCGATGTGCCGGACCGATGCAGCGCGATGCGCGACGGATCATCGGCATTGATCAGGAAGGTATCCGGCTGGCTCAGATGCCACTGGCCCTGCTTGTCGATGCCGACCAGCACCGGCTCGAAGCGCTCGCGATCAAGCGCATCGAGGATGTTCTTCGCCGACTGCAGCGAAACTTCGTGCTCGGAAGACTTGCCACCGAAGATGATGCCGACCCGGGTCCGTGCCATGGTGTTGCGATGTCCTTTGCGTTGCGTGGCCGTACAGCATGAACCTTCCATTGCCGCTCAGGTGAGGCACAGATGAACCGCCTGGCGGCCGGCTCAAGTAGCGGCCAACCTTGGTTGGCTCCCGGAAATCCAGAGCCGACCAAGGTCGGCATCTACCAACGCGAGATGCCATCAGCATTGGGGTCAGAGCCCGTTGCGCAGCAACGGGATCCGACCCCAGTCGTTCCGACAGACTGCAGGAAACTGTCGAAGGCGGGGTGGTGTGGGTTTGCGGGGTGTGAGCCGCATGGGCCCGAGGCATGCCTCGGGCGGGTTGGGCAGGACGCCCAACCCCGGTCTTGCCGTGTGCGCAGGACAGCGCACACGAGCAAGCGGCGACCAAGCCCCCATGGACGGGTTCACGGCGTCCCCGTAAACCCACACCACCCCGCCTCCCACAGGAAGCCAGCCTTTGATGTTGCTCTGGCAGTGGCCTCTGCGGGTGCCGGGCAGCAGCCCGGCCCAAGCCCCCCACCCACGCAGGTAGAATGCACACATGGCTCTCTCCCTGCTCAAGTCCCTCAAGCCGGTCGCCGGCCGCGCCCTGCAGATCGCCCTGAACCGCGCGCTGGCGCTGGATCCGGATACCCGCCACGCGCTGGCCAGCCTGGATGGCCGGCATATCGACCTGACCCTGGAAGCGCCCTCTCTGGCGATGCGCATCAGTGTCGATGGCGACCAGCTGCGGGTCGGTCCAGTGGACGCACAGGAAGCCGATCTGGCCGTGCGCAGCAGCCTGGCCGGCGTGCTCGCGCAGCTGCCGTTGCTGGCCAGTGCACGGCGCGCCGACAACAACGGCAAGGGCCGCGTGCGCGTGGCCGGCGATGCCGAACTGGCGCGCCGCCTGCAGCAGCTCGCCAAGGGCTTCGATCCGGACTGGCAACAGCCCTTCGTCAGCGTGTTCGGCGAGGTGCTGGGCGTGCAGGTTGCCAACACCCTGCGCAGCGCGCTGCAGCACGCGCGGCAGGGCGCGATCGACCTGGCCCACAGCGCCGCCGAATTCATCACCGAGGAATCGCGCGACGTGGTGCCGCGCGCTGAGCTGGATGCCTTCCATGATGATGTGGACGTGCTGCGCGATGACGTCGAACGTCTCGGCGCGCGCGTACAGCGCCTGCGGGGTGCCGCATGAAGGCTGTGCTGCGCGCCAGCCGCATTGGCCGGGTGATCCTGCGCTACCGCCTGGACGACCTGCTGCAGGGCACCCCCGCCGAGCGCTGGCTGCGCCTGGCCAAGCCGTTCGTGCCGCGCGCTTCGGCCGACATCGCTGCTCAGTCGCGCGGTGCACGCCTGCGCCTGGCACTGCAGGATCTCGGCCCGATCTTCGTCAAGTTCGGCCAGATCCTGTCCACCCGCCGCGACCTGGTGCCGCCGGACGTGGCCAATGAATTGACCCTGCTGCAGGACCGCGTCAAGCCGTTCGATGGCGAGACCGCACGCCGCATCGTCGAAGAAGCGCTCGGCCTGCCGGTCAGCGAGGCCTTCGCCAGCTTCGACACCGAGCCGCTGGCCTCGGCGTCGATCGCACAGGTGCACGCGGCCACGCTGGCCGATGGCCGCCAGGTGGTGGTCAAGGTGCTGCGCCCGGGCATCGAGAAGCAGATCGACGCCGATATCGCGTTGCTCAATTCGCTGGCTGCCCTGGTCGAGCGCACCCATCCGCGCGCCGACAAGATCCGCCCGCGCGAAGTGGTGGCCGAAGTCGAAAACACTCTGTCCGCCGAGCTGGACCTGCAGCGCGAAGGCGCCAATGCCAGCGTGCTGCGCCGCTTCTGGGAAAACAGCGACGACCTGTACGTGCCGGAAGTGATCTGGAGCCACACCGCCGAGCGCGCGCTGACCCTGGAGCGCGTGTGGGGCATCCCCTCCGATGACATTGCTGCACTGGACAAGGCGGGCATCGACCGCAAGGCACTGGCTGCCAAGGGGGTGCGGGTGTTCTACACCCAGGTGTTCCGCGACAACTTCTTCCATGCCGACGCGCATGCCGGCAACATCTGGGTCGACACCGATCCGTCGCGCCGCGCCAACCCGCGCTTCATCGCGCTGGACTTCGGCATCATGGGCCAGCTCTCCCAGGAAGATCAGTACTACCTGGCCGAGAACTTCATGGCCATCTTCAACCGCGATTACCGCCGCATCGCCGAACTGCACGTGCAGGCGCGCTGGATGCCGGACAACGTGCGCATCGATGATCTCGAGGCCGCCGTGCGTTCGGTGTGCGAGCCGTACTTCACCCGGCCGCTGTCGCAGATCTCGCTGGCCGAAGTGCTGATGAAGCTGTTCCGCGTGGCCCAGCGTTACCAGCTGACCCTGCAGCCGCAGCTGATCCTGCTGCAGAAGACCCTGCTGAACATCGAAGGCGTCGGCCGCCAGCTCGACCCGCAGATCGACATCTGGGCAGTGGCCAAGCCGGTGCTGGCGAAGATCCTGCGCGAGCGCTACAGCCCGCGCCGCGTGGTGCGCGAGATCGGCAAGCGGCTGCCGGAAATCATGACCCACGCGCCGGACATGCCGCGCCTGGTACACGCCTGGCTGACCCAGCAGGTGGAAGGACGCCACGAACTGTCGATGCGTTCGCGCGACCTGGCCGCACTGGATGCCAGCGTGCAGCGCCTGCAGAAGCGCGCGGTGGGTGCGATCACCGGTGTCGGCCTGCTGGCCATCGCCGCACTGATGTATGTGGTGCAGCCGCCGGGCTGGTACTGGGGTGACCTGCCGATGTGGAGCTGGCTGTCCGGTGCGGTCGGTGCGGTCGCGCTGCTGCGCGCGTGGTGGAAGTAGGCCCCGTGCTGAAAGCGCTCAAGGACGAGCTGGTCCGCTTCGGCGCCGACAACGACGCACGCGAAAGCGAGCGCGGCCGACGCATGCTCAACATCACGCCTGACACCGGTGAATTCCTGTCGGTTCTGGTGCGATTCGGCAACACTCACCGGGTGCTGGAAATCGGTACGTCCAACGGCTATTCCACGCTGTGGCTGGCCGAGGCCGCCGCCGCCATCGACGGCCACGTGACCACGCTGGAGTACGCCGACGACAAGGTGGCGATGGCGCGAGCCACGTTTGCACGGAGTGGCCTGGGTGATCGCATCAGCCTGGTCCATGGCGATGCCGGGCTCTGGCTGGCGCAGGCCGCCGATGCCTGCATCGACCTGCTGTTCCTCGATTCGGACCGCGGGCAGTACGCCGGCTGGTGGCCGCAGCTGCGCCGCGTGCTGCGCCCCGGTGGCCTGCTGGTGGTGGACAACGCCACCTCGCATGCGGAAGAGATGCAACCGCTGCGCGTGCTGCTGGATGCTGATCCGGACTTCAGCACCAGCCTGGTGCCGGTGGGCAACGGCGAGTTGCTGGCCGTGCGCAACGCCTGACCGGCGCATCTGCCTACCTGGGGTCAGATCCCTTTTCCACAGGGAAAGGGATCTGACCCCGATCAGGGCACCCGTATAATCCCGCGGTGAGCACCGAACCCGATACCCTCGCCGCGGTCGAGACCGACACCGCGCCCCTGCAGCTGCTGCACCTGGATGAGCGCCTGGCCGTGGTCAACAAGCCTGCCGGGCTGATGGTCCACGACAGCAAGCTGGCCCGTGGCGAAGACGACTTCCTGGCCGACCGCCTGCGCGAGCAGCTGGGTCGCCCGATCTTCCTCGTGCATCGCCTGGACCGGGCGACGAGCGGCTGTCTGCTGCTGGCTTTCGACCGCGAGACCGCCAGCGCGCTGGGCAAGGCGCTGATGGGCGGTGAAGTGGCCAAGGACTACCTGACGGTCTGCCGTGGCTGGCCGGCCGAGTTGTCCTGGCGGGTCGACCACGACCTGGACGGTGGCCCGGGCAAGCCGGTGAAGAAGCCGGCAGTGACCGACTTCCAGCGCCTGGCCACTGGCGAGCTGTCAGTGCCGATCGGTGAGTTCACCAGTTCGCGCTATGCATTGCTGCGCTGCCAGCCGCAGACCGGGCGTTTCCGGCAGATCCGCCGGCACCTCAAGCACCTGTCGCACCACATGATCGGCGACACCAGCCACGGTGATGGCCGGCACAACCGCATCTTCCGCATGCAGGGCGTACACCGCATGCTGCTGCACGCCGAGCGCCTGCGCTTCCCGCATCCGGACGGTGGCACGGTGGACGTGCGTGCGCCGTTGGACGGCGGGTTCCAGAAGGCGCTGGACCTGTTCGGCTGGCAGGTGGATACCGCTTGACGGTAGTGCCGGCCGCTGGCCGGCAGCTACGCGATTCCAGATGTACTGGGGAGCCGGCCAGCGGCCGGCACTACCTCACTTCTTTTCCGGCTCGTTGACGATCGCTTCCAGGTCCTTCTGCAGGTCCGCGAACAACGGCTGCATGCGGGCCTGGATCGCCACCATCACGTTCTGCATCAGGGCCGGGGTCTTGTCCAGCAGGCTCTGGCCGGCGGCGCTCTCGTAGAACTCGGCCATCGCCAGCACGTCTTCCTTGCTGAACGTCTTCTTGTACAGGTCCACGTACATCGGCCGCAGCTGCTGCCACGACAGGGCCTGGCGCAGGGTCTGGCTGGTCCGCGCCTGGATCCGCTTCAGCTGCTCCTGCTGCTGGGCGTTGAGCTGGCGCTGCGCGGCCACCTGCTGGAACTGCTGCTGCTGCATCGCCTCGATCTGCGGCAGCATGGTGTCGATCATGCTCTGCGCGCGCGAGGCTGACAGCAGGCGGTTGATGTCGCCATCGGTCGGCGGGGCGGCCAGTGCCGGAACGCTGGCCACGGCCAGCGCCAGCAGCAGGGCGGCGCGGCGCAGCAGGGACGGCAGGGCGGGTGTGGTGCGGGTCATGCGGGGCTTCCTGCAGTACATGGGACGGCCAGCATACCGGCAGCCGAGGCGAAGGCGGCGTGTTCGGTACCTGATCGGCGGCATACGGTGCGCAATGACGCACTCCGTCGCGTGGCTGCCGCTACAATGCGCGGATGGGCAGTGGACCGGTCACCATCAGCGCGCAGCTTGAAATCCCCGACGGCGAGATCGTCGAGCGGTTCGTGCGTGCCAGTGGTGCCGGTGGCCAGAACGTCAACAAGGTTTCCACCGCGGTGGAACTGCGTTTCGATGTGGCCGGCTCGCCCTCGTTGCCCGAACCGTTGCGCGAACGCCTGCTGGCGCGGCGCGACCGGCGCATGACCGGCGAAGGCGTGCTGGTCATCGACGCGCAACGATTCCGTACCCAGGATCGCAATCGCGAGGATGCGCGCGATCGGCTGGCGGCCTTCATCCAGGCCGGGCTGCACGTGCCCAAGCCACGCAAGGCCACCAAGCCGACCCTCGGGTCGAAACTGCGTCGTCTGGACGCCAAACGCGGGCGCGCGCAGGTCAAGCGCGGGCGCTCATCACGTGACTGGGAGTGATTGCTTGAACAACCCGACGCCGTTGCTGCCGGCCATTCCGCCGAACATGCCGCAGGTCAAACCCAACCGCTTCCTGCGCTGGCTGGCGCGCTGCACGCTGCGCATGGGCGGCTGGAAGGTTACCGGCACCCTGCCCGACATCCCGAAGCTGGTCTTCATCATCGCCCCGCATTCGTCCAACTGGGATGGCCTGTGGGGCATGGCGGCCAAGATCGCACTGGGCATGAAGGTCAAGGTGCTGGGCAAGGCCTCGCTGTTCTGGTGGCCACTGGGCCCCCTGTTGCACAAGCTGGGCGTGATCCCGCTGGACCGCAGTTCGCCGCAGGGCACGGTGGGCCAGGCGGTGGACCTGCTGCGCAACAACGAGAAGATGTGGTTTGCCATCACCCCGGAAGGCACGCGCAAGGCGGTGAAGGACTGGAAGGCCGGTTTCCTGAAGATCGCGCGGATGGCTGATGTGCCGGTTCTGGCGGCGTATTTCCATTACCCGGAAAAGATCATCGGCATCGGCCCGGTGTTCCATCCCAGCGGAGACGACGCAGCCGACATGGCGGCGATCCGCGAGTTCTACCGGCCCTGGATCGGCAAGACCCGCGGCACGGTCTGAGCCGGCCGCGCGCCGCTGCCTAGACGCCACGTCCGGCACATGCCGGGCGTGCGCGACAGGAGTAGGGTGGACGGCTGGTATCCCATACCGTCTGCCCAAGGAGCGTTTTACATGTCGCGTACCGTAGTCCTGGCCGCCGCCATCAGCCTGGCGCTGGCGGCCTGTTCCGGCAAGGAGTCCACCCCCGTGTCCGATGCCCAGAAAGCCCCGGCCCAGCAGCCGGCCGAAGCCTCCACCAACCCGCTGCTGAGCGCCAGCACGCTGCCGTTCCAGGCCCCGCAGTTCGACAAGATCAAGGACAGCGACTACCTGCCGGCCTTCGAAGAAGGGATGCGCCAGCACCTGGCTGATGTCCGCAAGATCGCCGACAACCCTGAGCCGGCCACCTTCGACAACACGCTGGTGGCGATGGAGCGCAGCGGCGAGACCCTGAACCGCGTGTCGCGCATCTTCTTCGGCCTGGTCCAGGCCGACGGCACCGAAGCGCGCCAGAAGATCCAGGAAGACATCGCACCGAAGCTGGCCGCGCACCAGGACGAGATCAACCTCGACCCGAAGCTGTTCGCGCGTGTGAAGTCGCTGTACGACCAGCGTGACACGCTGGAACTGGACCCGGTGCAGAAGCGCCTGGTCGAGCATTACTACGACGGCCTGGTGCGCGCCGGTGCCCAGCTGTCCGACGCCGACAAGGCGAGCCTGCGCAAGCTCAACGTGGAAGAGACCACCCTCTCCACCCAGTTCCACACCCGCCTGGTGGCCGCTACCGCCGCTGCCGCCGTGGTCGTCGACGACAAGGCCAAGCTGGCCGGCCTGGACGACAATGCGATCAACAACGCTGCGTCTGCCGCCAAGGACCGCAAGCTGGATGGCAAGTTCCTGCTGCCGCTGCAGAACACCACCCAGCAGCCGGTGCTCGGTTCGCTGACCGATCGTGACCAGCGCGCCGCGGTGCTGAAGGCTTCGGAAACCCGCGCAGAGCGTGGCGATGCCAACGACACCCGGCAGACCGTACAGCGCCTGGCACAGCTGCGTGCGCAGAAGGCCAAGCTGCTCGGCTTCGACACCTTCGCCGACTACCAGCTGGGCGACCAGATGGCCAAGACCCCGGCCGCTGCGCTCAAGCTGCTGACCGACACCGTGCCGGCCGCGACGGCCAAGGCGCGTGCCGAAGCCGGCGAGATCCAGAAGGTGATCGACGCGCAGAAGGGTGGTTTCCAGGTCGCTGCTTCGGACTGGGATTTCTACGCCGAACAGGTGCGCAAGGCCAAGTACGATCTGGACGAGTCGCAGATCAAGCCGTACTTCGAACTGGACAACGTGCTGCAGAACGGCGTCTTCTACGCCGCCACCCAGCTGTACGGCATCACCTTCAAGCCGCGTACCGACATTCCGACCTACAACCCGGACATGAAGGTATACGAAGTGTTCGACAAGGACGGCACTTCGCTGGCCCTGTTCTACACCGACTACTTCAAGCGTGACACCAAGTCCGGCGGCGCATGGATGGACGTGTTCGTCGAACAGGACGGCCTGACCGGTGCCAAGCCGGTGGTCTACAACGTCTGCAACTTCACCAAGCCGGCCGACGGCCAGCCTGCGCTGATCAGCTTCGACGACGTCACCACGATGTTCCATGAGTTCGGCCATGCGCTGCACGGCATGTTCTCGAACGTGAAATACCCGTCGATCGCCGGCACCGCCACTTCGCGTGACTTCGTCGAGTTCCCGTCGCAGTTCAACGAGCACTGGGCGCTGGATCCGAAGGTGTTTGCCAACTACGCCAAGCACTACAAGACCGGCGAGGCGATGCCGCAGGAACTGGTCGACAAGATCCTCAAGGCACGCAGCTTCAACCAGGGCTATGCGACCACCGAGTACCTGTCGGCCGCGCTGCTGGACCTGGCCTGGCACACGCAGAAGGCCGATGCGCCGCTGCAGGATGTCGGTGCGTTTGAAGCCAGCGCACTGAAGAAGTTCAAGGTCGACCTGCCGCAGGTGCCGCCGCGTTACCGCACCACCTACTTCGACCACATCTGGGGTGGTGGTTATTCGGCCGGTTACTACGCCTACTTCTGGGCCGAAGTGCTGGACCATGACGCCTACCAGTGGTTCACCGAACACGGTGGCCTGACCGCCGCCAATGGCCAGGAATTCCGCGACAAGATCCTCTCGCGCGGCAACAGCGTGGAGCTGTCGACCCTCTACCGCGATTTCCGCGGCAAGGACCCGTCGGTGGAGCCGCTGCTGAAGTTCCGCGGCCTGAAGTAAGCGCGGCCTGAAGTACGAAAGAAAGAACGGCGGGGGCAACCCCGCCGTTTTTCGTTGTGTCGCTCATCCACGCATGGCGTGGATCCATGTGTCGACCAAGGTCGACACCCACCCAGAGCAGGCCATGCCATTCCGATAGGTCGCGGAAACGTGTCGAAGGCGGGGTGGGTCCGGTTGCGGGGGCGTGAGCGCCATGGATGGCGCGACCGAGCTTACATGGACGTACTTGCAGCGTCCCCCGCAACCGGACCCACCCCGCCATCCCAAGCAATGCCAGCCTCCGCTGTTGCTGTTGTTGTTGAGGTTGCCGGCCAGCGGCCGGCACTACCCCCGGGTGCCGGGCGCAGCCCGGCCATCACGTCCCTACATGCACCCGGTTCGCCTGCTCGGCCAACCCCAGGTGGTCCAGCGCGATGTCCAGCGCCAGCACATAACTCTGCGCGCCATACCCCGCGGCGATGCCCAGGCGCTGGCCGACACCGGCCGGCAGGCACGGCTCGGCCACCGCGCCGTCGTCATGCACTTCCACGTAGGCGTTGTGCAGGTACGGCAGCAGCCGCTGCAGGCGCAGGCTGTTGGCACACGCACCCGGATCGAGCAGCGTCACCTCGCCACGGCTGTGATCGGCCACGCGCAGCGCATCCAGCAGTTCCTGTTCCGAACCGCAGGCACGGATCGCGACGCTGGTGCCGGCGTCGATCGCGCGATGCACCAGCGACTTCAGTACCGGCGCCGGCAGCGGCATTGCCGTGCGGATCAATGCACCGGCCGCTTCCGGGCCGCGGATGATGAAGATCGACATGGCTCAGCCCTCCTGCGCCAGACGGCGGCCAACGATGGCCAGCGACAACGGGTAACCGGCCTGCTGGCTGCGCTGGTCGACCACCACTGCGGCGGGACCGTGCTGCAGGCGCAGGCGTGCCTCCAGGCCGGGCTCGCTGGGGGACTGCAGCTCGATGTACTGCGCCGGCAGCCGTTCCAGCGCCGCCTGCAGCGCGCCACCTTCGGCCTGCCATTGCGCCTCGTCGGCGGCGCCGACATCCAGCAGTACCCAGTCGGCCGAGCGTGCCTGTGGCTGGCACAGGCACTGGCGCACCTCGGACAGGCTGGCGCAGTCGCTGCACAGCACGCGATGGCCGCTCAGCTGCGCCGGCAGCTGCGGGCGCGGCGCCGACGAAGACGCGTGGCGGATCACCAGGAGGGTCATACAACACCTTGCGGAATGCGCCCTGCGGCGCGGTGGGCACACGATGCGCGTGGTGGCCGTAAAGGTGCGATGCCCGCGGCCGGGTCGGGGCGTAAAACCTGCGTAACCCGTGCATCGGTAGCGCGGGGCCATGCCCGGCGCTAACGGAACCTCCTGCGCCCGGATGTGGTCTGATGCAGCTACCAATCACCCGGAGCCTGTCATGGATGCTGTTGCCCGTCCCCCGTTTTCCGAACGCGCACTTGCCTGGTTGAAGAAGGAGGCGCTGCCGTTGCTGGTGATGCTGGGCCTGCTCGCCGCCGCCCGCGATACCCTCGCCAACCACTACGTGGTGCCCAGCGGCTCGATGCAGCCGACCCTGCAGCCCGGCGACCGGGTGGTGGTGGACATGCGGGCCTATGGCCTGCGCCTGCCGTTCACCGGCAAGGAACTGATGTCCACCGGCGTTCCGCAGCGCGGTGAAGTGGCGGTGTTCGATTCACCGGCCGACGGCACCCGCCTGATCAAGCGCGTGGCAGCAGTGGCCGGTGATCACGTGCAGCTGCGCGACGGCCATCTGAGCATCAACGGCCAGCCGCTGCAGATTGCCGACCTGCAGGACGTGGAAGCCTTCGGCGACCGCCATGCCAGCCTCGACCTGGACATGGGCGGCGGCCCGGACATCGCCGACCTGGTGGTGCCGGACGGCAAGGTGCTGGTGCTGGGTGACCACCGTGGCAACAGCTTCGATGGCCGCTTCTTCGGCTTTGTCGACGCCGACAAGGTCTACGGCCGCGCCGTGGCGGTGTATTACCGCCGAGGCGCTGGCTTCGAGTGGCAGCGCCTGTAAGCTGAATTGATACTTCCTGTGTATCAATCCTGACCTATCAGGTTATGGATCGACTGGATGGGCGGGCCTAGTCTGAGGCCCGTTCCCTCCCACGCCCGGCCGTCCCCACCGGCCCCTCGATTCCATGACTGGCGAAACCACGGCGGCCGTCGAGCGCCGCCTACACACCGTCGACTCCGACGCCGAGACCCGCATCCAGCAGGGCACACCGGCTTTCCGTCGAACCGCGCTGGCGCTGTTCCTGGCCGGCTTCTCCACCTTCGGCCTGCTGTACACGGTGCAACCGCTGCTGCCCGAGTTCAGCCGCCACTTCGGCGTGTCCGCCGCCGGCAGCGCGATGTCGCTGTCGCTGACCACCGGTACGCTGGCGGTGGCAATGCTGCTGGCCGGCCTGCTGTCCGACGCGGTCGGCCGTCGCCCGTTGATGATCGCTGCGTTGCTGGCCTCGGCCATGCTGTCGCTGAGCACTGCGCTGGTGGACGACTGGACCACGCTGCTGGTGCTGCGCACCCTGCTTGGCCTGGCGCTGAGCGGCGTGCCGGCAGTGGCGATGACCTACCTGGTCGAGGAAATGGACAGCCGCGCGCTGGGCCTGGCGATGGGCCTGTACATCGGCGGCAATGCCATTGGTGGCATGAGCGGGCGCCTGCTGGCCGGCATCATCGCTGACCACTGGGGCTGGCGCTGGGGCATCGGTGTGGTCTCGATCATCGCAGTGGCCAGCACCGTGCTGCTGTGGCTGCAGCTGCCGCCGTCGCGCCACTTCCATCCCCGCCGTGATGGCCTGCGCCAGTTGCCGTCGCGCTGGCGCACGCTGTTCGCCGACCCGGGCCTGCCGTGGCTGTTCGCTACCTCGTTCGTGCTGATGGGTGTGTTCGTCACCCTCTACAACTATCTGGGCTACCACCTGCTGGCGCCGCCGTACCACCTCAGCCAGACCGTAGTCGGACTGATCTTCAGCGTGTATCTGGTGGGTACCTTCAGTTCGGCATGGATGGGGCAGCAGGCCACGCGCTACGGACGCGGCCGCATCCTGTCGATCTCGTTCGCACTGATCGGTGCCGGCATCGTGCTGCTGGCGATGCCATGGCTGAGCACGATGGCGCTGGGCATCGCGCTGGTGACCTTCGGCTTCTTCGGTGGCCACTCGGTGGCCAGCAGCTGGGTTGGCAGCCGTGCCGGTGCGATGCGCGCGGAAGCCTCAGCGCTGTATCTGTTTGCCTACTACCTCGGGTCCAGTGTGCTGGGCGGAGTCGGCGGCCTGGCCTATGCGGCCTGGGACTGGCTGGGCGTGTGCCTGTTCGCTGCCGTGCTGACTTTGATCGGTGGTGGCATCGTCTGGGCGCTGCAGCAGCGCACCCCGCAGCCGGTGACGGCGTGACCCAACGCGCGCTCCACTTGGGCGCGGCGCTGCTCTGGTAGATGCCGACCTTGATCGGCGCTCTGGCAGGGGGGCCAACCAAGGTTGGCATCTACCAAAGCTGCATGGTCGGCCGTATCACCCCTCCGCGAACGCCCCGCGCAGCAGCCCAGCAAAATTGCGGATCAACGGCGTCACCCCCTCGCGATGCCACGCCAGCTGCACCTCCGAATGCGCGCCGGCGTCTGCAAGCGCCACGAAGCGTGCACCCTCCACGCGGATGTGGTCGCACGACGACGGCAGGATTGCCGCACCCAGCCCGGCGGCGGCCAGACTGATCAGCGTCGAAGCCTCACCGGCTTCCTGCACGATGCGTGGAGTGAAGCCGGCGGCGGCACACAACGCGATCATGTGGTCATGGATGCCGGCGCCGGCGCTGCGCCGGAATGCCACGAACGGTTCCTGCGCGAAGTCGCGCAGCGACAGCGTGCCCTGCTTCGACAGCCTGCGCAGGGCAGGGTGGTCGGCATGCACGATCAACGCCAGCGGATCGACGAACAGGCTGTGGGCCACCAGCTCCGGCGGCAACGCGCGCTTGCGGATGATGCCCACGTCCAGGCTGCCATCGAGCAGCGCATCGATCTGCTGCAGGGTGTTCATCTCGCTCAGCTGCAGTCGCACCTGCGGGTACTGCTGGCGGTAGCGCAGGATCGAACGCGGAATCTGCGGTGACAGCGGCGTGGCCCGGGTCAGGCCGATGCGCAACTCACCCTGCTCACCGCGCTGCGCGCGCTGCACCTCATCCACCGCCGTTTCCACCTGCTGCACGATGGCGCGTGCCCGTTCCTGCAGCAGCTCACCGGCAGGCGTCAGCTGTACACGACGATGGCTGCGCACGAACAAGCGCGCACCGATCAGGTCCTCCAGCTGGCGGATCTGCTGGCTGAGCGGCGGCTGCGACATACCCAGCCGCTCCGCCGCCTGTCCGAAATGCAGCGTATCGGCAACGGCGAGGAAGTAGCGCAGGTGGCGGAGTTCGATGGACATGGGTGCAGTCTATCCAGCCCGACGCCGGGAATCGTCATCCACGCATGGCGTGGACCAACCGTGTCGACCAAGGTCGACACCCACCAAGAGCAGGCCACACCGCCCCACCCGCCACGGAATCCCCGCTGTTGCCTTTGACGTTGCCGTTTCCTCTGCCGTTACCGTTGATTCGGCAGGTGCAGGGCGCAGCCCTGCCGCACACCCTCACCGCTCCGAATGCCCGCTCTGGTCGTAATCGCGCGGACTGAACAACTCCGGCTGGATCAGCTCGATGAACGCCCGCGCCTGCGCCGACAACGCCTTGCCACGCCGCACGATCACCCCGTAACTGCGTTCGGGGAACCAGCGCTTCATCGAACGCGCCGCCAACCGTTCGCGGTCAGCCTCGTTCAGGCACAGCGCCGGCACGATGGAAATGCCCATGCCCATCGCCACGTACTGCTTGATCACCTCCCAGCCGCCCACCTCCAGCGCGACCGTGTACGCGATGCGGTGACGCTGGAACACCTGGTCCACCAGCCGGTAGGTGATCTGCCGTTTCGGCGGCAGCACCAGCGGATAACGGGCGATGTCGGCCAGTTCCAGCTCGCCACCGCTGGCCAGCGGATGGTCATGCGGGGCGATCAGCACCTGTTCGAAACGGTAGGCCGGCGCATAGCTGAGGTCGGCCGGTACATCGGTCATCGAACCGATCGCCAGGTCGGCGGCGTCCTCGCGCAGCAGGTCGGTGCCGTCGGCGCTGATCGCGTTGTGCAGGGTCAGGCGCACGTCCGGATGATGCAGGCGGAAGCGTTCGACGATCTTCGGCAGCAGGTACAGGATGGTCGAGCTGTTGGCGGCGATGTTCAGCTCGCCCGCGTCCAGGCCACGCACCTTGTCGCGGAAACGCGCCTCCAGCCCGTCCAGGTTCTCCACCAGCGGCTGTGCCATTTCGTACAGCAGCTGGCCCTCGCGGCTGGGCACCAGACGGCGCCCGCTGCGCTCGAACAACGGCACCCCCAGCTCCCGTTCCAGCGCCTGCAACTGCAGGCTGATGGCCGGCTGGCTGACGAAAAGTGCCTCAGCCGCCCGTGAGACTGAGCCCAGGCGTACGGTCTGGCAGAACGCGCGCAGCGGCTTCAGCCGGTCGGATTTGTAGGAAAAACGAGGGCTTGGCGGGGGGCGTGTGCTCATCGTGTCACAAGTATTAGCACAAATTATGTAGAACATTGCAAAAACTGTTTTGCCAAATACTCGGCCCCAGCGGCACCGTGGAGACGTTCCCCCACCGCTGGAGTCGCCCCATGTCCGCCGTCGCTTCCGCTGTTCCCACCCCCGCCAGCAAGGCCACCCCCGGCATCGCCCTGGCGACCCGCGTGGCCGGCCAGGACACCCTGCTGCCGGCGCCGCTGCTGGCCCTGCTGGTGTCGCTGCACCGTGCGGTGGAACCGGGCCGGCAGGCACGGCTGCAGGCGCGCCGCGAGCGCCAGGCGTTCTTCGACCAGGGCGGCTTGCCGGACTTCCGCGAAGACACCGCCGCGATCCGCAGTGGCGACTGGCGCGTTGCCCCGCTGCCGGCCGCGCTGCAGGATCGCCGTGTCGAGATCACCGGCCCGACCGACCCGAAGATGGTCATCAACGCGCTGAACTCCGGCGCCAAGGTGTTCATGGCTGACTTCGAGGACTCGACCTCGCCGACCTGGCGCAACCTGCTGGCGGGTCAGCAGTCGCTGGCTGCCGCAGTGCGTGGCGATCTCGAATACACCGCACCCAATGGAAAGCACTACGCCCTGCGCCCGTACGACGAGCAGGCGGTGCTGATCGTGCGCCCGCGCGGCTGGCACCTGGACGAGAAGCACGTGCGCATCGATGGCCAGTTCATTGCCGGCGGCCTGTTCGATGCGGCGGTGTTCGCCTTCCACAACGCCCGCACCCTGCAGGCCAAGGATCGCGGCCCGTACTTCTACCTGCCCAAGCTGCAGAGCATGGAAGAGGCGGGGTTGTGGGAGACCGCGCTGTCGCACATCGAAGGCATGCTCGGCCTGCCGCACGGCCAGATCAAAGTGACCGTGCTGATCGAAACGCTGCCGGCGGTGTTCGAGATGGACGAGATCCTGCACGCGCTGCGCGATCGCATCGTCGGCCTGAACTGCGGGCGCTGGGATTACATCTTTTCGTACCTGAAGACCTTCCGCCGCCACGCCGATCGCGTGCTGCCCGAGCGCGGCCAGGTGACCATGACCCAGCCGTTCCTGAAGGCGTATTCGGAACTGCTGATCCAGACCTGCCATCGCCGTGGTGCGCATGCGATGGGCGGCATGGCCGCGCAGATTCCGATCAACAACGATGCCGCTGCCAACGAACAGGCGATGGCACGCGTGCGCGCCGACAAGCTGCGCGAAGTGACCGCCGGCCACGACGGCACCTGGGTCGCGCATCCGGCGCTGATTCCGGTGGCGATGGCGATCTTCGACGAACACATGCCCGGTGCGAACCAGCACAGCGTGCTGCGCCAGGATGTGCGCGCAGGCCGTGACGAACTGATCGCACGGCCGCCCGGCACCATCACCCGCGCTGGCTTCGAAGGCAACGTGGAAGTCTGCGTGCGCTACCTGGCCGCCTGGCTGGATGGCAACGGCTGCGTGCCGATCCATCACCTGATGGAGGACGCGGCCACCGCCGAGATCAGTCGCAGCCAGCTGTGGCAGTGGCTGCATACGCCGGGCCAGCAACTGGACGATGGCACTGCGATCGACCCGGCGCTGCTGGATTCCACCCTTTCGCAGCTGCCGGCAAGGATGGGCGATACCAGCGCGCTGCCCGGTGGCGCACGCATCGGCGAGGCCATCGCCCTGCTCGGCGAACTGAGCCGCAGCGAAGAACTGACCGATTTCCTGACCCTGCCGGCCTACGCGCGCATCGACTGATCGCCGCCCGCGTATCCCGCCGTTTCCCTCCCCGCTGCACGCACGAACCGAACTGGAGAAAGACATGAGCAAGCTGCCCACTGCCGAACAGATCCAGCACGACTGGGATACCAACCCGCGCTGGGAAGGCATCCAGCGCAACTACAGCGCCGCCGACGTGGTGCGCCTGCGCGGCACCGTCCACATCGAGCACTCGCTGGCCCGCCTGGGTGCGGAGAAGCTGTGGGCGTCGCTGCATGAGCGCGAGTTCGTCAACGCGCTGGGTGCACTGACCGGCAACCAGGCCATGCAGCAGGTCAAGGCGGGCCTGAAGGCGATCTACCTGTCCGGTTGGCAGGTGGCGGCCGACGCCAACCTGGCCGGTCAGATGTATCCGGACCAGTCGCTGTACCCGGCCGATTCGGTGCCGGCGGTGGTCAAGCGCATCAACAACACGCTGCTGCGCGCCGACCAGCTGCACCACGCTGAGGGCAAGGACGACATCGACTTCCTGCAGCCGATCGTGGCCGATGCCGAAGCCGGTTTCGGTGGCGTGCTCAATGCGTTCGAGCTGATGAAGGCGATGATCGAAGCCGGCGCCGCTGGCGTGCACTTCGAAGATCAGCTGGCCTCGGTGAAGAAGTGCGGCCACATGGGCGGCAAGGTGCTGGTGCCGACCCGCGAGGCGATAGAAAAGCTCAACGCTGCGCGCCTGGCCGCGGACGTGCTGGGCGTGCCGACCCTGCTGGTGGCGCGTACCGATGCCGAGGCTGCCGATCTGCTGACCAGCGACATCGACGGCAACGACAAGCCCTTCGCTACCGGCGAACGCACCGTCGAGGGCTTCTACAAGACCCGCAATGGCCTGGACCAGGCGATCAGCCGCGGCCTGGCCTATGCGCCCTATGCCGACCTGGTGTGGTGCGAGACCGGCAAGCCGGATCTGGAATTCGCTCGGAAATTCGCGGAGGCAATCCATGCGAAGTTCCCAGGCAAGCTGCTGGCCTACAACTGCTCGCCCAGCTTCAACTGGAAGAAGAACCTGGATGACGCCACCATCGCCAAGTTCCAGCGTGAACTGGGCAGCTACGGCTACAAGTTCCAGTTCATCACCCTGGCCGGTTTCCATGCGCTGAACTACGGGATGTTCAACCTGGCCCATGGCTACGCGCGTCGGCAGATGAGCGCGTTCGTGGAACTGCAGGAGGCCGAGTTCGAAGCGGCCGAGCGCGGCTTCACCGCAGTCAAGCACCAGCGTGAGGTCGGCACCGGCTACTTCGATGCGGTGACCCAGGCGATCCAGCAGGGCCAGTCGTCGACCACCGCGCTGACCGGCTCGACCGAGGAAGAGCAGTTCCACGGCGGGCGCAGCGAACGCGCGGCGTGATGCGGTAGTGCCGGCCGCTGGCCGGCAACCACGCGATCCTCCGGGCACCACGGGGAAGCCGGCCAGCGGCCAGGCTCTACCGAAGCCTGGAGATCCGATCAGGGTGGCCAGGGAAGGGCCAGACAACGTCGGCCGGTCGGGGGACCTGCCGGCGTTGTTGTATCGATGCAAAGGCGTGGTCAGCAAGCAGCGTCAATCAGGCGCACCCCCGCGTACCGGCAACTTGGCCGAAAGCCTGTGAAGAGTGCCATCGGGTTGATCCAGCAGGACTTTTGCCCGGACACCCGTGACCAGAACGGCCACCACGCATCCTCACATCAGGCAAGATCGCCGGGGCATTAAAAATGAGATAGGGCGCACACTTTAAAGCGGTGCTATGCTCCGCGGCTCACCAGGGGACGCTGGCGGCGGGTGCAGGGAATGACCGGCAGGGGTGCGGCCGAGAACAGTGATGTGACGTCAGGTATCGCCCGGGTGGCGATGGCCGAGATCGTGCACGCGCTGCTTTCCGCTGCCGAGGTTGCATTGTTTGCCAGATTTGCCCGCCCATGCAAGCTTCATGCCGGACAGTGGTTGTTCCAGCGTGGCCATCGCGGCGAACGGATGTATGTGATCCTCCAGGGCCAGATCGAACTGGACTTCGGCGAGGACCTGGTGATCAAGACGCTCGGCCAGCATGAGTTCTTCGGTGAGCTTGGCCTGCTGGTCGGCGATCACCTGCGCAGCGCCAGTGCACGCGCGCTGGCCGACTGTGAAGTGCTGGAGCTGGGCCCGGCTGACTTCCATCGCCTGGTGGAATCCGATCCCGGCCTGGTCGCCTACTTCCTGCGCCGCACGATCATGCGCGTGCTGACCAACGAGCAGGCCCTGATCAGCCAGCTGCGCCGGCGCAACCACGATCTGGAAACCGCGCTGGACAACCTGTACATCACCACACACCAGTTGACCCACACCCGTGAACTGGTGCGTACCGATGAACTGACCGGGCTGCACAACCGTCGCGGCCTCACCCTGTACCTGCAGGAGTGCCGCGCCGATGGTGACGGGTTGCCGCAGGCACTGCTGCTGATCGACTGCGACCGCTTCAAGCAGATCAATGATCGTCACGGCCACCAGGCCGGCGACCGAGTGCTGCAGAGCATGGGCAACATCCTGCGCTCGATGGCCGGTGAGCAGGACCTGGCCTGCCGCCTCGGCGGCGATGAGTTCTGCCTGATCCTGCGCCGTGGCAACCATGAGATCGTGCAGCACGCGGCCGAGTTCATCCTCAGCGCGGTGCATGGCCTGCTCGAACGCAGTCATGGCACGCCGCATGTCAGCCTGGTCAGCATCGGTGCCAGCCTGCTGGCGCCGGAGGCAGGCTGGAGCGAGTGGTATGCCTGTGCGGATCGTGCGCTGTACCAGGCCAAGCGCGATGGCGGCAACTGCCTGCGCTGGGGCGGCGACTCCGAAAACGGACAATGAGCAGCAGAGGTGGCAATGGACGGCATTCCGGATTTCCTCCCGATGCAGAGTTCGCAAGTGCGGACCCTGCTGTTCACCGATCTGTGCGATTCGCTGCAGCTGGTCGAGCGGATCGGTGACGTTGCCGCCGCTGAGCTGTTCCAGCAGCATGACCGTCTGGTGCTGGGCCTGCAGCAGCGCTGGAACGGCCAGCTGATCGATCGCTCTGACGGATTGTTCATCCTGTTCGAACGTCCCATCGATGGCATCGGCTTTGCCCTTTCCTACCAGAACGCCGTTGATGCACTGGGGCGCGAACGTGGCGTCGTCCTGCGTGCACGCGCCGGCCTGCACGTGGGTGACGTGCTGCTGTGGAACAACAGTGCCGAGGCCGTTGCTCACGGCGCAAAGCCGGTGGAGGTGGAAGGCCTGGCCAAGCCCATGGCTGCGCGCCTGATGCAGCTGGCGTGGCCTGGGCAGGTCCTGCTGTCTTCGGCTGCCGAACAGATGGCGCGTCGGGCAGCCAGCGAACTGCCCTGGGCGGCCGATGAGCTGCGCTGGAAGGATCACGGCTGCTGGCGCTTCAAGGGCATCGGCGAACGCCAGGAAGTCTTCGAGGTGGGACTGCGTGGCAGCGCCCCGCTACGTCGCCCGCGCTCGGGCGAAAAAGCGTGGCGGGATCTGCCGCTGTGGCGTCGCCCAGCCGCGCTGGTGACCGAGGCGGCGCTCATGCTGGCGCTATGCGGAGTGCTGTGGACACTGTTTCGGCCGGCACCGGCCATCGCCTTCGCCGAACGCGATTGGGTGATCGTGGCGGCGGTGCACAACGCCACGGCTTATCCGCAGCTGGACAGCAGCCTGGAGCAGGCGCTGTATATCAGCCTGGGACAGTCGCGCTTCGTCAACATCCTCAGCGAGCTGAAGGTGCGTGACACGCTGCAGCTGATGCAGCGCCCTCCGCAGGCGCGGCTGGACCGCAGGCTGGCCATCGAGGTCGCGCTGCGTGACGGAGTTCGTGCGGTATTGATCCCCAGCGTGCTGGAGCTCAACGGCAAAGTGCGGGTCAGTGTCGAAGTCGTGGATCCGCGTAGTGGACAGACCGTTTACACGCGCTTTGCCGACGGCCGCGGGCTGGACTCCATCCTCGCCTCGACCGATCACGTGGTTGCGGCGTTGCGTACCGACCTTGGCGAAGCGCTTCGTGACGTCGGCGCTGACCAGCGACCGTTGCCTACCGTGGCTACCGCCAATCTGGACGCACTGCATGCGTATGCCAAGGGCGTGGATGCAACGGCTGCGGCGCGCTACGACGATGCGTTGATGTTCTTCGAGCAGGCAACCCGGCTGGATCCTGCCTTTGCCTTCGCCTACGTCGGGCAGATGAACATCCAGCACGCCAAGGGCAACCTGGAGCAGGCCGCGGCGCTGTACCACAAGGCGGTCAGCCAGCGTACGCACCTGACCGCGCGCGACCAGCTCTATCTCGATGCCTGGGCGGCCGATTTCGAAGGTGCACCGCCTGCACGCATCGCTGACAAATGGCGCATGCTGACCGAGTTGTACCCGGACGACCCGGCCGGCTGGATGAACTACGCGATGGTGCTGTTCGCGCAGGGGGACTATGACGGCTCCCTGGCAGCTGCCCAGCCATTGCTTGGCCGCCAGCACTCGCGTCGTGCATTGGTGCTGGCGTTCGTCGCACGGATCCAGCTGGCACGCGGAGAGACGGGCGCCGCAGATGCCGCGCTGCGGGGCGCCCGGCTGCATCCGGGCTGGAATGGCGATGGCATGGAGCCGGTGCTGGCAGCACTGACCGGTGATTTCGCTGCAGCCAACGCCAGTTTCGAAGCCATGGCACCGCTCGGGCTTGGCACGCGCATGGAGCGCGCGGCGGTGCTGGCCATGCAGGACCGCAGGACGGAGGCGGCCGCTGACATGCAACAGCTGGCGTCGCAATGCAGAACTCGCGGCGGCATGTGCGACATCCTGGCCCTGCAGGCACTGGCTTGGCGCGGACAAGCCGGTGCCCCGGCTGTGGAACAGCAGTACCAGCAGGTACTGGACCGGGCATTGGCGGCCATCGATCGCAGTCAGCCGGCGCCCGCGCGCCGCAACGCATTCATTGCCTTGGCGACGGCCTACCATGCCGTACGTGCCGGACAGGCGTCCGTGGTGGCCAATCGGCAGGACGCGCTGCAGGCCCTGCCGGAACGGGATGGTGATCCTCGCCTGCGCGAACTGTGGAACCTGCTGCAGGCGCGTATCGCATTCGACCAGGGCAAGTTGGCGCATGCGCAGTCACTGCTGGCCCAGCGACCCGATGCAAGCCTGTTCCAGTGGCGGGTGTTGCAGCTGGACCTGTTGCGTGCTCGCGGCGACCACGATGCTGCCGTTCGGCAGGCGCATTGGCTGCAGCGTCATGCGGGCCTGGCCTTCGCCGAAAGCATCGGCGACTACGCGCTGCTGCCGCTGAACGTCATGGACGCACAGCGGCTTGCCCTCCAGAAGGGCACAACCCTCGCCGCTGGCACAGGCGCGCCGGTCGCACCCTGATCGATCAATCGTGCTTCAGGCCGGGCAGGCCGTCCTCGAACAGGAACGGCACGTTGAAGGCCGCGCGTGCGCTCAGCAGGCTGCTCATGCGCGAGGCCGCCTCGGCGAACTCCTGCTTGCCCCCCAGCGTCGCCAGCGGCGCGCGGCAGGCATGCACAGTAGCTTCGTCGGCACCCAGCGCCAGCAGGGCCTTGCCTGGGTCGGCACTGAAGGCTACGCGGAAGTCATCGTCGTGGGACAGGCGCTCCAGCAGCTGCTGGACGACGTCGGCGGAGAGGGGGGATGCAGACATGGGGCACTACCAGAAGGTGGAAAGTACAAGTATCGGCTGCCGTACAGGGGAGTTGATGGCCGCCTGCGGGCTGCGCGCTATCATCGTCGACCATGCAGGCCCTGGGATGACAGATCCACATGAATTTCCGCCGTTGCCTGATGATGATGGTGGAGCCGATCGAGCGCCCCAGGTTCGACCTGGCTGGCGTACTGGGTGGCGGTACCGGCGTTGATTTCGAGCGTTCGCTGCAGGTCCGTGCCGCGCACCTGCGGGAACCGCGTGTGATCGATGCAGCAAGCTGCATGTGGCTGCTTCAGTGCAGTGCAGAGCAATGGCAGCCGCTTCCTTCGGATCCGCAGGCGCGCGCTGATGTCCTGACGCTGCTGGAACTGGGGTTGCTGGTCAGCGATGATCCGGCCCACGCGCAGGCCTTGGCAATCGAGCAGCAGGTACGCGACAGTCACTGGTGGCCATTGTCGGCGCTGCACTACCAGCAGTCGTGCTGGGACGAGGTGGACAGCGTGCAGGACATGGAGCAGCACCAGCTGGTGACCGCACGCGATCTGGTGCGCAGCTACGGCAGTCCGCCGCCCGAGGCACCTCCGCGTATACATGGCGCGCGGGCACTGCCTTGCTACGAGGATGATCCGATGCAGCCGCAGCTGCAGGCACGGGCTACCTGCCGCAACTTCGATACCGGGCGTGCGCTGCCGTTGCCACTGCTGGCCCGCGTGCTGCAACAGGTGCTGATGGCACAGGCCGAGGTGGAAACCGATCCAGGTGTCCGGTTCCTGAAGAAGAACGTGCCTTCAGCCGGCAGCCTGCATCCGCTGGAGGCCTACTTACTGGTACGCAACGTGGAGGGAATGGCCCCGGGGCTGTATCACTACCATGCGGTGGCGCACGAGCTCGGCCGGCTGTCGGCACAGCCACAGGACATGGAGTCGCTGTGCCAGCGCTTGCTGGCCGGGCAGCATTGGTTCGCCGATGCACACGTGCTGCTGGTGCTGGTGTGCCGCTTCGAGCGCAACTTCTGGAAGTATCGGAACCATGCCAAGGCCTACCGTGCCGTCACGCTGGATGCCGGCCATGTTTCACAGGCACTGTATGCGTCGGCCACCGCACTGGGCCTGGGCGCTTTTGTTACAGCGGCCATCAACGAAGCCGAGGCCGGGCGTGCATTTGGCCTGCAGCCGATGGCCGAAGGTGCGTTGGCGATCTGCGGGCTGGGCTGGCGCAGTGGCACAAAGACCACCGCGGAGCTGGACCCGGATGGCCACGTGTGGCCACGTTCGGACCCACGCGCGGGGGATGCCGACGCAGCCGGGCCCTAGGGCCCGGCGCGTCATCGTTCACGCCGCCTCGAAGTCCACCAGCACCGCGCCATCACCTACCTGGTCGCCGGCCTTGGCGCGGTAGCCCTTCACCGTGCCATCGGCCGGTGCCTGCAGGGTGTGCTCCATCTTCATCGCCTCCAGCACCACCAGCGGCGTACCGCGCTTGACCTCGGTACCGGCCGCGACCAGCGTGGCCACGATCTTGCCCGGCATCGGGGCCAGCAGGCTGCCGGCGTCGGCCACGGCAGTGTCCGATTCGCCCACCGGATCATGCAGGGTGAAGCGGTGCTGGCCATCGGCGCCGAACAGGTACAGCTGGTCGCCCTCGCGCAGCAGCTGCAACGTCCAGCGACGCTCGCCCAGCTGTACCGTCAGGCCGTGTGCATCGGCCGCACCGATCACCTGCACCGGTGCTGCGTCATCGCTCTGCACACGCCAGCCATCGGCCTGCGCCCATACCTTCAGCGTGTGCGTGCGTTCGCCCTGCTGCAGCGGCAGCACGCGCGGGGCGGCGGCACCAAGACGCCAGCCATCCTGCGCCTGCCACGGCGAATGCGGGTCGCGCGCATCGCTGCCGGCGCGCGCGGTAGTGGCCACAGCGGCAACCGCTGCCAGCTGCCACAGCGCATCGTCGCTGTCGCCGAACGCGTTCAATGCCGCCTGTTCGCGTTCGATCAGCGCGGTATCCAGCTTCGCGTGCGCGAACGAATCGGTGTTCACCAGCCGACGCAGGAAGCCGGCATTGGTGGTCACGCCCACCACCTGGCAGTCGGCCAGGGCCTGGCTCATGCGGCGCAGGGCCGCCTCGCGATCGACGTCCCAGACGATCAGCTTGGCGATCATCGGATCGTAGTACGGGGTGATGCTGTCGCCTTCCTCCACGCCGGTATCCACGCGCACATGGGCCGACGCAATCGGCAGGCGCAGGCGGCGCAGGGTGCCGGTGGAGGGCAGGAAGCCACGGTCGGCGTCCTCGGCGTACAGGCGCGCTTCGATCGCATGGCCATGGATGGCCAGCTGCTCCTGGCGCAGCGGGAGCGGTTGGCCCGAGGCCACGCGCAGCTGCCACTCCACCAGATCGGTGCCAGTGATGTATTCGGTTACCGGGTGCTCGACCTGCAGGCGGGTGTTCATTTCCATGAAATAGAAATCGCCGTCCGGGCCGGCAATGAACTCCACCGTGCCCGCGCCCACGTATCCCACCGCGCGCGCGGCATCGACCGCGGCCTTGCCCATCGCGGCGCGGCGTTCGGCGCTCATGCCCGGTGCGGGCGCTTCTTCCAGCACCTTCTGGTGGCGGCGCTGCACCGAGCAGTCGCGCTCGAACAGGTAGACCGCATCGCCGTGGCTGTCGCCGAACACCTGGATCTCGATATGGCGCGGACGCTCGACGTACTTCTCGACCAGTACGTGGTCGTTACCGAACGCCGATGCCGCCTCACGCTGGCAGCTGGCCAGTGCATCGACGAAGTCCTCGCTGCGATCAACCTTGCGCATGCCCTTGCCACCGCCACCGGCGCTGGCCTTGATCAGCACCGGGTAGCCGATGCCGTCGGCCTGCGTGCGCAGGAAGTCCGGTTCCTGCTGGTCGCCGTGGTAGCCCGGCGTCAGCGGTACACCGGCCTTGGCCATCAGCGCCTTGGCCGCGCTCTTGTCGCCCATCGCGCGGATCGCGGTGGCCGGCGGGCCGATGAAGGTGATGCCGGCGGCGGCACAGGCATCTGCGAAATCGGCGTTCTCGGACAGGAAGCCGTAGCCGGGATGGATCGCCTGCGCACCGCTGCGGCGTGCGGCGTCCAGCAACACGTCGCCGCGCAGGTAGCTTTCGCGCGCTGCGGCCGGGCCGATGTGGATGGCCTCGTCGGCCAGGCGCACGTGGCGCGCGTTGCGGTCGGCATCGGAATACACCGCCACCGTGGCGATGCCCAGGCGGTGGCAGGTCGCGATGACGCGGCAGGCGATCTCGCCACGATTGGCGATCAGGACTTTGGTGAACATGGCAACGTGCTTCATAGGAGCTTGCTCGGTCATGGCACGGGTTACATGCGGAACACGCCGAAGCGCGTCTGCTGCGGGGCGGCGTTGAGGCTGGCCGACAGCGCCAGGGCGAGCACGCGGCGGGTATCGACCGGATCGATCACACCGTCGTCCCACAGGCGCGCGCTGGCGTAGTACGGGTGTCCCTGCTGCTCGAACTGGTCGCGGATCGGTGCCTTGAAGGCGTCTTCCTCCGCTGCCGGCCACTGGCCGCCCTTGGCTTCGATGCCATCGCGCTTGACCGTGGCCAGCACGCTGGCGGCCTGCTCGCCGCCCATCACGCCGATACGCGCGTTCGGCCACATCCACAGGAAGTTGGGCGAGTACGCGCGGCCGCACATGCCGTAGTTGCCGGCGCCGAACGAACCACCGATCACCACGGTGAACTTGGGCACCTTGGCGCAGGCCACCGCCATCACCAGCTTGGCCCCGTCCTTGGCGATGCCGCCCTGTTCGTACTTGCGGCCAACCATGAAGCCGGTGATGTTCTGCAGGAACACCAGCGGAATGTTGCGCTGGGTGCACAGCTCGATGAAGTGCGCGCCCTTCAGTGCGGATTCGGAGAACAGGATGCCGTTGTTGGCGATGATGCCGATCGGGTAACCGTTCAGATGCGCAAAGCCGGTGACCAGCGTGGCGCCGTAGCGTGGCTTGAACTCATCGAAGCGCGAGCCATCGACCAGCCGTGCGATCACTTCGCGCACGTCGTAGGGCTTGCGCGTGTCGGCCGGAATCACCCCGTACAGCTCGTGTGCCGGCAGCAGCGGCTCTTCCGTTGCCTGCACCGCCATCGCCGGTTCCGGCTTGCGCCAGTTGAGCTGGGCGATGATCGCGCGCACTCGTGCCAGCGCCTGCAGATCGTTGTCGGCCATGTGGTCGGCCACGCCGGAAATGCGCGTGTGCACGTCCGCACCGCCAAGTTCCTCGGCCGTCACCACTTCACCGGTGGCGGCCTTCACCAGCGGCGGGCCGCCGAGGAAGATGGTGCCCTGTTCGCGCACGATCACCGTCTCGTCGCTCATCGCCGGCACATAGGCACCACCGGCGGTGCAGCTGCCCATCACGCAGGCGATCTGCGGGATGCCCTGCGCGGACAGGTTGGCCTGGTTGTAGAAGATGCGGCCGAAATGATCGCGGTCCGGGAACACCTCATCCTGCAGCGGCAGGAAGGCACCACCGGAATCGACCAGGTAGATGCACGGCAGGTGGTTCTGCTCGGCAATCTCCTGCGCGCGCAGGTGCTTCTTCACCGTCATCGGGTAGTAGGTGCCGCCCTTGACCGTGGCGTCGTTGGCCACGATCACGCATTCCACGCCGCTCACGCGGCCGATGCCGGCGACCACGCCCGCAGCAGGCACGGCATCGTCGTACATGCCATGCGCGGCCAGCGGCGCGATCTCAAGGAAGGCGCTGCCAGGGTCGAGCAGGGCGTCGATGCGGTCGCGCACCAGCAGCTTGCCGCGTGCGGTGTGCTTGGCACGCGCTGCTTCGCTGCCACCCAGCGCGGCGCGGGCGAGGGTGGCATGCAGGTCGTCGACCACGGCCTGCATCGCGGCGCGGTTGCTTTCAAACGTTTCGCTGCCCGGTTGCAGCTGGCTGTTCAGGACGGTCATCGCGATAGCCTTACAGAGTGCGCTGGAACAGTTCGCGGCCGATCAGCATGCGGCGGATCTCAGAGGTGCCGGCGCCGATTTCATACAGCTTGGCGTCGCGCCACAGACGGCCGGTCGGGTACTCGTTGATGTAGCCGTTGCCGCCCAGGATCTGGATCGCCTGGCCGGTCAGCCAGGTGGCCTTTTCAGCGGCGTACAGAATGGCACCGGCGGCATCCTGGCGGGTGGTGCGGCCCTGGTCGCAGGCGCGCGCCACGGCATACACATAGGCGCGGCAGGCACCCAGGCCCACGTACATGTCGGCGATCTTGGCCTGGATCAGCTGGAAGCTGCCGATCGGCTCACCGAACTGGTGGCGTTCGTGCACGTACGGCATTACCACGTCCATGGCAGCGGCCATCAGGCCCAGCGGGCCGCCGGACAGCACCACGCGCTCGTAGTCCAGGCCGGACATCAGCACGCGCACGCCGCCGCCGACCGCGCCCAGCACGTTTTCTTCGGGAATCTCGCAGTCCTGGAACACCAGTTCGCAGGTGGGCGAAGAGCGCATGCCCAGCTTGTCCAGCTTCTGCGCGGTGGAGAAACCCTTCATGCCCTTCTCGACCAGGAACGCGGTGATGCCCTTGGCGCCGGCTTCGACATCGGTCTTGGCGTACACCACCAGCACGTCGGCGTCGGGGCCGTTGGTGATCCACATCTTGTTGCCGTTGAGCACGTAGCGGTCGCCGCGCTTGTCCGCGCGCAGCTTCATCGACACCACGTCCGAACCCGCACCCGGTTCGCTCATCGCCAGCGCGCCGACCTTGGCGCCGCTGCACAGGTCTGGCAGGAAGCGCTGCTTCTGCGCTTCGGTGCCGTTCTTGCGCAGCTGGTTCACGCACAGGTTCGAGTGCGCGCCGTAGGACAGGGCGATGCCGCCGGAGGCGCGGGAGATTTCTTCCATCGCCACCACGTGGGCCAGGTAGCCCATGCCGGTGCCGCCGTATTCTTCTTCCACGGTCAGGCCCAGCAGGCCCTGTTCGCCCAACTTGGGCCATAGTGCCAACGGGAACTGGTTGGTTGCATCGGCCTCGGCCGCGAGCGGCGCGATCTCGGCAGCGGCAAAATGGGCCACGCTCTGGCGCAGCAGGTCGATATCTTCGCCGAGGTCGAAGTTCAGGGATGGCACGTGCATTGCGATGGCTCCACGAGGGAAGGTGGGGAATGGACGCACCCGGAAGGGGAAGCGGGCGGCCGTTCACAGCAGCGGCCCGCGCGGGCGATTGGAGCCCAGCGTAGCGGGGTTCGGGTAAGAAGTGAATACAAATTCAAAAATTGAAACCAGACTCAGAACATGGCCTACAAACGCTCAGCATTGATGGAAGAACGCCTGGCCGGGGCCCGTGAACGGATCCTGCTGGCCACCCGCGAACTGGTCGCCACCGGCGGCTGGCGCAACGCGCCGGTAACCGCCGTGGCCACCCAGGCCGGGGTCTCCACCGGCCTGATCTACCGCCACTTCCCGTCCAAGGCCGAGCTGTTCGTGGAAGTGCTCAACGCTGCCGTGGCCCATGAGGTGGCGATCATGGAACGCATCGCCAGTGCGCCGCAGCCGGCCAGCGTGCGCCTGCGCCAGGCCATCACCGCCTTCGTCCGCCGCGCCCTGGCCGGCCCGGGCCTGGCCCATGCCTTCATCGTCGAACCGGTGGACCCGGACGTGGAAGCCGAGCGCATGCGCGGCCGCCGTGCCTTCGGTGACGTGTTCCTGCGCCTGGTGGAAGAGGGCGTGGCGGCCGGTGAACTGCCGGCACAGGACGCGCACGCTGCCGCTGCCTGCCTGGTGGGTGCCTTCACCGAAGCGATGGTGGGCCCGACCGCACCCAGCCGCGAAGCGCACCGCGACGAGGACGCTCTGGTCGAGGCCATCTGCAGTTTCTGCCTGCGGGCTGTTGGCGCAGGGTGATGCCGCCGTTGCGGGTGCCGGGCGGCTTCTACCGCGCTTCGCGCTCGCCGGGCGCGGTCCGGCGCCACCCGCACGCGGCCACGGCCGCATGCTGCGCCGCACCAGCTGTGATGCCTGTTGTCGTGCGCGGCGTGCGTTCTATACTCGGCCCATCACGCAGTCGCTCAGCCGTGGTCCAACGACTATCAGCCAGGGGTAACGAAGAGTGCGGAATTACGATCTGGAGTTCCTGAAACGCTTCTCCATGGTGATCGCGCTGTTGATGGCCATCACCCTCGGTCTGATCCTGCTGGCCGCGTTCATCCACACCCGGATTCCGCCCGAGGTGTCGCCCACCGCCGCCAAACGCACTGAACAGCGCATCTCGCCCACTGGCGCGGTATACGCCGGCAGCACCGGCGCCGCCGCGCAGGCCGCGGCCAAGGCCGCAGCGCTGGCCAAGGCCGCCTCGCAGGTGGCCTACGGCGGTACCAAGGATGGCAAGGTGATCTTCGACAACCTGTGCACCGCCTGCCATACCACTGGCGTGGGCATGGCGCCGACGCTGGACCACTCGCACTGGGACAAGCGCCTGGCGCAGGGCAAGGACACCCTCTACAAGCACGCCATCGAGGGCTACACCGGCCCCGACGGCGGCATCATGCCGCCCAAGGGCGGCAACCCGGCGCTCACCGAGGAGCAGATCCACGCCACCGTGGACTGGATGCTGGGCAATCTGAAATAGCGGACGCCGCCGCGTCCACTGGTAGTGCCAGCCGCTGGCCGGCAGCCACGCATCGCATGAAGGTCATGAGGTTGCCGGCCAGCGGCCGGCACTACCCGGCTTTGCCCACCAAGGCCTGATCGCCCCTATGCCCCCGCTGCGCAGGCGGGGTTTCGCATTTCAGGGTTAGTCTGTGCGCCTCTTCCGTGGAGTCGTCTGTCGATGCGTCGCCGTTCCCTCGCCCTTGCCCTGTCCCTGCTGATGCCGGCATCCGCTTTCGCCCAGGCCCAGCCACAGGTTGCGCCGACCTCGGCGCCTGCGCCACGCAGCCCAGCCACTGTCACCCTGGCCGCCGCGCCGGCCGACTGGCGTGCACTGGATGGGCAGCACGTGCGCATCGCCGCGCCGCTCACCCTGGCCGGCACCGATGGCCTGGAACGCTTCGGCCAGCTCACCGTCGCCTTCGATGGCCGCCTGTGGCAGCCGACCGAAGTGGCCGCGCCCGGCAGTGCCGGGATCGAACAGGTGATGGCCGACAACCAGCGCCGCCGCCTGCTGCTGGACGATGGCAGCGATATGCGTGATCCGGCCAGCGTCGCCTACCTGCCGGGCAACCCGGTGCTGCGTACCGGCATGCAGCTGCGCAACGTGGAAGGCACCGTGCGCGTGGACGCGCAGGCCCGGCCCAGCCTGCAGGTGGACGGTGTACTGAAGCTGCCGGACCTGCAGCGCCCGGCCGTGCCGAGCGTACCCGGCCGCCTGCACATCGCTGCGTTCAACCTGGAGAATTTCTTCAATGGTGACGGCAAGGGCGGTGGGTTCCCGACCCTGCGCGGCGCGCGCACGCTGGACGAGCACAAGGCGCAGGTCGGCAAGCTGGTCGCCACCGTCAACGCGCTGGGCGCCGACATCGCCGCGCTGATGGAACTGGAGAACGACGGTTACGGCCCGCAGTCGGCCATCGCCGAACTGGTGGATGCGCTCAATGCCGGCCTCGCCGCAGACAAACAGTGGGCGTTCGTCGATGCCGGCCAAGGCCCCGGCAGCAATCCGATCCGCGTCGGCATCATCTACCGCAAGAGCGAATTCAAGCCGCTCGGCACGCCGCTGACCAAGCTCGACGGCCCCTTCGTCGAACACAGCCGTGCGCCGCTGGCACAGGCCTTCCAGGGCAAGGGCGGGCCGTTCATGGTGGTTGCCAACCACTTCAAGTCCAAGGGCTGCCGCGATGCCAGCGGCGCCGACGCCGACCGCAATGACGGGCAGGGCTGCTGGAACGCCACCCGCGTGGAATCGGCCAGGCAGCTCAACACCTGGGTGCAGGCCGAAGCCGCGCGCCTGAAGGTGAAGGACGTGGTGCTGATGGGCGATTTCAACGCCTACGCCATGGAAGATCCGATCCGCACCCTGCACGACCTCGGCTGGCAGGATGCCTTCAAGGTGGCCAAGGTCGAACAGCCCTACAGCTACGTCTACAACGGCTACACCGGCCGCCTCGATCATGCGCTGCTCAGCCCGACCATGGCCAAGCGCCTCGCCGGCGCCGCCGAGTGGCACAGCAATGCCGACGAGCAGGACGCCAGCGGCTACCAGGGCCGCAACGTGCAGGGCCCGTGGCGCAGCTCCGACCACGACCCGCTGCTGCTGGGCTTCGATCGCTGAGTGGGTGCCCGGCCGGCCCTGTGCGGACCGGCCGGACGGCCTGCTGCTCATCGCCAGTAGTAGCGCTCGATGCGGAAGGTTGCACGGCAGCCGTTGTCGACCCAGATCGTGCCGCGGTCCACGCCCCAGTCGCGTCCCTGCAGGCAGGAGGCATGTGACTCGCGGTTGATCAGGTGCACGCTGTCCTTCTGTGAGACCTGTACATGGCAATGCGCGCGACGCTGGTCGCGGCTGCTGCAGCTCACCACTTCCGAGCTTGAATCGCCGCGATGGGTTTGTACGGGGGGCGGATAGGCGGGATAGCGCGGATAGGCCGGTTCATGTGATGGATAGCCGATCCCGCCGCTGAAATCGGGATAGCCTCCGATGCTGCTGCAACCGGTCAGGGTTGCGGCCAGCAGCATGAGAGCGCACACGTGTTTCATCACATTCTCTCCAGATGCAGGTCCGGTCGAGTCTAGGCAGCGGGATGCCCATCACGACGGAACTGCACTGTGAGCGGCGTCAACGTATCAATCGAAATGCGCAGCAGGATCGGAATCTTCTGCACCGGCTATCGGCAACGGCGCGAACTGTGCCCATCAACCCAGCGCGATCAGGGTGATCGCGACTACCGCCAGCGCCAGTCCGAGGCGGTTCCACCGGCTCATAGGCTCGCCGAAGGCGAATACGCCAACCAGCGCACCCAGCACCACCACGCCGATGTTCATGCCGGCGAACACGGTGGCCGGGCTGTCCGGCATCGACTGGTGCGCATGCACATAGAAAAGAATGTTGCCGCCGTTGAGCAGGCCCAGCAGTGCACCCGCACCCAGGTTGCGCCAGGCCAGGCGGCTGCGCCCACTGAAATGCCGCCACAACTGCAGCGCCAGCATCAGTACGAAGGCCACGCTGAAACTGGCCAGCATCGCGGCCATCGACGGCGTGCCCGACAGCGCCACCTGCTTGAGCAGCACGTCCACCACCGCGAACCCGGCCCAGACGCCCAGCAGCCAGCCCCAGCCACCGGGTGAGGACGCCACCGCCGGTCCGCGCGGGCGCAGGCTGATGGCCACCATCGCCAGCAGACCCAGGCCGAGACCGGCCAGCTTCCACGGCGTGGCGGTCTGGCCGAAGAACAGGAAGGCCGCCGCCAATGACAGCAGCAGCGACAGCCGCTGCGCCACGTCGCTGCGGACGATGCCGGCCACCGCCACCGCGCGGCCCAGCACCAGGAAGATCGACGGCAGCACCACCGCCAGCGCCAGCAGCGACAGCCATGGCGCGTGTGGTGCGCGCAGCGCATCCATCGGCGGCTGCAGCACCACGGCGGTGAGCGTTGCCGCCACCAGATAGTTCCAGGTGACCATCTGCGCAACATCCAGCTGGCGGCGGCTGGCCAGCTTCAACAACACCGAAACCAGCACACTGCAGATCACGGCCAAGGACAGGTAGAGCATGGGGCGGGCACAGGGCAGGGGCGGGGGACGCTATCATGGTGCCATGCACAAGCCCTCGTTCCCTGTCGCCGCTGGCGAAACTGCATGCCTGGTGCTGGATGGCCCGGTTGGTCCGCTGGAGGTGGTCGTCGACCTGCCCAAGGCCGATGTGCCGGCGCAGCCGATCGTGGCCATCATCTGCCATCCGCTGTCCACCGAAGGCGGCACCCTGCACAACAAGGTGGTCACCATGACCGCCACCACCCTGCGCGAGCTGGGCATCGCCACGGTGCGCTTCAACTTCCGCAGCGTCGGTGGTTCGGCCGGTGAGTTCGATCACGGCGTGGGCGAGCAGGACGACCTGAAGGCGGTTGCCGCCTGGGTGCAGAGCCAGCGCCCCGACGACCGCCTGTGGCTGGCCGGTTTCAGCTTCGGCTCGTTCGTTTCGTTGAAGGCTGCTGCCGAGCTGCAGCCGGAAGCGCTGATCTCGATCGCGCCGCCGGCCGGCCGCTGGGATTTCGATGGCATCGCGCCCCCGGCGCGCTGGCTGGTGATACAGGGCGAGCAGGACGAGATCGTCGATCCGCAGGCCGTCTACCAGTGGCTGGACACGCTGGCGTTCCCGCATGAGCTGGTACGCATGCCGGAGACCAGCCACTTCTTCCACCGCAAGCTGATCGATCTGCGCGGCGCGTTGACCCACGGCGTCAAGCACTGGCTGGGCGCGGCGGCATGAGTGCAACCGAGTTGACCCCGTCGCAGCGGTACGCGGAAGGGGTTGCCCGTGGCGACTGGCAGAACGACCCGGCCCAGCACGCCGCGCTGGCCGAACTGGACCGCATCCACCTGGGCCTGCTGGACAGTGCCGAGGACGGCTGGCTGGACCGCCTGTCCTCGTTCTGGAAGAAGCCCGAGCCGGTCAAGGGCCTGTACTTCTGGGGCGGCGTCGGTCGTGGCAAGACCTTCCTGGTCGACCTGTTCTACGACGGCCTGCCGATCAAGCAGAAGTACCGCACCCATTTCCACCGTTTCATGCGCAGCGTCCACGAGCGCCTGCGTGAGCACCAGGGGCAGAGCGATCCTCTGGCGAAGATCGCCCAGGAGTGGCGCAGCAACCTGCGCGTGCTGGTGCTGGACGAATTCTTCGTCACCGACATCGGCGACGCCATGTTGCTGGCGCGGCTGCTGGAGCGGATGTTCGCCGAGGGCGTGACCCTGGTCACTACTTCCAATACGGCGGTGGAAAACCTGTACCTCAACGGCTTGCAGCGTGAGAGTTTCATGCCGGCCATCGGCCTGCTGCAGCGCTTCTGCGTCGAGCTGTACGCCGAGGGCACCGAGGACTACCGCATGCGCGCGCTGACCCGCTCGCCGGTGTACCGCGCACCGTTGGCCGCCGACAGCGACGACTGGCTGGCCACGCGCTGGAACGAATTGAGTGGCGGCCAGCCGGCCAAGACCGGCAACATCGAGATCGAGGGCCGCAAGATCCCGGTTCGTGGCCGTGGCAAGAGCATTGCCTGGTTCGATTTCGCCGCCCTGTGCGAGGGCCCGCGCGGCCCGTCGGACTACATCGAGATCGCGCACGAGTTCAACACCGTGCTGCTGGGCGGCATCCCTGCGTTCGACCGCCTGAACGAAGATGCCGCGCGCCGCTTCGTCAATCTGATCGACGAGCTGTACGACCGCCATGTCAACCTGGTCTGTACCGCCAGCACTTCGCCGGTCGAGCTGTATTCCGGCACCCGCCTGCAGGGCGCGTTCGAGCGCACCGCCTCGCGCCTGATTGAAATGCAGAGCGCCGAATACCTGGGTACCCCGCACCGGGCGTGAGGGGTTCTGCGGGAGTGCGTTGCCGGCCAGCGGCCGGCACTACCACGCTAGGGTTCCGGTAGTGCCGGCCGCTGGCCGGCATACGCAGCGCAGTTATCGGGAGGGTGCCACGGCATTCCCACGTGGCTGCTCATCCGGCCCGGCCGAGACATGCAGCCCCGAGCCGGTGCCGTGCTCCACCCGCACGCTCGCGTCGCGCTGCAGCAGCCGTAGCGGCTGGCCCTGGTAGCGCACCTCCAGCGCATCGTGGGCCTCTGCCAGTGACCGCACCAGCGGGCATAGCGCCATGGCCTTGGCCTCCAGCTGCTGGCTGCGTGCCTCCATGCGGCGGTCCACTTCCGCATCGAGGCGGTCGGCGCGGCGCTCCATGGCGCCGGCGCGGCCGGTGAACACCTGCCACAACACGCTGCGGGTCATCGACCCGGCCATCGTCTCGGCCATCTGCTCGATGTGCGCATCGAAGCCGTCGCCGAAGGCCTCCTGTTCCCAGTAGCCGCGGCCCAGGCTGGCGTCGATCCAGTCCTGCATCTCGCCGCGCATCGCACGCATCTGGCGGTTGCGGGACTTGCCGGTGATGGCTTCGAAGGCGGCGTCCAACGCATCGAAGGTGACTGCGGAGACTTCGTGGGCCAGCGCCGTGGCCGCTGGCATCAGCTGGCGGGCACCGGCCTCCATCTGCCGCAGGCGGGCGGCGTCGGCGGTGCTGACCGTCACCATCCTGCCGTCCAGGCTCAGCTCGCCGTCGTGGAACACCACTTCATGCGGTGCCTGTGGGCCGTGCCGCAGCCAGATGCCGCCGCTGTCCACCAGCACGTCGTAGTCGGTATGGATGCCGCACTGGTCTGAACGCAGGTCCGGTCCTTCGGCGGCCAGTGCCGGGGCAATGAACAGGGCGGGCAGCAGGGCCAGGGCGGGCAGTGACAGGCGCATCGGAACATCCTTCTCCGGAACCGAAGGTCCCCAGCATCCGCTGCCTGGGCAAGGCCGTCACCGGCCGGAAGTCACCCGTCCACCGGATTCCCACCGGCTGCCCACCACCTATCCACAGGGTTGTCCCTAGCCAGTTTCATCACTGTCATGTGAAGCTGTCATCGTTCCGCTGGTGGGGCGCTGATTGCTACCGCCGTGATGTTTTTCGGGCTTGACTGCGCAGCCCGTTCCAGCAGGTTCAAAGCGTCCAAAGCGGGCGCCGACGGCCCGATCCTTGCGGCGCAAGGGATTGCCGAATTTCACTACATTTGGCGTTGACGGACCCCCTGACCCCCACTATCTTGTGGCTGACGGCGTTGGGAACCCCAAGCCGCCGGGTCCATGGAATGGATCGCCGGACCCTCCGGTGATGCGCCCTCCACGCCCGAAGCGGCACCGGTCAGCACTACCAGCAGCAGCCACAGGCGCAGGTCTCAATTCCTGCGACGCCGGTCTGCAATGCTGGGGTGTCACGTCCCGGGCCGCGTCATCCGATGCACCGAGCCACCATCCATCACGCCAAGAGGACTCACGCCGTGACCACCGAATCCAGCGCCACCATCGAGAAGGAAAGCGAATTCCTGTTGACGTCGCCGCCGACGGCCAACGCGATGAGTGTGACCAAGCGCAATGGCACGACCGAGCTGGTGGATCTGAACAAGATCGTGCGCGCGGTGCAGCGTTCCTCCGAAGGCCTGCACGCCGTCGATCCGATGCGCGTGGCAACCCGCACCATTTCCGGCCTGTACAACGGCGCCACCACCCGCGAGCTGGACGAGCTGTCCATCCGCACCGCCGCCCTGCTGATCGGTGAAGAGCCCGAGTACGGCCGCCTGGCCGCGCGCCTGCTGGCCAACTACATCGCCAAGGAAGTCTCGGGCCAGGAAATCTATGCCTTCTCGCAGTCGGTTGGTCGTGGCCACGAAGTGGGCCTGATCAACGACCGCCTGCTGAACTTCGTGCAGACCAACGCACGCAAGCTCAACGATGCGATCGACATGTCGCTGGACCTGAACTTCGATTACTTCGGCCTGCGTACCCTGTACGACCGTTACCTGCTGCGCCATCCGCATACCCGCAAGGTGATCGAGACCCCGCAGCAGTTCTTCCTGCGTATCGCCAGCGCGCTCAGCGAGGACGTGCCGGAGGCCCTGGCGCTGTACAAGCGCATGGGCAACCTGGACTACCTGCCGTCCAGCCCGACCCTGTTCAACTCCGGCACCACCCACGAGCAGCTGTCCTCGTGCTTCCTGCTGGATTCGCCGCAGGATTCGCTGGAGTCGATCTACTCCAAGTACGGCGATATCGCCCAGCTGTCCAAGTTCTCCGGCGGTATCGGCGTCAGCTACACCCGCGTGCGTTCGCGCGGCTCGCTGATCAAGTCCACCAACGGCCATTCCAACGGTATCGTGCCGTGGCTGAAGACCATGGATTCGTCGGTGGCTGCGGTGAACCAGGGCGGCAAGCGCAAGGGCGCGGCCTGCGTCTACCTGGAAACCTGGCACGCCGACGTCGAGGACTTCCTTGAACTGCGTGACAACACCGGCGACGAATCGCGCCGTGCGCACAACCTGAACCTGGCCAACTGGATCCCGGACCTGTTCATGAAGCGCGTCGAGGCCGACCAGGAATGGTCGCTGTTCGATCCGCGCGTGGTGCCGGAGTTCACCGACCTGTTCGGTGAAGCCTTCGAAGCCGCCTACCTGCAGGCCGAGGCACAGGGCAAGGCCAACCGCACCATCTCCGCGCGCAAGCTGTACTCGCGGATGATGCGCACCCTGGCCGAGACCGGCAACGGCTGGATGACCTTCAAGGACAAGTGCAACCGCGCCAGCAACCAGACCCTGCGCGCCGGCAACGTGATCCACCTGTCCAACCTGTGCACCGAAATCCTGGAAGTCACCTCGGCCGAAGAGACCGCGGTGTGCAACCTGGGTTCGATCAACCTGGGCAACCACTTCGACGGCAACGGCGAGTTCGATTTTGACAAGCTGGCAGACACCGTGCGACTGGCCGTGCGCCAGCTCGACCGCGTGATCGACCTGAACTTCTACCCGATCGAATCGGCGCGCCGTGGCAATCTGCGCTGGCGCCCGGTCGGCCTGGGCTGCATGGGCCTGCAGGACGTGTTCTTCCGCAAGCGCCTGCCGTTCGACGGCGCCGAAGCCCGCGCGCTGTCGAAGAAGATCGCCGAGACCATTTACTTCCACGCGCTGGAAACCTCGGTCGAACTGGCCCAGGAACGCGGCAAGCACCCGTCCTTCGCCGACACCCGTGCGGCCAGCGGCGAGCTGCAGTTCGATGCATGGAACGTGGTGCCTGAAGACGCCGAGCGTTGGGACAGCCTGCGCGAGCGCATCAAGGAACATGGCCTGCGCAACTCGCTGATGATCGCCATCGCACCGACCGCGACCATCGCCTCGATTGCCGGCTGCTACGAGTGCGTTGAACCGCAGGTGTCCAACCTGTTCAAGCGCGAAACCCTGTCCGGTGACTTCCTGCAGGTCAACCGCTACCTGGTGAACGAGCTGAAGAAGCTGGGCCACTGGACCCCGGAAATGCGCGACGCGATCAAGCTGGCCGAAGGCTCGATCCAGGGCATCACGCAGATTCCGGAAACGCTGCGCCACGTCTACCGCACCGCGTGGGAACTGCCGATGCGTTCGCTGATCGACATGGCCGCCGACCGTGGCGCCTTCATCGACCAGTCCGCCTCGCTCAACCTGTTCATGGAAAGCCCGAACATCGGCGCGATGTCCTCCATGTACATGTACGCCTGGAAGCAGGGCATCAAGACCACCTACTACCTGCGTTCGCGTCCGGCCACCAAGATCGCCAAGACCACGGTCAGCCACGCCGCAGGCGCCGCCCCGGAGAAGGTGTTCAGCCCGGAAGAGGCCATCGCCTGCTCGCTGGAAAACCCGGAAGCCTGCGAAGCCTGCCAATAACATTGCATGGTGGGTGCCGACCGTTGGTCGGCACTCGAACACTTCGCACTTATAGAGCCGAGCCATGCTCGGCTGCTGGAATGACAAGGTAGCGCCGGGCCACGCCCGGCGTTTTGACCCGAGAAGACAAGGAAACACCCATGGCCGACAAGCCCAAGCAGATGCTGCTCGATCCCGGTTTTGAACTGACCCTGCGCCCCATGCGCTACCCGCAGTTCTATGACATGTACCGGAATGCGATCAAGAACACCTGGACGGTGGAAGAGATCAACTTCCAGATCGACATCAGCGACCTGCACAGCAAGATGTCGCCGGGCGAGCGTCACTTGATCCACCGCCTGGTTGCGTTCTTCGCCACCGGCGATTCGATCGTGTCCAACAACCTGGTGCTGAACCTGTACCAGCACTTGAACGCACCCGAAGCGCGCATGTACCTGTCGCGCCAGCTGTACGAAGAAGCGCTGCACGTGCAGTTCTACCTGACCCTGCTCGACAACTACCTGCCGGATCCGGACGAGCGCGTCAAAGCCTTCGCCGCGGTGGAGAACATCGACTCGATCAAGAAGAAGGCCGATTTCTGCTTCAAGTGGATCGACTCGATCCAGAACCTGAAGCGCATCGAGACCCGCGAAGAGCGTCGCCAGTTCCTGCTCAACCAGATCTGCTTCGCTGCGTGCATCGAAGGCCTGTTCTTCTTCGCCGCGTTCGCCTACGTCTACTACTTCCGTTCGCGCGGCCTGCTCAACGGCCTGGCTTCGGGCACCAACTGGGTGTTCCGCGACGAAAGCGCGCACATGGACTTCGCCTTCGAGTGCGTGGACGTGATCCGCGAGGAAGAGCCGGACCTGTTCGACGACAAGATGAAGCAGGATGTCTATGACATGCTGGCCGAAGCGATCGAGTGCGAAGTGCAGTTCGCCGAGGACGTGCTGTCCGGTGGCGTGGCGGGCATCTCCACCCGTGACATGCGCCAGTACCTGCAGCACTGCGCCGACAACCATTTCCATCGCCTGGGCATGGAGCGCAAGTACAACGTGCGCAACCCGCTGAGCTTCATGGAACTGCAGGACGTGCAGGAACTGACCAACTTCTTCGAACGCCGCGCCTCGGCCTACCAGGTGGGCGTGCAGGGCGAAGTCGCCTTCGACATGAACTTCTGATCGAACCGGTCAGGCCTGTCGCAACGAGAAACCCCGGCCAACGCCGGGGTTTTTTGTTGGTAGCGCCGGGCCATGCTCGGCGGAAACCGTCCGGCACGACGGACAACGTCGGCCGCGCTGCGCGCTCGCCGGGCATGGCCCGGCGCTACCGTATGTCTTACCGCCGCCCTTCCACCGCCATGCGCACCGCCAGCCCGGCCAGCACCGTGCCCATCAGCCAGCGTTGCACCACCTGCCAGGTCGGGCGCGCGGCGAGGAAGCCGGCAATGCTGCCCGCGGTCAGCGCGATGATGCCGTTCACGGTCACACTCACCGCGATCTGGGTGGAGCCCAGCACCACCGATTGCATCAACACGCTGCCTTCGCTGTCCGGGTGCAGGAACTGCGGCAGCAGCGACAGGTACATCACCGCCACCTTGGGGTTCAACAGATTGGTCAGGAAGCCCATCGTGAACAGCTTGCGCGGGCTGTCCTGTGGAAGCTCGCGTACCGCGAACGGCGAGCGGCCGCCGGGCTTGAGCGCCTGCCAGGCCAGGTACAGCAGGTACAGCGCGCCACCGATGCGCAGCGCGTCGTAGGCGAACGGTACGGTCATCAGCAAGGCGGTGATGCCCAGCGCCGCGCACAGCATGTAGAACACGAAGCCCAGCGCCACCCCGCCCAGCGAGATCAGGCCTGCCACCGGCCCCTGGCAGATCGAGCGCGAGATCACGTAGATCATGTTCGGCCCGGGTGTGAGCACCATGGCCAGCGAGACCAGCGCAAAGGCCAGCAGGTCGGAAGTGGCGGGCATGGGCAGTCCTGGCAGTGGGCGTGGCGCAGTGTAACGCCTGCCACAGGCGCGGCCTGCGCAGGCGCCGCTGCCGGGTGACCGTTGCACGTGCATTCCGATGGCCATCACGCCGGTCGCTTAGAATCCGCAGCACCCCACACCGAAGCACCCCCATGACCCCGATCCCCGAGACCGTGCCGCCCACCGAAGTGCGCATGGCCGAAATCGTCTTCCCCAACCACACCAACCACCTCGGCACCCTGTTCGGTGGCCAGGCATTGGCGTGGATGGACAAGGCCGCCTTCCTGGCCGCCGCCCGCTATTCGCGGCGCACGGTGGTGACCGCGCGCAGCGACCAGGTCGACTTCAAGCTGCCGATCCGCATCGGCCAGATGGTGGAAACCATCGGCCGCATCGTCGAAGTCGGCCGCAGCTCGATGAAGGTCGAGGTGGAACTGGTCGCCGAAGACCTGCACAGCGGCGAGCGCAAGCTGTGCACCCGCGGCCACTTCGTGATGATCGCGCTGGACGAGGAAGGCCATCCGATCGCGGTGCCGCCGCTGCCGGCAGCCTGATCCGCCGGCTGAACCTGCGCTTGCGGGGGCGCCGCCGCGCCCCCATCTGGCAGCCATGACCCCGCCACTGACCGACTTCATCGACCGCGCCCAGCGCCTGTTCGTACTGACCGGCGCTGGTTGCAGTACCGCTTCGGGCATTCCCGATTACCGGGATACCGATGGCCAGTGGAAACGCACGCCGCCGGTGACTTACCAGGCCTTCATGGGCGAGGCGGCCACCCGCCAGCGCTACTGGGCGCGCAGCCTGCTGGGTTGGCCGCGCTTCGGCCTGGCCCAGCCCAACGGCACCCACCAGGCCCTGGCCGCGCTGGAAGCGCGCGGCACGCTGCAGGTGCTGCTGACGCAGAATGTGGACGGCCTGCACCAGCGTGCCGGCAGCCACAACGTCATCGACCTGCACGGCCGTCTGGATCTGGTGCGCTGCATGGGCTGCGAGCGCCGCAGTGGCCGTGAGGAATTCCAACAGCGCCTGCTGGACGCCAACCCCGGCTGGGACGCGCTGGAGGCCGGCATCGCCCCGGATGGCGACGCCGACCTGGAGACCGATTTCTTCACGTTTGTGGTGCCCGAGTGCCCGCACTGCAGCGGCGTGTTGAAGCCGGACGTGGTGTTCTTCGGCGAAAACGTGCCGCGTGAACGCGTGGCGGCGGTGCACGATCACCTGCAGCAGGCCGACGCGGTGCTGGTGGTGGGTTCCTCGCTGATGGTCTATTCCGGTTTCCGCATCGTGCAGGCCGCAGCCAAGGCGGGGCTGCCGGTAGCCGCGCTGAACCGTGGCCGCACCCGCGCCGACGACCTGCTGCAGTTCAAGGACGAGCGCGACTGCGCCGAGGCGCTGGCCGGCTGGGTGCGCTGACCCTGCGTCTGCGCCTTCCCACGAAACAGCGATCCATCCAGACGGTTGATTCGCAGGCCGTGCGGCGGTGCAATACGCCCCCCCATCCGCTTCTCCCCCGCCTCGCCGTGACCCAGCTGTTTTCGCCGATCTCGTTCGGCCCCCTGACCCTGTCCAACCGCATCGTCATCGCGCCGATGTGCCAGTACTCCGCCGAAGACGGCCGCGCCAGCGACTGGCATGCCATGCACCTGGGCAACCTGGCGCAGTCCGGCGCCGGCCTGCTGATCCTGGAAGCCACCGCGGTCGAGCCGCGCGGCCGCATCAGCTGGGCCGACCTGGGCCTGTGGGACGATGGCACCGAGGCCGCGCTGGCGCAGGTGCTGGCCAGCGTTCGCCGCTGGTCGCCGATGCCGCTGGGCATCCAGTTGGGCCACGCCGGCCGCAAGGCCTCGGTGAAGCGTCCGTGGGACGGCGGTGGCCAGTTGCCGGCCGACGATGCGCGTGGCTGGGCCACGCTGGCACCGTCGCCACTTCCGTTCCATGCCACCGATCCGGCACCGCAGGAGCTGGACGAAGCCGGCATCGCCGAAGTCATCGCCGCCTTCGCCGCCAGTGCGGTGCGTGCCGAGCGCCTGGGCTTCGAGCTGATCGAGCTGCATGCCGCGCACGGTTACCTGCTGCACCAGTTCCTGTCGCCGCTGAGCAACCGCCGCACCGATGGCTACGGCGGCTCGCTGCCGAACCGCCTGCGCCTGCTGGTGGAAGTGTTCGACGCGGTGCGTGCGGTGGTGTCCGACAAGGTCGCCGTGGGCGTGCGCATCTCTGCCAGCGATTGGGTCGATGGCGGCTGGGACCTGGTGCAGAGCGAGGCGCTGGCCCAGGTGCTGGACGCGCGCGGCTGCAACTTCCTGCATGTCTCCAGCGGTGGCCTGGACGAGCGCCAGAAGATCACCGTCGGCCCCGGTTACCAGGTGCCGTTCGCCGCGGCGATCAAGGCCAAGGTGCGCATGCCGGTGATCGCGGTGGGCATGATCACCGAACCGGAACAGGCCGAGTCGATTCTGCGCCACCGCCACGCCGATGCCGTGGCCCTGGCGCGCGGCATCCTCTACGACCCGCGTTGGCCGTGGCACGCTGCCGCAGCATTGCGCGACAGCGTGGACGCTGCGCCCCAGTACCTGCGCTGTGAGCCACGCGATGCGCGCGGTGTGTTCAAGGCGCGCTGACGCAATCTGCGAGCGCATTGTGACGCTTCAGGATGCAGGGGATCTACGCGGCGGCGAGTTGCGGCATAGCCTGTCGCAACGAACTAGGAATGATTGCGGATACCACTTTATGTGAATGACACCTCATTGCGCTGGGTGCGGACATTGCAACGTTGAGCTGCACACACGGTTGTGCAGCCAATGGAGAAACGCAATGAAACCCATGATGCTGGTTGTTCTGCTCTCGGCTTTCTCACTGCCTCTATCAATGCCTGCCGTCGCAGGTGATGACGTGGCGAGTGTCACCGGGGCGGAGAATGTCTCGCTCATGCACGCCCCTGTGAACTCGCGGGGGCGGCTTGATCTTCACATGATCGAGCTCTCTCCCGAATCCCCACTGATGTTGCTTTCACCCCTTGCGCGCAAGCAGTTTGTCGATTCGCTGGTGTTTGGAGATCGGGGACTGGCCAGCTTCAGCTACGAGCCCATCGTCTCCGAACTGAGTGCAGGTGAAGCCTATCGGCTCCTGTCACTCTTCGGGGCACAGCGCGCAATTGTGCACATCCCGGGATTGCGGCAGGAGTCGGAAGCGGATCATGTGGTCGTGCAGTCGGCCAATCCAAACCCGGTATTCGAAGATTATCCGGGCTACGCCTGTTCAGGGCGTGCGACCTGTTCAACCTCCATGAGCAGCATCTGCATGTCGAGTTGCTGATCGCATGATTGGTCGCATGCTGCTTTGGTGTTTGCTGCTGCCCACAAGTACGTGGGCAGCAACTCCAGTAGACGCTCAACTGCGTGAAATGGACCGGGAGATGTTGGCCGCTGGCGCTTCAGACCGAGTCGAGAAGCTGGTGGATGGCTATTCGTCATGGGAGTCTTCCAGACCATCAGGGGATGGTTGCGGCAGTTTTAGCGATCTGGACCTTGAGGCCGCGTTCCGCGCCAGCTTCTACATCTCAATGTACGTTGGAGACGAGAAATGGCTTGGCAAGGTCCGATGCATTCATGCGGAACTGGGGCGGAGAGGTATTGCCACAGAGACAACGCACCGGAAAATGCACGCGGTTCTGGTGCAGGTTCGACATTTTGCTGAGGCCAATGAGCTGCGTGAGATGGCGTCATTGCGTGTAGATGAACTTCCCGAGATAGAGCGGAACGCGCCTGGCCAGCAGGGCGTTCTCCACCCTCTTGCGAGTGGAAAGCTGGAATGGCGGGGGTGGACGTACAGGGAGGGATTGGAGGTGGTCGCCTATGTCAGTCCGGCATGCGCTCCCTCGCGACGCGCGATGCACGTGATCATGAACGAACCAGAATGGACATGGATTCGATCCAGCGTGCGCTTTGTCGTGCGTCGATCTCCTGCATGGCCGCAGCCGGGTGTCAGCGAGTGGAACAGAAGCAATCCCTCTCATCCCATGTTGCTCCAAGCGGGGCCCGCGGGCTGGAAAGAACTGGATGTCCATGAAACTCCGGTATTCCATGTTTTCAGGAATGGGCTGCGCCTGCGCACCCTGACAGGATGGGCAGAGGCCAGTGCTCACCTGATGAGCCTGAAGGAGAGTTTCTGACCGCGAAGGCCCTCCGCTCTTCCCCGTCACACCCGCCAGGCCGGCGCGATGCCAGCCTGCAGGTGCTCGAACAGCGCGCGGATCTTGGCGGTGAAGTCGCGACGGTCGCTGACGCAGAAATAGACTTCCATCGGCTCCGGTCGCCACGCGGTATCGGCGCCGAACACCGCCTGCAGGCGGCCATCGCGCAGGTACGGCTCGGCCACGAACGCAGCCAGCCGGGTGATGCCGGCACCGGCCGCCGCCAGCGTCGCCAACGCGTCGATGTCATCGCAGACCATGCTCGGCGGCAGCGCGGTGCCCACGCGCTGGCCATCCTTCAGCAGGCCCCAGCGCAGCGGCCGGCCGTCGGTGGGAAAGCGGTGCAGCAGACCGCGATGGCCGCTCAGGTCGGAGGGTAGCTGCGGCGTGCCATGTGCCTTCAGATAGGCCGGTGAGGCACAGAACACGAAGGGCACGCGCGCCAGTTGCCGCGCGACCACGCCGTCCTCCAGCTGCGCACCGATGCGGATGCTGGCATCCACCGCCTCCGGACCATGCTGCACGGCGCGGTCGGTCAGCCGCAGCTCCAGCTGCAGTTGCGGGTAGCGCTGCTGCAGCGAAGGCAGCAACGGCGCAAGCACGTGGCGACCGAACGCGCTGCTGCTGGCGATGCGCAGCGGTCCGGCCGGTTCGATGTCACCGGAGGTGACCATCGCCTGCGCGCGTGCCAGGTCGGCTTCGATGTGGCGCACCTGCGCCAGGTACAGCGCGCCGGCCTCGCTGAGGGCCAGCTGGCGCGTACTTCGGTTCAGCAACCGTACGCCCAGATGCGCCTCCAGCCGGTTGATGTTCTGGCCGACTGCGGTGGCGCTGATGCCAAGGATGCGGGCCGCAGCGGCAATGCTGCCGGTCTCTGCGGTGCGGGTGAAGCTGCGGATCAGTTGCAACAGGTTCATGACCGACCAGCTTGCCATGGAGAAACCTAAGTATCGCTTGGGACTGAACCAAGCAGGTCGGTTGCATCGGTGACCATCGATCCGGCAGGCATGTCGCTGCCCTACACTCGGAAGATGCGCCCCGATTCCATCCTCACCCTGTCCTGCCCCGACCGTACCGGCATCGTCTACCGCGTGTCCGGCCTGTTGTTCGACCACGGCTGCAACATCCTCGACGCCCAGCAGTTCGGCGACGAGGAAAGCGGCCGCTTCTTCCTGCGCGTGCACTTCGACCGCGATGCCAGCCTGCCGTTGGAGACCGTACACGCCGCCATGGCTACGCTCGCCGCCGGCTTCGGCATGGACTGGCAACTGCACGATGGCCGACGCCGCGCACGATTGCTGGTGCTGGTCAGCAAGCAGGGGCACTGCCTCAACGACCTGCTGTTCCGCGCCCACAGCGGCCAGCTGAAGGTCGACATCGCGGCGGTGGCGTCCAACCATGCCGACTTCGCAGCGCTGGCCGCGTCCTACCAGGTGCCGTTCCATCACCTGCCGGTGACCGCCGATACGCGTGCGGTGCAGGAGCAGCAGATCATCGACCTGGTCGAACGCGAGCGCATCGACCTGGTAGTGCTGGCGCGCTACATGCAGATCCTGTCACCCACGCTGTGCCGCGCCCTGGCCGGTCGTGCGATCAACATCCACCACAGCTTCCTGCCCAGCTTCAAGGGTGCGCAGCCGTACCACCAGGCGCACGCGCGCGGCGTCAAGATCATCGGCGCCACCGCGCACTACGTCACCGAGGATCTGGACGAAGGCCCGATCATCGAACAGGACGTGGCCCGCGTGGACCACGCGATGGCACCGCGCGAACTGGTGCGGCTGGGCAGCGATACCGAATCGCTGGTGCTGGCACGCGCCGTGCGCCGGCATGTGGAGCACCGCATCCTGCTCAACGGGCACCGCACGGTGGTGTTCAGGTAGATCCGACAAGAATGCCTGCACATGCGGGCTCCGGTAGTGCCGGCCGCTGGCCGGCAGCCACGGAACCTGTGCAGATGCCGGCCAGCGGCCGGCACTACCGTCGGTCCCTTCCGGGTCGAAACTACAGAATCGCGATCCCCGCCTTGCCCAGCGCCTCGCGCACCATCGCGTCGTTGGCTTCGGTCACCGGCTTGGTCAGCTCCCACAGGAATTTCACCCGGAAGCCGGACTTCACCGCGTCCTGCGCGCTCCACAGCACGCAGTAGTCGCGGGCCAGGCCGCACACGTGCACCTCGCGGATGCCACGCTCGTGCAGCCAACCGGCCAGGCCGGTGGCGGGACGAGTACCGTCGGGCCCGTGGTTCTCGCGGAAGGCACTGTACGAATCCACTTGCTGGCGGGTGCCCTTGCGCAGGATAAGGTCGGCCACGGTCCAGTCCACATCCGGGTGCAAGGCGGCACCCGCGCTGCCCTGCACGCAGTGGTCCGGCCACAGGGTCTGCGGCTGCGCGTGCAGCAGGATGGTTTCGAACGGGCGCTGGCCGGGATGCTGGCTGGCAAACGAGGCATGGTCGGCCGGGTGCCAGTCCTGTGTCGCCACCACGGTGCCGTAGCGGCGCTGCGCCAGCAGATCAGCAATCGGTGCCACCAGCGCATCGCCCTGATCGCAGGCCAGCGCACCGCCGGGCATGAAGTCCGGCTGCAGGTCGATCACCAGCAGGGCGACATCGGCGGGCAGGGCGGTCATGGCAGTTCCGGTACAACAGAAGGGGCGACCAGCGTGGCCGCCCCATGCCCACACGTCAATCGCCCTGCGGCGTCTCAGCGTCCTGCCCGTAGTACAGCAGGCCGATCTTGATCCGTTCGCGGCCGTTCTCGCGGCGGTGGCGGTTGGCATCGCGCAGCGAGTACACGCAGCCGCAGTATTCCTGCTGGTAGAACTGCTCGCGCTTGCTGATCTCTACCATGCGGCTGGCGCCGCCGCCCTTGCGCCAGTTGTAATCCCAGTACTGCAGGCCTTCATAGCGGGATGCAGCGCGGATGCCACAGTCGTTGATCTGCGTCATGTTCTTCCAGCGCGAAATGCCCAGCGACGAACTGATGGTGTCGTAGCCGTGCTCGTGCGCATACAGCGCGGTGCGCTCGAAACGCATGTCGAAGCACATCGTGCAGCGGATACCACGCTCGGGCTCGTTCTCCATGCCGCGTGCACGACTGAACCAGTTGTCCGTGTCGTAGTCGCAGTCGATGAATGGAATGTTGTGCTGTTCGGCGAAGCGGATGTTTTCCTGCTTTCGCAGTTCGTATTCCTTCACCGGATGGATGTTGGGGTTGTAGAAGAAGATCGCGTAGTCGATCCCGGAGGCGGTGATCGCCTCCATTACTTCGCCCGAACAGGGCGCGCAGCACGAATGCAGCAGCAGGCGCTTGCCGTCGGCGGGCAGGGTCAGGGTGGGGCGTTGGAGCTCGGTCATCGTCAGGTACCGCATGGACCGCCGGCAACGGCGGTGGCCCATGCATCAGCGCGTGGGTGAACAGGTCTGGCCGGATACCGTGAAAAGGACGCGCGCGGCGGCATCGCCTGCACGCGCAGGACGACGACGGCCCCGGCAACCTCCCCGCGGAGATTCCAGGTCGAGTCAGGGGACGGTCGTGTCCCCTGGCCGGGGCCGGTATTCGGGCTGATGGACACGGGCCGCAGCCCACCTACTACCTGCCGCTTCCCAGGCGCGAGCCCAGTGCTGTTGGCAGGATTCGTTTCCATTCACCGCTGCGGGGCAGCTCCGGAATGGGCGCGCAAGGCGCCTTCACCGGATTCCCGTTTAAATCCCTGCCGCCATCAACGCCACGGCAGGGATACCTTCGGCATGCCCACGGTGGACGCGTTGGCGGCAATGGTCAAGGCCCAATGAAAGTGCAGGGCTGTGGCTCGTTTCTCAGGCTGTGAGAGCGCCTCTTGCCATACTGGGCACCGACAGACGGGAGGTGGCTCGTGGCGGCGAAGTACTGCGATCTGGTCATGAAAGGTGGCATCACCAGCGGCATCGTGTACCCCAATGCGGTACTGGCGCTGGCCCGCGAATATCGCTTCAAGAGCATCGGCGGCACCTCGGCCGGCGCCATCGCCGCGGCGGTGGCAGCGGCAGCGGCGTGCGGTGATCGTCGGCAGCAGGCGGGTGAACACCTGTCCGGCGACGCAGGCTACAGCGGGTTATCGGCGGTGTCGGCGCAGCTGTCGCGGCGCGGCTTCATCTACAGCCTGTTCCAGCCAGCGCGAGGCGCTCGTGCGGCGTATCGGCTGCTGGTGGTGCTGACCGGTAATGCCCGCCTGCCGCACAAGCTGCTGTGCCTGGCCGTTGCCGTGTTCGAGATCGCGCCACTGGAGGTGTTGGTGTCGCTGGCGCTGCTGTTGGGCCTGGGCTGGTGGGGCGGTGGCTGGAGCGGCGTGGCCGCCACGCTGCTGCCGTCGCTGCTGTGCGCTTATGGTGCCGGCGTGGCCGGCGCCGCGCTGCGGGTGGCGCGGGTGGCGCGGCGCAATCTGCTGGGCCTGTGCAGCGGCCTCGGCCGCGACGCGCGCAATCCGGCATTGACCGAGTGGCTGCACGAGTGCCTGCAGCAGTTGTCAGGCAAGCCGCTGGATGCACCGCTCACCTTCGCCGACCTGCACGATGCGCCGCGCTATGCCGGTGAGCCGGACAGCCCGCATGCGATCAGCCTGCAGATGATCACCACCTGCGTGTCGCATAACGAACCGCGCACGCTGCCGTTGGGTGGGGCGCAGTTCTGGTTCCTGCGCGAGGAGTTCGAACAGCTGTTTCCGGCCAGTGTGGTGCAGTGGATGGTCGACCGTGCCGGCCCACCGCGCGAGGTTGAAGGCCGCAACTACTACCATCTGCCGCAGGGCGCGTCGCTGCCGGTACTGGTGGCCACGCGCATGAGCCTCAGCTTCCCGCTGCTGATCAGCGCGGTGCCGCTGCATGAGCCCTCGCGTCGCGAACGTCGCTGCGAGCCGACGTCGACGGCTGCAGATGAGGGCGGGCAGAACGTGGCCGACAGCATGGAAGGGCTGACCAGTGCCGGGCAGACCTGCGGCCCGGTGATCACCGCGTTCCGGATCTGCTGGTTCTCCGATGGTGGCATCAGCAGCAACTTCCCGATCCACCTGTTCGATGCCGCGTTGCCGCGCTGGCCGACCTTCGCCATCAATCTGGTCTACCCGCAGCATGCCGAAGAGATGAGCCACGGCAGCAGTGGCCGCCAGGCGCTGGAACACGCCGTGTTCCTGCCCACCGAGAACCGCCACGGTTGGCAGCGGACCTACCAGTCGATCGCCACACCGCTGGCCGCTGCGGAGCTGGGCCGTTTCCTGTTCGCGGTGGTGGCGACCATGCAGAACTGGCGCGACCTGCTGCAGGCGCGTGCACCGGGCTACCGCGACCGCATCGTGCACGTCAGCCTGCAGGGCGACGAGGGCGGCATGAACCTGGACATGCCGCAGGAGGTGCTGACCCGCATCGCCGACAAGGGCAGCCTGGCCGGTGCACGGTTCTGTTCGTTCTCGTTCGAGAACCACTACTGGATCCGCTGGCGCAACCTGGCCTCGGCCTACCAGCGCTACACGCTGGAAGTGGCGCGTACCGATGACCCGGCGCAGCAGGTACTGGCCTACCGTGCAGCGTACGCGATGGTTGCCAGCGGCCAGCCGACGCCGCCGTCGTACAAGCTGGGCTCGGAAGACAAGCGGCTGGCCTCGCAGCAGCTGTGGGGATTGATGGTCGAGCAGGGACGCAGCTGGTACGACCTGGGCCCGGACCTCACCGATGGCGCGCCGCGCCCGCTGCCGCAGATGAAAGTGACGCCGATCTATTGATCAACGCCGCAGCCGATTGAACTGCTCTGGTGGGTGCCGACCTTGGTCGGCACGATCTGACCCCGCGGTGCGTCACCGCCACGGCGCCACCACCGCATCACCCTGCAACGGCGCATACAACGGCAACGTCAGTTCCTGCTTCACCCAGCCCGGATTGAGCGCACGCAGTCCTGCCAGATATTCGCGCGCCAGCGCGGTATCGCCCTGCCGCATCGCCAGGCGTGCTGCGCGCGCCCAGGTGCGGTCCCAACCGTGCGCCAGCGACAACGACGTTGCCAGCGCCGCGCGCGCACCTGCCACATCACCCTTCTCCCACCGCTCCTCGGCGCGGATGATCGCCTCGTTGGACAGGCGCATGTCGTACAGCTCGCGCAGCCTCGCTACCGCACGCGGGTCGGCGTCCACGCGCAGATCGGTGTCCTGCCAGTCGCCGCCGGGCGTGCGCACCAGCAGCGCCGCCGACCACTGCCCGCTGCGCTGCCCCCCCGCTGCCTGACCGGCTTCCAGCGCCGCCAACAAGCGTGCGGCCAGCGGCCCACGTGAGGCGGCGAAGACGCGTTGCATCGATGCCAGCACCTCTGGCCCGGCCAGGCCATTGCCCTGCACGCTCAGCATGCCCTCACCCTGCGCACCGGCCCAACCCGCCTGCTGCGCGGTGGCGCCGGTGTACTGCGCATTGCCGCCGCGCGCGCTGACCAGTCCCACCTGGCGCTCGGCAAGCGTGGTGCCATCGAAGTTGCCGTCTTCATCCAACAGCTGCTTCAGCACCTGCGCAGGCGTGCGGCCTTCGGCCAACAGCTCAAGGCCTTTGGAGCCATAGGTCGGGTTGGTCTCGAACTGGCTGGCGACCGCGCCCACCTTCGCCTGTGCCCACGGCACACCCACACCCCCGACCGCCAGGTTGTGCGTAGCCACCGCCACACCGCAGTCGCCGGCCTCATTGCAGGCCGCAATGGAAAAGGTCGCCCACGCCGGCGCAGCGACGGCGGCGAGCAGCAGGACCAGGCAAGAGCGCAGCAAGGACATTGGGTGTCTCCAGGATGGGCATTGCAATGGGATGCAGCCTACGCACGAAAGGTTTAGTAGATCCACGCCATGCGTGGATCTACCGTGTCGACCAAGGTCGACACCCACCAGGGCAATACGTCGTTCCGACAGGTAGCAGGAAACTGTCGAAGGCGGGGTGGTGTCGGATTGCGGGGTGTCCGCGGCATGGATGCCGCGGCCAAGCCCGCAGGGACGGGTTCACGGCGTCCCCGCAATCCGACACCGCCCCGCCTTCGCACGGAATGCCAGCTTTTGCTGTTGCCGTTGCTTCGGCCTCTGCAGGTGCAGGGCGCAGCCCTGCCGAACCAACCCTACCGCCCAGGCAACTGCGCGAACGCGCGCTGCATGCAGTCCTCGCGCGGGCACACCCGGCACCCCGGGCCAATCGACACCGAATTACCCGGGCTCTGCACGTCCAGCCCCAGTGAATACACCAGCCGATCCGCATGCTGCAGGTCACACCCCAGTGCCACCGCGAAGGTCTTGCGTGGCTGGCCGTGTCCCACCGGGCCGCTGCTCACCTGCCGTGCCAGCCAGAAATGGCGGCGGCCATCGGGCATGCGCGCGGTCTGGGTGAGGATGCGTCCGGGCTGGTTGAAGGCCTCGTAGACGATCCACAACGGGCACGAACCACCCACCTGCGAGAAGTGGAAATCGGTGGCCGAGTGGCGCTTGGACACGTTGCCGGCGCGGTCCACGCGGATGAAGAAGAACGGCAGCCCCGGCGCACTGCGGCGTGCCAGCGTACTCAACCGATGGCAGACCGCCTCGAATCCCACGCCGAACTGATGCGCCAGCAGCTCGATGTCATAGCTGCTGGCCTCGGCCGCACGCAGGAAGCGCATGTACGGCATCACCAGCGCGCCGGCGAAATAGTTGGAAAGACCGATCCGTGCCTGCGCGATGCGCGCGTCGTCGGTGAAGCCGGCCCGCGCCACCACCGCATCGATCTGCGGCAGGTAACCGTGCAGCGCCAGCTCGGCGGCCATCTGGAATGCCTGCTGGCCAGGCTCCAGATAATCGGGCAGCCACAGCCGCCGCGCACCGGCATCGTACTGGCGCTTCTCGCGCCCGGCCTGCAGCGCGGCCACTTCCACCAGCACCCCGTGGCGGTCGGCCAGCAGCTGGCGCAGCCGTGGCGCCACGTGTCCCGGCGCCAGCCCCCATTCGGCGAACAGCTGCTCGGCCAGTTCGTCCAGCTCGGGAATGTGGTTGTGCATGCGGTTGAAGAACTCGCGCACCTGGTCACCCGCCGGCAACGTGCTGCCCGCACCCGGCTCGCCCAATTGGAACTCCAGCGCGGCGGCATGCTCGCGCAATGCCAGGTGGCGGCGATGCAGGTCCAGCAGGGCGCGGCTGACCTGCGGCAGGTTGCCTGCCAGCGCGCGCAGCTCGGTAGCACTGACGTCGGCCAGGCCCAGATCCCGCAGGGTTTCGCCCAGCGCTTCCTGCAGCGCGGCGGGCTCATCGTCGTCGAACAGGGAGGAAACATCGCCCAACACCTCGCCCAGCTTCTTCTGCACGGCCGGGGTCAGTGGGCGCTTGTTGCGCTCGATCTGGTTCAGGTAGCTGGCCGACAGCCCCAGCGCCTGCGCCAGGGCTGCCTGGCTGTAGCCCCGCTGTTCGCGCAGCCGCAGCAGGCGAAGGCCGAGTTGCCGCTGGATGGCTGAATAATTCACAGAATTAACATGAATCGTCTGGCGTGTTGGCCAGATTAAGCGGATTCAGCCCGGAAATCGAGGTGGGTGCTGTGAATAATGCCAAGCATCTTTCGCACCCCGTGGGATTGTCGTCATGACTGTTGCAGCGCCCCGTATCCGCATGCTGATCGATGGCCAGTTCGTTGAATCGGCTACTTCCCACTGGCAGGACGTGATCAATCCGGCCACCCAGGACGTGCTGGCCAAGGTGCCGTTCGCCACCACCGGCGAAGTGGACGCCGCCGTCGCCGCCGCCAAGGAAGCCTTCAAGACCTGGCGCAAGACCCCGATCGGCACCCGCGCGCGCATCTTCCTGAAGTACCAGCAGTTGATCCGCGAGAACATGAGCGAGCTGGCGCACATCCTTACCGCCGAGCAGGGCAAGACCCTGCCCGACGCCGAAGGCGATGTGTTCCGCGGCCTGGAAGTGGTCGAGCACGCTGCCGCCATCGGCAACCTGCAGCTGGGCGAGCTGGCCAACAACGTGGCCACCGGCGTCGACACCTACTCGATCATGCAGCCGCTGGGCGTGTGCGCCGGCATCACCCCGTTCAACTTCCCGGCGATGATCCCGCTGTGGATGTTCCCGATGGCGATCGCCACCGGCAACACCTTCATCCTCAAGCCGTCCGAGCAGGACCCGATGGTCACCATGCGCCTGGTCGAGCTGGCGCTGGAAGCCGGCATTCCGAAGGGCGTGCTGAACGTCGTCCACGGCGGCGAGGAAGTGGTCAACGCGATCTGCGACCACCCGGACATCAAGGCGGTGTCGTTCGTCGGTTCCACCCGCGTCGGCACCCACGTCTACAACCGTGCCTCGCTGGCCGGCAAGCGCGTGCAGTGCATGATGGGCGCCAAGAACCACGCCGTGGTGCTGCCGGATGCCAACAAGGAACAGACCCTCAACGCGATGGTCGGCGCGGCCTTCGGTGCGGCAGGCCAGCGCTGCATGGCCGCCTCCACCCTGGTGCTGGTCGGTGAAGCGCGCGGTTGGGTGCAGGATCTGGTCGAAAAGGCCAAGACCCTGAAGGTCAGCGGTGGCACGGTCGCCGGCACCGACGTCGGCCCGGTCATTTCCTGCAGCGCCCGTGATCGCGTCGAAGGCCTGATCGCTTCGGGCGTGGAGCAGGGTGCCAAGCTGGTGCTCGATGGCCGCAAGCCGCAGGTCGATGGTTTCGAGAAGGGCAACTTCGTCGGCCCGACCATCTTTGCCGGTGTTACCACCGACATGCGCATCTACCAGGAAGAAATCTTCGGGCCGGTGCTGGTCATCCTCGAAGCGGAAACGCTGGAAGAGGCCATCGCGATGGTCAACAGCAACCCGAACGGCAACGGCACCGCACTGTTTACCCAGTCCGGCGCGGCTGCGCGCAAGTTCCAGGAAGACATCGACGTTGGCCAGGTCGGCATCAACGTGCCGATCCCGGTGCCGGTGCCGCTGTTCTCCTTCACCGGTTCGCGTGCTTCCAAGCTGGGCGATCTGGGCCCGTACGGCAAGCAGGTGGTGCTGTTCTACACCCAGACCAAGACGGTCACCGCGCGCTGGTTCGATGACGAGACGCTCAGCCATGGCGTCAACACCACGATCAGCCTGAAGTAACGGCAGGAGCAGCCATGAGCCACTCGATGACGACGGAACTGGAAGAAGCGCAGCAGGCGTACCGCGAGGCGGCGCGCGACTTCGCACAGGCCGAACTGGCACCGCACGCCGCGCGATGGGATGCGGAGGGCATCTTCCCGCGCGAGGCGATCGCCAAGGCCGGTGAACTGGGCTTCTGCGGTCTGTACATGGACCCGGAAGTGGGCGGTAGCGGCCTGAGCCGACTGGACGCCGCCGTCGTCATCGAGGAGCTCGCCAACGTCGATCCGTCGACCGCGGCGTACATCAGCATCCACAACATGGCGTCGTGGATGGTGTCCAAGTGGGGCCAGCCGGCGCTGCGCGATGCGTGGGGAACCGATCTGTCCTCGGGCAGCAAGCTGGCCTCGTACTGCCTGACCGAACCGGGCGCAGGTTCGGATGCAGCCTCGCTGAAGACCACCGCCGTACGCGACGGTGACTTCTATGTGCTGAACGGATCCAAGGCCTTCATTTCCGGCGCCGGTGCCACCGAACTGCTGGTGGTGATGGCGCGTACCGGTGGTGCCGGTGCTGGCGGTGTCAGCGCCATTGCGGTGCCGGCGGACCTGCCGGGCATCAGCTTCGGCCGCAAGGAAGAGAAGATGGGCTGGAACAGCCAGCCCACCCGCGGCATCACCTTCGAAAACGTCCGCGTACCGGTCAGCCACCTTCTGGGAGAGGAAGGCGGGGGCTTCAAGCTGGCGATGAAGGGGCTGGACGGCGGCCGCATCAACATCGCCGCCTGCTCGCTGGGTGCCGCGCAGGGCGCGCTGGATGCCGCGCGCCGCTACATGGGCGAGCGCCGCCAGTTCGGCAAGGCGCTGGCTGATTTCCAGGCGCTGCAGTTCAAGCTGGCCGACATGGCCATCGAACTGGTGGCCGCCCGGCAGATGGTGCATTCGGCTGCGCGCAAGCTCGACGCCGGTGCCAGCGATGCCAATGTGTGGTGTGCGATGGCCAAGCGCTTCGCCACCGATGCCGGTTTCAACGTCTGCAATGAAGCGCTGCAGATCCACGGCGGCTACGGCTACATCCGCGAATACCCGATCGAACGCCTGCTGCGCGATTCGCGTGTGCACCAGATCCTGGAAGGCACCAACGAGATCATGCGGGTGATCGTTGCCCGTCACCTGCTCAACACCGAAGAGGAACTGCGATGAAGGATTGGCGTACCCAGGAACACGTGGGCCTGAAGGTCGAGGCCGATGGCCACACCGCCGTCGTCACCCTGCACAACCCGCCGGCGCATACCTGGACCGTGCACAGCCTTTCGGCGCTGCGCGACCTGGTGGGCGCGCTCAACGCAGACCGCGACATCTACGCGCTGGTGATCACCGGTGATGGCGAGAAGTTCTTCTCCGCGGGTGCCGACCTCAACCAGTTCGCTTCCGGCGACAAGGCTGCCGCACGCGAAGCGGCACGCCGCTTCGGCGAAGCCTTCGAGGCGCTGTCCGGTTTCCGTGGCGTGTCGATCGCCGCGATCAACGGCTATGCCATGGGCGGCGGCCTGGAATGCGCGCTGGCCTGTGACCTGCGGATCATCGAAGACCATGCCCAGGTCGCGCTGCCGGAGGCCACCGTCGGCCTGCTGCCGTGCGCCGGTGGCACCCAGAACCTGCCGCGCCTGGTCGGCGAGGGCTGGGCCAAGCGCATGATCCTGCTGGGCGAGCGCATCAACGCCGAGACCGCACTGCGCATTGGCCTGGCCGAAGAAAAGGTCGGCAAGGGCGAAGCCAAGGCGCTGGCACTGGAATGGGCGAAGAAGGCCGGCAAGCAGAGCCCGACCAGCATTGCCGCCTGCAAGACGTTGGTGCAGTCCACGCGCACCGGCACCCATGCGTCGGCGCTGGTGGCCGAGCGCGAGGCCTTCGTCGATCTGTTCGACACCGCCGACCAGGTCGAGGGCGTGAGTGCCTTCCTTGAAAAGCGCGCCGCGCAGTGGAAAAACGCATGACAACCGACACCGTTGCCGAACAAGCACCGGTCCTGTTCGAAGAGCGCGTGGCCAGCAATGGCACGCGCATCGGCATCGCCACGCTCAACGCACCGCGCACGCTCAATGGCTTCTCGCTGCCGATGGCACACCTGCTGCTGAAGCAGTTGAATGCCTGGGCCGACGACGATGCCATCGCCATGGTGGTGCTGCAGGGCGCCGGTGAGAAGGCGTTCTGCGCCGGCGGTGACCTGCACAGCCTGTACCAGAGCATGCGTGCCTACCGCGACGCCGGCCAAAGCGATATCCGCGGGAACGACTACGCCGCCGAGTTCTTCGACGTCGAGTACCGCGTCGACTACCTGATCCATACCTACGCCAAGCCGATCCTGTGCTGGGGCCACGGCATCGTGATGGGCGGCGGCATCGGCCTGATGTCCGGCGCCAGCCACCGCGTGGTCAGCGAACGCTCCAAGCTGGCCTTCCCGGAAATCACCGTCGGCCTGTTCCCCGATGTCGGTGGCAGCTGGCTGCTGCCGCGCGTACCAGGCAAGGGCGGCCTGTTCCTGGCGCTGACCGGCGCGCTGTTGAACTCGGGCGATGCGATCTACGCCGGCCTGGCCGATGTGCATGTGGCCGAAGAACGCCGCAGCGCGGTGTTCGATGCGCTGCTGCAGGTCGCGTGGTCCCGCGATGCCGCACACAACCACGAACGGCTCAGCCATCTGCTGCAGTCGCATGCCAGTGACGCCGCCACCGGCCCGCTGCTGGCCAATGCGGCGCAGGTTGATGCGTTGTGCGAAGGTGATGACCTGCAGGCCATCATTGCGCGCATTGCCGGCCTGCAGACCGACGATGCCTGGTTGCAGGCCGCACAGAAGACCCTCGCCGCCGGTGCACCCGGCTCGGCACGGCTGTCGTACGAGCTGCAGCGACGCAGTGCCGGCCAGGACCTGGCCGCGATCTACCGCCTGGAGTACATCGTCGCCCTGCATTGCGCCGCCCACGGTGATTTCGCCGAAGGCATCCGCGCGCTGCTGATCGACAAGGACCGCAATCCGCAGTGGAACCCGGCCACCCTGGCCGAGGCCACCGGCGCGTGGGCCGACACCTTCTTCGCTTCCCCCTGGGCCGATGCCGCGCATCCGCTGGCCGACCTGGGCACTCCCCTTGTTGAAAGGAGCCTTGCATGAGCCGCATTGCATTCATCGGGTTGGGCAACATGGGTGGCCCGATGGCCGCCAACCTGGTCAAGAACGGCCACACCGTGCGCGTGTTCGATCTGGTCCCGGCCGCGGTGCAGGCCGCCGTCGATGCCGGTGCCAGCGCGGTCGCGTCGGCGCGCGAAACCCTGGCCGATGCCGAGGTGGTGATTTCGATGCTGCCGGCCAGTCGCCACGTCGAAGGCGTGTACCTGGGCGACGACGGCATCCTCGCCGCGATCCCGGCCGGTGCGCTGGTCATCGACTGCAGCACGATCGCCCCGGCCAGCGCCCGCAAGGTATCCGAAGCCGCCGCCGCACGTGGCCTGCAGATGATCGACGCGCCGGTGTCCGGCGGTACCGCCGGTGCGCAGGCCGGCACCCTGACCTTCATCGTCGGTGGCGAAGAGGACGCGCTGGAGCGCGCCCGTCCGGTGCTGCAGGCGATGGGCAAGAACATCTTCCACGTGGGCGCCAGTGGTGCCGGCCAGGTCGCCAAGCTGTGCAACAACATGGCGCTGGGCGTGATCATGGCGGTGACCGGTGAAGCCATCGCACTGGGCGTGGCACACGGGCTGGACCCGAAGGTGCTGTCGCAGATGATGGCCGTCAGCACCGGCCGCAGCTGGGCCACTGAAGTGTGCAACCCGTGGCCGGGTGTGCTGGAAAACGCCCCGGCGTCGCGTGGTTACAGCGGTGGTTTCGGCAGCGACCTGATGCTCAAGGACATGGGCCTGGCGGTGGAGGCGGCGATGAGTGTCGGCGCCTCGATCCCGCTGGGAGAAGTGGCCCGCAACCTGTACTCGATGAACCACCAGGCCGGCCGCGGCAAACTGGATTTCTCCAGCGTCGTGCAGCTCATTACGAGCGAGAAGTAAGCGAATGCGTCCCCGGCCGCGCGCCGGGGCCCACCCGAGGTGGGATGGGCGGATGCTCGGTTTCGACCGGCATCCGCCCATTTTTTTGGGGTCGGATCCCTTTCGCAACGCGAAAGGGCTCTGACCCCCGAATACTCCGCGATGGGGTCAGAGCCCTTTGCCGGTGGCAAAGGGCTCTGACCCTGGCCGCATCAGGCAACGATCAGCGTCACGTCGATGTTGCCGCGGGTGGCGTTGGAGTACGGGCACACGATGTGTGCCTTCTGCACCAGCTCTTCCACCTGCTCGCGCGGCACGCCCGGCACATTGATGGTCAGCTCGGCTTCGATGCCGAAGCCGGTCGGGATCTGGCCGATGCCGACCTTGCCGGTCACGGTGGTGTCGGCCGGCAGCGCGACCTTGGCCTGGCCGGCGACGAACTTCAGCGCGCCCAGGAAGCAGGCCGAATAGCCAGCGGCGAACAGCTGCTCCGGGTTGGTGCCCGGGCCACCGGCGCCGCCCAGCTCGCGCGGGGTCGACAGCTGGATGTCCAGCACGTTGTCGGAGGAGACGGAACGGCCTTCACGGCCGCCGGTGGAGGTGGCCTGGGCGGTGTACAGAACCTTTTCGATGGACATCGGGATGCTCCTGGTCGGTGGGTGGGTGTTGCGTTGGAGCCTACTTTGCCCGGTTTCCGCGTACGTTGGGTTGCAATGCGTCCGGAAAACTTGATTCATCGTCCTGCCGGCCTAGATCGTCCACTCGCGGTCGGTGGTGAACATGATGGTCAGCCAGCGGTCCGGCGAGGCCTCGCCCAGTGCATCGCCGATCTCGTCGCGCAGCTGGTCCCATTCCACCAGCGGCCGCGGCGGGTCGTTTTCCGGCACCACGAAGAACAGCTCGATCTGCTCGCCACGCCCCACCTGGGCCACGTAACTGCGGTGCTCGACGAAGCCGTGCTTGGCCACGATCGCGCGTGCCACTGCATCCACATGGGCCTGCAGTTCCGGCGGGGTGACCAGCAGGATGCCGGCCAGCGCCCGGCGCACGGTGCCGAGCGGAGCGATCATCACCAGCACGCAGACGAAGGCGAGGATGGCCGGATCGATGTAGGGCCCGATCCAAACCCACGAGGTGCCCTGTACCAGTACACCACCGAGGAAGGCCAGCAGGTAGCAGGCCGACATGCTGGCCGCGATCACCCAGTTCTTCGCGTCCAATGCGATGAACTCCGAGCCGATGCGGCGGTTGGCGCGCAGGATGAACCAGGCCAGCGCGCCTTCGCCCACGATCGACAGCCCGGCGAAGGCAATGGCCGGGCCGAGCGCGATATGGCGTCCACCGGACATCAACGCATCGACCGCATTGACCAGGGCATACAGCGCGGCGCCGATCATCAACGTGCCGCTCACCCCCAGCACGATCGGCTCCAGGTGCCAGAAGCCCATGGTGAAGCGCTGGTTGAGCCGCGATTGCAGTGCGTCGGTCTGGGTGGACAGCGCGATCAGCCGCGCCACCAGCAGCGACAGCCAGGTCATCACCACGTCGATCAGGCCGTAGATGCCGTCGAAGATGATCAGCGAGGAATTGGCCAGCAGGCCGAACACCACCGCCGCCGCGGCCAGCAGCAGCGAGGCGGCGATCGACAGGCGCAGCACGCCCTGTTCGGTGGCGGGGTCGAAGAAGTGCGGGCGGTTGGCGGCCATGCTGTGATTGTAGAGCGGAGCCATGCTCTGCTGCGTTTCGCTGCCTTCGCCGGCCATCCGCGCTACCCCCGTGGGGCCGCTTCCCGTAGACTGCGCCCCTCCCACGCACCCACACCTCCCAGCAGTGATCACGCCACCCTGACCCCTGCCGCCCTCGGTTGACCGTCGCCTCTTCTGGCGCGCGCAACGTCGATGGTCCGGCCGTGCCCCCGGCACCGGCTCAGGAACCCGTGTATCCCACTGCAGCGCCTTGCGGCCACGCCCGCATACGCGCGGAGTTTTCCCATGCAAACGTCCTACCCCCTGCGCCAGCAATGGCTCGGCAACATCCGTGGCGATCTGCTGTCCGGTATCGTCGTCGCCCTGGCCCTGATTCCCGAGGCGATCGCCTTTTCGCTCATCGCCGGCGTCGACCCCAAGGTCGGCCTGTATGCGGCGTTCTCCATTGCCGTCATCACTGCCATTGCTGGCGGCCGACCCGGCATGATCTCCGCCGCCACCGGTGCGATGGCGCTGGTGATGGTCGACCTGGTCAAGGACCATGGCCTGCAGTACCTGTTCGCCGCCAGCATCCTGGCCGGCCTGCTGCAGGTGTTGGCCGGTGTGTTCAAGCTCGGCTCGCTGATGCGCTTCGTCTCGCGCTCGGTCATCACCGGATTCGTCAACGCGCTGGCGATCCTGATCTTCCTGGCACAGATGCCCGAGCTGATCGGACGCGGCCCTACGGTCTACGTGCTGTGCGCCGCCGCGCTGGCGATCATCTACCTGCTGCCACGCGTTACCCGCGCGGTGCCGTCGCCGCTGGTGGCCATTGTGGTGCTGACCGCCGTGGTGATCGGCTTCGGCGTGGACGTACGCAGCGTCGGCGACATGGGCCAGCTGCCCGACAGCCTGCCGCATTTCCTCATCCCCGATGTGCCGCTCACCTGGGAGACGCTGCGCATTCTGCTGCCGGTGTCGGCCACGCTGGCGGTGGTCGGACTGCTCGAATCGATGATGACCCTGCAGATCGTCGAGGACATCACCGAAACGCCCAGCGAGCGCAACCGCGAATGCGTCGGCCAGGGCGTGGCGAATACGGTCACCGGCTTCCTCGGTGGCATGGCCGGCTGCGCGATGATCGGCCAGTCGGTGATCAACGTGACCTCCGGTGGACGTGGCCGCCTGTCCTGCCTGGTGGCAGGCGTGTTCCTGCTGGTGCTGGTGGTGTACGGCAGCGACCTGGTGCGGCAGATCCCGATGGCCGCGCTGGTGGCGGTAATGATCATGGTCAGCATCGGCACCTTCAGCTGGCGCTCGCTGCGCGACCTGCGCACGCATCCGCGTAGTTCGTCAGCAGTGATGCTGCTGACCGTGGTGGTCACCGTTGCCACCCACGACCTGGCCAAGGGCGTGCTCAGCGGTGTGCTGCTGTCGGCAGTGCTCTTCGCGCGCAAGGTTGGCCGCATGCTGGATGTGCAGCGCAACGATGCCGGTGACATGCAGGTCTACCGCGTGCGTGGGCAGGTGTTCTTTGCCTCAGCGGGGCAGCTGGGTGCGGCGTTCGATTACCAGCACGTGGCGCCGCAGGTGCAGATTGATCTGCGCGATGCCCACCTGTGGGATCTGACTGCCGTGGCCGCGCTGGAGCGGGCGCAGGAAAAGCTGGCCGCGCACGGTGCGGAGGTGACAGTGGTGGGGCTCAATGCGGCCAGCCAGACCCTCGTCGAACAGGTGGGTGGCAAAGGCACTGCTGGCAGCGCGCATTGACGCTATCGGCTCTCGTGGAGCAACTGCAACGCCATGGCTGCTGTTGGGGTTGCTGCATCTTCAGCCTGTGAACCCCACATCGGGTGGAAGAATCGCCGTGATCGTGATTCGTTGTGATCCTCACGACGGAATACTTCTGCCGGAATGGATTCGCTCTTCAACAACGCCACCACGCTGCTGACCTTTCTGCTGCCGGGCTTTCTGGCAGCCTGGGTGTTCTACGGGCTGACTTCACACCCCAAGCCACCGCAGTTCGAAAGGACCGTGGAAGCGCTGGTGTTCACCTTCGTAGTACAGGCGCTGGTCAAGTTCACCGAACTGATGCTCCTGCTGGCTGGTCGCTGCTTTGTGCTGGGCACCTGGACCGAGTCCAGCAGCCTGCTCTGGGGTTTTGTCCTCGCTGGACTGCTGGGGGCAGGATTGGCCCTCGCTGCGAACAAGGACTTTTTCCACGCGGGGCTCCGCCGCGCAGGCTTCACCACGCGTACGTCCCACCCGAGCGAGTGATACTGCGTGCTGGGTACGCGTCCTGCCTTCGTGGTGCTGCAACTGAAGGATGGCCGTCGATTGACCGGCTACCCCAAGGAGTGGCCGATCAGCCCCGCTGCGGGACAGTTCTACATGCAGATGCCGGCCTGGCTGGTGGATGCGGATCCACCCGATGAAGGTGCCGATCCAGCAGCGCATCTCGTGGGCAGCCCCGCCGTGGTCGAGCTTCCGCAGCTCGATGGCATACTGATTCACGCAGTGGATGTGCAGTGGGTCGAGATTCTCCAGGAGACAGACAATGGCTAAGTTGAGGAAGGGTTCCAACCCACCACTGGACCAGCTGGTCGTATCCATGGAGAACGCGAACCCCAAGCTCCCCGAGGGCAGGAAGCGTCCGCCGCCGCCGCCCGGCCCGCCCCGGCCGCCAGCCGGAACCGCGCCCAACCGGCGCTCGCAACGCGGCTGACCGCGCGCATTCAGCCACGCGGTGTAAACTATTGATCTCACTGGCAATGCCAGTCTCCACGATCAACGCTCCGATGACGTCCGCCACCGCCCGTTACGCCGATTCCCTGCGCCTGTCCGTCGCCCCGATGATGGACTGGACGGATCGCCATTGCCGCGTGTTCCACCGCGTGCTGGCTCCGGGCGTACGCCTGTACACGGAAATGGTGCACGCCAACGCGGTCATCCACGGCGATCGCGAGCGCCTGCTCGGCTTCGACCGCAGCGAACAGCCGCTGGCGCTGCAGCTGGGCGGCAGTGATCCGGCGCTGCTGGCGCAGGCCGCGCGTATCGCCGCCGAGTCGGGCTACGACGAGGTCAACCTCAACTGCGGCTGCCCGTCTGATCGCGTGCAGGCCGGCCGTTTCGGTGCCTGCCTGATGCGCGAGCCGGTACTGGTGGCCGAATGCGTGGCGGCCATGGTCGATGCGGTTGATATCCCGGTGACGGTGAAGTGCCGCCTGGGCGTGGACGAGGACAACGACTACGACGTGTTCGCCGCCTTCGTCGACCGCCAGGTTGCCGCCGGTGCGGCGATGGTGGTGGTGCATGCGCGCAACGCGTGGCTGAAGGGCCTGTCGCCGAAGGAGAACCGCGAGGTTCCGCCGCTGAAGTACGACTGGGCCTACCGCCTGAAGCAGGAGCGCCCGGCACTGCCGGTGGTGATCAACGGCGGCCTGGCCAGCCTCGAGGCGGTGCAGGCGCAGGCCGCGCACGTCGATGGCGTGATGCTGGGCCGCGCGGCCTATCACGATCCCTATCTGCTGCATCAGCTGGAGGCGCTGCATACCGGCGCCCCGCTGCAGGCCCGTGCCGACCTGCTGCGCGCGCTGCGGCCCTACGTGGAAGCGCGACTGGGCGAAGGCCTGGCGCTGAAGCACATCACCCGCCACGTACTTGGCCTGTTCCATGGCCAGCCCGGTGGCCGCGCGTTCCGCCAGGTGCTGAGTGAGGGCGCACACCGCCCGGGCGCCGATTGGCGGCTGATCGAGCAGGCGCTGGCGGTCACCGAACGTGCATCTGATCGCGCCGTAGCGTGACCGCAATCACATTCCTGACTTGACAAGGGGCGGCGATTCGTTCCGAATGTTCACTTAGCTGAACGACTTGGAGTTGAAGCCGGAAAAGTTCAGACCGGATTCACTGCGCCAAACCAAGAATTTGCAAAAGATTTGTAAAGCGCCGGGTCCCGAACCGGCACCCGGATTTACGACTTTTGAACGAATCGCCGTGCTCGGCTAGGATCGCACTGATGTCTTCCGCTCCCTTCCATCGCCGCATTGCCCTGGCCACCTGCGTGGTGCTGGCGGCTGCGCCGCTGTCTTCGGCGCTGGCGCAACAGCCGCCGCGCGGCGACCAGGGGCGGGCGGAGATGATGGAGCGGGGCGAGCGCGGTGGCCGTGGCGACGAGCGTTCGTTGTCCGATGCCGTGCGCCGCGTGCAGCGCACCACCGGCGGGCACATCCTCGGCGCCGAGCGCGTGCCGTTCGATGGTCGTGATATCAACCGGGTGAAGTACATGGACGATCGGGGCCGGGTCCGCTACATGGACGACCCCGCGCCGTCGCGTTCACAGCCGCGCACGCCGCGGTCGGATATGTCATCACTACGCGGCGATAACCCCTGAACAGGGATAGTCGTCGCTATCAACCCGTACCCCACAGGCCTCCGGGCCACACCCAGGACACTAGGGAGAGTTCATGCGTATCCTTCTGGTCGAAGACGAAGCCCCGCTGCGTGAGACCCTGGCAGCCCGGCTCAAGCGCGAAGGCTTTGCCGTCGATGCTGCGCAGGACGGCGAGGAAGGCCTCTACATGGGGCGCGAAGTCCCGTTCGATGTCGGCATCATCGACCTCGGCCTGCCCAAGATGTCGGGCATGGAGCTGATCAAGGCCCTGCGTGACGAAGGCAAGAAGTTCCCAGTGCTGATCCTGACCGCGCGTTCGAGCTGGCAGGACAAGGTCGAGGGCCTGAAGCAGGGCGCTGATGATTACCTGGTCAAGCCGTTCCACGTCGAAGAACTGCTGGCACGCGTCAACGCGCTGCTGCGCCGCGCCGCCGGCTGGAGCAAGCCGACCCTGGAATGCGGCCCGGTTGCCCTGGACCTGGCTGCCCAGACCGTCAGCGTGGCTGGCAGCAATGTCGACCTCACCAGCTACGAGTACAAGGTGCTGGAGTACCTGATGATGCACGCCGGTGAACTGGTCTCCAAGGCCGACCTCACCGAGCACATCTACCAGCAGGACTTCGACCGCGACTCGAACGTGCTGGAGGTCTTCATCGGCCGCCTGCGCAAGAAGCTGGACCCGGATGGCGAACTGAAGCCGATCGAGACCGTGCGCGGTCGCGGCTACCGTTTCGCGATTCCGCGCAACGAGGGCTGAGCCGGCTCACCCTGGCGATAACACGATGTCCGGCCGTCTGTGGTTCTTCCGACGCTGGCGGCCGCGCTCACTGCAGGCGCGCCAGATGCTCGCCGCGTCCGTGGGCCTGGTCGCGTTCCTGGCACTGGCCGGTTACGCGCTCGATGCCGCCTTCGCCGATACGGCGAAGGCGAACCTGCGTGAGCGCCTGAAGAACTACGCCACCGCGTACGCGGCCGGCATCGACTTCACCCGCGACCGCTCGCTGTACATCCGCGAGCAGCCGCCGGATTCGCGCTTCGATGTGCCGGGCAGCGGCCTGTACCTGCAGGTGGTGATGCCGCACGGCAAGGGCAATTCGATGTCTGCCGAAGGCCCGATGCTGCCCACCGTCGGCGGCGGCCTGCTGGCGCCGCGCCAGGAAGTGTTCGAAGGCCCGTTGCCGATGATCCAGATCGACGGCAGCCAGGGCTCGGTATACCGCTACGGCCTGGGCCTGGTGTGGGACGCCGACGCCGACCCCGCTACCGAGTTCCCGTACACCATCTATGTGATGGAAGACTCGCGCGCGCTGGGTGCGCAGCTGCGTGTGTTCCGTGGCCGGGTCTGGTTCTACCTGGGCGGCATCGGCCTGATCCTGCTGTTGCTGCAGACCGTCATTCTGCAGTGGAGCCTGCGCCCGCTGCGCCGCGTGATCACCGAGCTGACCAAGGTGCAGCGTGGCGAGACCGCGCGCATGAGCGAGCGCCACCCGCGCGAGCTGGAGCCGCTGACCGACAGCATCAACGCCTTCATTGAAAGCGAGCGCGAGAACCTGGAGCGCCAGCGCAACACCCTGGCCGATCTGGCGCACAGCCTGAAGACGCCGATCGCGGTGCTGCGCACGCAGATGGACAGCGGCGCGGGCGACGGCGCGCTGCGCGAGGAACTGGACGTGCAGCTGCAGCGCATGAACAACCTGGTCTCCTACCAGCTGGCACGTGCGGCGTCGTCGGGTCACAAGCTGTTCTCCGCGCCGCTGCCGATTGAATCCAACGCCGAGGAAATCGTGCGTGGCCTGGAGAAGGTCTACGCCTCGAAGGGCGTGCTGTGCGAATTCGATATCGACCCGGCCGCACGCTTCCACGGCGAACCGGGTGACCTGCAGGAACTGCTGGGCAACCTGCTGGAGAATGCCTTCAAGTGGGCCAACCGCCGCGTGCTGCTGACCGCGCAGCCGCTGCCGGCACCGAACGCGCGCCGCGCCGGCCTGCTGCTGGCGGTGGACGACGATGGCCCGGGCATCGCCCCGGACGACATCGGCAAGGTGCTGCAGCGTGGCGTGCGTGGCGACGAGCGCGTGCAGGGCCACGGCATCGGCCTGTCGATCGTGCAGGACCTGATCAAGGACTACCGCGGCGAGCTGACCGTGGGCCGTTCCAGTGAACTCGGCGGCGCCCGCTTTGAGGTGCAACTGCCGCCGGGGCCGTAAGCCGCGCGCTCCCGCCCGCCGGGCATCGCCTGGCGCAACAACGCATGGTGTTCCGGCAGTGCCGGCCGCTGGCCGGCAACCTCATGATCTTCGATGGCAGTCCCAGGTTGCCGGCCAGCGGCCGGCACTACCGTTCTTCGAACGCCGGCGGCTCGCCATAGAACCGCCGCAGCTGCGCGGCCACCTCCGGCAACGCCTTATGCAGCAGATCCGGCGCGGAGAAGTGGTATTCGCTGGCCACCGCGAAGAACTCTTCCGGCGCCTCGGCCGCATACGGATCGATCAACGTTTCCTCGCCTGCATCCACCTGCGCACAGAAGGCGTCGAAGGCACGCTGGAAAACGCCCGCCCACTCGCGCTGCCATTCGCGTGGCAGCGGTGGCGTACCGTCCATCGCGCCATCCAGCGCATCCAGCTTGTGCACCATTTCGTGCACGGCCACGCAGTAACCCTCGTGCGGTGCGGCCAGGTCGGCCTGCACGTCGGCCCAGGACAGGATCAACGGACCGCTGTCCCACGATTCGCCAATCAGTTCGTCATCCCACTCGTGCAGCACGCCGGCCGCATCCATGTGGCTGCGGTGCACGCGGAACGCATCGGGGTAGACGATCAGCTGCGACCAGCCTTCCAGGCCCACTTCGCCGAACTCCAGCAGCGGCAGGCAGCACAGCGCCGCCAGCAGCACACCATCGCCGGCCTGCAATTGCAGGTCACCAATCGGCGTGATGGTCTTCTCGTGCAGGAAGCGCGTGGTCAGCACGCGCAGGCGCGCACGGCGTTCGTCGTCCAGGCCGTGCAGCCAGGCCGCGCGGCGGCAGGCGTCATCCCAAAGCGCATCGTCAATCGGCCGCGGCGCAGGCCGCAGCCACTGCAGCAACGACTTGATCAGCGGAACATTCCCGGCAGGTAGCTGTGCCACTTCGGTGCGCGGATGCGCTGCAGCACGTCGTCGTCACTGCCACCGCCACCGGTGCTGGTGGCGCTGCTGGCGGCCGGGCGTACCGGTGCCGGCTTGGTGGTGGCTGCCGAGGCGGTTGCGGTCGGTGCGCGCTGCGAGGCGGCATCACCATTGGAGGACACGCAAGCGCCGCGGCTGTCGTCCAGCGCTGCTGTCGCAGACGCCGCGAAGGGCATCATCAGCAGGATCAGGCAATGGGCATAACGGCGCATTGACGACATCCACGTTAAGGGAGGGTGAGTTCCCGATTCTAGCCCGAACCCGACGCCCAGTTGGAAGCCCCCGCGGAACCCAGCGTGGCGGGCGTCGCTGGCGGCTTTCCCGCATAATTCCTTCCTGACTTCGTGGAAGCTGCCGTGGACGATCGCCAATTGCTGGCCAAACTCGCTGCCGGTCGCCTGTCCGGCGACGCCCTGGCCCGTGAGCTGGGTCAGACCCGGGCGGCCATTTGGAAGCGTATTCAAGGACTTAGGGCCGCCGGTGTGGACATCGAGGGCCGTGCTGGCGAAGGCTATGGCCTGACCCGCCCGGTCGATCTGCTGGACCCGGACGCGATCCGCGCCGGCCTGCCTGCTGACGTCCAGGCCCTGCTGCACGACCTGCGGGTGGCTTGGACGGTGGACTCGACCAACGCCGAATTGCTGCGTTGCAGCGCGCCCCAGCGCGGGGTCAGCGTCCTGCTGGCCGAACGCCAGACCGGTGGCCGTGGCCGTCGTGGGCGTGCCTGGGCCTCGCCGCTGGCCGCGCACATCTACCTGTCGGTGCTGCGCCTGTACTCCGGTGGCCTCGGCCGCCTCGCCGGGCTGAGCCTGGTGGCGGGCATCGCCGTGGCCGAAGCGCTGCACGATCTGGGCTACACCCAGGCCCAGCTGAAGTGGCCGAACGACCTGATCGTCGATGGCAAGCGCAAGCTGGTCGGCCTGCTGGCTGAGGGCGGTGGCGAATACGCCGGCCCGGCGCGCGCGGTGATCGGCATCGGCATCAACACGCATATGCCACCGTCGTTCGCCGAGCAGATCACCCAGCCGTGGGTGGACCTGGACACGCTGGCCGGCAAGCCGGTGGATCGCAACGTGGTTGTCGCCGCCGTGCTGACACGCCTGCTGCCGGCGCTGGAAGAATTCGATCGCGAAGGTCTGGCGCCGTTCCTGCCGCGCTACGCCGCGTTCGATATGCTGGCCGGCCGCGAAGTGCGCGTGGAACTGGACGGGCAGTGGCAGCACGGCACCGCACTCGGCCTGGCCGATGACGGCGCATTGCGCGTGCGCATCGATGGCCAGGAACGCCTGCTGCACGCCGGCGAAGTCAGCGTGAGGGCGGCATGAGCGATTGGTTGTTCGACCTGGGCAACTCGCGCTTCAAGTTCGCGCCGTTGCAGGGTGACCGTGCCGGCGACGTACAGGCCTGGGCGCACGGCGCCGAAGGCATGGCCGGGCAGCCGCCGCACAGCCTGCCCAGCGGCACCACCGCGTTCGTGGCCAGCGTGGCCGCACCCTCGCTGACCAGCGCCATGCTGGACCAGCTGCAGCGCCGCTTCGAACACGTGCATGTGGTGCGCACCAGCGCCGAATGTGCCGGCGTGCGCATCGCCTATGCCAAGCCGGAAAAGTTCGGCGTCGACCGCTTCCTGGCCCTGTTGGCCGCCGCCAAGGCGCAGCGCCCGGTGCTGGTGGTCGGCGTTGGCACCGCCTTGACGATTGATCTGCTCGACGCCAATGGCCAGCACCACGGTGGCCGCATTTCCGCATCGCCCACCACCATGCGCGAAGCACTGCACGCGCGTGCAGTGCAGCTGCCTGCAACCGGCGGCGACTACAGCGAATTCGCCAACGACACTGCCGACGCGCTGGCCTCCGGCTGCGATGGTGCGGCTGTGGCGCTGATCGAACGCAGCGCACAGCAGGCGAACGCGCTGCTGGGCGTGGCACCGTCATTGCTGGTACACGGTGGCGGCGCACCAGCGCTGATGCCGTTGCTGCCCGGCGCCGACTATCACCCGTCGCTGGTGCTGGATGGCCTCGCCCGCTGGGCGGTGCACCAGCCCGCAGGCTAGTATCCGCGCATGCTGACCCGTGCCCTGATCGTCGTACTGGCCATCCTCAATCTTGGCGTCGCCTGCTGGTGGCTGCTGCGCGATGCACCGCAGGCGCTTGCGCCGCCGCCGCAACCCGCTGGCGTAGCCGAGCTGCGCTGGGTGCCCGGTGGCGTGGATGCCGCTGCGGCCGCCGAGGCCACTGCCGCCGCCCCGACCGCGCCGTTGATGGAGCGCGAACCTGCGGAGAGGACGGCTGTGGCTGCGACGCCTGCGCCCGTTGCGCCGGCCAAGCAGGAGATCGCCAACCCGCAGGTGGCCGAGGCTACGCCGGTTGCTGCCGCTGCCAAGCCGGTGACACCGGCCGCGCCGACCGCGGCGCCGGAAAAGCCCGCAACCCCGTCCGCAGCCGCCGAGCCGCCGCGCTGCATCGCGCTGGGTCCGTTCGCCGACCGCGCCGCCGCGACCAGTGCGCAGGGCAAGGCCGGCAATGTCATCAGTCAGGTGCGCCTGCGCGAACAGCCTGCTGCCAGCGGCAGCGCCCGTTTCCGGGTGATGCTGCCGGCCGCCGCCAATCGCGACGAAGCCCAGGCCACGGTGAAGCGCATCGTCGCCGCCGGCCTGAGCGACTACTACATCATCAGCCAGGGCGAGGACATCAACGCCGTGGCGCTGGGCCAGTACCGCAACCGCGAAGGCGCCGAGCGCCGCATGGCGGCGGTGCAGGCTGCCGGCTTCCAGCCGCGCCTGGTGGCCAGCGGCGACGCCGGCCAATGGTGGCTGGAAGGACAGCTGGCAGCGGGCGCACAGCCGGCCCAGGCCCAGCAGCGCAGCGGGGCGGCACAGAGCCGGTCGCTGGAATGCACACGGTTGCGCTAGAATCCCCGGACCGCGGCGCTGCCGCCGGTGCACCACCCATGCCGCTTTAGCTCAGTTGGTAGAGCAACTGTCTTGTAAACAGTAGGTCATCCGTTCGATTCGGATAAGCGGCACCATTCTTCTTAATCAGCAGCCCTTCGCGCTGCCCTTTTTGATCTTCGGCTGGAGTCTGGCCGCGCGTTTCTCGGCGTCCTCGACTAGCAGTGCGAGCGGCGGCATGCCGAGCGCCACGGCGAACTCGACCAACTCCCCGGCTTCGATCCGATGCTCCCACGCTCGCACTTACGCACGAAGGTCTGTGTGTGTCTAGCCGCTCGGTCGGGTCGACCTGCGACACGCTCGCCGTCTTGCCCGCCGTCGTCAGGACGGGCAGTAGTAGCTGGTGATCGGGATTGGGCCAAAGCTGCTCCCACGTAGCGTGGCCCGCAGTTGCGGTCAAACTTGCAGCAGTGGTCGAGGTGTCGCATAGGCAGGTGCAATGGCCAGAGGCGCCAATGCCGAGCCGAAGCGCAGCATGGTGAACGCGGAAAAAAGGTGCAGTAAGAGAAGTGGTTCAACGAGTTCGGCGGCTACACGGGACTCCGGCGCGTCGTATTTGGTGATGGACGAGTGATCTTGTGAGGGCGGGGCAACGTCGCCGATGCATGATGTAGAGCGTCCCAATGGGTGTCTGAAAACGACAGCCCGCTTGCTTTGTGCAAAACGGAAAGCATCATTAAACGAGGGGACTCTACGAAGGGGTAAGTATGTCGCTTGAACAGTGCTTCGCAGGAGTATGTTTCACTCCGTTGGATTCCAGTGCTCCGAAGATATTCGGGTTCTCGGAGTTCCTTGCGGGTCTCGCGCTCATGATTTTGGCGTGGACTATCGCTGACGTTCGCTACCGTTTCCGCATTAGAACTGCACCGATTCCTCTTCAAGGGCTGACCTTTGGTGTCGTGGTCACGGTTGGGGTGTTCACGCTCTTGACTGACCTATGGCGGGCAGAAGAATGGCTGGTTCCGCAAGGTAACTTACTTTCGCCGGGGTCTTGGCAAGCGCTATTGGCAAGCTTGTTTCTGCTGACGTTCCTGACTTGGGCATGGTTCGCCTTTATCAATCCGCCTACTTATGGCAAGCGAAACGCAGAGCGGTTCGCTCGAACGCTGTACCGGTTCGTTATCAAAGGATCGCCAATTGATCTCGCGGTGGTAGCGGATGAGCTTGCACACTCTGCTAGGGCGCTCGTCAGCTACGCGACGAACAGAGATCGGTTTGAACAACTCCGAAGGGGAGAAAATTATGATGAGCAGCGCCCTGAGCCTCCGAAGGTAGAGGCGTACGCCAACGACATTCTCCTTTTGATTGCAGATAAGAGACTCTGCAGGGCAATTGTCGGTTCCTCGCCCGCTACCGCCCTGGCCGTCTTTCAGGAAATTGGTCGGACGAAGAAGTATGGGGTTCAGATAGGAACATTTGCCAAAAACATAGTAAACGAGGCGTTAGCGAACAAGGAATCCTTCCTGTATCACGAGGCTGAAGGCTATGAATCGGGCTTGATTGGATATATCAAGCCACTTAGCCAAGCCATGTTCGCGAATCATGAGATGGTCGAAGAAGTGCAGACTATGCTCTCCCCCGACATTCGGAGGAAGTCGGAATGGGATTCGGATCAATGGGAAGCCTACTGTCGAGTGGTTCTGATGACCTTCCACGACTACGTAGAAAGAGGATTCTGGAACCACTCAACTGTCCTGTATCGGGCCAAAGGTTACATCGAGAACGCGGCATCCGACCTATACAAGCTGAACGGGCTCCCTGGCACATGGGATAACGATTCAGTTCGGCGCCTTGGTGTCGTCGTTGAATTCATTGGCGATGCAGTGAAAGTCCTGGATAAGAAGAGGGTCCCTGAATATCTTCGCCTGCGAGTAAAGGAACAGCATGGTCATCCTAGAGAATCATTCTATGATCACATTGCCAGCATGATTTTCGAAGTAGTGCTTGATGCATCTGCCGTAACTTCACCTCAATGGGAGTGTTGGGATATTCAATACAACGCGGTGTGGGGTGAGCTTTTCAGATTCCACCACTTGGATAATCCGGCTGGCAGAATAATCAAGTTCAAGGTGCGGCGACTCTTGTACAACGAAGTTGCAGAAATGAGAAGGTTTCCAAACTTCAAGGGCGCGAAGATCCTAGCCTTCTGCTTGAACGTAATGGGGCTGAGATTGAACCAAGGCAATCATGATAAGGATAGTCGCGCTCTGCATAAGGCTATCCTTGCGTGGACAAAGCGGAACTACGCTTGGCTGCATGAGTACAATCCGAGAATCGCGGAGCACTGCCTTGTTGATGGCCTTACGTTCGAGGTTGACAATCTCAGGATCGTAAAAACCTATCCAGCAGAAGGGCTAAGGCGAGAGCCCGCTTACGTCTACTTTGATGTCGATGCTGCGCAGCCTGGAGACGGGGCGGATGCTGAATGAGCATATCGAATCGTTGGCCCGTATCGCGTCTGGTGCATTGCAGCTTGATACCAAGCAACTCGGACCGAAACGTACAGCACGGGCTCACCGGCGAGCCCTGACACAGCTTTGGTGTCAATGCGCGAGACATCTGGATACAGTGTAGTTAATCGGGCTACTGACCAGACCAGCCCGAGGATCGTCAACCACGAACTACTGGAGTCGCACACGTATGGCCGCCAAGGAGAGGATCAAACTCAAAGCATTTCATGTGATCGAGCATCTTCGGACACTCGGAGAAATGGCCGCCTATCTCGACGCCTGCATCGCTGAAAGCGATGGCGATTCTACATTCATTGCCAAAGTACTTGGCGATATCGCGCGCTCAGGGGATGAGCAAGGTCGCGCGTGCGGCGGGCCTGTCGCGTGAGAGGCTGTATCGCGCACTGTCGGGCGAGCGTAGCCCTGATTTTGCGACCATCCTCAAAGTGACCCGTGCCTTGGGTGTGCGCCTGCATGCCAGCGCAGCATAAGCACTCGCGCCGATCTTGATGCGTCGGCACAACGCCGGTGGCGAAGGTGATGGAATGGACATGAAAAACCGCCTTTCGGCGGTTTTCTCGTCCCAACCCGGTGAGTCAGCTCATTGTATGGCGTGGGTAGATCCTTCGATCAACGCAGCTGACACCGCCAACAACGCAGCTTCAGCTGCGCACCTGCAACGCGACATACTCCGCCAGCCCCCGGCAGGCCAGCATCAGCCCTTCGCGCGTGCCATCGCCGATATCGTCCTTCTCTTCCCCGTCCACGCGCACACGCTCGGCGGCGTGATACAGCTCCAACAGCGACACCAGGCCAACGGCGGCGCGGTCCCGGCGTGCGGCGGCCACGGCGTCGCCAGGTGTACCTGCCGACCCCTGCCACGGCCGTCCATCGGCGGCGTCACCCGCCTGGATGCGCTGCAGGCAACCGTGAAGATTGATCGGCGCGGGCGCCTCGTTCGCAGCGGCGAAGGCCGCTTCCAACGGCTGCGCCAGTTCCGGCGGCAGGCGCAGGGCGGCCTCGCCCAGGGTGGCGGTCAGGTACGGATGGTGGGTCTTGGGCATGCGGGCGTCCTCGTCGGGAACAGAGGTGCCACCCGAAGAGGGTGGCGGGCGATGCGTGGCTTCCAAGACCGGGTCAACGAATCGGCGGGCACGAGGCCCCCACGCACCGCCCGCCGTCGATCGGCGAAGGGATTGCCAGCCGGCGCCGCCCCTGAAAGGACGACGCCGGCTGGCAAGCGTATACATCGTTGACAACACGGGCTTGGAAGTCCCGACCACCTTTGCAGGTGGCGATTCATCATGCGCATGTGAAATCACCGCCTGCCAGTCGTTTGTTTCGATGGCATCGGGTGATCTGAAAGGAAAAATGAATTATCTAGTTTGGCGCGTTTCGAACATCGCAATGCCAGAAGCGACATATCGCGCGGGGCTGAAACCAACGATGAATCCTGGCGCGTCATTGCTGTCGCACGGCCCTTTAAGGCCAAGGAAGTAAAGCTGGCTTAGCTTCCCCGGCAAGACTTCTATAACACCCTACCAGACCTGAATCCCCACGCGCTCCACCCGGATCTTGATATTCCTCACGGACAGTGAGCAGCGCCCCACCGCATACTGCCGCCACACGCCCACTCTGGGCCCCTTCGGGATCCGCACATGCGTCGCCATGCCCTGTCGCTCACCGCCGCACTGTTGTCCACCGCTTTCGTTACCCCGGCCATGGCCGCAGTGCCGTTCTTCAACGCCAGCTGCCCGGGCGGCATCGATGTGCACGCCGACGAAGGCGGGCCGGTCTACGTGCAGGGCCGCGAGGCCTCGCTGAAGCGCTTCAACGACCGCTATTTCGAGGCACGCGATACCAACAGTGGCATCACCCTTTCGATCAGCAGCAACGAGGACGGCACGCCGCAGATCAGCTACACCGGCCGTGGCGGCGCCAACGGCATCTGCCAGGTCAGTGCCGGCGGAGAGCCCGCACCGTCTGAACATCGCGACCACCGTCGCCACGATGACGACAACGACGCGGCGCTACCGCGCGAAGTCACCTGCGAGTCCACCGGCCAGCAGCAGGTGTCGTGCGACATGGATACCCGTGGCAACGTGGAAATCGTGCGCCAGCTCAGTCATACCCGCTGCGAACAAGGCCAGAACTGGGGTCTGTCGCGGCATTCGGTGTGGGTGAACGGCGGCTGCCGCGCGGTGTTCCGCAATGTGTCCAAGGCGGCCAACAGCGCGCCGGCAGGCGATACCGCGCTGGGTTCCTGCAACATGCGCAAGGGTGCGCAGGGCACGCTGGTGACCCAGATGCCGGTGGGCAGCGATTACCAGGAACTCATCATCGATTATCCCGATGGGCGCTTCCTGTGCATGATGCGCAACAACGGCCAGGTGCAGAGCGTGACGCCGGTTCGCCGCCGCGGAAGCTGAGCTTGCAGCGGGCTGGGGCCGGCCTCAGCCGCGGGACCTATACAACAACACCCACGCCAGCATCAGGGCGAGCGTCCCGACTGACGTCAGGCCGAACCACAGCGCGGCCACCTTCACGTTGCCAATCAATGCCGTCAGCATCCGCTGCGGCTCGCTCTTCAGGATCGGGTATTCAGCGTGTGCCTTGCGCAGGCGCTGCCAACCCAAACCTAGGAACAGCAGAAACGAGAATGGCGTCAGCAGGAGCGTCGCCTGCATCAGCCAGCCGTTCGGCGACGCATCGATCGAACTGCTCAGAAAAACCGCAAGCAGGGCGATGGGCAGCGCCACGGTGAAAAAGCGGGGCCAGGCGGTATTGATGAAGGGCGACATCGCAATCTTCCATGAGGGGGAGTCGGGTCCGCGCGGCATCATGCCATGCCAATGTCCTGCTGCACCGCCGCGAGTGGTGTCACACTGCTCTGGCTAGACTGTGCTTCTTTTTCCGCGCAGGAGGCACCCATGGCCCATCCCATCTCCGTATCCCTGATTGGCGTTCCCACCGATGTGGGCGCAGGCCATCGCGGTGCACGGCTGGGGCCGGAAGCGCTGCGCGTGGCGGGCCTGCCGGAGGCGCTGGAGGCGCGCGGCGTGGACGTGCGCGACCTGGGCAACCTGGACGGCCCGCGCAACCCGTGGACCGCCCCGGTGGAGGGCTACCGCCACCTGGATGAAGTGGTGGCGTGGAACCACGCACTGATGGAAGCCAGCTATGCCGAACTGCAGGCCGGCCGCATGCCGATCATGCTCGGTGGCGACCACTGCCTGGGCATCGGTTCGATCACTGCCGTGGCGCGCTGGTGCCGAGAGCAGGGCAAGACCCTGCGCGTGCTGTGGCTGGATGCGCATTCGGATTTCAACACCAGCGATGTCACCCCGTCGGGCAACATCCACGGCATGCCGGTGGCCTGTCTGTGTGGCCTCGGCCCGGATGCGCTGACCCGCCTCGGTGGCACCGTGCCGGCGATCACCCCGGCGCAGATGCACCAGATCGGCATCCGCTCGGTGGACCCTGAAGAGAAGCGCCTGATCAAGACCCACAAGGTGGATGTCTATGACATGCGCTACATCGACGAGAACGGCATGAAGCGCACCGTGGAAGCCGCCTTGGCCGGCATCGACGAGAACACCCATCTGCATGTCAGCTTCGATGTCGACTTCCTCGACCCCAGCATCGCGCCGGGCGTGGGCACCACGGTGCCGGGCGGGGTGAACTACCGTGAGGCGCAGCTGGTGATGGAAATGATCGCCGACACCGGGTGCATGGGTTCGCTGGACATCGTTGAGCTCAACCCCTTGTTGGACAAGCAGAATGCCACTGCCGAACTGGCCGTGGACCTGGTCGAAAGCCTGTTCGGCAAGTCCACCCTGATGCGCGATTGACGGTTCCGCCTGAACGGATCTGTGATCCGTTCACACGCGCTCCACGCCACTGCCGCCAGATTGCACTTCACGCGGCGGTGGTGGGCATTGGCCTTCTCCCGCCGAGCGAAACAATCCCATCCGCGAATGAAGCGGTGTAGCGGCAAACCCAAGGAGAAGCCCATGAAGCGCGTAGTTGCCCTGATGCTGTTGTCGATGTTCTCGGTGGCCCTGCTGGCCGGTTGCAACACCATTGCCGGCGCCGGCAAGGACGTGCAGAAGGCGGGCGAGAAGGTCGAGGACACCGCCAAGGGCCGTTGAGCCCTGCACGGAACGGAAAGAGAAAAGGGCCGGGGATATCCCCGGCCCTTTTTTTGTGCGCGCGTTCGCTGCAGGGGTTGTGGAAGCGGAGTGAACCATTCAAGCAGGTGAGCATGCATTTCATTGCGGGTTGACCGGCATTCAACAGCCGCTGCGCGAAGCTGGAGCCACGGTAAGAACGCCGTTGCAACCAAGGACTCCCAGCAATGAACAAAGACATCATTTCCGGCAAGTGGTCGCAGCTGAAGGGCAAGGCCCAGGCCAAGTGGGGCGATCTGACCAACGACGACTTCGATGTGGCCGAAGGCAATGCCGAGTATCTGGCCGGCCGCCTGCAGGAACGTTATGGCTGGGCCAAGGATCGCGCGGAGAAGGAAGTGCGTGAGTTCCAGGACGCCGTGAGCAAGGACTACCCGGACTACAAGTAAGCACCTCGGTTTCCCCCACGACACGACGCCCGCACCGTGAGGTTGCGGGCGTTGTGTTGTCTGTTCGGGAGGATCAGCGCGCCGGCGGGTCCGGCACGTAGCGGTTGGGAAACGCCTGCGGTTCGCGCGGCAGGCGCGACGGCGAATCCACCAGGATGCCGCGTGCGCGCAGGTTGCGGGCGCTGTCGTAGCGCAGCTGCAGGACCTGCGCCGGGCTGCGGCTGGCGCGTTCGAAGTCGGTGTCGCGTACCGAGGACTGTTCGCGTGCGCCGTGGCCGGTGCCCAACGCTGGCGCCTGCGACTTGCTGGCGTAGCCCTCGATTCGGCTGTTGCTGGCGCTGGCATCGGCCGCTGCTTCGGCCGCCGGGGCCGGTGCTGGCAGGCCACGGCGCAGGATCGGCTGCGGGTACCAGCGTCGTGCTTCCTCAAACACCGCAACGCCCACCACGCCGATGTTGTCCGGACGGCCGGTGCGGCTGGCATAGCTGCCACCGGGGCTGCTGAACACGAACTGCGCCACTTCGTCCTGGCTCTTGCGCCAGCCGGTGATGTCGGCGCGCTGGCCGGGGTTGAGCACGTAGCCGGTCTGCGAGGGATCGGCATCTTCGCCGGAGATGGCGTTGACGCCGTCCACCGACAGCACCACCAGCACCCGGCGCGGGCTGTCGTTGTACAGGCGCACGGCGTAGCGGTGGCCGCGCTCGCCGGCCACCCAACGCTGGCCCTCGGCGGGGTAGCTGCGCAGTTCGGTGCCGCGGTCGCGGTCGACCAGGGACATGCGCACGGGGCCACCTTCGTACACCGGCGGCGGCATCGGGGCCGGGCGGAAGCCGGCCAGGGGCAGGATCAGCAGCAGGGGCAGCAGGCGTTTCATCGGGCGTCTCCAGCGGGGTTGCGTGAATGAACGCGCCGCGGGCCCTGACGGGGTTGGTGGCGTGCAAGGTAAACTGGCCCCGTTCATCGAAGGTTACCCCACGCAGTCATGACGACCCGAGTCCTTACCGGCATCACCCCCTCCGGCACGCCCCACCTGGGCAACTACGTTGGCGCCATCCGTCCGGCCATCGCGGCCAGCCGCGCCCCGGGGATCGAGAGCTTCTTCTTCCTGGCCGACCTGCACAGCCTGATCAAGTCCCAGGATCCGCAGCGCACCCAGCGCGCGACCCTGGAGATCGCGGCCAGCTGGCTGGCCTGCGGCCTGGACCCGGAACATGTGTGGTTCTACCGACAGAGCGACATCCGCGAGACCACCGAGCTGATGTGGTTCCTGACCGCCATCGCCAGCAAGGGCATCCTCAACCGCGCGCACGCCTACAAGGCGGCGGTGGACAAGAACCGCGAGGAAGGCGTGGACGAGGACGCGGGCGTCAGCGCCGGCCTGTTCATGTACCCGGTGCTGATGGCCGCCGACATCCTCATCTTCAAGGCCAACCAGGTGCCGGTGGGCCGCGACCAGATCCAGCACATCGAGATGGCGCGCGATTTCGCCCAGCGCTTCAACCACGTGTACGGCAAGGAGTACTTCCCGCTGCCGGACGTGGTGATCGACGAGCAGGTGGCGACGCTGGCCGGCCTCGACGGCCGCAAGATGAGCAAGAGCTACCACAACACCATTCCGCTGTTCGTGCCGCGCGAGGAGCTGAAGAAGCTGGTGTTCTCGATCCTGACCGACTCGCGCGCACCGGGTGAGCCGAAGGACACCGAGGGCTCGGCGCTGTTCCAGATGTACCAGGCGTTCGCCACCCCGGAACAGACCGCGGAATTCGCCAAGGCGTTCGCCGCCGGCATCAGCTGGGGCGATGCCAAGCAGCAGCTGTTCGAGCGCATCGACAGCGAGCTTTCTCCGCTGCGCGAGCGCTACAACGCGCTGATGGCCGAGCCGGAGAAGATCGAGGCGCTGCTCAAGCGCCGTGGCCAGCAGCTGCGCGAGCAGCTGGCGGCACCGCTGCTGGACGAGCTGCGCCATGCGGTGGGCCTGCGTGACCTGTCCACCGCGGGCGACATCGCCAGCGAGGACGCTGGCGTGGCCCGCGTGGCACCGCCGCTGTTCAAGCAGTACCGCGAGAAGGACGGCCGTTTCTACTTCAAGCTGTCCGCCGGTGACGGCACGTTGCTGATCCAGAGCGAAGGTTTCGATTCGCCGCGCGATGCCGGCCAGCTGATTGCGGTGATCAAGCAGGCCGAGCAGGGCGACCAGCTGCAGAGCGAGCTGTTCAAGCTGGAAGCCGAGGTGGATGCGGTGCTGGCGGCATTGGCTGTGTTGCGCGCCGACTGATCGGTAGATGCCGACCTTGGTCGGCGCTGTTGAGGGCGGAATGCCGGCCAGCGGCCGGCACTACCCGCAATCGGCGGCCATGGCATGATGTCCGCGCGCCTCAGGCGCGATGACATGGAGTCTGCAATGGCCTGGTTGTCGCTGCTGCTGTTCCTGCCCTGGTTTCTGTTGCTGGGCAGCCTGTACTGGCTGTTCCCGCGCCAGCCGCGTAGCGCGCGGCGGCGCCTGTTCGATGGTGCTGCCCTGGCATTGGCATTGCTGCTGAGCATCCTGGCGATGCTGTGGGGCCACCATATCGGCCTGGTGCAGCCCGGCGCCGGCCCGATCTGGCCGCAGGTGCTGGCGGTGCTGTATGCCTATGGAGCTTTCCTGGCAGTGCTGGTGCTGGCGTTGCTGCTGCGGCCGCGGTTCGCATTGCGCTCCGGCTGATCGGTAGTGCCGGCCGCTGGCCGGCAACTGCATTCAACTGGCTACACCGAGGTTGCCGGCCAGCGGCCGGCACTACCCGACCAAAGCCGCATCGAACCCGGGCCGCCTGCGCGCCTACCATGGGTATCTGTTCCCGATCCTGCCAGGTGCGTGCCAATGACCGCCGACCCCAGCATCCACACCATCGATACCGGTTTCCAGCGCCCGGATTTCGACGCGGCGTATCTGATCGTTGAAAACGGCCGTGCCGCGTTCGTCGACTGCGGCACCGGCCTGTCGGTACCGGCGATGCTGCAGGCGCTGGCGGAGGCCGGTCTGGGCGTGGAAGCAGTGGACTGGCTGCTGCTCACGCACGTACATCTGGACCACGCCGGTGGTGCAGGCCTGCTGATGCAGCAGCTGCCGAATGCGAAGGCGGTGCTGCATCCGCGCGGTGCGCCGCACATGATCGATCCGACCCGGCTGATTGCCGGCGCCACCGCGGTGTACGGCGCCGAAGAGATCGCGCGCAGCTATGGTCGCATCGAGGCGATTCCGGAGCACCGTGTGGTGGTGGCCGAAGACGGCCACCGCATCGACCTGGCCGGCCGCGAACTGGTGCTGTTGCATACGCCGGGCCACGCGCTGCACCACTACTGCGTGTGGGATGCGCGCAGCCGCAGCTGGTTCACCGGCGATACGTTCGGTATCTCCTACCGTGAGCTGGACAGTGCGCAGGGTGCTTTCATCTTCCCCACCTCATCGCCGGTGCAGTTCGATCCGGAGGCGATGAAGGCCTCGATCCGGCGCATGCTCGATTACGCGCCGCAAGCGATGTACCTGACCCACTACGGTCGTGTGGAACAGGTGGAGAAACTGGCCGACGACCTGTTCGAACAGATCGATGCGATGGCCGCCATCGGCCGCCAGTGCGATGGTCGACCGGATCGCCACCGCTGCCTGCTGGCCGCACTGCAGGCGCTGTACCTGGAACGTGCACAACTGCATGGCTGTGCGCTGGACGATGCCGCGGTGACCGCTGTTCTGGCGATGGACATCGAACTCAACGCCCAAGGCCTGGCCTGCTGGCTGGATCGCATCAGCAAGTAGATCCACGCCATGCGTGGATGACGTTGGCCCAGGCTGCGCCGCGGTGTCACGACCACGTTACACTCTGGTGACTTCCAAGCTAGCCGTGGTATTGCCGTGAATCCGATGCGCGTGTTGCTGCTGTCGTCCTGCCTGTTCGTCGGTGGCCTGGCCCATGCGGCCAACGACCTGCCGGGTGGCGGCATCGATCCGCAGGCACTGTCGCGCCATGTGCGCGTGCTGGCGTCGGATGAATTCGAGGGCCGTGCACCGGCCACCGAGGGTGAAGAGCGCACGGTGCAGTACCTGATCGAGCAGTTCCGCAGCTACGGCCTGCAGCCGGGCGGCGTGGACGGCAGCTGGGTGCAGCCGGTGCCGCTGGTGCGCGCACAGCTGGATGGCGCGGCCAAGGCCAGCCTGTCGCTGAAGCAGGGCAAGCGCGCGCTGGCCAACGGCGTGGACGTGACCCTGCAGAGCCTGCAGCCGCGCAAGCGCGTGCAGATCAAGGACGCGCCGCTGGTATTCGTCGGCTACGGCATCGACGCGCCGGAACGGCAGTGGAACGACTACAAGGACGTGGACCTGCACGGCAAGATCGCGGTGGTGCTGATCAACGACGCCGATTTCGAAGCCGATGCGCCGGGTGCATTTGATGGCAAGGCGGTGACCTACTACGGCCGTTGGACCTACAAGTTCGAGGAAGCCGCACGCCGTGGTGCCGAGGGCGTGCTGATCGTGCACGAGACTGCACCGGCTGCATATGGCTGGGCCACGGTGAAGAGCTCGGGCACCTCGCCGCTGTTCGACATCGAACGCGGCCAGGCCGAGGCGATGGCCCAGCACACGCCGCTGCGCGGCTGGATGCAGCGCGAGCTGGCCGAGGCGATCTTCGCCGACGCCGGCCTCGACTTCGATGCCGAGAAGCGCAAGGCGATGCGTGCCGATTTCCGACCCGTGGCACTGGACAACGCGAAGCTGAGCGTGGATTTCGCGCTCAAGCGCGAGCAGGTGGTGACCCGCAACGTGGTGGCCAAGCTGCCTGGTGGCGAGCATGCCGACGAGGCGGTGATCTTCTCTGCGCACTGGGATGCCTTCGGTATCGGCCAAGCCGATGCCAAGGGCGACCGCATCCGCCGCGGCGCGATCGACAACGCCACCGGCGTGGCCACGGTGCTGGAACTGGGTCGCGTGTTCGCCGCCGGCCCGCAGCCGCAGCGCACGCTGTACTTCGTGGCCCTCACCGCCGAAGAGAAGGGGCTGCTGGGCGCCAGCTACTACGCCGCGCACCCGCTGGCGCCGTTGGACAAGACCGCTGCAGTGCTGAACATCGAGATGTTCAGCCCGGATGGTGCGACCCGTGACATCGCCTCGTGGGGCAAGGGCCGGGTCTCGCTGGAAGGCGACCTGGAACGCGTGGCCAAGGCCCGTGGCCGCGGCTACAGCCCGGACCCGAACCTGGAAGCCGGCTTCTTCTACCGTGCCGACCACTTCGCCTTCGCCCGGCTGGGTGTGCCGGCGATCACCATCGGCCCGGGCCTGGACAAGCTGGACGGTGGCGTTGAAGCCGGCCGCGCGCTGCGCGAGAAGTACTTCGCCGACTGCTACCACCAGGCCTGCGATGCGTGGACGCCGAGCTGGGATCCGAGCGGCCACGCCGCCGATACACTGCTGGTCTACGACCTGGGCGCCGAGCTGGCCAACAGCCGTCGCTGGCCGACGTGGGAGAAGGAATCGGAGTTCCACGGCGCGCGCGACAAGAGCGAAGCGGCCCGCCGCTGAGGGGGTAGTGCCGGCCGCTGGCCGGCAACCTCATGAACCTTCGGAAAGACGGCGTGGTTGCCGGCCAGCGGCCGGCACTACCGACGCCGGCGCAGCATGCGCCCCAGCTGGCGGCTGCGAGTGCTGCCAGATAGCAGGCCACCATCGTGCGCAGGCCAATGCCGTGGCTGCGGCCAGCGTCGCCGCGATTCACATCAGTGGCGTGGCGGAAGACGCAGCGGCCACCGGCATTGCACCGGTGGCCGCGATCATGACGACGCGCTTACTTGCGGGTGCCGTCGAGCCAGTTCGGGCCCTTGTTGGTGAGGAAGAACACATAGACCACCAACGATACCGCGATCGTCGCGGTGACGTAGATGGCGAACCAGTCCACGTGGCCGGTCTTCAGCGCGCCCTGGTACAGCAGCGGGGCGGTGCCGCCGAACAGCGAGTTGGCCAGTGCATAGCCCAGGCCCACACCCAGTGCACGCACGTGGGTGGGGAACAGTTCGGCCTTCACCACCGCGTTGATGGAGGTGTAGCCGGTGAGGATGACGAAGCCCAGCGCGAGGGTCAGGAATGCCAGGGTGGCGTCATGCTGGTGCGGCAGCTGGGTGATCAGGTACCAGCTGTACAGCACGCCGCCGACGCCGAAGAACACCAGCAGGGTCTTGCGGCCGATGATGTCCGACAGCCAGCCACCGACCGGCTGCAGCACCATCAGGAAGGCCAGCACGCCCAGGTTGATCAGGGTGCCGGTCATCGGATCATTGGCGGCGAAGGCACTCTGGATCATCTTCGGGCCGTTCACCGAATAGGTGTAGAAGGCCACGGTGCCACCGGCGGTAATCAGGAAGCACAGCAGCAGCGGCCGCCACTGGTGCACGAACAGCTCGTACATCGAGCCGGACTTCTGTGCCTTGCCCTCGCGTGCCGCCTCGATGGACGACTCCGACAGCGACTCGTCCATGCCACGGCGCAGCCAGAACACCACCACCGCCGCGATGCCACCGATGCCGAAGGCGATGCGCCAGCCCCATTCGGAGATTTCCGGCTTGCCCCAGAAGGTCAGCATCAGCAGCAGGGTCAGCTGGGCCAGCACATGGCCACCGACCAGGGTGACGTAGTGGAAGGAGGACAGGAAGCCACGGCGGCCGGGGATGGCGGCTTCGGACATGTAGGTGGCACTGGCACCGTACTCGCCGCCGGTGGCGAAGCCCTGCAGCAACCGCGCGAACAGCAGGATCACTGCCGCCCAGATACCGATGCTGGCGGCGGTGGGGGTGATGGCGATGAGGAACGAGCAGGCCGCCATCAGCGTGACCGACACGGTCAGGGCCTGGCGACGGCCATGGCGGTCGGCGAAGCGGCCGAAGAACCAGGCGCCGATCGGGCGCATCAGGAAGGTTGCCGCGAAGATCGCCCACACGTACATGGTGGAGTTCTTGTCATCCGGCGAGAAGAACTGCGATTCGAAGTACACGGCGAATACCGAGTACACGTAGACGTCGTACCACTCCACCAGGTTGCCGGCGGAGCCTTTGAGGGTATTGGAGATGGAGCGCCGCAGCGCGGCGCCGTCGGTGCTGGGGACAGCGGAATGGGACGTGGTGCTCATCCGGGTGGGAATCCTCGATGCGGCGCTTCCGTGCGGGAAAGATCGGTGCCAGCCGCGCGCGGGGCGCTTGCGGCCAGCCTCCTAGGTAATGCATCCCACGTCAACGCCGGGTGCCGAACGAGCGGGCGGGGAATGGGACCGGACAGGGTGACAGCGGGCGCCAGACGGGCCTATAGCTAAATCGTCGTACGCCCTTTCGCGTCCGGCACCCGGGAAGATCGCCCATCCGAGTTGCAGTGTGTTGAAAACCGGGGTTATTTCAGCCGGCCGAACGTCCTAGAATCCGCGTTCCCCCGGCCCCTCTGGTGCGTCATGTCGGCTCCCCCTGTTCCGTCTGCGGCTGCCCCCCGGGGTGGCCTTGTCGCGTTGGCGCTGCTGCTGGTCTACGTGGTCTGGGGGTCGACCTACCTGGGTATCGCCAAGGCCCTGCACGGCGGCGCGCTGCCGCTGACGATGGTCTCCGGCAGCCGCTTCATCATTGCCGGTGGCCTGATGTTCCTGGCCCTGCGCCTGTTCTGGAAGATGCCGAACCCGACTCTGCGGCAGTGGCGCAACCTGGTCATCATGGGCATGACCATGCTGGTGCTGGGTAACGGCATGGTGGTACTGGCCGAACGCGAGGTGTCTTCGGGCCTGGCCGCCACGGCGGTGGCCTCGGTGCCATTGTGGATGGCGCTGTTCTCGGCGCTGCGCGGCCAGCACGCCAGCAAGGGTGAATGGCTGGGTATCGCCGTCGGCTTCGTCGGCGTGGTCTGGCTCAATGCCGGCAGCAGCCTGACCGCTTCGCCCACCGGGCTGGTGCTGCTGCTGATTGCGCCGATCGGCTGGGCGTTCGGCTCGGTGTGGGCGCGCGGGCTGGACCTGCCGGGCCCGTTCATGACCGCCGCCGGTCAGATGCTCTGCGGCGGCGTGCTGCTGGTGCTGATCGGCCTGGCGGTTGGCGAGCGCCCGACCACGCTGCCCGACACCGGCGGCCTGCTGGCGATGGCCTACCTGTGCGTGTTCGGGTCCATCGTCGCCTTCACTGCCTACGTGTGGCTGCTGCAGAACGTGCGCCCGGCACTGGCGGGCAGCTATGCATACGTCAATCCCGTGATCGCGGTGCTGCTGGGCGCCGCATTGAATGGTGAACGCTTTGGATGGCGGGACTTCCTCGCCATGGCGGTGATTCTTCTGGGTGTGGTGGTGTTGACGATGGCGAGGACGCGAAAGAAATGAGCATGGACGAGAAAGAACAACGCCGTGGCCTGCTGGTCACTGCCTCCACCTTCGTGATCTGGGGGCTGGTGCCGGTGTACTGGCACCTGCTCAACGAGGTGCCCTCGTTCCAGATCATCGCCCACCGCATCATCTGGAGCACCGTGATGGTGCTGGGCTGGCTGCTGCTCAGCTCGCGCCTGGGCTGGTGGAAGAAGATCGCTGCGCAGCCGCGCGCGTTGCCGATCCTGCTGGTGTCGAGCCTGACCATTGCCTTCAACTGGGGCCTGTACATCTGGGCGATCAATGCCGGCCACGTCATCGAGACCAGCCTGGGCTACTTCATCAATCCGCTGGTGAACGTGCTGCTGGGCGTACTGGTGCTGAAGGAGCGGCTGCGCCGACTGCAGTGGGTGGCGGTGGCAATGGCGGCGGTGGGTGTGGCCTGGCTGACCATCGATGCCGGCACGCCGCCGTGGATCGCGCTGGGCCTGGCCTGTTCGTTCGGCCTGTATGGCCTGTTGCGCAAGCTGGTCTCGGTCGATCCGGTGGCCGGCCTGGGCGTGGAAAGCCTGTACCTGTTCCTGCCGGCGCTGGCCTTTGCGATCTGGGCCGAGAACGGCCATGGTGGCGCGTTCTTCCACGGCTGGGGCTGGCGCAACGACCTGCTGCTGATCTTCGGCGGCGCGATCACTGCGGTACCGCTGATCGGTTTCGCCTACGGCGTGAAGCGCATTCCGCTGTCGCTGGTCGGCATCCTGCAGTACATCGCGCCGAGCCTGCAGCTGCTGCTGGGCGTGTTCTTCTTCCACGAAGCGTTCGATACCGCCAAGGCGATCGGCTTTGCCGCGATCTGGGCTGGCCTGATCCTGTTTGTCGGCGACAACATCCGCACGATGCGCGCCAAGCGGTAGCGCCGGGCCATGCCCGGCGAAGCCATGGGGTCAGAGCCCTTCGCGGGCGAAGGGATCCGACCCCGCTCCCCAAAAAAGAGCGGCGCCCCGAAGGGCGCCGCTCTGCTTCCATCCACAGCCAGGAGAGAGATGGCTGTGGCGGGAACGCGGTTGCAGGCTTAGAAGCGCTGCTGGTACTTCATGTACATGAAGCGGCCGATGTCGAAGCCACCGTAGTAGGTGAAGCTGCTGTTCGGCTGGCTGTACATGATCGGACCCTGGTGGTTGAACACGTTGTTCACGCCCAGCGACACGGTGCCGTCCCACGGCAGGTTGTAACGTACCTGCAGGTCGTGGAAGGTGTTGGAGCCCACCTTGTTGGTCGGCGATGCGCTGGTGTACGACGAGCTGAAGCCCGGCAGGTTGCACTCGTCCATGTACGAGCACTTCTCCTTCATGCTGGAGTAGTAGCGCGCGGTCCAGCCGATGCCGAAGTCGCCGTACTGCCAATCCAGGTTGAAGGTCGAGCGGACACGGAACTCGCCGCCCCAGCTGGTGCGCTGTTCCACCGGCGTGGTCGCGGCGTTGTCGTTGCGCTGCTTCAGGTAGTCGGTGTAGGTGGTGTTCCAGTTGACGGCGAATTGGCCGAACGTGGTTTCCGGCAGGCGGTAACGCACATTGATGTCATAGCCGGCGGTTTCGCGGAAACCCGCATTGACCAGCGAGCGGTCCAGGCTGTTGACCTGGCCGTTGCTGCCGCGGGTGAAGCGGCCGCACGCGGCATCCGAACCCTGCACGTAGCACTGTTCGAGAATGCTGTTGGCGGTCTCGGAGACAATGGCGTTGTTGATGCGGATCTTCCACCAGTCGAGGCTGACATCCAGACCGGCGACGAAGTCCGGGCTGTACACCAGGCCCACGGTCCAGGTCTTGGCGGTTTCCGGCTTCAGCTCTGCGTTGGAACCGGAGTTGAAGTCGACGGTCGACTGCTGGCCCGGCTTGGTGGCAACAGTGCCATCGCTGTTGAGCTGGCGGAAGTTGGCCGGCACCTTCAGCGCCTGGCAGCGGGCGGCAACGGTCGGGCTGGTCGCAGCGGTACCGAACGAGGTATCGCACGGATCGGTGAACGAATCGCGGGTACTGACGGTGCCACCGTACAGGTCATCCACGGTCGGCGCACGGAAGCCGGTGCCGTAGGTGGCGCGCACCAGCAGGCTATCGATCGGCTTCCACTTCAGGCCGAACTTGCTGTTGGTGGTCGAACCGAAGTTGTTGTAATCCGAGTAGCGACCGGCCACGTCCAGCGACAGTTCGCGCGCGAACGGCAGATCGGTCAGCAGCGGCACCTGCAGCTCCAGGTAGACCTCGTTGAGCGAGTAGTCGCCACGGGTCGGCTGGCCGGTGGTGCCGACGATCTCGCCCTTCTGCACCCGCATGTCCGGGGTGTAGCTGGCCTCTTCGCTGCGGTGCTCGAAGCCCATCGCGCCCATGATGTCGCCGGCCGGCAGGGTGAACAGCGAACCGGAGATGTTGGCGCTGGCCACCTTGGTGGTGCTCTTCATCTTGTCGACGAAGCGCGCGAACAGGTAGTCCTGCACGTCCTGGTTGCTCAGCGAGCCGGGGCCGGTGTAACCCATCGGCGCAGCCGGGTTCCACGGCACGCAGCCGGCGATCACCGCACCCGGTGCGCCGCAGCGGGCCACGTTGCCATCCATGAAGGACGGACCGACCGCCTGGTTGACGTGCGGCTGGTACATGCTGCCGGTACCGATGCGCTCGCCTTCATTGCGGTTGTACATGTAGCTGACGTTCCAGTCCCAGTACCGCGAACCGGTTTCGAAGCTGCCTTCCAGGCCGATGCTGGCGCGCTTGGTCTCCAGATTGTTCTCGGTGCCGCGCGGCAGCTCCTCGGAGCGGTGCGCGAACAGCACATCCTGGCCCCACAGGTTGAACGTACTGTCCTTGGACAGGGCGGCACGGCTGCCGTTACGCGCCTGGGCGGCGCTGACCGAGTACGGGTAGCCGGCCAGCTGCTTGGTCGATTCGCGCTTGCTGTACAGCGCGTCGGCGACGATGCGCAGGTCGTCGGTGATCGAGAAGCCACCGTTGGCGAACACCGAGGTGCGCTCCAGGCCGGTCAGCAGGCTCATGTTGGTCTTGCTGTTGGCACCATCGGCCGGATCCGGCGCGTGGAAGTTGCCCTTCTGGCTCGGATCGCCGCCCGGGCCCACGGTCAGGTTCTTGCCACCGACGGTGACGTAGCCCCACGGGGTATTGCCGTTCAGGTTGTCGGTCGGGTGGCGCGGGCCGTTGGGATAGCGGCTGAACTCGCGATCCTTGCCCAGCACTTCGTCTTCCTTGGTGCGCTCGGCACCCACGGTGAACCAGCCGCGGTCGAAGGTCTTGCCGAAGGTGGCGCTATAGGAACGCTTCTGGCCGTCACCCTGGCCGTACTGTCCGACGTAGACGCTGGCTTCACCACCATCGAAGTTCTTGCGGGTGATGATGTTGACCACGCCGGCGACCGCGTCCGAGCCATACAGAGCGGATGCACCGTCGGTCAGCACTTCCACGCGCTCGACGATGGCCGACGGGATCGAGGCCAGGTCGGAGTAACCGCCGGCGCTGACGCCCATGCGGCGGCCGTCGATCAGCACCAGGCTGCGTTCCGGGCCGAGGTTGCGCAGGCTGACGTACATGCCGCCGAAGTCGCGCGAGGAGGTCAGCGAAGACGCGCGGCCCATGCTCGGCGAACCTGCGGCGGGAATGTCCTGCAGGATGTCGGCGACGTTGACGTAGCCCTTCTTCTCGATCTCGGCGCGGTTGAGCGCGATCACCGGCTGTGCGGTCTCGACACTGGCCTGGCGGATGCGCGAGCCGGTGATTTCGATGCGGTCGAGAGTGGTGGTGGCGTCGCCGGTGCTCTGTGCGAAGGCGGGGGTGGTGCAGCTGGCGGCCAGCGCGATGACGATCGCGTTGCGCAGCGGATTGGTTCTCAGGGACATCCGTGAAATCTCGTGTTTCAGAAAAAACATGCGCCCGTTCTGTGGGCGCGTGGGGTGCTGCAAACCAACGTGGGGGCGCGATTCTAGATTGTTTCCATTCGTAACTGTTTGTCGCTGCGCCGCGAATGTGCGCGAAAATGAATCGCAACCAACAATCCACAGATGCACTGTGCGCAGCGTCACGCGCGTTGCGTTTGCGACGGGCAGAGGCATCGGTAGCGGCGGTATCTACGCAATCTGTAGCGACCCACCCAGATCGTGGTCAGATCCCTTCGCGTAGCGAAGGGATCTGACCCCACCAAAGAAAAAGGGACGGAGCCTTCGCTCCGTCCCTCTGCACGATGCGCAGTCTGTCGCTGCGTGATGCTCAGGTTTCGCGCAGCGCCGTGGTGATCGGCAATCGTGCCGCACGCAGCGCCGGGAACAGGCCGCCGACCAGGCCGATGCCCAGCGCCCATTTCAGGCCCGTCCACAGCAGTTCCGGCGACACATGGAACTTGAACACCACCGCGCTGAAGTTGCTGCCGATGGTGGACACGCTGTAGCCATTGAACAGCAGCCACGCCACCGCACAGCCCAGCAGGCCACCCAGCAGTGCAAGCAGCATTGTCTCCAGCATCACCGCCGTCACCACCGGCAGGCCACGGAAGCCGATCGCACGCATGGTGGCGATCTCGCGCGCACGCGTGGCCACCGCTGCGTACATGGTATTGAGCGCGCCGAACACCGCACCCACCGCCATGATGGTGCCGATCACCTTGCCGAGGATGTCGATCAACTTGGTCAACCCACCACCCTGCTTGCTGTAGTAGACGCGGGTGGTTTCCACGTCCAGCTTCAGGCGGGGGTCGGCGGCGACGGCGGCCTTGAACTGCTCGAAGCCGGCCTTGCCGTCGGTACGCACGCTGATCGACTGCCAGGCACTGCGCTGGTAGGTGGTGGCCAGCGTGTCGGCATCGGTCCACAGTTCCGAGTCATGCGCATCGCCGGTAGCGAAGACACCGACCACGGTCCAGGTCTGGTTGCCCAGGGTCAGCGTCTTGCCAACGTCCAGATCGCGGAACTGGCCCTTGGCGCCCTGGCCGACCACGATCTCGCGCAGGCCTGTGGCGAACGTGCGGCCTTCGACGATCTTTACCTTGTCATGCACCGCCCACGCCTGCGGACCAACGCCGCGGAACTGCGCGTTGACGTCGGTGCCGTCGGACTTCGATACCAGGTTGACCACCTGCGACAGCTCCGGTGACAGCAGCGGCCGACCTTCGGCATCGCGGCTGATGCCGGGCAGGGTGGACAACGTCGGCACCTGTTCGCGGGTGATGACTGAGTTGGTTTCGGCCTGCGAGCCGCCCCGCAGCACGATGGCGGTGGTGTCATCGCCGGTGTTGTTGAGCGTGGCCTGGAAGCCTTCGCCCATCGCCAGCATCGCCACCAGCACGCCGACCACACCGGCGATGCCGACCACGATCACCGAGGACGCGCCCCAGCGCTGCGGCAGGCTGGCTACGCCGATGCGGGTAGCCGCCAATGCCAGCCGCCCGCCACGGGTCAGCAGCAGCCACAGTGCCACCAGCACGGCGACCGCCAACACGCCGATCCACGGCAGGCCGATCCACAGCACCAGGCCGATCACCAGCAACAGCGCGGTCAGCGCATTGCCCAGCCACTTCTTGAGTTTGCTCTTGAACATGTCGGTGTCCTCCTCAGCGGCCGGCCAGTGCGTCGACGATCTTCAGGCGCTTGGCACGCAGCGCCGGCAGCAGGCCGACGATGATGCCGATCACCACGATCAGGCCCAGCCCCATCAGCCAGGTCGGTGTCGGTACATGCGGCGGCAGCATGCCCATGCTCTTCGGCCCGATCGCCGGCAGGATCAGTGCAGCCAGGCCCATGCCGATCAGGCCACCGAGGCCGATCAGCAGCACCGACTCCACCATCACCAGCATCAGCACGGTACTGTCCTTGAAGCCCAGCGTCTTCAGCGTGGCGAGTTCGGGCACGCGCTCGCGCACCGCCTGCGCCATGGTGTTGCCGGTCAACAGCAGCAGGGTGAAGAACACCGCGCCCATGATCGAGGTGACGATCATGCCGATGTCGGCGAACTGCTTGACGAACGCCTGCTGGAACGCCGATTCGGTCTGGCTCTTGGTTTCGTGGTCGGAGTTGGCCGAGATCGCATCGATGGCCTGCGCCACCCTTGACGACTGCTCCGGGTTGTCCAGCGTCACCGTGTACCAGCTCACCTGGTTCTTGATGTAGTCGTTGGACTCATCGAAGTACTTCCAGTTCATCATCAACTGGCGTTCTTCATTGGCTGCCAGTGCGCGATCCTTCGAGCGGTAGATGCCCTTCAGTTCCAGCGGCCAGTCGTTGCTGCCGCCACGCGGGAAGATGGTGGCCTGCAGCGGGATGGTGTCGCCGATCTTCCAGCCGAACTGCTTGGCCAGCGTCTCGCCGACGATCGCGCCGGTACGGGTCTGCTGCCAGTCCTGCAGCTGCGCCGGGTCGATCTGCAGCTCGCGGTAGACATCGAAGTAGTTGGGCGCCACCGAGAAGTTGGGGAAGAAGTTCTTCGGGTCCTGGTAGATGCCGCCGAACCACATGCCGTAGGTGACATCGCGCACGCCGCTGACCTGGCGGATCTGCGTTTCCAGGCGGATCGGCAGCGACTGGGTGATCGACAGGCGCGAAGCCACCACCAACCGGTTGGCACCTTCCACGCTGCCACCGGACGAGAACGCCACGCGCACCGAGTCGAGCATGCCGAACAGCAGGAACGCGGCCACCACCGACAGCAGGGTCAACAGGGTACGGGTGCGGCTGCGGAACAGCTGTGCCCAGACCAACGAGAAGTATTTCATCGCTGTGGCCTCCGTCAGTGGGCCAGCGGCGCGTCGGCCAGCTCGCCCTTGTCCAGGTGCACCGTGTGGGTGGCGTACTCGGCAGCCTTCGGGTCATGGGTGACCATGATGATGGTCTTGCCGTGTTCGCGGTTGAGCTGCTGCAGCAGGCCCAGGATCTCTTCGGCGGACTGGCGGTCAAGATCGCCGGTAGGTTCGTCGCAGATCAGGAAGGTCGGGTCGGAGACGATCGCGCGGGCGATCGCCACGCGCTGCTGCTGGCCGCCGGACAGTTCGTTGGGGCGATGGCTGCGGCGGTCGGCCAGGCCGACCAGGGTCAGCGCGATCTCGGCATTGCGCTTGCGCTGCGCCGCGCTGAGGTGGGTCAGCAGCAACGGCAGCTCCACGTTCTTCTGCGCGGTCAGCATCGGCATCAGGTTGTAGAACTGGAACACGAAGCCGACATGGTGGCTGCGCCAGGTCGACAGCTGGCCGCCGCTCATCTGGTCGATGCGCTCGCCTTCGATGCTGATCTCGCCGCCGCTGGGGTTGTCCAGGCCACCGATCAGGTTGAGCAGGGTGGTCTTGCCCGAGCCGGACGGGCCCATCAGCGCGACGAAGTCGCCGCTGGCGATGTCCAGGTCGATGCCGTGCAGCACCTGCACCTTTTCGGGGCCACGCTGGTAGGTCTTGGTGATGTTGCGCAATGAAACCAGGGTCGACATGGGTGGTTCTCCACTGAAGGCGGGAAACAGGAAGCGCACCTGCGGTGGCCGCAGGCGTGCGTCGAGCGGTGTTGCCGGCGGCGCCTACGGGCGCCAGGCCGTTACTGCGCTTGTTTCTGTTGCACCTTGGCGCCGTCGCGCAGGGTGTCCGGCGGGTTCACCACGACCGATTCACCCGCGCTCACGCCCTTGAGGATCTGGCGATCCTTGCCCATCGCCTGACCAGCCTCGACCGTGCGCTGCTGCACGCGGCTCTCGTCACCCAGCACGAAGGCCACCGAGGCACCCTCGCGCTGGACCACGGCGCCACCTGGCACGCGCACGCCTTGCGGCTTGGCGGCCGCCTGCGGCTGTGCCTGTTCCAGGAAGCTGACCCGCACGCCCATCTCCGGCACGATGCGCGGGTCCTTCACCTTCAGCGCCACGCGTACCTTCACCGTGGCCTTGCCGCGGTCGGCGGTGGGGATGATGGCGATCACCTCACCCGGAATCTTCCATTCCGGATAGGCGTTGAGCGTGGCTTCCACCGGCATCTTCGGCTGCACGCGGCCGATGAAGGCTTCGCCGACCTCCACTTCGATCTCCAGCGATTCCATGTCGACGATGGTGCCGATGCCGGTACGGGTGAAGCCACCACCGGCCGACAGCGGCGAGACGATTTCGCCGGGCTGCGCGGCCTTGGCGGTGACCACGCCGGAGAACGGCGCGCGCACGATGTTGTTGTCCACGCCAAGGTCGGCGATGGACAGCTGGTCGTTGGCAACCTTGACGTTGCGTCGTGCGGTTTCCAGCTGCGCACGCAGGCTGTCACGCTGGGCCACGGCCTGGTCGTACTGCGAACGCGAGACCAGCTGCTGGCCGACCAGCGCCTGCAGGCGGCTGGCTTCAGCGGCGGCCTGCTTCTGCTGGGCTTCCAGGCCGACCACCTGGCTGCGTGCGGCCTGCAGCTGCGAGGCGTACAGGTTGCGCTGCGCGTCGGCATCGATCGGGTCCAGGGTGGCCATGATCTGCCCCTGTTCTACCCGCATGCCTTCTTCGATCATCACCTCGCGCACCTTGCCGGTGATCTTGGCCGACACCGTGGCCATGCGCCGGGCGACCACGTAGCCGCTGGCGTCGAGCACCGAGCTGCTGGCGCTGCCCTGCTGGATGGCCACCGCCGGCGCGGTGTCCACTTCCACGGTGGGCGCGCGGCCGAACAGTGCGAATGCACCACCGGCCAGCAGCACGATGATCACGGCCACGGCGATCCACAGCCAGCGGCGGCCACCACTGCCGCCACTGGAGGCGGGCGGCGGCGACTTGCGGTCGATACGGAGTTCCTTCAACAGCTCGGCAGAAGCGTTCATTCGTTCCATCACAGGCGTTCGGGCGGGTGTGACCGGAAGGGCAGGCAGCGGCGGTTCCGGCGGTGGAGCGTGCGGCACAGCATGAAGGCAGGTGCATCGGCGATGGCAGTGACAGCTGTCATCCGATGTCATTGACGGCGGCAACTGCGAAATGTGACCACGGCGGCACAGGATGGCAACGTCCCCGCTACCGGTACCGCACATGGATACGATCGCCCCGTCGCTGGCCCGCCTGCAGCAGGTGCAGCTGCGTTACCGCGACCATACCGCCCTGCATGGCATCGACCTGCAGGTACGCGCTGGCCAGGTGCTGGCGCTGCTGGGCCGCAACGGTGCCGGCAAGAGTACCGCGATCAGCGTGTTGTTGGGCCTGCGCCGCGCCGATGGCGGGCAGGTCGAACTGCTTGGTGGCGACCCGCAGCAGCGGACCAGCCGTCTCGGCCTGGGCGTGATGCTGCAGAGCACCAGCCTGCCGCCGATGCTGCAGGTGGACGAACTGGTGGCACAGGCCAGTGCCTGCTACCCCGACCCGATGCCGCTGCAGGAGGTACTGCAGCGCGCCGGCCTGCAGGCGCTCGCGCGCCGCCGCTACGGCCAGCTGTCCGGCGGCCAGCAGCGCTGCGTGCAGTTCGCCATCGCGCTGTGTGGGCGGCCACGCGTACTGTTCCTGGACGAGCCCACCACCGGCCTGGACATCCAGGCGCGGCAGGCGATGTGGCAGGCGATCCGGCAGCTGGTGGCCGAAGGCTGTGGTGTGCTGCTGACCACCCATTACCTGGAGGAAGCCGAAGCGCTGGCGCAGCAGGTGGTGGTGCTGGAGCAGGGCCGGGTACTGGCCGACGCACCGTTGAGCGAGCTGCGCCTGGCCGACCGCCCGCGCCGCATCCGTTGCCGCAGTGGGTTGCCCATTGAAGACGTACGGCAATGGCCGGGCGTGCAGCAGGTGCAGCGCGACGGTGAGCATCTGCAGATGCTGGCGAGCCCGGCCGAGCCGGTGGTGGCGCGTCTGCTGGCCGCCGACGCGCAGCTGCGCGAGCTGGAAGTACAGGGCGCGGCGCTGGCCGACGCCTTCCTCGACATGACCCGGGAGGCCGCATGAACACCCTTGTCCGCACCGCCAGGTTGCCGCTGCCTGCATGGCGCCAGGCCCTGCGCCCGTACCGCGCCGAACTGCTGGCCGAACTGCGCCGGGCCTGGCGCACGCCGGCGTTCGCGGTGCCCTCGCTGCTGTTTCCGGTGCTGTTCTATCTACTGTTCGGCGTGCTGCTCGGGCGCGGGCATGCGCCGCTGTACCTGCTGGCGACCTACTGCGTGTTCGGTGCGATGGCTCCAGCGCTGTTCGGCTTCGGCGTGCAGCTGGCGCTGGATCGCGAAGGCGGCCTGCTGACCCTCAAGCGCGCGCTGCCGATGCCGGCGGCGGCACCGCTGCTGGCACGGCTGGCGATGGCGGTGATGTTCGCGCTGCTGGTGGCGTTGCTGCTGATAGGCGTGGCGCGTGTGCTCGGTGGCGTGCAGCTGCAGGCGTTGCAGATGGTGCAGCTGCTGGCGGTGGCGGGTCTGGCAGCACTGCCGCTCGGAGCGATCGGTCTGCTGATCGGCAGCCATGTCAGTGCCAGTGCGGCGCCGGCGATGGTCAATCTGGTTTATCTGCCGCTGGCCTTGCTGTCGGGCCTGTGGTTGCCGCTGTCGGCACTGCCTCAGCTGTTCTCGACGATGGCACCGCTGTGGCCGACCTGGCACCTGGCGCAGCTGGCGTTGCCGGTGGTCGGGCTGCCGGCGGTGGGCAGCCTCGCCGGCCACCTGCTGGTGCTGCTGGTGGTGACCGTGGTCGCGTTGCTGCTGGCGCGCCGGCGCCTGCGCCGGATCGGCTGAACTGGCATGATCGGCAGCGATCGTCCCCGCCTGGATCCTCCCGTGTCGTCGAGCTGGCTTGCGTCCCTGCTGCGCCCTGCACCGGATTCGGCGGTGGCCGAACTGCTGCGGCGTGGCAAGTCGCCCTGGAGCGGCGCAATCCACCTGCTGTGGTCGGTCTGGATCTTCCTCACCCCGGTGCTCGGGAACGGCTTCACGCTGCGCTGGCTGCTGCTGACCCTGGCCAGCTATCCGTTGTTCCTGCTGCTCTATGCCAAGGTGATGCTGGCGCCACGGCACCACGCGTGGCGCTACGCGCTGGGCATGATCGTGATGGCCCTGGTACTGCTGCCATGGTATCCGTCGGGGTTGAGCTACTTCGTGTTCGGCTGCGTGATGATCCGCATGAGCAGCCGCGGCGGCTGGTGGGTATACCTGCTGCAGTTGACCGGACTGAATCTTCTGTTCTGCAGCACCGCGCTGTACTTCGGCTATCCGTGGCAGGCCATGGTGTGGATGCCGGCGGTGTCGTTCATTGTCGGCCTGGTGGTGAACGTGGAGGCCTTGAGCCATCAGCGCGACGTGGCCCTGCAGCTGTCCCAGGACGAGGTGCGACGGTTGGCGACCACCGCCGAGCGCGAGCGTATCGGCCGCGACCTGCACGATCTGCTGGGCCACACCCTGTCGCTGATCACGCTGAAGCTGGAACTGGCGCGCAAGCTGTACGACCGCGATGACGCGCGTGCACGGCAGGAGATCGGTGAAGCCGAGGCCATCGCCCGCGAAGCGCTGGCACAGGTACGCAGTGCGGTGACCGGCATCCGTGCCAGCGATCTGGCCGGCGAACTGGCATCGGCGCGGCTGCTGTTGGAATGCCAGCAGGTGCACCTGCAGTACACGGCACCGCCAGCGATGCCGGTGGAGGTGGAGCGCGGGCTGGCGCTGGTGTTGCGCGAGGCCGCCACCAACATCGTGCGCCATGCACAGGCGACCCGGGTGCAGGTGGATTTCATGCTTGAGGACCGACAGTTGGCGATGCAGATACGCGATGACGGCCGCGGCGGCGTGCAGGCCGAGGGCAATGGATTGAGTGGCATGCGTGAACGGGCGGCGGCGCTCGGGGGACAGCTGACCCTGCAGTCGCCGCGCGGCGAAGGTACGCTGCTGACCGTGCGCGTGCCCCTGGTGGCCGCCACCATGCCGCTGTCGTCGGCATCGTTGGCACAGGGGGGCGCGGCATGATCCGCATCCTGCTGGCCGAAGACCAGGCGATGGTGCGCGGCGCACTGTCGGCGCTGCTCGGCCTGGAACCGGACATTGAAGTGCTGGGCAGTGCCGCCGATGGCGAGGCCGCCTGGCGCATGCTGCAGCAGCTGCAGCCGGACATCCTGGTCACCGACATCGAGATGCCGGGCCTGAGCGGGCTGGAGCTGGCGCAACGCATCGCCCGCCACGAACTGCCGATCAAGGTGGTGATCGTGACCACCTTCGCCCGTGCCGGTTTCCTGCGCCGCGCGCTGGAAGCTGGCGTGCTGGGCTACCTGCTGAAGGACGCACCGGCCGAAAACCTGGCCGATGCACTGCGCAAGGTGAAGCAGGGCATCCGCGCGATCGACCCGCAGCTGGCGCTGGACGCCTGGTCGCAGGCCGATCCACTGACCGACCGCGAACGCCGTGTACTGCGGTTGGCGGGCGAGGGCCGTACCGCCAGCGAGATCGCCGAGCAGCTGGGGCTGTCGCACGGCACGGTACGCAATTACCTGTCCGAGTGCATCGGCAAACTGGGCGTGGCCAATCGGATCGAGGCGTACAGGCTGGCGCGGCAGAAGGGGTGGTTGTAGGGGGCGTCACTTTCTTTGCTCGCGCACCGCGCTGCAGGAGCAGCGCGGAACGGCGTAGCCGGCCCGTAGGGTGGCGCACATGGATGTGCGCCATCAAGAAAGTAACCAAAGAAACGCTCCGCC
>NZ_JBBCBL010000006.1:35358-217357 GCF_037203745.1 Stenotrophomonas sp. CCNWLW162 | reverse complement strand
GGGGCCGCCCCCCCCCCCCCCCCGCGCGGGGGGGGGGGGGGGGGGGGGGGGGGGGGGGGGCCCCCCCCCCCCCCCCCCCCCCCACCCCGCCAAATCCACGGAAAACCAGAGCCGACGCTTCGGCCGTTGCCGTTGTCTCTGCGGGCGCCGGGCTGCAAGCCCGGCACCCAATCCTCAACAGCAGCGTCCGCCGTTGCGTCCGCCGTAGCGCGCTTCCTGACGTTCGCGGAAGAACGTCTTGTAGTCCATCGGCTGCTGGTCCGGATGCTTCTCCAGCATGTGCCGGACGTAGTTGTCGTAATCAGGAATGCCACAGCACAGTCGTGCGGTCTGCACCAGGCGCCGCCAGATGCGGCGGTGCGCCTGGTACTGGCCGACGGGAACCAGTTGGGTACTCATCACAGGTCCACCATTTCATGTGGCTTCAGTGCCACGTACGGGGTTTCACGGTCAGTCCGCTGCGGATTGCGGCGTGCCGCCAGGATGGTCTTGATCGAATACACCAGCACCGCACCGACCACCAGCAGGAACAGCGCGGTCAGGCCGGTATTGACGTAGGCGTTGACCACGATCTGCTTCATCTGCGCCACCGACTTGGCCGGCGCGGTGATGGTGTCGCTGGCCAGGGCGGCCTGGAACTTGTGTGCCTGCGCCAGGAAGCCCTGTGCCGGGTTGCTGTCGAAGATCTTGATGAAGCCGGCGTAGGTGGTGCAGATCAGCAGCCATACGGCCGGTACGGCAGTGACCCACGCATAGCGGTCACGCTTCATCTTGAACAGCACCACCGTGCCCAGCATCAGCGCGATACCGGCCAGCATCTGGTTGGAGATGCCGAACAGTGGCCACAAGGTCTGGATGCCGCCGAACGGATCGACCACGCCTGTGTACAGCAGGTAGCCCCACAGCGCCACGCAGCCGGCGGTACCGATGATGTTGGCGGTCCACGACTCGGTTTTCTTCAGCGCCGGCACGAAGTTGCCCAGCAGGTCCTGCAGCATGAAGCGTCCGGCGCGGGTGCCGGCATCCACGGCGGTCAGGATGAACAGCGCTTCGAACAGGATCGCGAAGTGGTACCAGAACGCCATCATCGCGTCGCTGCTGCTCGGTATCGCCTGGTGCAGGATCTGTGCGATGCCGACTGCCAGCGTTGGCGCACCACCGGCGCGATGCAGGATGGTCGGCTCACCAATGGCCGCCGCGGTCGCGGTCAGCTGCTCGGGCGTGATGGTGAAGCCCCAGGTGTTGGTGATGTAGTGCGCGGCGGAGGCCGCATCGGCACCGATCACGGCGGCCGGGCTGTTCATGGCGAAGTAGATGCCCGGATCGATGATCGATGCGGCCACCAGTGCCATCACCGCCACGAACGATTCCATCAGCATGCCGCCGTAGCCGATGTAGCGCATGTGCGCTTCATTGGCCAGCAGCTTCGGTGTGGTGCCGGAGGAAATCAGCGCATGGAAGCCGGAGACCGCACCGCAGGCGATGGTGATGAACAGGAACGGGAACATGCCGCCCTTCCACACCGGGCCATCACCGCTGGCGGCGAACTGGGTCAGTGCCGGCATCTTCAATTCCGGCATCACCACGAGGATGCCGATGGCCAGCGCGATGATGGTGCCGATCTTGAGGAAGGTCGACAGGTAGTCGCGCGGGGCCAGCAGCAGCCACACCGGCAGCACCGAGGCGACGAAGCCGTAGCCGATCAGCATCCAGGTGATCTGGGTGCCGGTGAAGGTGAAGGCCGGGCCCCAGGTCGGGTCCGCTGCTACCTTGCCGCCGAACCAGATTGCTGCCAGCAGCAGGATCAGGCCGACTACCGAGATCTCGCCGATCTTGCCGGGACGGATGTAGCGCATGTACACGCCCATCAGGATGGCGATCGGCATCGTTGCGATTACCGTGAACATGCCCCACGGACTTTCCGCCAGCGCCTTGACCACCACCATTGCCAGCACGGCCAGAATGATGATCATGATCAGGAACGCACCGAACAACGCGATGGTGCCGGGCACCTGGCCCATCTCCTCGCGGACCAGGTCACCCAGCGAACGGCCGTTGCGGCGGCTGGACAGGAACAGGACCATGAAGTCCTGTACCGCGCCGGCCAGCACCACGCCGACCACCAGCCACAACAGGCCGGGCAGGTAACCCATCTGCGCGGCCAGTACCGGGCCTACCAGCGGACCTGCACCGGCAATGGCGGCGAAGTGATGGCCGAACAGTACGTGTTTGTTGGTCGGGACGTAGTCCAGGCCATCGTTGTTGATCACCGCCGGAGTGGCCCGGGTCGGATCGAGCTGCATCACCTTGTTGGCGATGAACAGGCTGTAGAAGCGGTAGGCGACGAGGTACAGCGACACAGCGGCGACGACGATCCACAGGGCATTGATGTGTTCGCCGCGGCGCAATGCCACGGTGCCCAGACAGAACGCGCCGAGCAGAGCGAGTACCGCCCAGCCCAGTTTGGAAAACCCTTTCATGAGGTGCTCTCTCCCGGAAAGACTGTCAAAGAGTCCCGCTTGCCCACGGCAGGGTCAATCGGCACAGGACGAATCGGCGTTAGTACTTTGGTCGTACGCAGGGGGTGCTGACGTGCAGCGAACATCAGGGATGGAACAATTGGTTGCGGTGCCATCCATTGGCGTACGGCCATGTGGCGTCCATCTTCACTGGCATCCATACAACAGGAGTCGCCATGAGCCTTCCCGAGCCGGTCCGCGTGCTGCGTACCATCCGTGGCATGCCCACCTCCGACGGTGCCGGTGTGCGCCTCACCCGCGTCATCGGTGGCCCGACGCTGCCCGACCTGGATCCGTTCCTGCTGCTCGATGAATTCGGCACCGATCGCGCCGAGGACTACATCGCCGGCTTCCCGGAACACCCGCACCGCGGTTTCGAGACCGTCACCTACATGCTCGACGGGCGCATGCGGCACCGCGACAACCACGGTAACGAAGGCCTGCTGACCCCTGGCAGCGTGCAGTGGATGACCGCCGGCCGTGGCCTGGTGCATTCGGAGATGCCCGAGCAGGAAAGCGGGCAGATGCGCGGTTTCCAGCTGTGGGTGAACCTGCCGGCGAAGGAGAAGATGAGCGACCCGAAGTACCAGGAATTCGCGCCGGAGCGCATTCCGGTGGTGAAGCCGGAAGCCGGCGTGGAAGTGAAGGTGATCGCCGGCAGCGTGGACGGTACCCACGGCCCGATCGTGCAGCCGGCCACTGATCCGCTCTACCTCGACATCACGCTGGCACCGGATCGGGCCTGGACCTACGCGCTGCCGGAAGGGCACAACGCGTTTGCCTATGTGTTCGAAGGTGCAATGACCGTGGGTGAGCAGGACGCCGCGCGCGACGTTGCACGCCAGGAACTGGCGGTGCTGGGCGGTGGCGAACAGCTGCATGTTTCGGCCGGCAGCGAAGGCGCGCGGTTGATCCTGGTGGCCGGCCGTCCGTTGCGCGAGCCGGTGATGCGGCACGGCCCGTTCGTGATGAACACGCGGCAGGAACTGATGCAGGCCTTCGTCGATTTCCAGGAAGGCAAGTTCTGAGGGGGGACGCCGGGCCATGCCCGGCGGATGTCCAGCGCGTTGGATGCGGCGGGGATGCTGCCAGGCAGTCATCCCCGTCACGGTCAGCGACCGGCGGCCACGGCCGACGGGGTCAGGCTCATGCCCTGCGCCAGCTGCTGCAGCGAGCCCAGTTCCTGCGGGCTGTCCGGATACAGCGAAATCTGCGCGTAACGCCCTTTGTCGAGCTTGACCACACTGATGCGGCGCTCGGCATAGCCCGGAGGCTGCTGGCCACCGAGGTCCGGCTGGTACCAGTAGAGTGACTCACCACCGAAGCTGCCCTTTTCCTGGCGCAGCGAACGGTTCAGGGGAATGGACGGGTCACGTGCGCTGAGCATCAGGCTCAGCACTTCACGACCATCGCCGGTGCTGGCGCGGCAGACCAGGAAATCGGTCTGCACCAGCTGCTGCCATTGCAGGCCACTGCTGGCCGGCAGCGAAGGGCATTCGGTGGGAGCCTGTGCGGCGGCGTGGGCCGCAGCGAACAGCAGGCTCGACAACACTACAGGTGCGAACTTCATGCATCCCCCAAGGTGATGTGTCGTTTGGCTCCGCCACAGGGGCGGCGGCCTTGGCATCCCATCCCCGGATGCCGCCCCGTCCGGCATGTGCACGGACGGTCAACTCAACCTTAACGGAACGTGAGCGATCGCACAAATCGCGGTTACACGGGTAACCATTGCGGCCGACGGTCGGCCGCAATGGTCCGCACAGGACTCAGCGGTCGTTGCCGAGCCACTTGTAGATGATGCCGCCGATCGCGCCGCCCAGCAGTGGGGCGACCCAGAACAGCCACAGCTGGCTGATCGCGCCGCTGCCGGCGAAGAAGGCCACGGCGGTGGAGCGGGCCGGGTTCACCGAGGTGTTGGTGACCGGGATGCTGATCAGGTGGATCAGGGTCAGCGACAGGCCGATCGCCAGCGGCGCGAACCCGGCCGGTGCCTTGCCGTGGGTGGCGCCCATGATCACGATCAGGAACACCGCGGTGAGCACCACTTCGCACAGGAAGGCCGCTGCCACGCTGTAACCACCGGGCGACAGTGCGCCGTAGCCGTTGCTGGCGAAGGCACCAGCCTGGCTGCCATCGATGGCGAAGCCGCTGGCGCCCGAGGCGATCTGCAGCAGGATGAAACCGGCCAGCAGGCCGCCAGCCACCTGGGCGATGATGTACGGGATCAGGTCCTTGGTCGGGAAACGACCGCCAGCCCACAGGCCGACACTGACCGCGGGGTTGAAGTGCGCGCCGGAGATGTGGCCGAACGCATAGGCGCCGGTCACCACGGTCAGGCCGAAGGCCAGGGCCACGCCAAGGAAACCGATACCCAGCGGATTGCCGTCGCCACCGAACTTGGCGGCCAGCACCGCACTACCGCAGCCACCCAGAACCAGCCAGAACGTGCCGAGGAATTCGGCGGACAAGCGTTTACCCATGCTCATGTGTTGCACTCCTTTGAAAGATGTCCGAACTGTGTGGTCGGTCACATTTCAGTGACCGGCGAGTGACGATAGCGTCAACGCCGGGTGCAGGGATACACCTACGGGTGTGTGCAACACGCGATGTTCAGTACTGCGGCAGCGGAATGAACTCCTTGTCATCGCCCGGGATGGTGCCGAAGCGGCCGGCTTCCCAGTCGTGCTTGGCCTGCTCGATGCGCTCCTTCGAGCTGGAGACGAAGTTCCACCACAGGTGACGCGGCCCGTCCAGCGGCTCTCCACCGAACAGCATCGCCTTGACTGGCGTCTTCGCGCGCAGGCGGCCCACCGCACCGGCTTCCGGGATCACCAGGTGCTGGGCGGGGATGTCAACGCCATCCAACTGCGCGTCGCCTTCGAGGATGTACAGCGCGCGCTCGCGGTGGCCATTGTCGATATCGATTTCCGCATCCGGGTCGAGGTCGATCGCCACGTTGAGGGTGTCGGCGAACACCTTCACCGGCGATTCCTCGCCGTAGGCGCGGCCGGCGATCACCCGCAGCCAGACACCATTGCGACGCTGCTCGGGCAGGGTGGCCGCGGCATGGTGGTAGAACGCCGGCTCGATTTCCTCATGCGACTTCGGCAGTGCGACCCAGGTCTGCATGCCGTGGATCGGGTTGTCGTGATCGCGGTCCGGTTGCGGCGTGCGTTCGGAATGGGCGATGCCGCGGCCAGCGGTCATCCAGTTGACGTCACCGGGGCGGATCACCTGGTCCGAGCCCAGCGTGTCGCGGTGGCCGATGGCGCCCGACCACAGGTAGGTGACGGTGGCCAGGCCGATGTGCGGATGCGGGCGCACATCGATGGCGGTGCCGGGGTGCATGAGCGCGGGCCCCATCTGATCGACGAACACGAACGAACCAATGCTGCGTGCCTGCAGGGTGGGGACGGCGCGTCGGACTTCGAGTCCGCCGATGTCGTGCACGCGCGGAGCGATGATGGTGGTCATGCGGGCGTTCTCGCTGGCAGGGATCAAGGCGGTCAGCATCGCATGCGGTGGTGGCGGTGACATTCCCCGTCCGGGTAACAGGTTGTTCCAGCCAACGGCGCAGCCCCTCGTGGCTGTGGGTTGGTCGCTGAAGGCAAAAGCAGAAGCCGCGCTTGGCCGGGCGGGTGGGTGGCGCAGGACACGCCGTAAACCCGTCCATGGGGGCTCGATGGCGCCATCCATGGCGCCAACGGTCCTGCGCCACCCACACGCCCGGCCTCTGACGGTTTCCGTGTGCTGTCCAGCCACGGAGAAGAAAAAAGAAAATCAAAATCAAACTCAAACGCCGGTCGCTTCGATCGCATCCACGCATGGCGTGGACCAAGCGTGTCGACCAGGGTCAACACCTGCCAGCCATCGCAGTTCACCAGCCGTCATCGAGAAACTGTCGGGGGTGGGGTGGTGTCGGGTTGCGGGGTGTCCGCGGCATGGATGCCGCGGCCAAGCCCCCAGGGATGGGTTTACGGCGTCCCCGCGACCCGACACCGCCCCGCCCAACAAACAGAAAAGCCAGAGCCGGCTGTTGCTCCGGCTCTGGCTCTGGCTCTGGCTTTGGCTGTTGCTGTTGCTGTTGCCTCTGCAGGTGCCGGGCCGCAGGCCCGGCCGATCAACTCACACCACCGGTTCGCGCAGGGCGGGGTTGTCCCAGCCCGGGCGCGGGGCGAAACGGTCGCCGTGGCGCTGCTGCAGTGCCTTCAGCCGCTCGACGATCGCGTCGGCACCCACCGCGCGGATGTGCTGGATCGGACCGCCACGGAACGGTGCGAAGCCGGTGCCGAAGATCACGCCGGCATCCAGCAGGTCCGCATCAGCCACCACGCCTTCGTGCAGACAAGCCACGGCTTCGTTCAACAACGGCAGGATCAGGCGGTCCTCCAGATCGGCCGGCGCCTGGTAATCGCTGGCCACGTCCGGCTTTTTCGGCTTGCCGTTCTCCCAGGTGTAGATGCCCTGGCCATCCTTCTTGCCGCGCTTGTCCGGCTCCACCGTCTGCAGCGCGGCCGGGATCTGCAGGCCCAGGAACGGTGCCAGTTCGCGGCCAACGCCAGCGGCCACGTCCAGGCCCACGGTGTCGATCAGTTCGATCGGGCCCATCGGCATGCCGAATTTCACTGCGGCCTTGTCGATCACCGGGCCCGGGATGCCTTCGGCATAGGCGGTGGCGGCTTCCAGCATGTACGGGAACAGCACGCGGTTGACCAGGAAGCCCGGGCTGCCGGCCACCGGTACCGGGAACTTGCCCAGTGCCTTGCAGAACGCGGCCAGGCGACGCTCGGTCTCAGGCGCCATGCCATCGTGATGGATGATTTCCACCAGCGGCATCTGCGCCACCGGGTTGAAGTAGTGCAGGCCGGCGAACTGCGCCGGGCGCTGGATGTGATCGCGCAATTCCAGCAGCGGAATCGACGAAGTATTGGTGGTCAGCAGCGCGTCCTGCTTCATCTTCGGTTCCAGCGTCTGGTACAGCGCACGCTTGGCTTCGGGGTTCTCGATGATCGCTTCGATCACCAGGTCGGCCTCGGCCACGCCGTTGCCTTCCAGATCAGCCCGCAGGCGTGCGGCCACCGCCGGGCGCTTGCTGTCGTCGCGCACCTTCTTGGCGAACAGGGCCTGTGCGCGTTCCATTGCCGGGTCGATGAAGCGCTGCTCCCGGTCCTGCAGGGTGACCTCGAAGCCCTTGTAGGCAGCCCATGCAGCAATGTCGCCGCCCATCACGCCGGCGCCGACCACGTGCACGTGGCGGATGCCGGATTCACCACCGCCCAGGCCCTTCAGGCGCTCGGTAAGGAAGAAAATGCGGATCAAGTTGCGTGCGGTCGGCGTGCTGGCCAGTTTCACCACGGCGCGGCGTTCGGCATCCAGCCGCGCCTGTATCGGCTTGCCGCCGCTGCGCTGCCAGGTGCTGATCAACGCGTAGGGGGCCGGGTACTGGTCCTTCTTCGCCTTGCGTGCGACCTGCTTGACCATCTGCGGCGCCAGCAGCGTGCGCGCCAGCCAGGTGTTGGTGGCCCAGGCCGTCGCGCGCTGCTTGAACGGGCGGGTGGTGCCGGACAGGGCCAGCGCTACGGCAGTGTCGAGCACCACCGCAGGTGCCACCACCTTGTCGACCAGGCCGATGCCGCGTGCGGCCGAGGCCGACAGGGTGCGGCCGGTCAGCATCATGTCCATCGCCGCCGGTGCCCCCACCAGCTGCGGCAGGCGTGCGCTGCCGCCCCAGCCCGGGAAGATGCCCAGCTGGGTTTCCGGCAGGCCGATACGGGTCGAACTGTCATTCGAAGCCACGCGGTAGCGGCAGGCCAGCGCCAGCTCGGTGCCGCCGCCCAGGCAATGGCCATGGATCGCCGCCACGGTCGGGCAGGGCAGCTCGGCCAGCTTCTGGTAGGTGGACTGCCCGCGGCGGATGGCATCGTTGACGGTGCCGCGGCGGTCGAATTCCTGGAATTCCTTCAGATCGGCACCGGCGATGAAACCGGCCTTCTTCAGCGACTGGATCACCACGCCCTTGGGCGGGTCCATGGCGATACGCTCAAGCAGGTCGCCCAGTTCCAGCAGCACGTCCTGCGACATTGCGTTGACGCTGCTGTCCTGACGATCCAGGGAGAGGACCACCACGCCGTCGTCGCGGATCTCGGGGAGCCAGTGGCTGAAGCGGAGACCATCGAAGCCTGAGAGCATGGACGTTCCATCCGGTTGTGTATGGAGAAGCGGCTATGATCCAGAGGTTGTTTCCCCCGCGTCAAATCCCAATAGCAGGGGGTGCAGCCCCCGGATCCAGAGCCTGGAACCGGGACGCTAACGGAACGGTGGTTAAAAGCTGGTGCGGCGCCAGGTGATCGGCGACTGAACTTTTCCCGGGATTGGCAGTCTCATTGCCCGACGTCGGTTGGGCTGACAGGAGTGCGGCCCCTCATGGCCGATGTTGATACACCTCAGGAGCTGGATCTGGAACTGGTCCGGCGCGTGCAGCACGGCGAGAGTGCCGCCTTCGATGTCCTGGTGCGCAAGTACCAGCATCGGGTCGTGGCCCTGGTCGGTCGCTACATCGCCGACTGGAGCGAATGTCAGGACGTCGCCCAGGACACTTTCATCCGTGCCTACCGCGCGATCGGAAGTTTCCGTGGCGATGCCCAGTTCTCAACCTGGTTGCATCGAATCGCCGTGAATACCGCCAAAAACTACCTGGCTTCACACAATCGCCGCCCGCCGACCGATGACATCGACATCGGCGACGCCGAGCAGTTCGACAGCGGGACGCGCCTGCGCGACACCGACACGCCCGAACGCGAGTTGATGCGCCAGGAGCTGGAACAGACGGTGATGAAGGCCGTCAACGCGCTGCCGGAAGAACTCCGGCTGGCGATCACCCTGCGCGAGGTGGAAGGACTGAGTTACGACGAAATCGCGCAGAAAATGGGGTGCCCGATCGGCACCGTGCGTTCACGGATCTTCCGGGCGCGCGAGGCGATCGACACCGAACTCCGGCCGCTGTTGGACATCGGCAGCGCCACCCGTGAGAAGAGCCGCGTATGACCAGTAATCCGTTCAACGAATCGCAGAACCATCAATCGCCTGCCGGGCAGCGCCTGGACCAGCGCCACCGCGAGCAGCTGTCGGCCCTGGTCGATGGCGAGCTGGGCGCCGATGAAGCGCGCTTCCTGCTGCGCCGCATGGAACATGACCCCGAACTGGCGGGCTGCCAGGAACGTTGGCAGCTGCTCGGCGACGTGATGCGCGGCCAGGCCTCGCTGCTGGCGCCTGCCGGCTTCGGAGCCGCTGTGGCCGCCGCCATCGCTGCCGAACCCGCGCCACAGGCCGAGCCGCGCCGCCAAGTGCGGCGTACCGGCTGGCGGGCCTGGGGCGGTGGTGCCGCACTGGCCGCCTCGGTGGCGGCCGTGGCCCTGTTCATGGGCGGCGAGAAGCTGCAGGAAGCCACGCCGGGCGAGCCGCTGGCGCCGCAGGTGATCGCCAGCCAGGCCGAGCTGGCGCCGGCACCGAGCAACCCGGCTCCGGTCACCGAAGCCTCGGTGGATACCGCAGCGATGGCCGTGGCTGCTGCCCCGGCCGTGGCGATGGCCGCTGCCGGCCGCCGCCAGGACACCCGCCGTGCCAGTGCGACCCGCAGCCAGCAGGCCGCGCGTGCCGCGCAGCGTGACGATGTACCGCAGCGTGCGGTGGCTGCCGCGCAGGCGCCGTTGACCCCGAGCGTGCCGGCCAACGCCAGCCGCAACCTGCCGTTCGGCGAGGTTGGTGGCCTGCAGGCACGGCCGTGGCCGCGCTCCAGCCTGGCGCCCGCCGCCGGTGGCGCGCTCAATGCCAGCTTCCCGGCCCACGCCGGTGGTGCCGCGTTCTACCCGTTCGAGCCGCGCCTGCAGGATGACCTGCCGGTGCCGCCGCGCCCGCGCGACTGAGCCGGGCGCTTTCACGCCCCGCCGTCGGCGGGGCCCGTATTCCTCTTTCCATCCGACCCGGAGGTTGCCGTCCGATGACTCCCCGACTCCGCACGCAGGCCATTGGCCTGTTCGCCCTGACCCTGCCGCTGGTGGCCTGTGCCCAGCCAGCGCCGCCTGCCGCCCAGCCGCAGGCCGCCGCTGCGGCAGCCCCGCGCGCGCCGGCGCAGCCGCTGGTCAGCGGCCTGCCCGATTTCACCCACCTGGTCGAACAGGTCGGGCCGGGCGTGGTCAACGTCGACACCACCATCGTGCGCAACAACCGCCAGGCCTCGCGTGGCCCGATGGGCGGCGACGATGACATGCCGGAATTCTTCCGTCGCTTCTTCGGGCCTGACTTCCCAATGCCGGGGCAGGGGCCGGGCGGGCAGGACGGTGGCCCCAGCATCAAGGGCCGCGGCATGGGCTCGGGCTTCATCATTTCGCCCGACGGCTACGTGCTGACCAACTACCACGTGGTGGCTGACGCCAGCGAGGTGAAGGTCAAGCTGGGTGACAGCCGCGAATTCAACGCCAAGGTGGTGGGCAGCGACCAGCAGTACGACGTGGCCCTGCTGAAGATCGACGGCAAGAACCTGCCCACCGTGCGCGTGGGCGATTCCAATACCCTGAAGCCGGGCCAGTGGGTTGTCGCGATCGGCTCGCCGTTCGGCCTCGACCACTCGGTCACTGCCGGCATCGTCAGCGCGCTTGGCCGCAGCACCGGTGGCGCCGATCAGCGCTACGTGCCGTTCATCCAGACCGACGTGGCGATCAACCAGGGCAACTCCGGCGGCCCGCTGCTGAACACCCGTGGCGAAGTGGTCGGTATCAACTCGCAGATATTCTCCGCCTCGGGCGGCTACATGGGCATCAGCTTCGCAATTCCGATCGACCTGGCGATGAGCGCGGTCGAGCAGATCAAGAAGAGTGGCAAGGTCACCCGTGGCCAGCTGGGCGCGGTGGTTGAGCCGATCGATGCGCTGAAGGCGCAGGGCCTGGGCCTGCCGGACAGCCGCGGCGCGCTGGTCAACCAGATCGTGGCCGGCAGTGCCGCGGAAAAGGCCGGCGTGCAGATCGGCGACGTGGTGCGCTCGGTCAATGGCAGCCCGGTCAACAGCTGGTCGGACCTGCCGCCGCTGATCGGTGCGATGGCGCCGGGCAGCCGGGTCACGCTGGGCGTGATCCGCGACGGCAAGCCGCGTGACCTGAGCGCCACGCTGACCGCGCTGAGCGAAGACGGCCAGGGCAATGCCCGCACGGCCGCAGGACCGAAGCCCGATGCGGCCCCGCAGGCGGGTGCCAATGCACTGCTTGGCCTGGATGTCAGTGATCTGACCGCGCCGCAGCGCAAGCAGTTCGGCCTGGACGGCAACGAAGGTGTGCGCATCACCGGGGTCAAGGGCCAGGCGGCACGTGATGCGGGCCTGGCGCCGGGCATGGTGATCCTGCAGGTCGGCCGCACCACGGTCGGCAGCGTGGATGCCCTGAACCGCGCGCTGTCCAGCTACAAGAAGGACGATGTGGTGATGCTGCTGGTACGTACCGGCAACGGCAACAGTGCCTTCGTGGCGGTCAAGGCCGGCCAGTAAGGCCTGCCGGGGCCGCCCTGGCGGCCATTGCGACTCCCCCGAAGCCCCGCCCTGGCGGGGCTTCGGGCATTCCGGACCCGGCCCGATGAGGCCGTTTTCGCGGCCGGGCCCCGGGCGTGCGATAATCGACCGTTACCCTGACGACGCCGCGCGCCGCCGCCACCTATGTCTTCTGATTCGATGCGGAACATCCGCAACTTCTCCATCATCGCCCACGTCGACCACGGCAAGTCCACGCTGGCCGACCGCATCATCCAGCTCTGCGGCGGCCTCCAGGCCCGCGAGATGGAAGCGCAGGTGCTCGACTCCAACCCGATCGAGCGCGAGCGTGGCATCACCATCAAGGCACAGTCGGTGTCGCTGCCATACCTGGCCAAGGATGGGCAGACCTACCACCTGAATTTCATCGACACCCCGGGCCACGTCGACTTCTCCTATGAAGTCAGCCGCTCGCTGGCCGCCTGCGAAGGCGCGCTGCTGGTGGTCGACGCCGCCCAGGGCGTGGAAGCGCAATCGGTGGCCAACTGCTACACCGCCGTCGAGCAGGGCCTGGAAGTGGTGCCGGTGATCAACAAGATCGACCTGCCCACCGCCGACATCGAGCGCGCCAAGGCCGAGATCGAGGCCGTGATCGGCATCGATGCCGCCGACGCCGTGCCGGTCAGCGCCAAGACCGGCCTGAACGTGCAGGACGTGCTGGAAGCCATCGTGCACCGCATCCCGCCGCCGAAGCCGCGTGACACTGACAAGCTGCAGGCGCTGATCATCGACTCCTGGTTCGACAATTACCTGGGCGTGGTCTCGCTGGTGCGCGTGATGCAGGGTGAGATCAAGGCCGGTGACAAGCTGCAGGTGATGTCCACCGGCCGCAACCACCAGGTCGACAACGTCGGTGTGTTCACCCCGAAGCGCAAGGTGCTGCCGGCGCTGCGCGCCGGTGAAGTGGGTTGGGTCACTGCCAGCATCAAGGACGTGCATGGTGCGCCGGTCGGTGACACCCTGACGCTGGCCGCCGACCCGGCGCCGAAGCCGCTGCCTGGTTTCCAGGAAATGCAGCCGCGCGTGTTCGCCGGCCTGTTCCCGGTCGATGCCGAAGACTACCCGGACCTGCGCGAAGCGCTGGACAAGCTGCGCCTGAACGATGCTGCGCTGCGCTTCGAGCCGGAAAGCTCCGAAGCAATGGGCTTCGGTTTCCGTTGCGGCTTCCTCGGCATGCTGCACATGGAGATCGTGCAGGAGCGCCTGGAGCGCGAGTACAACCTGGACCTGATCAGCACCGCGCCGACGGTGGTGTACGAGGTACTGAAGACCGACGGCACCATCATCAACATGGACAACCCGGCCAAGCTGCCGCCGGTGAACCATGTCGAGGAGATCCGCGAGCCGATCATCCGCGCCAACGTGCTCACCCCCGAGGAGTACATCGGCAACATCATCAAGCTGTGCGAAGAAAAGCGTGGCAGCCAGATCGGCATCAACTACCTGGGCAGCCAGGTGCAGATCAGCTATGAGCTGCCGATGGCCGAAGTGGTGCTGGACTTCTTCGACAAGCTGAAGTCGGTCAGCCGCGGCTATGCGTCGCTGGACTATCACTTCGTGCGCTTCGATGCCGGCCCGTTCGTGCGCGTGGACGTGCTGATCAACGGTGACAAGGTCGATGCGCTGTCGCTGATCGTGCACCGCAGTCACGCCGACCGCCGCGGCCGCGAGCTGTGCGAGAAGATGAAGGACCTGATCCCGCGCCAGCAGTTCGACGTGGCCATCCAGGCTGCCGTCGGCTCGCAGATCATCGCCCGTACCACGGTCAAGGCCATGCGCAAGAACGTGCTGGCCAAGTGCTATGGTGGCGACGTTTCGCGCAAGAAGAAGCTTCTGGAAAAGCAGAAGGAAGGCAAGAAGCGCATGAAGCAGGTCGGCCGTGTGGAGATCCCGCAGGAAGCGTTCCTGGCCGTGCTGCAGATGGACAACAAGTAAGCCCGCACCGGCCCTGCGGGGCCGGTCGTCTGGTGACGTTGCAAAGGACCCTGAATGAAACTGTTTGAGATCCTCCTGGTCGTGCTGACCCTGTCCTCGGGCCTGATCCTGCTCGCGGACAAGCTGTATCTCGCCAAGCGCCGCGCCCAGCGCGCGGGCCTGCTCGATTCCGAGCCGGTGCTGGTGGACTACTCGCGCGCGTTCTTCCCGGTGCTGGCGATCGTGCTGATCGTGCGCAGCTTCATCGCCGAGCCGTACAAGATTCCGTCCAGCTCGATGATGCCGAACCTGCTGATCGGCGACTTCATCCTGGTCAACAAGTTCTCCTATGGCCTGCGCCTGCCGATCAGCAACACCAAGTTCGTGCCGGTCGGTGAACCGTCGCGCGGTGACGTGGTGGTGTTCCACTTCCCGGGCCACAGCGACCAGGATCCGGCCAAGGGCGAGAACTTCATCAAGCGCGTGATCGGCGTGCCGGGCGACACCGTGGTCTTCGAAGGCGACGGCGTGATCCTCAACGGCGAGCCGCTGAAGTACGACAACAAGGGTATCTACGCCGGCCACAAGGGCCAGGGCGAAGGTGCCAACCTGCTGGTCGAGCACCTCCCGGGCCGTACCCATACCGTGCTGGAGACCGACTATCCGCGCGGCCAGGGCCAGTGGACCGTGCCTGCCGGCAAGTACCTGGTGATGGGCGACAACCGCGACAACAGCGACGATGGTCGTTTCTGGGGCCTGCTGCCGGAAGAGAACCTGCGCGGCAAGGCATTCCTGATCTGGCTCAACTGCCAGGGCTGGTTCTGCAAGGATGGCTTCGAGCCGTCGCGGATCGGTTCGAGCATCAACTGATCGGGCATCAACTGAGTATTTTCACATCCAACGCGTATCTGGGGAGAACGCAATGAAGACGATGAACACGCAGCGTGGCATGACCCTGACCTCGTTCCTGGCGGTCCTGATCGTGGTCGGTTTCTTCCTCTACATCGGCATGAAACTGTTCCCGATGTACCAGGAGTACTACGCGGTGCGCTCGGCGATGAAGAGCCTGGCCAACGAGCCGGGCGTGGGCAGCATGGAGCCGTCGCGGATCCAGGACCTGTTCTTCAAGCGCCTGTACATCAACTACTCGGACAACGTGAAGCCGGCCAACGTCAAGTTTGATCGTCGCGACAATGGCTGGACCCTCAAGGTCAACTACGAAGTGCGCCGGCCGCTGGTCGGCAACCTCGATGTGGTTGGCAAATTCGATTCTTCCCAGGACCTGACACGAAGCGGTGCCCAGTAAATTCATCCAACGTGGCGACCTGATCGGTCATGCCTTCAGCGATCCGGCCCTGCTCAAGCAGGCCCTGACGCATCGCAGTGCCGGTGCGCCGCACAACGAGCGCCTGGAGTTCCTCGGCGACAGCATCGTCAACATGATGGCGGCCGAGGCGTTGTACCAGCGCTGGCCCAAGGCTGACGAAGGCGCGATGACCCGTGCCCGTGCCGAGCTGGTGCGTGAAGGCGCGCTGGCGGTGATCGGGCGCACTCTGGAACTGGGCGAACGGCTGACCCTGGGGCCGGGCGAAATGAAGTCCGGCGGTCATCGTCGCGACTCGATCCTGGCCGACGCGGTGGAAGCCGTGGTGGCCGCGATCTACCTGGATGCTGGCTTCGAGGCCTGCCGGGCAGTGGTTCTGCCCTGGTTCAGCGCTTCGATCGAGGCATTGCCGGCCTCCGGCCGGCCCGAGAAGGACCCCAAGACCCGCCTGCAGGAATGGCTGCAGGCCCGACAGAAGGCGTTGCCGCAGTATGAACTGGTGTCAGAATCCGGTGACGACCATGCCAAACACTTCCGGGTACGCTGCATCGTAGCCGACCCGGCCGCCAGCACCGAGGGCGAAGGCGCCTCGCGGCGGCTTGCCGAACAACAGGCGGCTGCGGCCGTCCTAGAACAACTGGATTCCAAGTGAGCGAACAAACTCCCCATCATTGCGGCAGCGTGGCCGTCATCGGCCGCCCGAACGTGGGCAAGTCGACCCTGACCAATGCCCTGGTCGGCGCCAAGGTCAGCATCGTCTCCAACCGTCCGCAGACCACGCGCCATCGCCTGCTGGGCATCGCCACCTATCCGGAAGGCCAGCTGGTGCTGGTCGACACCCCCGGCCTGCACAAGGTGCAGAAGCGGGCGATGAACCGGGTGATGAACCGCGCCGCGCGCGGCTCGCTGGAAGGCGTCGACGCCGGCCTGCTGGTGATCGAAGCGGGTCGTTGGGACGAAGAAGACAGCCTGGCCTTCAATGTGCTGCGCGACGCAGGCATCCCGGTGGTGCTGGTGGTCAACAAGATCGACCGGCTGAAGGACAAGGGCGCGCTGCTGCCGTTCCTGCAGGAAGTCACGGCCGGCCGCGATTTCTCGTCCGTGCATCCGATCTCGGCGCAGAAGCGCAACGGCCTGGAAGCCCTGGTGCGCGACGTGCTGGCACTGCTGCCGGAAGCGCCGCCGATGTTCGGCGAAGACGAGATCACCGACCGCAGCCAGCGCTTCCTGGCCGGTGAGCTGGTGCGTGAACAGTTGATGCGCCAGTTGGGCGAAGAGCTGCCGTATGCCACCACCGTGGAAATCGAACGCTTCACCGAAGATGGCAACCTGCTGCGCATCGGTGCGGTGATCTGGGTCGAGCGCGAGGGCCAGAAGGCCATCGTGATTGGCAAGGGTGGTACCCGCCTGAAGGAGATCGGGGCCAAGTCCCGCCTGCAGATGGAGCGTCTGTTCGGGGCCAAGGTGTTCCTGGAAACCTGGGTACGCGTGCGTGAAGGCTGGTCCGACGACGAGGCCGCACTGAAGGCCTTCGGTTACGAGTAACCCGGAACGGTCGCTTCGATGCTGATCGAGGACGACACCGGCTTCGTGCTGCATGCACGGGCCTACCGTGAGACCAGCCTGCTGGTCGAGGTATTGAGCGCGCAGCATGGCCGCATCGGCCTGCTCGCGCGCGGTGTGTCCACTGCCAAGGGCCAGGTGCTGCGCGCCGCCCTGCAACCACTGCAGTGGATCCGCTTCAGCGCATTGCAGCGCGGTGAGTTGGCCCAGCTGCGTGGCGCCGAGGCGCTGGACGCGGCACCGCGTCTGGTTGGCCAGGCGATGCTGGCCGGCTTCTACCTGAGTGAGCTGACCCTGCGCCTGGCCCCGCGCCAGGACCCGCTGCCGGAACTGTACCTGGCCTACGGCGAAGCGCGTGCGCGACTGGGAGTGGGGGCGGGCCTGGCCTGGACTCTGCGCCGGTTCGAACGCGAGCTGCTGACCGCGCTGGGCCTGGGTTTTGAGCTGGACAGTGCCAGCGACGGTCAGCCGATCGACCCGGCCGCGCGCTATGAACTGGACCCACAGGAAGGCGCGCAGCGCCTGCTGAGCGAGCGCGGTGGCGAACGCCGCGCAGCCGCGACCGGCTCGGCGCTGCTGGCGCTGGCCGCCGATGAAGAGCCTGATGCCGCCGACCTGGCGAGCCTGCGCCTGCCGATGCGGCGGGTGCTGGCCCATCACCTCGGGCCGCGGGGACTGAAGTCCTGGGAAATGCTCGAGCAGCTCGCTCCCAGGCGTTGAGGGGTGTTTGGCAGGGCTTGCAGCCCTGCCGAGCGACCCTCAATGCAGCAGGGCAGCTACCGCGTCGCGGAACCCCGCCTGGGCCTGCCCGGACTCCGGCGCATGATGCAACTGGCGCACCGCACGGGCCAGGCGTGCCGCGCCCACGAAGCCGCAGCTTGCCTGCAACCGGTGCAATTGGCTGCGCAGCTGGCGCTCGTCGTGCTGGTCCACCGCCTGCTCGACCGCATCGCGCACGCCCGGCAATTCGGCCAGGAACAACTCGCGCAGGGCGATCAAATGGTTGCGCTGGCCATTGAGCGCGGCCAGCGCCGCCGTCTCATCCCAGTCCTGGACCTGCAGCTCGACCGCCGCCGGCACCTGTGCCATGACGATCCCGGCGGGGCTGTTGACCAGGGCGCGGCGCACGGCCTTCAGCAACTGGTCGCGGCCCAGTGGCTTGACCAGGGTGTCGCTGAACCCGGCCTCGCGCAGGCGGGCATGAATGGAGGTATCACCGTCGGCGGTATGCGCCAACGCCGGCGTATCGGGGTGTGAACGGCGCAGTTCGCGCAACAGCTGCGCACCGTTGCCGTCAGGCAGGTTGACGTCGATCAGCCACAGATCATGCGCGCCGGGCTCGGCGCTGGCCAGGGCACTGGCCAACGAGTCTGCGGTGTCCACGTCCGCCGGTAACGTTTCCAACGCCGCTTTGAAAAAACCGCGGCTGATGATGTCGTCCTCGACAAGCAGGAAGCGGGGCCGGCTGGCCCGCGGGGTCATCTGCATCAGGGCTGCCTCCATGTCAGCTGCTGTAATCATCAAGCACGGCGGCGGCGGGCGCAAGCGGGTCCGGACCCTGCCGGTCAGGATCTGCGACAATACGCGCCCATTTTTGCCCGCAGCCTGTCGCCACGTGGCCCGATCCCGTTCCCGCATCGACCGTACCCCGTTCCAGACCGAAATCCTCGACCTCAGCCATGATGGTCGCGGCGTCGCCCGCCGTGAAGGCGAGGGTGGCAAGGTCACCTTCGTCAGCGGCGCCCTGCCGGGTGAGGTGGTCATGGCTGAACAGACCGCCCGCAGCCGCCATTTCGACGAAGCGCGTACGGTGGAAGTGCTGAAGGCCTCGCCGCAGCGCGTCACCCCGAAGTGTCCGCACTTCGGCACCTGCGCTGGCTGCGTGCTGCAGCACCTGGACGAAGACCAGCAGATCGTCGCCAAGCAGCGCGTGCTGATGGACAACCTGGAGCGGATCGGCCATGTGAAGCCGGGCACCGTGCTGGCGCCGCTGGTCGGCGAGAGCTGGGGCTACCGCCGCAAGGGCCGCTTCTCGGTGCGCCGGGTCGAGAAGAAGGACAAGACCCTGGTCGGCTTCCGTGAACAGGATCCGCGCTTCGTTGCCGATCTCAGCCAGTGCCTGACCGTGATCCCGGAAATCGGTACCAAGGTCGAGGCATTGTCGACCTTCATCGAGTCGCTCGATGGCAAGCGCGACATCCCGCAGATCGAATTCATCGCCGGTGACCAGGCCGTGGTGCTGACCGTGCGCCACCTGCAGCCCTTGAGCGATGCCGACCGTGCTGCCTGGGCCGCCTTTGGCCAGCAGCATGGCTTCGTGATCTACCTGCAGTCCGGTGGCGTGGATACCGTGCAGCCGCTGGACGGGCAGGGCGTGCCGCTGTCGTTCCGGCTGGCGCCGTGGGACGTGGAGCTGGCGTTCCGTCCGCTGGACTTCATCCAGGTCAACGCCAAGCTCAACGAGAAGATGATCGCCCATGCCCTCGACCTGCTGGAGCCCGGCGAGGATGAGCGCGTGCTGGACCTGTTCTGCGGCCTGGGCAATTTCACCCTGCCGCTGGCCCGCCGCGTGCGCGAAGTGGTGGGTGTCGAAGGCGATGCCGGCCTTGTCGCCCGCGCCCGTGAGAATGCCGAACGCAACGGCCTGCCCAATGCCCAGTTCTTCAGCGCTGATCTGACCCAGGACCAGCGCAGCACGCCGTGGATGCGCCAGGGCTTCGACAAGCTGCTGCTGGATCCGCCGCGTTCGGGCGCGATCGAAGTGCTGCAGCAGCTGCCGTTGAAGCAGTTCAAGCGCATCGTCTATGTCAGCTGCCACCCGGGCTCGCTGGCACGCGATGCCGGCTACCTGGTCAATGAGCAGGGCTTCACCCTGGTCAGCGCCGGCGCCATGGACATGTTCCCGCATACCGCGCACGTGGAAAGCATCGCGGTGTTCGAGAAGCGCTGAACGGCTGCCATGCCCATCGCGCATAATGGCGCGATGGGCATCGAAATCGAACGCAAATTCCTCGTCAGCAGCGAGGGCTGGCGCGCCGCCGCGCACCGGGTCATCCCGATGGCGCAGGGGTACATCAACGACCTGGGCGCGCTCGATCGCGGCACACAGAACGCCTCGGTGCGCGTGCGCATCGAAGGCGACCATGCCGCGCTGAACCTGAAGTCGCGCACCATCGGCCACACCCGCCAGGAGTTCGACTATCCGATCCCGGTGGACGATGCCCGCGCACTGCTGGCGCTGTGCGTGGGTGGCCTGATCGACAAGCGCCGCCATCTGGTCGAATACGCCGGCCTGACCTGGGAAGTGGACGAGTTCCTCGGCGACAACGCCGGCCTGGTGGTGGCTGAGGTTGAGCTGGACAGCGCTGACCAGGCTATCGACCTGCCGGACTGGGTTGGTAACGAAGTCACCGACGACGCCCGCTACTACAACGTCGCGCTCGCCAACCACCCCTATTCACAGTGGTGAACCCTGAAAAGGGGACGGAGGGGATTAAGCCGCCTTTACCCCATCTGTGCGGAAAGCGACTTAATCCCCTCCGTCCCCTTTTATCGAGGGTGTCGGCCCCCATGTGGAAAGGATGAGAATCGACATCTACTCCGACGTGGTCTGCCCGTGGTGCTGGATTGGCAAGCATCGTTTCCAGCAGGGCGTGCAGTTGCTGGGCGCGGACGCGCCTGAACTCGACATCCATTGGCAGCCGTTCCAGCTGGACCCGGACGCGGACGCTACCCCGGTCCCGCTGCGCGAGGCCTACGTGCGCAAGTTCGGTGGTGTCGAGCGCACCGAGCAGATCCTCGGCCAGACCCAGACCACTGCGCGTGCAGAAGGCCTGCCGATGGATTTCGGCCAGGGCCAGGTGCGGGTGACCACGCTGCCGGCGCACCGGGTGCTGTGGCTGGCCGGCCAGCACGGCGTGCAGGATGCGGTCGGCGAAGCGCTGTTCCGCGCCCACTTCGAGCATGGCCAGAACCTGGCGGACCCCTCGGTGCTGATCAAGGCCGGCGTGGCTGGCGGCCTCGACGCTGGTGAAATCGCGCAGATGCTGGCCTCCGACCGCGGCCTGGCCGAGGTCGAAGCCAAGCTGGCGCAGGCCCATGCGCTGGGCATTTCCTCGGTGCCGACCTTCGTCATCGATGGAAAGTGGGCCATTTCCGGGGCACAGCCGCCGGAGGCCTTCGCCAACGCGCTGCGCCAGATCGCTGCCGAACAGGGCGCTCCGGCAGCTTCGGCTGACGGAGACGAGGCCTGCGGCCCGGACGGCTGCAAGGTCTGAGCGCACCCCAAAAGGGGACGGAGGGAATTAAGACGTATCCAGCCCGTAGGGGCCGATTGCGACTTAATCCCCTCCGTCCCCTTTTCTGACCACTGCGCCTGTCGGCCGGTTCTGCGACAATGCGGCACTGCGCCATGCGGGCGCGCGTTGTGGAGATCGACCATGCTGCTGATCGGCGTTGCCGGCACCGAACTGACTGCCCAGGAGCGTGACTGGCTGCAGCACGATGCCGTGGCCGGGGTGGTGCTGTTCAAGCGCAACTTCGCCTCGCGCCAGCAGGTGACCGATCTGAGCGCGGCGATCCGTGCCGCCGCCCCGCGCCCGCAGCTGATCTGCGTGGACCAGGAAGGCGGCCGTGTGCAGCGTTTCCGCGAAGGCTACAGCGAGCTGCCGCCGCTGCAGGACATCGGTGCGCTGTACGCCACCGATCCGCAGCAGGCGCTGGCCCTGGCCGAACAGCATGCCTGGCTGATGGCCAGCGAAGTGCGTGCCAGCGGCCTGGACCTCAGCTTTGCGCCGGTGGTCGACCTTGGTCGTGGCAACCGCGCCATCGGCAACCGTGCCTTCAGTGAAGACCCGCACGTGGTGGCGGCGTTCACCGCAGCGTACGTGCGTGGCATGCACGCGGTCGGCATGGCCGCCACGCTCAAGCATTTCCCCGGCCACGGCACCGTGCTGGAAGATACCCACGTCGATACCGCGATCGATCCGCGCGCGCTGGACGAGCTGCGCGCGCAGGACCTGGTGCCGTTCAAGGCCGGCATCGCCGCAGGCGCTGACGCGGTGATGATGGCGCACGTGATCTATCCGCAGGTGGCACCGGAACCCGCTGGCTACTCGCCGCGTTGGATCCAGGACATCCTGCGTGGCGAGCTCGGCTTCCGCGGCGTAGTGTTCTCCGACGACATCGGCATGGCCGCTTCGCACAGTGCCGGTGGTGTGCCGGCACGCGTGCATGCGCACCTGGATGCCGGCTGCGACGTGGTGCTGGTCTGCCATCCGGAACTGGTCGATGAAGCCCTGCATGCGGTGCAGGGACGCTCCCTGAATACTGCTGCGCTGCTGGGCCTGCTCGGTCGCGGCGCGCTTGGTTGGGACGGCCTGTTGGCCGATGCCCGCCATGGTGACACCCAATCCCATTTGCTTGAAACCCTTGGAAGAACCGTCTGATGCCCAACCTCACCATTTCCCAGGCCCTGGCCCAGGCTGACCTGCTGGTCGACCGCCCCACCATCGACAAGGCCATCGCTGGTATCGCCGACGCCATCGCGCGCGATTACATGGGCGAGGTGCCGCTGTTCCTGTCCATCATGCACGGCGCGCTGCCGTTTGCCGGCCAGCTGGCGCTGGAACTGGGCGCGCGCGGCCAGGACGTGCAGTTTGATTACCTGCACGCGACCCGCTACCGCGGTGAAACCACTGGCGGCGACCTGGTCTGGAAGCACAAGCCGGCCACCTCGCTGTTCGGCCGCCGCGTGTTGCTGGTCGACGACATCCTCGACGAAGGCTACACCCTGCAGGGCGTGCGTACCTGGTGCCTGGAGCAGGGCGCGACCGACGTGCGCATCGCCGCGATGACCGTGAAGCAGCATGACCGCGCGCTGCCGGACGTGGTTGCCGACTACGCCGGTATCGAACTGCCGGACCGCTACGTGTTCGGCTTCGGCATGGACGTCAACGAAACCCTGCGCTGCGTGCCGGCCATCTACGCGATGAAGGAATAACGGCGCAGCCGCCCGCGGCGTGTCTTCTTCCACCGCCGGCATCCTCGGGTGCCGGCGTTCGTCTTTTCATGGAGTGCTTCGAATGCAACAGATCGCCCTTGCCGTGATCGGCGGTACCGGTGTCTACAACCTGGCCAAGCTCGACGACGTGCAGACCCATGAGGTCGACACGCGTTTCGGTCGTCCCTCCGGCCCGGTACGCGTGGGCACGCTGCTCGGCCATCGCGTAGCGTTCCTGGCACGGCATGGCGAGGGCCATTCGCTGCCGCCGCACAAGATCAACTATCGCGCCAACCTGGCCGCATTGCAGCAGATCGGTGCGCAGCGGGTGCTTGCGTTGAACACGGTGGGTGGCATCGGCGACGACTTCGGTCCGCGCGTGCTGGCTTGCCCGGACCAGATCATCGACTACACCTGGGGCCGCATCAGCACCCTCTGTGAAGAAGAGGGCAGCGACGTGCTCCACGTCGATTTCGGCCATCCGTACACGCCGATGCTGCGCAGCAAGATCCTGGCGGCGGCCAAAGTGACCGGTGTCACGGTCCATGACGGTGGCTGCTACGGCGCGACGCAGGGCCCGCGCCTGGAAACCATCGCCGAAATCGCCCGCATGCGCCGCGATGGCTGCGACCTGGTGGGCATGACCGGTATGCCGGAAGCCGCGCTGGCACGGGAGCTGGGGCTTGATTACGCCTGCCTGGCGATCATCGCCAACTGGGCTGCCGGCTGTGGGGACGGCGAGGAGATCACGATGGCCGAAGTGCTGGCCAACGTGCAGGCGGCCAGCAACGGACTTCCGGAACTGGTGGGCGAATTGGCACGGGGGTGATTGTCTTCGCTGAGCAAGCTTTGCATACTCAGCTTGTGCGCGGGTTCAGCGTACACCACCCATTCATTGCATAAGGTCTCGCATCACCATGCCGAACGGTACCGTCAAGTGGTTCAACGACGCCAAGGGATTTGGCTTCATCTCGCCGGAGGATGGCAGCGCCGACGTGTTCGCGCACTTCTCCGCCATCAACTCCAAGGGCTTCCGCAGCCTGCAGGAAGGCCAGCGTGTCACCTATGACGTGACCCAGGGCCCGAAGGGTGCCCAGGCTTCGAACATCACGCCGGCCGAGTGATCCACTCGACAGTGCGTTGAAAACCCCGCTTCGGCGGGGTTTTTTTTGCATTGCCGCCTGCGACCCGTTCGCCATCGGCCCGGCTCGGGCACAATGCGGGCATGACGGAACGACTGCGCATCGCCGTGATTGGTTACGGCACCGCTGGCCAGGCATTGGCCATCCTGCTCACCCGTGACGGCCACGAGGTGGAGATCTTCGAGCGTGTGCCCACGCCCGGGCCGGTCGGGGCCGGCTTCCTGCTGCAGCCCAGCGGCCTGCAGGTGCTGTGGCAGATGGGCCTGCTCGAGGCCGTGCGTGCGCATGCCGCACCGGTACATCGCCTGTATGGCGATACGCCCTGCGAGCGTGCGGTGATGGACATGCGCTACGACGGCCTGGACGCGCGCCTGCATGGCCTGGGGATGCAGCGCGGGGCATTGTTCTCGCTGCTGGATGAAGCCCGCGCCGGCGCGGGCCAGTTGCATGCCGGAACGACCATCGTCGAGGTGGATGCCGAGCACGGCCGCCTGCGCGACAGCGAAGGGCGTCAGCACGGCCCGTTCGATCTGGTCATCGCTGCCGATGGCGCAGCGTCTTCGCTGCGCGGCACCATCGAGGAGGGCGCCGGGCTGGATCGTGTGTATCCGTGGGGCGCGCTGTGGTGCCTGTTGCCGGCCGAAGATTGGCCGCATCTACAGGAGCTGCGCCAGCGCTATGTGGCTGCGCGCAAGATGATCGGGCTGCTGCCGGTGGGTACCCGCCCGGGCGACGACACGCCGCGGCTGAGCTTTTTCTGGAGCCTGCCACGCGCCGACTTCGAACGCTGGCAGGCCGATGGCATGGCCCCCTGGCTGGATGAACTGCACACGCTGTGGCCGCAGGCCAGTGCGCGCTTCGCGCATCTGCAGGGCGCCGGACAGCTGGCGCGCGCGGTCTATCGCGATGCGGTGATGACGCGCTGGCATCACGGCCGGATGGTGCTGGCCGGTGACGCCGCGCATGCGATGAGCCCGCAACTGGGGCAGGGCGTGAACATGGCGCTGCTGGATGCGTTGGCGCTGCGTGATGCGCTGCGCGCGCACGGCGGCGGTGCGATCGCGCTGCAGGCCTACCAGGCGCAGCGGCGAGCGCACGTGGCCGTATACCAGCGCTGGAGCCGCTGGCTGACGCCGCTGTTCCAATCCGATCGTGATGTGTGGGCGAAGGCACGCGACGTGCTGCTGGGACCGATGGGGCGCCTGCCCGGTGGCCGTGGGCACATGCTGCGTGTGCTCAGCGGCACCCAGCACGGCTGGTTCGGTTCGCTGGCACTCGATCCCGCCTTCATCGATGCACTGGCCGATGTTGCCGAGCCACACCGCATCAGCACGGCAAAAGCACTCGCGTGAAGCCGCGTCGTCACGTGAATTAACGGTTGCCTCACTGCGGATATGCGACAAGAAGGGAGCACGCAAACGTCGCGTCGCCCGTTTTCCTTTCCGTGATCAACATCGCGCGTGGCCCGGGCGGTCCTGCCGTTGCAGCCTGTTGCGGCCCGGATGTGCCGCCCGATGTTGAAGAGGAGGACGCCATGTTGTTCGCGGTCGAAGAGCTGGAATCGGAAATCTGCAAGCTGCGCGGTCTGCTGCAGATGCTGCACGAGGACCAGCCCGACGTACTGGAGGACGTGTTCGAGTTCCATGTCGGCAGCCTGATCAGCCACGCATCGCAGGAGCATCACGCGCGTATCCGCGCCTGTGCGCAGGAGATGCTTGCGGCGATCCGGGCACTGCCGCGGCGGCGTGACGATGACACGCCGGATTTCCGCGTGATGCCGGAGCTGGACATCCGCCCGGCCTGAGTCATGGCGCTGGCAGTTGCACCAGGCTGCCTTCCACGCAGGCCAGCATGCGCTCGCCGCGTGCCGGTGCAGGAACGATGCCAGCGGTGAACGCGGAGAACGCGGGCAGGACCGTGATCCGCTCGCGCAGCCAGAAGGCGGGAAAGCGCCGGCGCAGCGAAGGCAATGCAACCTGCGGATGCAGATGCCCCGCGATCACGTGCAACGCCGCATCCGGTGTTGGTTCATGGCGGAGCAGGAATGGCGGCAGTCGCGCTTCCTCGTGGATCTGCACCTGCAGTTGGGCATGCGGCAGCTGACGGTCGTGATTGCCGCGCAGCACATGCACCTCCAGCCCGGCATTCCGTTCGCGCCAGCCCAGCCACTGCTGGTACCACGCTGCGCGATGCGCTGGCCCATGCAGGATGTCGCCGAGAATCCACAGTTCGCGACAGGCATGCTCGTCCAGCAACACCTGCAGTCGTTGCAGGTCTTCCGAAGTGCCGCCGCTCGGCAGCGCGATTCCCGCGCGGCGGAACACATCAGCCTTGCCCAGGTGCAGGTCGGCGATCAGCAGCGCCTGCCGCGCTGGCCAGTACAGTGCGCGCGTGCCGGCAATAATCATCGGCTCGCCGGCCAGCAGTAGCGGAAGTTCATCGGCCATGGCGGCGTTCCAGCTGGTGTGCGGCGCGCTGCACGCGGGTCCGCCAGTCTTCGTTGCTGAACTGCCCGCGCAGCCGCTCGGCCCACAGCGGGAACCCCAAAGGCGTGAGTGATGAAGGGCGCTGCACCAAAAGGGACTTCGTGCCGATCCTCGCCAGTACCTGCTGCAGTCCGGGAAGGTCCAGGCTGTCGTGCAACACTTCGTGTTCGGCCAATGCCAGCAGCAGATGGTCGGGATCGTGCTCGCGCAGCACGTCGTACAGCAGGCCCGCCGAGGCCTGCAGCTGGCGCAGCGAACGCGGCATGCCGCCTGGCAGGCTCGGCACCAGCAGGCCGGCCACGCGCGCGATGCCGCGGAACTGCCGACGCGCCAGCTCACCGAGGTTCACCGCTGCACGCAGGTCATCGAGCAGTTGATCGGTGGTGAACAGGGCCAGCCACTGCTGCGCGTCCAGATCGACCGCCTGTGCCGGTGCCAGCACCAGGCCGTGGTCGTTCACCGCATAGCCGATGCTGTTGCGCTGCCGGCGCGTGATGCGCAGTGCCAGCAGTGCGGCCAGTGCCTCGTGAACGTGACGGCCGGCAAACGGAAACACGAACAGGAACTGGCCCTCGCGGCGCCGCACCTCCTCCACCAGCAGGCGGTCCTGCCCCGGAAGTGCGGACAGTTGCTCCTGCAGTGCCAGCAGCGGTGCCAGCCAGCGTGATTCGGCACTCGCGTCGGCCCCTGACAGGACCGCTTCCAGTTCGTGCCCGAGCGCCATCGACAACGGCAGTTGGCCACCCTGCCAGCGCGGCACAACGCCGTCGCCAGCTCCGCGCGCCAGCCGCACGAAGGCGGTCATGTCGCGCAGCTGCACCAGCTCAAGCAGGCGGCCCGCGAACTGGAAACGATCACCGCGGCGCAGACGGCTGGCGAACTGTTCCTCCACCGCGCCCAGGCCTCCGCCGCGCAGGAACTGCACGCGAACGCTGCCATCGCTGCTGATGGTGCCGATTGACAACCGGTGGCGCAGCGCCTGGCGGCGATCATGCATTCGGTAGTGGCCATCGGCGTCCTGCACGACCTTGTGGAAATCGGGGTACTGGGCCAACGCCTGGCCGCCCTGCACGATGAATGTCAGCACCGCCTGCCACTGATCATCAGCAAGCGCGGCGAAGGCATGGGTGCGACGTACCTGCGCCAGCAACGCATCGCTGTCGAAGCCGCCGGCGAGCGCGCGGCTGACCGCATGCTGGGCCAGTACATCCAGCGACAGTGTCGGCGGTCGCCGTGCTTCGACCACGCCTTCACGCAACGCGCGGCGCACGGCTGCGTACTCGGCCAGTTCCAGCGCGTGGCTGGGAATGCACAGGACGGTGCCGCTGGCACCGGGACGATGGCGCGCGCGGCCTGCGCGTTGGCGCAGGCGTGCCACGCCCTTAGGGCTGCCGAGCTGCAGCACCTGTTCGACCTCTGGAAAATCCACGCCAAGGTCGAGGCTGGACGTGGCGACCACGCAGCGCAATGCGCCGGCGCGCAGTCCTTCCTCGACCTGCTGGCGCAGCACCGGATCCAGCGAGCCGTGGTGCAGCGCCAACGTGTGTGGATCTTCCGGCCAGACCGCGGCCAACGCCTGGTGCCACAGTTCGGCCTGCGCGCGGGTGTTGGTGAATAACAGGCTGCTGCGCGCCTGCATCAGCGCGTCCAGCACACGCGGCAGCTGTGCAAGGCCAAGATGCCCGGCCCACGGAAAACGTTCTCCTGGTTCGGGCAGCAGGCTGCGTACCGTGATCGGGCGCGGGCGGACGCCTTGCACGATCGGTGCGTCCGGACGGTCGGGCAGCAGCACGTCGCGCGCCTGGGCAAGATTGCCCAGCGTGGCCGACAGCCCCCACAGCTGCAGCGCGGGGGCGGCGTCGCGCAGCACCGCCAGGTCCAACTGCAGCAGCACGCCGCGCTTGTTGCCCAGCAGTTCATGCCATTCGTCCACCACCACGCAGCGCAGCTGGCGCATGCGCGGCAGCGTATCCGGATAGCTCAGCAGCAGCGCCAATGATTCCGGCGTAGTCACCAGCACATCGACGCGACCCTCGCGTGCCTGTCGGCGTTCGCGGCTGCTGGCGTCGCCACTGCGCAGCCCGACGCGCCAGCCCAGTCCCAGTCCATCGACCACGGTCTGCAGTGCGTGGGCGGTATCGCTGGCCAATGCGCGCAAAGGCGTGACCCACAGCACCTGCAGCGGACGCACCGCACTGGCGCGGCGGGGAGCCGGCTGCGGATCGATCATCGCCTGCAGCAAGGGGCCGCCGAACATCGCCAGCGTCTTGCCGCTGCCGGTGGGTGTGTGCAGCAGGCCGGATTCTCCTGCCAGGTAATGCCGCCACATCGCGCGCTGGAACGGCAGTGAGCGCCAGCCTCGCGTCGCGAACCAGTCTTCCAGCCGGCGCAGCGCCTGGCTGCGGGTCATCGCGCCAGCGCCTGCAGGCTGGCCAGCTGGTCGGCCTCACTGGCCGGTTTGTCGTGCCGCCAGCGCAGGATGCGCGGAAAACGCACGGCGATCCCGGACTTGTGCCGGCTGCTGCGGTTGACCGCTTCGAACCCGAGTTCGAATACCTGTTCGGCGCGCACGCTGCGCACAGGCCCGAAGCGCTCGCGCGTGTTGGCGCGGATCCAGCGATCGAGAGCCAGGATCTCCTTGTCGTCCAGACCCGAATAGGCCTTGGCTACCGGCACCAGCGTGTCGCCGTCCCATACCCCGAAGGTGTAGTCGGTGTACAGCGTGCTGCGCCGCCCGTGTCCAGCCTGCGCGTACAACAGCACGGCATCGATGGTGAGTGGATCGACTTTCCATTTCCACCAGTCGCCGCGTCGTCGTCCGGACTGGTAAGCCGATGCGCGCCGCTTCACCATCAATCCTTCGACACCACGCTCGCGTGCTGCTTCCCGCAGTGCTGCAGCCTGCGACCAGTCATCGGCGGGAACTTCGGGCGAGAGCTGGATACGCGTGTCGCCCAGTGCGCCGATGACTTCGGCGAGGCGCATGCGCCGTTGCTGCAACGGCAGTCCGCGCAGATCCGCGCCCTCCTGTTCAAGCAGGTCGTAGGCCAGCACCCGTACCGGTGTGTTGCGCAACGTCGCCGTACCGGGCTTGCGCCGTTGGATGCGGGTCTGCAGCGCGGTGAAGGCGCGCGGCAGGCCGGTGGCCTCATCCCAGGCCAGCAGCTCGCCGTCCAGTACGCAGCCATCGGGGAGGCTCATCGCCGCCTGTTCGATCTCGGGGAAGCGGCCGTCCAGGCGTTCCTCGCCGCGTGACCACAGTGCCACTTCGCCACGCCGGCGCAGCAGTTGCAGGCGGATGCCATCCCATTTCCATTCCAGCAGCCAGTCGTCGACGGGACCGAGGCGATCGCCGGGAGTGCCTTCCAGTGGCGAGGCGAGGAAGAACGGGTAGGGCTGTTGCCGGTCCAGTGGCAGCTCGTCCGGCGACAACAGCTGGCCCAGCAGCCCGGGTGAGGGCACCCAGGCGCCGAGCATGCGCTGGGCGATGCGCGCGATGTCCAGGCCGGACCATTCGGCCAGCGCCTGCTGCACCAGACGCTGCGAAACACCCACGCGCAGGGCGCCGGTGAGCAGTTTGTTGAACACCAGGCGTTCGCGGCTGCACAGCTGCTGCCAGCCCGAGACCACCGCCTCGCGGCGTACCGGTTCGGGCTGGTTGGCCACCGCCAGGAGGTGCTGTTCGATCCATTCGGCCAATGGCCGGTCGAGCGAAGGCTGCGCTGGATCATCCAGCAGCAGGGTCAGTGTCTCGGCCAGGTCTCCGACCTGGGCATAGCTGTCTTCGACCAGCCACGGTGGCAGCGCCGATTCTTCGGCAATCCAGGCGCGCAGTTCGCCACTGGCGGCGATCTTGCGGCGTGCGCCGCCTACCTTGCCGCCGCTGAGCAGGTACAGCGCCCACGCCGCATCATGCGCACGTGCATGGCGGAAGTAGTCGACCAGCGCCGCACGCTTGTCCAGTGTCGCGGTGCTGCGGTCCAGGCGCTGGTAGAGCGCGGCGAAGGCCTTCATTCCTCGCTCCCGAAATCGGTACGGAAGGCTTCGGCAGCCACGCCGCGCTCGCGCAGGTAGGGAATCAATGCGTCGGTATTGCCATGGGTGGCGATTACCCGCTGCGCGCCGGTCTGTTCGATGGTCTGCAGCAGTGCGGGCCAATCGGCGTGGTCGGAAATGACGAAACCGCGATCGACATTGCGGCGACGACGGTTGCCACGCAGTTGCATCCAGCCCGAGGCGAAACCCAGCTGGTGGCGGCCGAAGCGGCGCATCCATGGTGTGCCCGCGGCCGAGGGCGGGGCGAGGATCAACTGGCCCGCCGCGTCCGGCTGGCGGCCCTGTTCGGCCACGGCGAGCGTCTCCAGCATCGGTACGCCGGCCTGCCGGTAGACCGCCACGCCATTGGCGATGGCGCCGTGCAGCCAAACCGGGCGATCATCCAGCGGCAGCAGTTCAGCCAGCACCCGCTGCGCCTTGCCGAGGGCATAGCAGAGCAGGATCGCGGCCTCGCCGCGCTGCTCGCATTCGCGGCGCCAGGCGACGATCTCTGCAGCGACTGCGGGGGTGTCCGGCCAGCGATAGATCGGCAAGGCAAAGGTGGCCTCGGTGATGAAGGTATCGCAGCGCACCACTTCGAACGGCGTGCAGGTGGGATCAGGCTGGCGCTTGTAATCGCCGGAGGCTACCCAGACCTGCTCGCCGTCATCGATGCGCACCTGCGACGAACCGAGTACATGGCCGGCCGGATGCAGCGACACCTGCACCCGGCCGAGCTGGAAGGGCACACCTTCGGCATGCGCCTGCACCGGTACATCACCGAGCCGCCAGCGCAGGATCGGCAGGCTGCCTTTGCTGCAGTGGTATTCGCCCATGCCCGGGCGGGCGTGGTCGCCATGGCCATGGGTGATGACCGCGCGCGGCACCGGCCGCCAGGGATCGATATGGAAATCACCCGCGGCGCAGTACAGCCCTTCCGGGCGCAGTACCACCAGATCGTCGTTGCCTGCCATGCGATCACTGTGGCGCGCGCTTCGTGCACGGGGTGAGAATCGGCCTGAACGCGGGCTTGGCGGGCGATGCGGCACAATCGGGACGCACACTTCTTGCCGCCAGGATGGACCGGATGAGTGGACCGAGCTTCAGCAGCAATGCGCCCTTCGAAACCCATGTGGTGCTCAACCAGCCACCCCCGTTTGCCGGCCGCCAGCTGTGGACCGACGATGTGGCGTTGATGGAGGCGGTGCAACGCGAAGGCGCCGGCAGCTTCGCGCCGCGGTTGGCGGTGTACGGCGCGCTGGCCGGTGATGAGCTGTACCGGCTCGGCTTCGATGCCAACCGCGATCGCCCGCGCCTGCGCACGCACGATGCGCAGGGCCACCGCATCGATACGGTGGAGTTCCATCCGGCCTATCACCAGCTGATGGGTACGGCGAAGTCGCACGGCGTCGCTGGATTGTCCTGGCACGAGCCACAGCCCGGCGCACATGTCGCGCGGGCGGCGCTGAGCTACCTGCACCACCAGGCCGAGGCCGGCACCAGTTGCCCACTGACCATGACCCACGCAGCGGTGGCGGTGCTGCAGTCGCAGCCGCACCTGGCCGAGTGGGCGCGCAAGGCCGCCGCGCCGGTCTACGACCCGCGCGATGTACCGGCAACGGACAAGGCCGGCATTACCCTCGGCATGGGCATGACCGAGAAGCAGGGCGGTTCGGATGTGCGTGCCAACAGCACGCGGGCCGAACCGATCGATGGCGAGCGTTACCGGCTGGTTGGCCACAAGTGGTTCTTTTCGGCACCGATGTGCGATGGCTTCCTGGTGCTGGCACAAGCGCCGGGGGGATTGACCTGCCTGCTGATGCCGCGCCGGCTGGCCGATGGCGACCGCAATGCGTTCCGGTTGATGCGGCTGAAGGACAAGCTCGGTGACTGGGCCAACGCGTCCAGCGAGGTCGAGTTCTGCGGTGCGCAGGCATGGCGCGTGGGCGAGGAGGGGCGCGGCGTGGCCACCATCATCGGCATGGTGATGATGACCCGCCTGGACTGCATGCTGGGCGCGGCGGCGGAGATGCGCATGGCCTTGTCGCAGGCGCTGCACCATGCACGCCATCGGCGCACGTTCGGCAAGCTGCTGGTGGAGCACCCGCTGATGGCCAACGTGCTGGCCGACCTGGCGCTGGAGTCGGAGGCGGCCACGGTGCTGTCGATGCGCATCGCGCGTGCAGTGGACCGTGCCGGTGTGGACGCCAATGAGGCGGCGCTGGCGCGGGTGGGTACGGCGCTGGGCAAGTACTGGGTCTGCAAGCGTGCGGCGGGCTTCGTCAACGAGGCGCAGGAATGCCTGGGTGGCGCGGGCTATGTGGAAGAGTCGATGCTGCCGCGCTTGTACCGGCAGGCGCCGTTGAATTCGATCTGGGAGGGCAGCGGCAACATCCAGTGCCTGGACGTACTGCGCGCGTTGGCGCGTGAGCCGGAGGCGCTGGAGGCGCTGCGCACGGAACTGGCGTCGGTGGCCGACCGGGATGCGCGCTATGCAGCGGCATTGCAGCGCTGGGCAGCGGCGGCGCCGCCGGACGAGTCGCAGGCGCGGCTGTTCTGCGAGCGCACTGCGCTGCTGCTGCAGGCCGCGCTGCTGCTGCGTGCGCGCAGCCCGATGGCGGAGGCATTCGTACGCAGCCGGTTGGAAGGGGATCACGGGCTGGCGTTCGGGACGCTGCCGATGGGGCTGGATCTGTCGGCGATGCTGGCACGCGCGCTGCCTTAGGGGCGGCCAACGGCGGAGCCCCTCGTGGTGGGCGCTGATACTGATGGGTGGGCCGCGCGGGTAGGTCGCGCAGGGGGCGCCGTGAATACGTCCTTGTAGCTCGGTCGCCGCTTGCTCGTGTACGCAGTCCTGCGCACACGGCAAGACCGGGGTTGGGCGTCCTGCCCAACCCGCCCGAGGCATGCCTCGGGCCCATGCGGCTCACGCCCCTGCGCAACCTACCCGCGCGTCCGAGGACGCTTTCCGTACGCGTCCACCACGGAAGCAACAGAAAGAGCAGAGAGCGAAAAGCAGAAAAGCCGCGGCAATGCCGCGGCTTTTCCTGTGGCGCCGAGCCGATGCTTGGCGAACGAACCTTTAGTGCTTGGCTTCTTCCTTGGCCGCGTTGGTCTTCGCGTCGTTGGCGACATCGCGGGCCTTGTCGGCAACCTTCTGCGCGGCGTTGGCGGTGGCGTCGCTGGCGTGTGCGGCGGCGTCGGTTGCAGCGTCCTTGGCCTTGTCGGCAGCGTTGGCGGTAGCGTCTGCTGCCTTGTCCAGCGCCTGCTGGGTATCGGCGGCGGCCTGCTCGGAGGCGGCGGCGGTCTTGTCGGCGGCTTCGCGGGTGGCAGCCGCAGCCTTGTCGACGGCGTCGCGGGCGGCAGCGCCAGCGCTGTCGGCGGCCTGCTGTGCGTCCTGCTTGGCCTGTTCGGCTTCCGGGCCCTTGCAGGCGGCCAGGGCCAGCAGCAGGGAGGCGGCCAGCAGGGTGGTGGTGATCGGACGAATCTTCATGGCGGTCTCCGGTACTGCAATGGATGGGGACGCCAGCCTATTCATGCCGTTGTGAAGACGGGGTCGCGATGCAGCGGCTCAGTCGCGCGCATTCGGGAAAAGAAAAAGCCGCTGGCGAACCAGCGGCTTTTCCAGAACAGCGTGAAGAAAGAAGTTATTACTTCTTGGCTTCTTCAGCAGCGTCCTTGGCCTTCTCAGCGGTGCCTTCAGCAGCCTTGGCAGCGTCAGCAGCGGCGCCGGCAGCGGCGTCGGTGGCAGCAGCGCCAGCCTGGGCAGCAGCGTCAACCGAAGCGTCAGCAGCGGTGGCGGCGGTGTCAGCGGCCTGCTGGGCAGCGTCGGCGGTCTGGGCGCCAGCAGCGGCGGCCTGGTCGGCAGCAGCCTGGGCTTCGGTGGCGGCTTCGTTGGCCGAAGCAGCGGCGTCCTGGGCAGCTTCCTGCTTCGAGCAGGCGGCCAGGGCCAGAGCCAGGGACATCGCGACCAGCAGCTTGTTGATGCTCATTGTGTAAATCCTCGTCGTTAGAATTAGGCAACGCGCATGCTGCGCGCCGACAACATGATGACAAGCCAAGATTGGGTGTCAAGCGATCCCGCATTCATTTTTGCGAAATCATCGTTAAATCTTTTTAAATCAATTCGATGGCGATTGCGGTTGCTTCGCCGCCGCCGATGCACAGGGTGGCAATGCCGCGCTTGCCACCGCGCGTGCGCAGGGCGTTGACCAGGGTCACCACCAGGCGTGCGCCGGAGGCACCGATGGGATGGCCCAAAGCGCAGGCACCGCCATTCACGTTGAGCTTGTCGTGCGGGATGCCCAGTTCGCGCATCGGCGCCATTGCGACCACGGCAAAAGCCTCGTTGATTTCGAACAGGTCGACCTGGTCCAGCGACCAGCCGGTCTTGTCCAGCAGCGTGTGCAGCGCGCCGATCGGGGCGGTGGTGAACCACTCCGGTTCCTGCGAATGGGTCGCGTGGCCGACGATGCGGGCCAGCGGCGTGATGCCGCGCGCCGCGGCGTCTTCCTCAGTCAACAGGACCACTGCAGCAGCGCCATCGGAGATGCTGGAGGAGCTGGCGGCGGTCACGCTGCCGTCCTTCTTGAAGGCCGGACGCAGGGTCGGGATCTTGGCGATGTCCGAACGGCCCGGCTGCTCGTCGGTGGCGACCTCAACCTCGCCCTTGCGGGTGGCGACCTTCACCGCGACGATTTCATCGGCGAACGCACCGTTGGCCTGTGCGGCCTGCGCGCGCTTGACCGATTCAATGGCGTAGGCGTCCTGCTCTTCGCGGCTGAACTGGTACTTGTCCACCGCACATTCGGCGAACTCACCCATCGCCTTGCCGTCGTATGCGTTGACCAGCCCATCGTGGGCCATGTGATCGACCGCCTGGAAGTTGCCGAAGCGGTTACCGGTGCGCGAGTTGGGCAGCATGTGCGGCGCGTTGGACATCGATTCCATGCCGCCGGCGACGACGATGCGGGCCGAACCGGCCTTGATCAGGTCATGGCCGAGCATGATGGTCTTCATGCCCGAGCCGCATACCTTGTTGAGGGTGGTGGCACCGACCGACAGCGGGATGCCGGCAGCGATCGCGGCCTGGCGGGCGGGCGCCTGGCCGAGGTTGGCCGGCAGCACGCAGCCCATCAGGACTTCAGAAACGTCGCTGGCCGGGACACCCGACTGCTCCAGGGCGGCGGCGATGGCGGCCGCGCCGAGGGTCGGGGTCGGCACACCGGTGAACTGGCCGAGGAAGGAGCCGATGGCGGTGCGCTTGGCGGCGGCGATGACGATGTTGGACATGGCAATCTCGTTGATGCGTAAGCAATGTTCGGAAAGGAGACCGGGGGCCGTTGGAAGCGTCCCGGTTTCCCGGCAGACTGCGTGGGGGTCGGCCCAAGTATAGAGGGTCGGGGAGGGCCGCCGCTGGGCGCCGCCGCATGCCTGCCAGGATCAAGGCAGGCCAACGTTCATGGGAAGGAATCGATGGAACGCACGACGATGATGAGGTCTGTCCTGGCAACCGCGCTGGCGCTGGCGCTGACCGCTTGTGGTGGAGGTGGTGGCGGCAGCAATGTGCGCATCGATCCGCCTGCTCCCCCCGTGCCGCCACCGACCACGCCGCCACCGACCACGCCGCCGCCGGCCAAACCGCAGGAGCCGACCTTCGATGCGCATCTGGCAGTCACCAACGCGCGTGCCGCACAGGCCGCCGGACTGACTGGCCAGGGTGTGCGCATCGGTATCGTTGACTCGGGCGTGCAGCGCAATGCGGTGGCGCTGAATGGACGGGTGCTGGCCAACTTCAACTACATTGATCCGGCAAGGAACAATCTGGGCGTTGACGACGTGGTCGGCCATGGCACCGCGGTGGCCAGCCTGGCCGCCGGCGCAGCGGTGGGGTCGTGGCCGGGGGGGATCGCGCCGGGCGCCCAGATCGTGTCGGCACGGATCATTTCCGACAAGCCACCGACCGATGACGGCAGTGGCCAGGGCAATTCCTTCAGCGGCCCGCTGGGCGTGGCCCAGGTCCACCAGGACCTGATCAGCTACAACGTGAAGGTGATGAACAACTCATGGGGCGGCCTGTACTGGACCGACCTGCCGACCACTGCGCAGGTGGCTGCCGAGTACCGGCCGTTCGTGATCAGTCACGGTGGCCTGGTGGTGTTCGCCGCTGGCAACGATGGTCGCAGCGAGCCGAGCAGCCTGGCCGCGCTGCCCAGCCAGAAGGGCGTGGCCGGTTCACTGCCCGCGGCCGATCTGGAGCGCGGCTGGCTGGTAGCCACCGCCGTGGATCCCTATGCGCCCGGTACTCTGGCCAGCTACGCCAATGCCTGTGGGCAGGCCGCACGCTATTGCCTGGCGGCACCGGGCAGCGCGGTCTATCCCGATGCCGGTGGCGGCAGCTACTACTGGAACTACGGCACCTCGTTCGCGGCGCCATTGATTTCCGGCGCTGCCGCACTGGTCTGGCAGCGCTTCCCATACTTCGACAACAACCTTGTACGGCAGACCCTGCTGGGCACCGCCAAGGACATCGGCGCGCCCGGCGTGGACCCGGTGTTTGGCTACGGTCTGCTCGACATCGGTCGTGCGATCAACGGTCCCGGCCGCTTCGACTGGGGTGATGTGGTCGCCAACGTGGATGCGGGCTCGACCAATTCGATCTGGAGCAATGACATCACCGGCGGCGGTGGCCTGGTCAAGCAGGGCGGCGGCAAGCTGGTGCTGGTCGGCAACAACAGCTATGCCGGCGCCACCCGCATCGAGCGCGGCATCCTGTCGCTGCAGAACGGCGGCGTCATCCGCTCCAACGTGACCATTCTCGGCCAGCCCGATCCGGACTCCACTGGGCTGCAGTTCAACGGTGGCACGCCACGGGTGATCGGGGACGTGACCAACGGCAGCAGTGTGTTCCTCACCACCGCTAATACCACCGGCACCATCGAGGGCAATTACACCCAGCAGGCCGGTGCGCAGCTGATGATCGCTCTCGGCGCCAATGCGCTGCAGGTCACCGGCAACGCGAAGATCGACGGCGGCGTACGCGTGCACGGCATGGTCACCGGCTACGTGCCGCAGAACGGCACCCGCCAGGATCTGATCCATGCGGCGGGCAGCCTGAGCGGCACCTTCAGCACCCCGGCCACGTCTACCGGTCTGCAGGGACTCTCCCTGGTGTCATCCACTTATGGCTATGACAGCAACAACGCCTGGTTGAACCTGACCCAGGTCAGCGTCACTGCCGCGGCCAGTGGACTGAGTGCCTCGGCGCAGGCGGCCGCGCAGCGCGTGCAAGGCGCATTCGCTGTGCTCGATGGCAATCCCGGCCTGCAGGGATCGCAGTTCGGTGCGGCAGCCGCTGCGCTGCAGTGGACCGGCGGTGGCCAGCAGGGTCTCGCCGACAGCCTGCAGAGCCTGTCCGGGCAGGCGCATGCGCGGGCCGAGGCGGCGACGTTCGACAGCATCGACATGTCGCGGCGCGCGATCGCCGAGCGCTTCGATCGCGTGCAGGCGGCACCGCGGCTGCGCGGCACCTGGCAGAGCGCGCTGGGCGAGGCCGGGCAGGGCAGCTTCGCCGGCAATACCGCCGACAGCCGTGGCTGGATGGCGGGCCAGGATCTGCCGCTGGGCAGCAACGGCTTGATGGGCGTGGCCTTCGGCGAGACCCGCAGCAACGGTGGCAGCAGCTTCGGTGGTGATCGCGGCCGCGACCGGCAGGCACAGGCGCAGCTGTATGCCGGCTGGAACCTCGGGCGTGGTTACGCGCTGGCCCAGTTCGGCAGCGGCCAGTTCACCCGCGCGCTGGACCGCCAGCTGCTGCTGGGCGCTGGCGCGTATGGCGTGTCTGCACGCTACGGCGGCCGTTTCAGCAGTGCCAGTGTCGAAGGCGGTTATCGCTTCGGTCGCGCAGGGGCATCGTTGACGCCGTATCTGGGGGCCAGCAGCACCCGCGTCGATACTGATGCGTTCAACGAGCTGGGCGGGTTCGGCTTCGGCCTGCGCGGTGATGCCAACCGCGTGCAACGCAGCCAGATGCTGGCCGGCCTGCGTGGTGAACGCGGGTGGGGACGCTGGACCCTGCGTGGTCACGCCGAATGGCAGCAGCGCTTGGATGGACGCGACGCGGACTGGCAGGCCAGTTTCGTCGGCGTCGATGCCTGGGCGCCACTGGCCGGCTGGGATGCGCCGCGCGGCAGTGCGCTGTTCGGTGTGGCGCTGGAATCGTGGTGGGGCCGCAATGGACGCCTGAGCCTGGGCTTCGACCAGCGCGTGGGTGGCAATGATGCGCGGCAGGCCGCGTTGCGCTACAGCACCGGCTTCTGAGGATCGGGTCGCGCCGGGGAATGCCCGGCGCGACCACGGCAGGCTCAGCCGCCGCGCAGGTTGCCCAGGCGCGGGGTGCTGCGGCCGAGCGGCATCTTCAGCTTGCCGATCGACAGGATGCGGCTCTCGGCGATGCGGTCGGCCGCCCGCTGCGGCGCGATGTTCTCGCGCTGCGACAGTTCGAAGATGCGGGTGAGGTTGTGGTAGATGCTGCGGATCAGGCGCATCGCGCGTTCGCGGTTGTAGCCATCGATCTCCAGCGACACGTTCATCACGCCGCCGGCGTTGACCGCATAGTCCGGCGCATACAGGATGCCGCGCGCGTGCAGCTCATCGCCGATTTCCAGGCTCGACAGCTGGTTGTTGGCGGTACCGCAGATGATCTTCGCCTTGATCCGCGGCAGGGTGTCGGCATTGATGGCGCCTTCCAGTGCGCACGGTGCGAACACATCGGCGTTCACCTCGTGGATCTCGTCCGGCTTGACTGCTTCGGCGCCGAAATCGCTGACCGCGCGATCAACCAGCGCGCTGTCCAGATCGGTGACATACAGCTTGGCTCCGCGATCGCGCAGCAGCTTCACCAGTTCCATGCCGATGTGGCCCAGGCCCTGCACCGCGATGCTGGTCTTGCCCACTTCCTCATGGCCGAACTTGAAGCGCATCGCCGCCATCAGCGCCTGCAGCGCACCGTAGGCGGTGAAGGGCGCCGGATCGCCGGAGCCGCCATGGACCTGGTGAACGCCGGTCACGAACTGGCTCTCCAGGTAGATGTTCTCCATGTCGTTGACGTCGGTGCCGACGTCCTCGGCGGTGATGTAGCGCCCACCGAGCGAATCGACATAGCGGCCGAAGGCACGGAACAGAACTTCGGTCTTGTCCACCTTCGGGTCGCCGATGATCACGGCCTTGCCGCCACCCACGTTGAGGCCGGCCAGCGCATTCTTGTAGGTCATCGTCCGGCTCAGCCGCAGCACGTCAGCCAGTGCCTCGTCGGTGCTGGCGTAGGGACGCATGCGCACGCCGCCCAGGGCCGGGCCCAGGGTGGTGTTGTGGATGGCGATGATCGCCTGCAGGCCGGCGTCGTGGTTGTGGCAGAACACCACCTGTTCGTGGCCGGTGGTGGCGAGGGTTTCGAATAGCATGGCGTCTCCGATGGCGCGAACAGCGGCGAACTGCAGCGAACGGCCAGTGAACGGTAGGGTCCCAAAACAAAAAAAGCGACGTCGTCGGTGCAGGGGGACGGGTCGCGCGGCGCCATTCTAGTCCATTCCCCCGGCCGGTGCCGTCGACATCGGCAGCCTTCCGGTTAAAGAAGATGAAAGTGCGGCCGATGCTGCGACGACGGCGGGTAGCCGGATTCGTGTGAAGAGGCAGGGCAGTCAGTGACGGCACGGGCACCACAACGACAGGGCGGGCGGCGATGACGCCGGCCTGGTGGCGATCGCTGCGCGGCTGGCTGGCGCGCTCGACCGGGACCGCACCGTCCCGCTTGGCGGCTGTATCGCGACAGGCAGTGGCGGCGGCAGCTGCCAGCCTGCAGGGTGAAGCCCTGCCATCGGCGGAGATCGCGGCACATCTGCAGCGCGGCCTGCATGCGCTGGCGCTCTACCCTCGGCTGGCCGGTGAGCCGGCGCCGGTGCAGGATCCGGCGTTGGGGGAAGCGGTGGCACGCGCGCTGCAGGACCGCGACTGGGCCACCCGGCAGCTTCCACGCCGTCCGCAGCTGCTGCCGCAATTGATCCAGACCGTGAACGACGATGCCGCCTCGGCACGGGTAATGGCCGCGATCATCGGCCAGGACCCGGTGCTGACCGGCAATTTGCTGCGCATCGCCAACAGCCCGGCCTACAAAGTGCACGAGCGACCGGTGGAGAGTCTGCAGCGGGCGGTGACCCTGGTCGGTACCGAAGGCGTGCGGCAGATCATCAGTGCAGTGCTGGTGCAGCCGGTGATGCAGATGCAGTGCGATGCGTTCCCGCAGTTCAGCACGATCATCTGGGAGCACGCGCTGCTGGCTTCGCGCGCGGCTGCCGACCACGCGCGCACGGTCACCTTCGGTGATGCCTTCGCCGCACAGTGGCTGGGTCTGGTGCAGGGGCTGGGTGCGGCGCTGGTGATGCGCCAGCTGCTGCAGGAAGCCCAGGCACGCGGAGAAGCTGTGGAGCCGGCGCTGGCCCTGCAGCTGCTGCAGCAGTGGTCGCTGCCGTTGGCACAGCGCGTGGCAGCGGCATGGGAACTGCCCGAGCCGGTGCACCAGGCGCTGGCGCCGGAGGCGGACGGACCACTGGCCGACAGCCTCCGCCTGGCCAGCGCGGCGGCTGCGGCCAGCCTGTTGTGCCGGCATGGCCATGCCAGCCAGGGCCGCATGCTGGCCCTGCTTGAACAACTGCCGTCGGCACCACCGCATGCGCTGCGCTGGATCTGGCGGCGCCTGCACGGCCGCAGCGTGGAAACGCTGGATGAAGCCGCACAGGATGAGGCCGGAACGGCACCCTGAGCGCTACAGCTGCGATTCCACCGGCAGCCAGCTGATCACCCGCGCGGTCCAGCGCTTGCCTAGGCTGGCACCGGGTTCGGCTTCGACCCAGTGCGGCGGCGGCTGCCGTTGCAGCCAGCGCAGCGCATCGTTCCGGCCCAGTGCCAGCCACCAGCTGTGTTCGGGGCTGGCCAGGCGCAGGTATTCATCGCGCAGCTGCGCCCCCAGCACTGGGTCGTCGAACAACACGCCCATCTCGGTATTGAGGAAGGCCGAGCGCGGGTCGAGGTTGAACGAGCCGACGAAGCCGCGGCGGTCATCGACCACGAACGCCTTGGTGTGCAGGCTGGCACCGCTGCTGCCGAACAGGCTGGTATCCAGCTGGCCATGCGCCTTCAGCTCGTACAGCTGCACGCCGGCCTTCAGCAACGGCACGCGATAGCCCATGTAGCCACCGTGTACCGCCGCCACGTCGTTGGCGGCCAGTGAGTTGGTGACCACGCCGACCTGCGCACCGCGCGCAGCCATTGCCGCCAAACCCTCCACGCCTTCCACGCCAGGCACGAAGTACGGCGAGATCAGCAATGCACTGCGACGGGTGCTGCGCAGTTCCTCACTGAGCGTGCTGACCAGCCAGCCGCGGCGATCATCGTCGCGGTGCTTCATCGGTGGATCGGAAGCGATGCGTACGTTCGCGCTCCAGTGCAGCGGCTCAGGGCTGGGCCGCTGCAGGCGGCGCGAGTCGGCCACACGCTGCAGATAGGGCTGCGCCTTGGCATGCATCGCATCCAGGTCCGACTGCCGTACCAGCTGTCGCAGCTGTTCATCGCTGTATGACGCCAGCGCGGAAATCGGGATGGCCGCGGTGCTGTTCCAGTAGTCGTCGAAGATCTGGTTGGCCTGCTGCACGGCGGGCCCGGCCACCACCAGGTCCAGGTCCTGGAAGTTCACGTCGTCGCGCGCGCTGAAGTATTCCTCGCCGATGTTGCGGCCACCGACGATCGCGATGCGGCCGTCTGCGATCCAGCTTTTGTTGTGCATGCGGTGGTTCACGCTGAAAGCGCGCTGCACCAGCTCCAGCGTACGCGCGATGCCGCTGCGGTTGCGGAACGGGTTGTACAGGCGGATCTCGATGTTCGGATGCGCATCGAGCGCCATCATCAGCGCGTCCTTGTCCTTGGCGTTCATGTCGTCGAGCAGGATCCGCACGCGCACACCGCGCTCGGCGGCGTCGTACAGCGCCTTGGCCATCAGGTGGCCGATCAGGTCGTCGTGCCAGATGTAGTACTGCAGGTCGAGGCTGCGTCCCGCATGCGAGGTGATCATCGCGCGCGCCGCGAAGGCGTCCATGCCATCGCTGAGGAAGGCCACGCCGGATTGCCCGGGATGGGCCGCCTGCAGCGGCCCGATCTGCTGGTCGATACGGGTCTGCGCCGGCTGCAGTGGCAGCACCTGCGAGGGCACGCCACGCGCCTGCGGGGTGAGGTGGTCGGCCAGCAGCAGGCCGGACAGGACCAGCAGCAACAGGATTGCGAGGAGGATCGCAGCGACGCGCAGCAGGCGTCGCCACAGGGGCTTGGGCGGGCTCATGCCCCGATGGTAGATCCACGCCATGCGTGGATGAAAGCCAACAGACCTGTCGCCGTAGATCCACGCCATGCGTGGATGGGGTCAGAGCCCTTTCCCGCGGAAAGGGATCCGACCCCGAGGGTTGAAGGGGCAGAGCCCTTGCCTGCGGCAGGGGATCCGACCCTGGACGGCCTCAGAACCGCTCGTCGCTGCCCAGGTAGCGCCACTGCCCCGGCGGCAGCGGCCCCAGCGCCACGCGGCCGATGCGCAAGCGGCGCACTGCGGCAACCTGCAGCCCCACGGCGCCGACTGCCACGCGCAGGCCCTTGGCCGTCAGGCCCTTGCCGGCGAAGCGCAGGCGCTGCTCACTCTGCCAGCTGACCTTGGCCCCACCGGATTCGTGCTGCAGCCGCGCCATCAACCAGGGCCCGCGTTCGGGTCCGCCTTCAGCCACTTCGATCAGGTACTCCTGCTCGGTGCGGCCGAGATTGCGCTGCAGGTGGGCGAGCGTCGCCGGATCCTGGCTGACCACCACCAGGCCGCTGTCGCTGGCCGGAAGCGCGGCAGCCAGCTGCAGTCCATGGAAATGGCGCTGCAACGGGCGGGTACCGCTGGCATCAAGTTCACTGCGGCTGTCGCTGCTGATCAACGCACACAGCGCTTCGGCCGCGACGCCAGCAGGCTTGTGCAGCAGCATGGTGACCCGCTCGGCCTTGTCATCGCTGGCCTGTTCGGCCACCACGATCACCGCGCTCTCGTCGACCGGGCGCTGCGGCTGCTCGACCACCTCGCCATTGACGCTGACCCAGCCGCCTTCGATGTAGCGCCGGGCTTCACCGCGCGGGATGCCGAGCAGGGCGGACAGGCGTTTGTCGAGACGGGTCGGTTCCATGGCGGAAAGGTCAGGCAGGGGGCGCGCAGTGTAGCCGCAACGCCGGTTCAGCGCTGGCCGCGGTTGGCCAGCTCGGTCAGGTACAGGCGGGTATCGAACTCCAGCTGCAGGTAATCCGGCTCCATGTGCTGGCACAGCTGGTAGAAGGCCTTGTTGTGGTCGGCCTCCTTCAGATGGGCCAGTTCGTGCACCACGATCATGCGCAGGAATGCGGCAGGCGCCTGCCGGAACACGGTGGCGATGCGGATCTCGCGGCTGGCCTTGAGGCGGCCACCGTGTATGCGGGAAATGGCGGTGTGGGTGCCCAGTGCGTGCTTGATGACTTCCAGCGTATTGTCGTAGCAGACCTTGTTGAGCGGCACCGATTTGCGCAGGTAGCGGTCCTTCATGTCCTGCGTGTAGTCGTACAGCTGGCGGTCGCTGCGCACTTCATGCGGATCGGGATAGCGCTGCTGCAGCCAGGGGCCGAGCTTGCCCTGCGCCAGTAGTTCGCTGACCTGGGCGACCAGGGGTTCGGGATAGCCGGTGAGGTACTTCAGGACTGCCATGCAGGGGCGGCGGGGCGTCGGTAGAATGGGGCCTCCAGATTACACGCGGTACGCATCGACCATGGCAAAGCCCAACGCGCTGCAGGAACAATTGCTCAAGGCCGGCCTGGCCAAGAAGTCGCAGGCCAGCGCCGCCGCGAGCGCGCAGGCCAAGGCCCGCCAAGGCAAGGCCGAATCGACCTCGGCCGAGGTCCAGCGTGAGGCTGAACGTGCCCGCGCGGAGAAGATCGAGCGCGATCGCGCGCTGGCGGCCGAGCGCAATGCCCAGGCCAAGCAGGCTGAACAGAAAGCCCAGGCCAAACAGATCATCAGCGCCCATGCCGTGCCCCACAAGGGCGACGACGAATACCGCTTCAGCGACGGTGCGGCGATCCGCACCCTGTTGATCGACCCCAAGCTGCGCAAGGCGCTGTCGGTGGGCGTGCTGGTCATCGTCGCCCACGGCGAGGGCTACGCGTTGCTGCCGCGCGCTGCCGCCGAAAAGGTGCGTGAACGTGCCCCGGAAGCGATCATCGTCGATCACGGCCAGCAGGGCTCGACCTCCGAGATCTCCACCGGCAACGCTGAAGACGATGCCTACTACGCCCAGTTCCAGGTGCCGGACGACCTGGTCTGGTAAGCAAGAAAGGGGACGGAGGGGATTAAGTCGCGATCGACCTGATCCGGGCCGTCTGCCTTCTGCTCAGCTTGCTGAAGGCCCGCCGGGAATGGCCCGGCGCTACCGTTTACTGCGCGGTGTATCGTCCCCATATCAGGCGACACACCTGCGGAGGATGGCCATGGCCACCGGTTGGGCGGGAGACGGCGCGGTCCAGGACCAGATCGATGCCACGGTTGACGATGCGATTGCCCGCGCGCGGCGCCAGCTGCGTGAGGGCCCGGGTCTGGAGCACTGTGAGGAGTGCGACGCGCCGATCCCGTTGGCGCGGCGCCAGGCCGTGCCTGGTGTACGTCTGTGCGTGGCGTGCCAGCAGGTGCATGACGACGAAGAGCAGGCGCATGCCGGCTACAACCGCCGTGGCAGCAAGGACAGCCAGTTGAGGTAAAGGTTGTTCGGCAGGGCTTGCAGCCCTGCACCCGCAGATGCTTCAAGCCAGGGCAACAGCAACAGCTGGCATTCAGTGGGATGGCGGGACGGTGTGGGTAGGCAGGACACGCCGTAAACCCATCCATGGGGGCTCGATGGCGCCATCCATGGCGCCAACGGTCCTGCCTACCCACACCGTCCCACCTCTGACAGATTTCCTGGATCTGATAGATCCACGCCATGCATGGATGAAATCTGTCAGATATCGATAGTCAAATTGGGGTCAGAGCCCGTTGCGTAGCAACGGGATCCGACCCCGTGCCGTCCCGGCAGATCGCGGAAATCTGTCGAAGGCGGGGTGGGGCCGGTGGCGGGAGTGTCCGCGGCATGGATGCCGCGGCCAAGCCCCCATGGACGGGTTTACGGCGTCTCCCGCCACCGGACCCACCCCGTCATCCCGCAGGAAACCAGCTTTTGCTGTTGCTGTTGCATTGTTCCAGCTCGTAGCGGGTGCAGGGCGCAGCCCTGCCGAAAACCACCCTCAGCCGTCGCCCTGGATGCCACCGGGGGCCTGTGCCGGGTCACGCCAGCGGCGCACCGTGCGCTGGAAGAACAGGTTGTTCGGCAGCTGCAGCACCGTGCCCTCGTGGCCGTCGCCGGTTTCCTGCAGCGTGGTGTAGATCAGGTTCACGTCGATCACCCGGCCCTTCAGGCCCGGCTTCTCGCCGTTCTCCAGCACTTCGATGTAATCGTGCAGGCGGAACGGGCGGGTGGTGAAGATCAGCAGCGTGCAGAAAATGTTGGACAGCACGCTCCAGGCCGCGAAGAAGGCCACCGCGCCCACGGCAGCGAAACCGGTGAACGCAGTCCACAGCACCGAAGGTGACGCGCCCAGCAGGCTGAGGATGTACAGCAGCGCGCTGAAATAGACCACGAAACTGCTGATCCGGCGCGCGCCCATCGCCATCTCCGGCGGCAGTGTGTAGTGCTCGGCGAAGCGGCGGATCAGGCGCCGTGCCAGCACCCTGACCAGCCAGGCGGCAAGCAGGGTCAGCAGGATCTTCACGGCGATACCCACGTCATGCAGCCAGGGGTAGGTCCAGGGGGGCAGGTGATCCTTCAGCGACAACATCATGGGACGACAACAGGTGGCGGTAACAAACGCTGATGTTACCCGGCGCGTGCCGGCGATTCGACCGTGGGTGTCCAGGCCAGGCAGACCAGCTCCTGGCGATGCTGCTGCAGGCAGGCGCGTCCGTTGTCCGCACGCAGCTGCAGTGACAGGCCCAGTGCCTGCAGCACAACGCAGGCGGCGATCACCAGCAGGGCGGCGCAGGATGGGCTGGACATGGCAGGGCTCCCGGACGGCATTTTCATGAAGGACCTACCATGGATGCAGCAGCCGCCGAAAAGGTTGCATCGCGTTGGCGGTCGATTGCCTTAAACCTTTTCCCGGGCCGGTGCATCCAAGCGATATGCTCGACACCACCATGCCCGCGCTGCCTGCCGCCAACGACGCCGTCGACGAACCCGCCCTGGTGCGGGCAGCGGCCGCCGGCGATACCGCTGCCTATGAACTGCTGTACCGGCGCCATGCGCCCCGTGTATTTGCTGTGCTGTGGCGGCTGTGTGGCGGCCAGCAGGCACGCGCCGAAGACGCATTGCAGGAAGCGTTCCTGCAGGCGTGGAAGGCGCTGCCGGGGTTCCGCTTCGAAAGCAGCCTGTCGACCTGGCTGCATCGCCTGGGCGTCAACGCCGCGCTGATGGAACTGCGTGGGCGTGCTGCCGGGCAGGATCACGACAGTCTCGACGAAGTGGACGGAGGCTTGCAGGAACTGGCGGTACACGACCGCTGCGCCGGCACCGAACGCGACCTCGAACGGGCGCTGTCGACGCTGCCACCACGGGCACGTGCGGTACTGGTACTGCACGACATCGAAGGCTGGAAACACCAGGAAATCGCCGAACAGCTGCAGATGGCCGTCGGCAGTTCCAAAGCACAGTTGCATCGTGCGCGCGGCCTGTTGCGCGCACGGCTGGGAGACATGACATGAGTACACGCGACCACGATTCCGACCACGACCTGCTGGCACGCCTGCGCGCGCTGCCAGCCGAACGCAGCGTACCCACCGATGGCTGGGCGCGCCTGTCGGCGCACTTGCCGCCGCGCGAAGCGCCCGTGGACCCCACGCCGGCCGACAACGTGGTGGCCCTGCCGCTGCGCCCACGTCGCCGCTGGTGGTTGCCGGTGGGGGCTGCACTGGCCGCCAGTCTGGCGCTGTACGCGGTGGTGCCTTGGCGCCATGCGCAGTTGGATGAGCCGATGCCGGCACAGTCAGCGCTGCAGCTGCAGGCGGCGGCAATGACCGAGCAGTACCAGCAGGCCGTCGCTTCGCTGCCCGATGGACGGGCGCCGGAATGGCAGCCAGCCCTGCACGAACTGGATGAAAGTGCGGCGCAGATCCGTGCCGCACTGGCGCAGGACCCGCGCGCCCCGCACCTGCTTGGCCAGCTCAAGCGTACCTACGCGCTGCGGCTGGAACTGACCCGGCAGGCGGCCTATGCCGCCGAGTCCGGCTTGACGACCTGAGGAGATCCCCCATGACCCGAATCCTGATGACCTGCTGCGCCGCCCTGTTGCTGGTGCCCGCCGTGGCGCTGGCCGATACGCGGATCGACGAGCGCCACAACCTGGCGCCGGGCGGCCGTATCGAGCTGAGCAACGTAGCCGGCAAGGTGACCGTGCGCGGCTGGGACCGCAACGACGTGCAGCTCACCGGCACGCTCAGCGATGGCCTGCAGCTGCGCCAGGAAAAGAGTGCAAACCGCGTGCGCTGGGAGATCGAATACCCGCGCCGCAACAACAGCGGTGGCGCCACGCTGGTGCTGAATGTGCCACGCTCGGTGGAGCTGCTGTTGAGCACGGTCAGCGCCAGTCAGGAGATCAGCGGCATCGATGTTCGCCGGCTGCAGGCCGACACCGTCAGCGGCAGCCTGAGCGCGTCAGGGCGCAGTGGCGACAGCAAGCTCAATACGGTCAGTGGCAGCGTCAATGCTCGCCTGCAGACGCCGAGACTGGACGTGAACACGGTCAGCGGTCGCATCGAAGCGGGCGGCGGCGTGTCCGGTGATATCGGTGCGCAGACCGTATCGGGTCGGGTCGACGTCGATGCGGGGCGGGTGCAGCGCCTGGCGGTGGAAACCGTGTCGGGCAGCATCGACCTGGCCGCGGCCGGACTGGCGCCGGGTGGCCGCATCAATGTCGAATCGGTGAGTGCATCGGTCAACCTGCGCCTGCCGCGCACGGTGTCGGCACAGCTGTCGGTGAACAGCTTCAGTGGTTCGATCAACAGTGACGCCGGTGACGTCGAGCGGCCGCGCTATGGGCCGGGCAGCCGCCTGGACACCCGGCTGGGCGGCGGTGATGGTGACATCCGCATCCAGTCGCACTCGGGCAGCGTGCAGGTACGCCTGGATCGCTGAGCGCGGTCCGGCAGGCCGCGGCGGCAGCGCCGCCGCGGTCGGGGGAGGGTCAGCTGGCTTTCTTCAGCGCCCAGGTGGTACCGAGAACTTCGATCTTGCCACCGCTCTTGCGGAACGCGGCCAGGTCCGAAGCGATCGAGTCGCTGCTGACCACGGTGCTGGCGGATGCGCCCTTGCGTTCACTGCGGATGCTGTTGCTGGCCTTCGCGGGGGTCTTTGCCTTGCGGGGCATGGTGGCTCCTGTCAGGTGGAAGGGGAGGAAAGCGCGCAGGACTCGGCCTGGCGCAGGTAGTCCTGCCGCTCGCGGCGGCAGTCGTCGCCGCCCATCGAGAACTGGCGGCAGATCGCCGGGCGCTGCGAATAGATCGTGCAGCGCAGGTGATACGGATCGATCGCCGCGCACCAGCCTTCTTCGTTGCGCGCCATCACGGCACGGCCGTGGGTGTCGCGCGACAGGAACTGGCCGGGCACGTGGTCGCCGGGCTGCAGCAGGACCGGCAACCGGCAACAGACCGCGTCACAACGGCGGCAGTCGATGGGTGCTGGTTCAGCGTCAGGTTGTACGGCCACAGGGGCCTGGCGGGTGCCCAAAGCGGGTCTCGATGGCGGCTCGGGTAATACGCGGACCATGATCGAGCCAGAGGGCATGGTCGCCAGACCCGCCGGGCGGGCCAGGCTGCACCATGGGTACACACACCGGCGAGGCCAGCGGAAGGTGCAGCGGTTTTCTAGCCGACCAAGGGTAGCTCAGACCGCGTAACGTTTTGTTAATCCCGGCTGGCTGCCGCCAGCGCGAGGCCCTGGACCACGCCCAGCGAGGGTTCGCCATGGACCATGCGGGCACCCGGGAAGGCCTCGGCCACCGCCTTGCGGAGGTAGCCTGCGCGGGACATGCCGCCGGTCAGGAACACCGCATCCGGGTCGCCGCCGATGTCGCTGCGGACCTGGGCCAGCAGTTCGCGGATCTGGCTCAGGTAGCCATGGGCGGCGGCGGCCAGGCCGGCGGCGCTGTTGTCCACGTGCAGGTCGCGGGCGATGTAATCCAGCGTGCTGCGGTGTTCGCTTGCACCGCTGAGGGCGATCTTGGCGCGCTCGACATCGCGGTACAGGCGGGCCGTGTTGCCGGTGTCCTGCAGTGCCTGCAGGCGCGCGCCCCACGGCGCGTCGACGTTGTCGTAGTTGTGCTGGCGGAATTCGCGCTGGCGGGTCATGTCCTGCACGGTGGCCGCTTCCACGTAGTGGTGGGTGGGCACGCGGGTGATGCCGCGGCCGAACAGCGGCATGTAGCCGGACAGGCTCAGGGCCAGGTCGATATCGGTGCCGCCGCGGGCAATACCCCAGGCACGGTGGATGCGCGGGGCCTGGCTGCCCCCCACTTCGGCGTGGGCGATATCGGTGGTGCCGCCGCCGATATCGACGATCACCGCCTGATGGCGATCGCGGCTTTCAGCGTGGTAATGCATTGCTGCGGCGGCAGGCTCTTCGAGGAAATCGATGTGGTCGAAACCAGCCTGGCCGGCTGCTTCGCGCAGGATGTCCAGGGCCTGGTCGTTGCCGGCCTCGCCGATCGAGCTGCGGAACTGCACCGGGCGGCCAAGCAGGGCGGCGCGCAGCGGCTGGCCGAGCTGGGCGCTGGCGGTCAGCCGGATGTGTTCGAGGATGTGCGCGGCGATACCGGTGATGGTCTGCTTCGCGCGCGGGTGCAGGTTGTAGCCCAGCATCGACTTCGGGCTCTGCACCAGGTTGCCCTCGTGTTCCTCGAAATAGGCTTCCAGCGCTTCATCGCCGTAGATCGCGTTCTGCAGCAGGTCATTGGCACTGCGTTCCTTGCCGGCGCGCGCTTCCATCCATTCGCGACGCAGGGCGCGCAGGGCTTCGCGACGCAGCGCCTGCGGCGTGCGTTCCTGGCCGGCGGCGCGGGCCGCGCGCGCGGCGCTGTCGATCATCTGCTGCAGCTGGTGTTCCTGGCCGTCATCGAGCTGGAAGTCGTCCGGGTCGGGGACCACGCCGGGGAAGTACACGCTGGTGCGGAACTGCTCGGCGTCACCGAAGCGGATCGGCAGCAGTTCACCGTCACGCACGATGGCGGCGGCGGAGTTGCTGGTACCGAAGTCGATGCCGAGGCGCATGGGGGGTTCCGGGGACGATCAGGGGCCGCGCACTCTGCTGCAGTTCGCGGCCGACTGCAAGTTCCTGCGTCCTCGCGGGCCGAGCTGGACCGGGGCACCCTCAGGCACCACCCGTGGAAATGGGAAAAAAGGCCGGGCGGTTACAATGCAGGCTGTTGATTCATTTCGAGGTACTTGCCGATGTCTTCTGTTCCCGCCTGCCCGCAGTGCACCCTGGAAAACACCTATGCCGATGGCGCGCTGTGGATCTGCGCCGACTGTGGCTTCGAGTGGACCGCCGAAGAAGGTTCCGGTTCGACCCTGGTCGTGCGTGACAGCAACGGCAACACCCTGCAGGCCGGCGATACCGTTACGGTGATCAAGGACCTGAAGGTCAAGGGCTCCTCGATTCCGCTGAAGCAGGGCACCGTGATCCGCAACATCCGCCTGGTCGAGGATGATGCCGAGCACATCGAAGGCAATTCGGACAAGATCAAGGGACTGGTCCTGAAGACCTGCTTCCTCAAGAAGGCCTGACCGCCGATCAGCGCCGGGCCTGCTGCTGCGCGCGCCAGCGGGCCAGGCTGTCCAGCTTGGCCTGGTAGCGCGCCTGCTCGGGGGCTCCGCCGAGTTCCTGCGCACGCAGCAGTTCACGGTCGGCGCGCCTGAGCTGGCCGGCCAGGAAATACACCCGCGCCAACCCGAAGTGGAACTGGTGCGCGGTGTCGTACAGGCGTACTGCCTGCCGGTAATAACGGATCGCCGCATCCAGCTGGCCGGCGCGTTCGGCCTTGGCGCCGAGCATGTACTGGGCGAATGGATCTTCGCGCTGGACCCACTGCAGGCGCCGCTCCAGCACCTGCGCCTGGGCCACCAGCCCCAGCTTGCGGTACAGCGCACTGGCGTTGTTCAACGCGGCGTCATGGCGGTCATCCAGGCGCAGGGCCATTTCCAGTGAACGGCGCGCCGCAGCGACATCGCCGCTGCGGTTCTCCAGCACGCCCAGGTTGTTCCAGGTGGCGGCAAAACTACTGTCCTGGCCCAGCGCGGCCGCGTAGAACGCACGCGCGCCGGGAATGTCACCAGCGGCCATGCGTTCGGCGCCGCGGTTGTTGTAGAAATGCGCCAGCGCACGCGCCTGACTGATCGGTTGCGGGCCGTGGCGGTCGTACAGCACGTTGCGGTCCAGGTCGACGGTGGCGAAGCGCCCGCCGAATCCAACCCCGGCATTGACGTGGCCCACGCTGTAAACCAGTCCCTGCGCCTGGTCCTGGTACCAGGACACCACCTGGCCCACTTCCTGCACGCGCGCCTGGATGCCGGCCTCGCGTGCCAGCGCAACGAACATCAGGGTGAAGGCCAGGCAGTTGGCACGACGCTGCTGCCAGATCTCGCTGACGGTGAGGGTCGCGTCGGCGTCGTACTGCAGGTCCATGCCGTGGCGGTCGAAGATCATCTCCACCAGTCCCTGCAGGCGTTGCTCACGCGAGTAGCCGCGATTGATCACCTGCGTGCGCAGCATCTCGCGCATCTCAGCGGGGATCGCCGATACCTGCTGCGGCGACGGAATGGTGGGGGAGGCGGTGATCGCGGTGGCATCGGCCCCGGCGGGGCCCAGTGCAAGCGCGGGCGGCGCTGCCAGCGTGGCCAGTGCGAGGAACAGGAAGCGAGCGGCAGGATGGTACATGACGGCTCCCGACAGCGGCGGGCGCTCCCGCCTGCGGCGAGTGTAGACCCGCGAGGAGGCCGCCGGCGTCACCGTTGGTCGGCAGCGCCATCCATCCACAACCGGTGTGGACCAGCGCTCGACAAAGCTGTGGACAACCGCGTCCAGGCCGCGCCTGGCAAGCGTCGTGAGGGTGTGGTGAAAGAACCGCCAGCTTGCCCGGTGCCAGCACAGGCGTGATGATCCGGGTATGGACTTCTCTCCGCTGACGCTTGCACCGGCGCAGTGGCAGGCGCTGCAGGACAGCTATGCAACGCCGCCACGGGCCTACCACCACTTCGGCCATGTGCGCGCGGTGCTGCAGCACTGCCAGGAGGTGGCCGAGGGCCCGGGCTGGCAGCAACCGGCCGAGGTCTATCTGGCCGTGCTCTACCACGATGCGGTCTACCAGGCCGGGCGCAAGGACAACGAGGCGCGTTCGGCGCAGCTGGCGGTGCAGGCCATCGCGCAGGCGCCAGAACTGGCCGGCGTCGATGCGGCCCGGGTGGAGCAGCTGATCCTGCTGACCGCACGCCATGGCGCGCTGGGGCTGGACGATGTCGACGCCGAAGCGGCCTTGTTCCTGGACTGCGACATGGCGATCCTGGCCGCGCCGGAACCGGTGTTCACGGCCTACGACCGCGGTGTGGCCGAGGAGTACAAGGGCGTGGTGCCAGGCTTCCTGTACCGTGCCGGCCGGCGTCGATTCCTGCAGGGCCTGCTGCGCGCGCCGCGCATCTTCCTCAGCGAATTCTTCCACCAGCGCCTGGACGCAGCGGCCCGTGAAAACCTGCGCCGCCAGTTGGGCGCCTGAGCCAGCCCGTTACACTGGGGCCTGTTTCCACCGATTGCCGTTTGCCACCGTGTCCGTCACTGATCCCGATCCCCGCCCCGTGCCGCCGGAAGAACCCGGTCCCAACGAATGCTGTGGCAGTGGCTGCCCGCTGTGCGTACTCGACCTGTATGCCGACGAGCTGCAGCGCTATCGCAAGGCGCTGGCCGAGTGGAAGGCGCGGCATCCGGAGGCGACGCCATGAGCCGCATGCGGCCTGCGGCGCTGCTGGCGATGGCGGCATTGCTGCTGTTCATGGCCACAGCGTTGTGGACCCAGTTCGCACGCACCGACCTGGACTGGGTGCGGGCAACGCTCAGCCTCTACCTGCACGGACCGTGGGGGCTGCTGCTGCGAAGTGCGTACTGCCTGCTCGCGCTGGCGATCGCTGTGCTGGGCATCGCGTTGTATCGCGGCAGCATCGGCCCACGGCGCAGTTCGGCGGCGCCGTTGTTGTTCACGGCGTCCGCGCTGGGCCTGGCCACGGTCGCCATCGGTGACAGCTGGTTGCCCGAGGCAACACCGCTGCTGGCCCCTTTCATCCATGGGCTGGCGGCCAATACCGCGTTCCTGTGCGCCAGCGTCGGCATGCTGCTGCAGGCCTGGTACCTGCGCCGCGAACCGGGCTGGAAGACCGCTGCCAGCCTGCTCTGGGGCTGGGCCTGGCTGGCCTTCGTGCTGCTGTGGCTGCATGTGTTGTGGCGCGCCGGGCCGCCGCGCGGGCTGGGGCAGAAGGTGGTGATCGCGGTGATCGTGGGCTGGCTGTTGTACTTGGCCTTGGCGCTGTACCGCCGCGGCCGTCAGGCCGCAGCCGACTGAATCCCCAACGGACTGCGCCGGTACATGCCGTGCACGCGGCAGCGGCGTATCGTGTGCGCATTCCACCGGGGTTGCGACATGAAGCATGCAGGGCTGGGCAGGGCAATGGGAGTGGTACTGGCGCTGGCTGCACTGCCGGCGACAGCGGCGGTCACCGCACAGCAGTTCAGTCATGGGCGCTTCGAGCAGATCCCGGTGCACATGCCGGCCGGCACGCCGCAGCGTGTGGTGATCTGGTTCCATGAGCCCGCCGCCGGTGGCGACACCAGCCGCCTGCCGATCGAGGCCCTGCGTGCAGACGGCGCGCTGGTTGCGGCAGTGGACATCGCGCACCTGCGCGGGGTGCTCAAGCGCGAAGGTGATCCGACCTGTTCGTTCGGCTCCGGCGATGTGGAGAATTTCTCGCGCTGGCTGCAGGCCTCCCTGCATCTGCCCGGCTACCACCTGCCGCTGGTCGGCGGCGATGGCGAAGGTGCCGAGATGGCCTACACGCTGGCGGCGCAGGCCGACACCCAGGTGTTCGCCGGCCTGCTGACCACTGGCTTCTGCCCGGACCACAACCATCAGCGCATGGTCTGCGGCGATGGGGTCAAGCACAACGCGCTGCAACCGGCCGAACTGAATTTCCCGTGGTTGAGCGCCGCTGGCGACCGCGGCTGCAAGGTTGGCCAGGCCAGCGCGTTCGTGCAGCAGGTCGCGATGGCGCGCGAGTTCAAGCGCACCACGCGTGGTGATGCATCACCGGGCCTGGTGGCTGCGGCGCGGGTGATTGGCGCACAGGCGGGCATCAGCCTGGCCCCGCCACCAGCTGTGCTGAAGGGGTTGCCAGTAGTGGAAGTGCCGGCCTCCGGCAACGGTGACACGCTGGCGGTGTTCGTCTCCGGTGACGGCGGCTGGGCCGGCCTGGACAAGGACGTTGCGTCTGCGCTCAACGAGCAGGGCGTGGCAGTAGTCGGCATCGATTCGCTGCGCTACTTCTGGAGCGAGCGCACGCCGAAGGGCTTTGCCGGTGACCTGCAGAAGATCATCGACCACTACCGCACCCAGTGGCATCGCGACAAGGTGATGCTGATCGGCTTCTCGCAGGGCGCCGACGTACTGCCGGCCACCATCAACCAGCTCGATGCCAGTACGCGCGACTCGCTGGATCGTATCGTGCTGCTGTCGGTCGGGAAGAAGGCCGACTTCGAGTTCCACGTCAGCAACTGGCTGGGCGGTGGTGGCGACGGCCTGCCGATCGCACCGGAAGTGGCCAGGTTGCCGGCAGCCAAGACCGTGTGCGTGTATGGCGACAAGGACGAAGACGCACTGTGCCCGGATCTGCCGGCCAATGATGGTGTGAAGAAGGTAAAGCTGCCCGGCGATCACCATTTCGGTGGCGATTATGACCGCCTCGCCGAAGTGATCCTGAAGGGCGGTATGTAGCGCTTGGTAGATGCTGACCTTGGTCGGCGCTGGGGCTGAGGGCGCCTTGGGGATGAGCGTGTCGACCAAGGTCGACACCTACCGGGCGGCAAGTAGCGCCGGGCCATGCCCGGCGGATAGCGGCCTCAATTCCGCCGTGGATCCAGCGAGATCAGCCGCGTGGCATCGAGCAGCGCGGCGGGCAGGTGCATGCCACCGGGTGCGGCCAGATAACGCGGCCGCCATTGCGGGTCGAACTTGGACTTGAATCGGCGCAGGCCACTGAACCCGTAGAAGCGCTCGCCGTGCCGCGCCAGCAGGCCGGCCAGCCGGTTCCAGCGCCCGGCCAGTCGATGCTGGGCCAGCCCGGACAACGGCGCCATGCCCAGCGAGAAACGCGCATAACCTTGTGCGCGGCCCCACAGGAACAGCTCGATGAAGAGGAAGTCCATCGTGCCCTTCGGAGCTTCGTTGACGTGGCGCATCAGGTCCACCGACAGCTCGGCACCGGCCGGTGCCTGCCACAGGTTGGCGAAGGCCACGATCTGGCCCTCGGCTTCGACCAGTGCCACCGGGAAGCGGACCAGGTAATCCGGGTCGTAACTACCGAGCGAGAAGCCCTTCTCATCGCCGGCCTTGTCTTCCAACCATGCGTTGGAGATCGCGTGCAGGCGCGGCAGCAGGCTTGGGATCTCTTCCACCGATGCCACGCGGAAGGACAGGCCGCTGCGCTTGCCGCGGTTCCAGGCCTGGCGCAGGTCGGCACGCTCGCGTCCCTCCAGCCCGAAATCATGCAGCGGCACCATCGCTTCTTCGCCCAGCTTGACCAGTCCCAGGCCGAGGTCGAGATAGGTCTGCCAATAGGTTTCACCGACCTGGTAGAACACCGGCCGCAGCCCGAGCCGGTCGGCTTCCTCGCGGAAGCGCCAGATCAAGGCGCGCGCCACGTCCGGCGGACCGACCGGATCGCCCATCGCGATCAGCGAACCGCCATAGCGCTGCATCATCACGAAGCCCTGCTTGGCCTCATCACGCAGAACCGCCTTGTCGGCAGTCAGGACCAGGCAGGCCTGGGTATCAGTGGCGCCAGCCAGCACGGGTGCCAGTGACTGCAACGTAGCCTCGTCGGCGGGTTGCAGTGGGCTGCGCGTGCTGTGCAGCAATCGCGCCAGGCCGAACATCACCAGCGCGATCGCGACCACCAGCAACGCACGCAGTGCGCGCGGTGCATTGCCCGACACTGCGAACTGCCACCACAGCTCGTTCTGGTACTCGACGTGGCTGTAGGTGAAGAACAGCAGCCAGGTGACCGCCACCAGCACCAGGCCGAGGTTGCGCAGCCATGGCCATGACCAGGCTTCATCGAGCAGTGCGCCCTGGCGGTAGAACTCGCGGCGTGCGGCCCACAGCGCCATCGCCACCAGCAGCGCAGAAACCGCGATCAGCAGCTGGCCACCGCGCAGCCACAACGGCAACGGGGTGATCACGCACACCGCCATCGCCAGCATCCACGCGGCGTGGCTGCGCCTGGCCAGGCCTTGTCCGATCAGCAGCAGGGCGACACCGCTGAGACTGCCGATCAGGTGCGAGGTTTCCAGGATCGGCAGCGAGGCGCCGACCAGATGACGACGTGGTGTTGGCAGCGTGCCGTCAATGACCAGCGCGGCACCGATGCTGAACACCGCCAGCGCGATGATCTGCGGTAGCCATGGGCGCAGCGCGTTCCAGCCGGCACGGGTTGCCCCAGCACTGGCCTGCAGCGGTTGCCGCAGCGCGGGCGCGAGGGCAAGCAGGGTGGCCAGCAGTAGTGGCAGCACGTAGTAGGTGACGCGGTAGATCAGCGCTGCGGCCAGCACCGCTGCCGGGGCTACCTGTGGCAGCAGCTTCAGCAGGCTCCACTCGAACACGCCCAGGCCCGCCGGCACGGTCGAGACCAGGCCGGCCAGCACCGCCACCAGGTACAGGCCGACGAAGCCGGGCAGGCCGGTGGGCGTGGAGTCGGGCAGCAGCACATAGAACGCAGCACTGGCCAGCACCAGCTCGATGACGCTGAGTACGGTGACACCCAGCATGGTGCGGCGGTCGGGCAACCAGAGTGCATGGCCGAACACGCTGAACTGCCGTCCCTCGCGGCCGACCAGCAACACGGTGCCCACAAATGCGAGCAGGGCGGCCACGCCGACCACGCGCACCGCGTCTGGATTCAACGGCAATGCCAATGCCGCCGCTGCAGGCTCCATGCACAGCGCCACGCTGATCAACAGCCACGCACCGAACACGAAACCGAGCGTACTCATCAGCACCACCTGGCCGATCTGCGCCAGGTCCAGGCCGGCGCTGCGGTAGCCGCGCAGGCGCACGGCGCCGCCGGTCAGTGCGGCAAAGCCCACGGTCTGGCCGAGGGTGTGCGCGAGGAAGGCCGTGATGCCGATGCGCGCCGGATGCACGCGGATGCCGCTGCGGCGCAGGCCGATGGCGTCGAAGCCGATCAGGCAGGCATAGCTGGCCAGGCCGAGTACCACGGTAAGCGCGATCTGGGTACCGCTGAGCTGGCGGAAGGCCTGGCGGATGGCACGGTAGCCATGCTCGTCGAACTCACCGGCCAGGCCATGCAGGGCCAGTGCCAGGATCAGCAGCGGGATGACGATGGTGGCCACCCGCTTCCAGGTGGGCGTGGAAGGGGGAGCGATGGAATCGGAGGGGGCGGTCATCGGCGCAAGGGTGCGGCAGCAGGGGCGAGGGCGGTGTCAACGCGGGCGTGGCGCATCGTGCGCCTGTCGCTGGCATTTGACCAGCAGAACTGTCATGGGCCGGTAGTGGCATTGCGTGGAAAGCGTCCATGCACCCACCGTTGGCTGGTTTGGAGGACAATGCAGGCCTGATCACCCGCAGGAGCCACGCCCATGATGGAGCGTTACGACGTCGGACCGCGCATGTCCGAAATGACCGTGTACAACAAGGTCGCCTATCTCTCCGGCCAGATTCCGGAAGACACCAGCCAGGACATCACCGGGCAGACCCGGCAGGTGCTGGCCGAGATCGACAAGCTGCTGGCGCTGGTGGCCAGTGATCGCCAGCACGTGCTGCGTGCGGAAGTCTTCCTCGCCGACATCGCCGATTTCGATGGCATGAACAAGGCGTGGGACGAGTGGGTGGTCGAGGGTGCAACGCCGGCCCGCGCAACGTTCGAAGCCAAGCTGGCCCACGCCGAGTGGAAGGTCGAGATCGTGGTGACGGCGGCCGTACCGTAATCATTGAACGGGGTCAGATCCCTTTTCCGAAGGAAAAGGGATCTGACCCCCTGTTACAGGCGCACCAGCTCGATGCAGTCCACCGGGCACGGCGGGATGCAGAGCTCGCAGCCGGTGCACAGATCGGCGATCACCGTGTGCATGTACTTGGCACCGCCGACAATGGCATCCACCGGGCAGGCCTGGATGCACTTGGTGCAGCCGATGCAGTCGGCTTCCACGATCAATGCCACCTGCGGCGCCTTGTGTTCGCCGCGCGTGCGGTCGAACGCAGCCGCAGGCACACCCAGCACCTGCGCCAACGCCCGCGCGCCTGCGTCGCCTCCGGGTGGGCAGCGGTCCACGCCGGCTTCGCCACGTGCCATCGCCTGCGCATACGGGCGGCAGCCGTCGTAGCCGCATTGCCCGCATTGGGTCTGCGGCAGCAGGCGGTCGAGGCGTTCGGTCAAGGGCGGGGTCAGGCTCATGCGTGGCGAAGGCTGCGCGTTGGGGTTACTTCAGGGGTTTGCCACGGAACCAGCGCTCGTGCGCCAGCGCCAGCATCGGTTTGTCTTCGGAACTGTCACCGTAGGCATGGATGCGTACGTAGCGCGACAGATCGAACTGGCGGCGGATGTGCTCGACCTTGCGCGGGCCGCAGTCGCCGCCCGCATAACGGCCGGTCAGGCGGCCGTCCTGGCTTTCCAGCCGGTTGCAGATCAACTGCAGGCCCAGCTGCTCGCACCACGGCTTCAGGTACAGGTCCAGCGAACCGGACACGATCACCACGGTGTGCTGCTGTTCCTTGTGCCAGCGGATCTGCTCCAGCATCTCCGGCCGCACCACTTCGGGCAGCACATCACGCGAGAAACCGGCTGCCAGCGTGGTGATGTCATCGCTATGACGGTCGCTGAAGGCCAGGCGGGTGACGCGTGCGCGGATACGTTCTGCCGAGATCAGCTTCAGCTTGTACGCAGCCAGCCACGGGCCGATCTTCCACCATGCCTGTGCCAGCTGTTCGGCCGTGGCGACGCGGCGCAGGAAGCGGCCATAGGTATCGCAGGTGGTCACGGTGTGGTCGAAGTCGAACAGCGCCAGTTCCATTGCGTTGCCTCCCATCGCGTTGCTTCCCCGGGCCGGTGCCGGCGGGCGCGGCCATAGGCCACGCCCGCCGCGGGCATCAGCGGACCGGCATGCCCGGCTGTGCGCCGCTGTCGGCGTCCAGCAGCGCCAGTGCGCCGCCGTCGAAACCGGCCGACAGGATCATGCCTTCGCTCAGGCCGAAGCGCATCTTGCGCGGGGCCAGATTGGCGATGAACACCACGCTGCGGCCGACCAGCTTTTCCGGCTCGCCATAGCTGCCGCGGATGCCGGAGAAGATCTGGCGCTTGCCCAGTTCGCCGGCGTCCAGTTCGAAGCGCAGCAGCTTGTCCGAACCTTCCACGAACTCGCACGCCAGCACCTTGCCAATGCGCAGATCGAGCTTGGCGAAGTCGTCGATGCCGATCGTGGCCGGTGCATCGGCGTTGTTCGCTTCGGGTTTGGCGGCGACAGGCGCGGCGGGCTTGGCAGCTTCGCTCTTGGCGGTGGGGGCTGCAGCGGTGGTGGTCTGCAGGGTGTCCTTGGAGGCGTCGATCATGGCGTCAATCTTCTTCGGGTCGATACGGGTGAACAGCGGGGTGTAATCGGCGATGCGATGGCCCAGCAGCGGCTGCGCCAGTTCGGTCCAGTCGTTCACCTGTGCGGCCAGGAAGGTTTCGGCCTGTGCGGCGGTGGCCGGCAACACCGGCTTGAGTGCGGTGACCAGCACGCGGAACAGGTTCAGGCCCTGGCTGCACACGGCCTGCAGCTGCGCATCGGCGCCTTCCTGCTTGGCGATCACCCACGGCTTTACATCATCGATATAGCGGTTGGCTTCGTCGGCCAGCGTCATGGTCAGGCGGATGGCGGCGGCCGGGTCGTTGCGCTCGTACGCTTCTCGGATCGGTGCCAGGCCATCGACGAAGCGCTGGTACTGGGCCGCGTCGGGCAGCTGCGCAGCCAGAAGGCCGTCGAAACGCTTGCTGATGAAACCGGCACAGCGGCTGGCGAGGTTGACGAACTTGCCGACCAGGTCCGCATTGACGCGCGCGATGAAGTCACCCAGGTTCAGGTCGAGGTCGTCGACGCCGCCACCGGACTTCGCCGCGAAGTAATAACGCAGCGCTTCCGGTTCCAGGCCGGCATCGAGGAACGTACGCGCCATCACGAAGGTGCCGCGCGATTTGCTCATCTTGGCGCCGTCCACGGTCAGGTAGCCGTTGACGTGCAGGCGGGTTGGCGCGCGGTGGCCGGTGCCATGCAGCACCGCCGGCCAGAACAGGCCGTGGAAGTTGACGATGTCCTTGCCGAGGAAGTGGTGCAGCTCGGTGCTGGTGCCGGCGCGCAGGTGCGCCTCGAAGTCTTCGCCGATCCTGCCGCACAGGGTCTGGAAGCTGGACAGGTAGCCGATCGGTGCGTCCAGCCAGACGTAGAAGTACTTGCCCGGCTGGCCGGGAATCTCGAAGCCGAAATACGGCGCATCGCGCGAGATGTCCCACGCGCGCAGGCCACCTTCGGCATTGAGCCACTCACCCAGCTTGGCCTTCACGCCCGGCAGGGCGACATCGCCGGCCAGCCATTCGCGCAGGAACGCATCGAAGTGGCCGACCTCGAAGAAGAAGTGCTCCGAATCGCGCATTTCCGGTGTGGCGCCAGAGATGACCGAGCGCGGCTCCTTCAGGTCGGTCGGCGCATAGGTGGCGCCGCAGACTTCGCAGTTGTCGCCGTACTGGTCGGCGCTGCCGCAATTCGGGCAGATGCCCTTCACGTAGCGGTCGGGCAGGAACATTCCCTTGGCCGGGTCGTAGAACTGCGCGACCGAGCGGCGACTGATGTGCCCGGCCGCTTCCAGCTTCAGGTAGAACTGCTCGGTCAGTGCCTTGTTGGCTGCCGAATTGGTCGAGTCGTAATGGTCGAAGGCCACGCCGAAGGCGGCGAAGTCACGTTCGTGGCTGGCCTGGATGTTGGCGATGAAGGTTTCCGGGGTGACCCCGGCCTTCTCTGCGGCCAGCATGATCGGGGTGCCGTGGGTGTCGTCGGCGCAGACGAACCAGGCCTTGCCGCCGCTCATTCGCCGCGCACGCACCCAGATGTCGGCCTGGATGTAGCCGACCAGGTGGCCCAGGTGCAGCGGGCCGTTGGCGTAGGGCAGGGCGGTGGTGACGAGCGCGGTACGGGTCATGGTCGCGGGGTGAAGCCGAGGGGAACCGCAGAGTATCGCATGCCCGCAACGAGGTGACCCGGCCGGGGCCGGGTCACGGGTGTGAAGCGGGGGACGTGGCGCTTACTCGCGCTGCCAGGTCTGCGCGCGGCAGATGAAGGCGATGCAGCCGGACACATCCAGCTTGGTGCCGCCGGCCTGCAGCTCCATCTTCGACTTGTAGGTCTTGCCGTTGGCCGGGTCGAGGATGGTGCCGCCGGACCACTTGTTGGCGCCGTCGGCCTTCAGGTTCCAGAGGATGGTCATGCCCTTCACCGGCTTGTTCTTGTTGGCACCTTCACAGCCGTCGCAGACCGGGTTCGGGCCCTTGTCCGAGTGCAGGATGTCGACCACCTTGCCGGACAGCGTGCCATTGGCGGCCTGGGTGATCTCGACGATCGACTTCACCTTGCCGGTCTTGTCGTCGATGGTCTTCCAGCGGCCGGCGGCGCCGTCGGCGGCCTGCGCCGAGAGCGCGGCCAGGCACAGTGGCAGCGCCAGCAGCAGGGTCTTGAAGGTCTTGCGCATGGTCCCCTCCCAGGGTTCATTCCGGCACGGTGCCGGTATGGGTCGACTGTATACCCATTCGGCGGGGTATGGGGAAGGGGGGGCTTTGGCCGGGTTGCACCCGGCACCCGCAACAGCAACGTCAACGGCAACGGCAACGGCGTGCATTCCGTGCGGCGGCGGGGTGGGTCCGGTGGCGGGGGACGCCGTAAACCCATCCATGGGGGCTTGGCCGCGGCATCCATGCCGCGGACACCCCCGCAACCGGCCCCCCCGCCTTCGACAGGTTCCGCGATCGGTTGGAATGGCATTGCCTGCTCTTGGTGGGTGTCGACCTTGGTCGACACGGTAAATCCACGCCATGTGTTGATGGGACTTTCCGTGGCGGCGGCGGGGTCAGATCCCTTTTCCATTGGAAAAGGGATCTGACCCCGACACACACGCTCAAGCGATCTCGTACAACTCCAGCGGCAGGTCGTCGGGGTCGGCGAAGAAGGTGAAGCGGCGGCCGGTGTATTCGTCCACGCGGATCGGTTCGCAGGCTATGCCATGCGCGGCCAGGCGCTCGATGAAGGGTTCCAGCATGGCGACGCGGAATGCGAGGTGGCGCAGGCCCTGGGCTTCCGGGCGGCTGGGACGGGGCGGCGGGGAAGGGAAGGAGAACAGTTCCAGCTGGCTGCCGTCGGGCAGTGCCAGGTCCAGCTTCCAGGAGTCGCGCGCGCTGCGGTGGTTCTCGGCCAGCACGCGCAGGCCGAGGATGCGCACGTAGAAGTCTTTCGAGCGCGCGTAGTCGCTGCAGATCAGTGCGGCGTGGTGGATGCCCAGCAGGGCGCAGGCGTCATCGCTCATTGCAGGGTGTCCAGCCAGCGCTGGGCAATCTTCTGCGCCAGCGGATAGGGTTCGGGGTCGTTGCGGTTGCTCAGCACGATCACGGTCAGGTGCTTTTCCGGATGGCGCACGATCACGTTGCGGAAACCGATGCTCTCGCCGCTGTGCCATTGCACCGGCCCGTTCAGGCGCCAGCCGAAGCCGTAGTGCGGCACGTCGGCTTCGGGCGTCGACGTGGCCGGGCTGAACATCGCGCGGCGCGAGGCCTTCGACAGCAGGCGGTCGTCATACAGCGCGGCATCCCAGCGGGCGAGGTCGTCCAGCGAGGAATAGATGCCGCCATCACCCAGCACGGCGCTGGTGGTGCTCTGGTCGGTGCGTTGCCAGTGGCCGTCCAGCTCGCTGTAGCCATAGGCGCGCTGAGCCACCACATCGACGCCGTCCTGGTGGGCCACGGTATGGGCCATGCCCAGCGGGCGGAAGATCCGCTGTTGCAGGAAGCCCGCGAAATCCTGGCCGGAGGCGCGGCCGACGATCAGCGCCAGCAGCGCGTAGCCACTGTTGCTGTAGCGGTATTGCGTGCCGGGTGCGAAGTTCAAGCGGTCCGCGCGCGACAGCAGGGCCAGCACATCGGCATCGTGCACCTGGCGGGTGCCGGCCGGGTCCATCAGGTCTTCGTAATCGAGCAGGCCACTGGTGTGCGAGAGCAGTTGGCGGATCGTGATGTCCGCCGCCACCGGGGGCAGCTCCGGCAGCCAACGTCGGGCCGGCTGGTCGAGCCCAAGCCGGCCATCCTCCACCAGCAGCAGCACAGCCGCGGCGGTGAACTGCTTGCTGACCGAGGCCAGCCGGAAGTTGCTGGCCGGAGTGACTGCGGTGCGGTCTTCCACCACCGCCAGGCCATAGCCGCGGCGGAACACCGGTTTGCCGTCGTGCAGCACCAGCACGGCGGCGCCGGGCACCTGGCCGTCGTAGGCCTGCATCAGGCCGTCGATGCCCGTATCCGGTGGGGTCAGCACCGGTGCGGCGGCGCCCGCCAGAGGCAGCAGGCCCAGCACGGCAGCGAACAGGGCGACGGCAGGGCGCATGACGGCTCCAGAGGGGTCAGGGCGAAGGCGTGGGCGTGGTGCTGGCCGGCTGCGCCATCCAGCGTTCCATCTTGCGGCTCAGTACGTCCAATGGCATCGAGCCGTCCTTCAGCAGTTCGGCGTGGAAACGTCGCAGGTCGAAGGCTGCGCCCTGCCGTGCCTTGGCCTTGTCGCGCAGGGCCACGATGGTGGTCAGGCCGGCCACGTTGGACAGCGCCTGGCCGGGCTGGGCCATGATCCGCTCGACTTCGGCGTTGGCGTCATCGCTGCTCATGTCCACGGTCTTCTGCAGGTAGGCCACGGCCTGTTGCTTGCTCCAGCCCTGCGCGTTCACACCGGTGTCGGCCACTACGCGCGCGGCGCGCAGCAGGCGCGAGTACAGATAACCGATGCGGTCATAAGGGTCGGTGTAGATGCCGAGATCCTCGCCCAGGGTTTCCGCGTACAGGCCCCAGCCTTCGACGAAGGCAAGGTCGCCACCCAGGCGGCGGAAGCGCGGCAGCTTGGCAAGTTCCTGCTGCAGGCCCAGCTGCACGTGGTGGCCGGGAATGGCTTCATGCAGGTACTGCACCGGCACGCTCCAACGCTTGCGGCTGGGCAGGTCTCGGGTGTTGACGTACAGCAGGCCTGGTTGCCCGGCCGGCGACGGCTGGTAGGCCGCCGCAGCGGAGGTGAGTGCACGCTCGGGCTCCACCGCGCGTATTTCCAGTGTGGACTTGGGCAGGGTGTCCAGCACCTGTGGCAGGCGCGCGTTGACCTGCTGCTGCACCTGGCGATAGCGGTTGATCAACGCATTGGCGTCGCCGTACTGGAACTGGCGGTCGTTGCGCATGCTGCGCAGCAGCTTGGACGGCGTACCGCGCAGCTTGGCGTCCTTCATCACCGTGGCGATCTGAGCCTGCAGCTCCTGCACGCGCTGCTCGCCCAGCGCGTGCAGCTGCGCGGCGGTCTGGTCGCTGGCGGTGGTCTGCACGATCAGGTTGGCATACCAGGCCTGGCCATCGGGCAATGCGCCCAAGCCGCTGCTGGCGCGGGTGGCCGGCAGGTACTCGGTGGCGATGAAGCCGCGCAGGGCACGGTAGGCCGGCATGATGCGCAGTTCGATCATGCGCTTGTACTCAGCACTGATACGCGCCTTGTCCTCGGCTGCGATGGTGTTCGGCATGGTGCGGATCGGCGACCAGAAGATGCTCTCCTCAGCGGTTGGCTTGATCACTGCATCCAACTGCGGAATAACCTTCTCCATCAGGTCGCGCGGCTGCACCACGCCGGCCTTCACGCCCTGCCGCATGTTGTCGATGGCCTGGTCGAACAGCTCGGGAATGCCCAGCGAGCGGCGCGACCAGGTGTCGTAGTCCTGCGCGGTATTGAACGGCTGCGCGCCGGCACCGGAACCGAGGATCGCCATGATGCTGCCGACGTTGTAGTACTGGCTGATCGGCATCATCCAGCTCGGGTAACGCTCGGCGGCCAGCGAGGCGCGCGCATCGCGCACGAAGATCTCGTAGCTGAGCAGGTCCTGGCCCTGCAGGCCGTCATTGCCGAGTTTCTCGACCTTGCCCAGCCATTCGGTAGTGAAGTCGTGCGACTGCTGGCGCCAGGTGGGGGACAGGATGTTGGGCAGCTGGTCGTTGTAGCGGGTCTCGCCCTGGAAGGTGGCCTGCAGCGGATTCAACCGCATCGAGGCATCCCAGTACTCGTCGTACAGGCGCTCCAGCTGCACCTGCTTGGGCACGGCGCGGGCCGGTGCGACGGGACGTGGCGCAGCGCGGCGCGCCGAACTGCCACGGGCCGGCGCGGTGGCGCGGGCGGGCCTGGCCTTGGGCTTGGCGGCCTGGCGAGTCTGCGCGGCGGCAGGGCGGCTGGCCTTCTTCTTCGCTGCTTCGGCCGACGGCACGGCACTGAACAGGAACAACGCGGCAATGGCGGCGGCCAGGGCGCGGGGGGAATACGGCATCAAGAAGCTTCCGTGGAACACAGACCGTGGAGCTTGCACGATCCGCGCGCGTACGGCCAGCGTGAAGGCGCAGTCAGCTTGGTGGCGCTGGGGCTTCAGTCAGCCGCGGCGGCGGCACGCAGTGCGGCGGCGCGATCGGCGCCCAGATAGCGGGTGATAGCCCGCCGCATCAGGTACAGCAACGGAATCAGGGCAATCGCAAAGCCCATCTTGTACACGTAGTTGACGCTGGCGACTGCCAGGAACAGCGAGGTCGGCCAGTGTTGCGGGCCCAGCACGAAGGCGATCCAGATCACCACGAAGCTGTCCACCACCTGCGAGATCGCGGTCGAGCCGGTCGCACGCAGCCACACGTGGCGCTCACCGGTAGCCTGGCGGATGCGGTGGAACACCGCCACGTCGATCAGCTGGCCGAGCAGGAAGGCCACCAGCGAGCCGGCGATGGTCCACATGCCCTGGCCGAACACCGCAGCGAACGCGGCCTGGTAGTCGGGCACGCCGTAGCCGTTCATCGACGTTACCCACCAGCTGGCCGGTGCCAGCGAGATCGCTGCGAAGGCGAACAGGAAACCGTAGCCGATCAGCACCACCGCCAGCCACGAGATGAAGCGCACGCCGCGCTTGCCGAAGAACTCGTTGATGGTGTCGGTCATGATGAACACCACCGGCCACAACAGGGTCCCGGCGGTGAAGCTGAGCGAGCCGGTCTGGCCGAACAGGTTCCAGTTCAGCGGATCGATGCCGAGCGTGTCTTCGAGGGCGAAGATCTTCACCCCGATCAGCTCGGCCAGCACCGCGTTGCCGCAGAAGAACGCGGCCAGCACGATGAACAACAGGACCGCACGATCCTGCAGCGGGCGCTCGAATGGCGCCGCGGTCATTCGGCGCGATCGCCGGCGCGGGTGAACGGCACGGTGGGCGGGGCAACCGCGCCGCCGGAGATGATGAAGCTCATCGCCTGGTCCACGGTCCAGTCGGTCGGGGTCAGCAGCTCGACCGGCACGATCTCCAGATAGCCCGAGGTCGGGTTCGGCGTGGTCGGCACGTATACCGCGGCCAGCTCACGATCGGTGCCGTGTTCCTTGATGACCCGGGTCACCAGGCCGACCGACTTCATGTCGCGGTGCGGGAAGTCGATCAGCACCACGCGCTGGGTGCTGCCCGGCTCGGTCTGCAGCATGTCCAGCAGCTTCTTGGCGCTGTCGTAGATGATGCTGGCCAGTGGAATGCGCTTGATGACCGCGCCGACCCAGCGCAGCAGGCGCTGGCCGAGCACGCGGCGGCTGGCCACGCCCACCGCCAGGATCACCAGCAGGGTGGCCAGCAGGGCGATGATGTCCTGGATCCACTCGGCACGGACCCAACCGAGATAATGCGGGAAGTTTGTCGCGATCTGCTCGGACAATGGCACCACCAGCGGGCTGGAAATGCCCGACAGCAGCACGAACACGAATTTGACCACGACCCAGGTCAGCCAGATCGGCAGCAGGGTCAGCAGGCCGGTGAGAAACAGGCGCTGCAGGGAGGGGCGGGGGACCAGGGCGGGGGCTTCGAGCGACATGCGCGCATTGTAGCGGTCACTGCTGGTCGATTACGCTGGGTGATCGACTGCGGCAACGGCACATGGAAGGGAAGCTGTGTTGAAGATCCTGCGCGGACTGGGCTGGACCCTGGGCGGCCTGCTGGTGCTGGCGATCGTGGTGTGGTGCGCCTCGCGCATGTGGCCCGTGCCCGAATCGAGGGTGCTGGCGCAGCAGCGACTGGAGGCGCGCCTGCCGGCGACCGGGCGCAATGGCTATGCGCTGTTGTGGACGCTTCCGTTTGACGGGCTGGATGCCCGCCAGCGTGAGCAGGCGCTGGCCGAGGACGCGCGGCGCTGGGCGGCCGACCCGCGGGGCGGCAGTATTGGCCAGACCCACCTGGCAGCCAGCCACGCCGAGCTGCACTCACGGCCGGGTGCCAGTTGCGGGCCGACCGCCAGCAACTGCCTGGCCCAGGTGCGCGCCGACCCGCAACCCTTCGTGGACGCCCACGCCGGGCACCAGCAGTTGCACACGCGCCTGGACCAACTGGCTGAAGCGGACCACTTCGTGTCCCCATTCCAGCCGAAGGGCGAGGGCATTCTCGTCCCGTTGCCGACCTATGGCCTGGTGGTGGACGCCACCAGCGCCCGCGCGCTGGCCTATGTGCAGGGCGACGTCGAGGGTGCGTTGCGCGGCAGTTGCCGTGGCCTGCAGCTGGGCCGTCGGCTGGTGCCCGGGGGCAGCTACCTGGTCGAAAGCATCGTCGGTGCCAGCCTGGTCCAGGCCAACGCCCAGCTGCTGGCCGACATGCTGGTGGAACTGCCCGCCGACCATCCCTTGCCGGTCGAGTGCGAGCAGGCGATGCAGCCGATGCGGGCTGACGAACAAAGTCTGTGCCGCGCGACACAGGGGGAGTACGCAATGAGCCGGGCAGCGATTGAAACCTCGGCGAGCGAATTCGGCGGCGTACTGGTGCTGGACCGCAGCAGCACCCTGGCACGCGTGGCCGGCAATCTCGGCTGGGCCTGTGGTGCCACCGCCATGGCGGCGCTGGAAGCAGATCGACCGTTGCCGGTGCAGGCACCGCCGCAGCGGGATTTCGGTTGCCTGTCCAACGTCATGGGTTGCGTATTGACCGACATTGCGGCGCCGATCTATCCCGCGTATTCGTCCCGGACCCAGGACGCTGCGGCGATGCTGCGCCTGCTGGGTGCACAACGCTGGCTGCGCCAGCAGGCCGGTGATCCGGTCGATGCACTGCAGCGGTTGCCCGCGCAGTTCCGCTCGCCGGTACGCACCCCGCGCCTGTCGGCCGATGGCAGCCGCCTGCAGGTGCCACGCCGCTCGCCGCCGCGCAGCAACGATGAAAGCGCCTGGCTGTCGGTACCACTGGCCGCAGGTGCGCCTTCAACCGCCGCACGCGATTGAGGGCAGGTTCAACCGGCCCCGACCAACGGATCGAATCCCCAGCCATCGCCGACCGTTTCAAGCGTCCAGCGCCGACTGCTGCGCAGCGGTTGCCAGCGCACGCTGTCGGTATCGGTCTCGATGCTGCCTTCAACCTGTTTCACCTTGCCGGTGGAAAAGTTGACGCTCAACGACTCGGTCTGCCCGGAGTTGCGCATCACCGAATCGCGGTCATAGCCGATCAGGGCGAAGGCGCCGTTCTGCCAGCGGAAGGTGAACGCGGTCGTGCCCATCGACCAGCTGCCTGCGCTGGCGAACGAAAACAACGCCACCCTCAGCGTGCCGCGCTGGATGCTGACGCCGCCATCTTCGAGCGGATCGCTGAGCACGGGACTTTCCGGGCGCGGAATCAGCTTGTGGTCCTGCGCCGCGAGCACGTAGCCGGACGGGCGCGACCAGGCGATGGCGAGGATGCGCGGATTGCTGTCATACGGAGAAGGACCGAAGCCATCGTGCTCGATGACGTTGCGCGGGTCCTGCTGGCGCAACACCAGCACCAGGTCGGCGCGACCATCGTGGTCGAGGTCACCTTCCAGTCGGGTTTCCAGCGTCCAGCCCTTGGGCACGAAGCCGGCCGCATCGGCCGCCTGCGCCGGCAGCGTCGGGTACTGCACCGGTGGCACATCCAGTGCGTGGGCGGCGAAGGACAGCGGGGTCAGCAGTGCAGCAAGGGCGAACGGGCGCATTGGAGCCTCCATGGCGGGGAGGCAGAGAATAGCGCCGATGCCGCCGATCAGCGTGCGTGTGGTTTCAACCGCAGGTAGACCTGCTTGCGTACCTGTGCGACCACTTCGCCGCTTTCATCGACCACGTCGTTGCTGAACCAGCGCAGCACCTTGTCGCCGCTGGCCGCTTCGGCGCGCAGTTCGTCCAGCAGTGCGTCATCGATGCGGAACGACGTACGTACGGTGCCGCGGCCGGGCTTGAGGAAATCGATCGCACCGGCACGGTCCCACACGTAGTAGTCGCGGCCGAGGATGTGCAGCAGGCCAAGCATCCAGAACGGATCGGTCATCGCAAACAGGCTGCCGCCGAAATGCGTGCCGACGTAGTTGCGGTTCCAGGGCCGCATGCGCAGTTCGACGTCGATCTGCCGGTAGTCCGGCGAGACCCGGGTGACGTGGATGCCGGTGAACAGGAACGGCGGCCAGAGGTTGATGCCGAAGCGGAACAGGCGGGCGTTCATGCGGGTCCGGGGGGCGCAGGGCGAGGCCTACAGTCTAGCCATTCGCATGCGTATGTTGCACCTGGGCCGGTGTTCAGGCCTCGCCGTCGATCACGTAACCGTCGCGCCCGTTGGCCTTGGCCTGGTACAGGGCGGTGTCGGCACCTTCGACGAAGTCGTGCGGTTGCAGCTCGCCGTCCGGCACGCGGGTGAACACGCCGATGGTGAGGGTGACGCCGGCGTCGCTGCCTTCACCGGGCGCCGGCAACGCCCGCACGCAGGCGATCAGGTCTTCGATCACCAGGCGCGCGCCTTCGGCCGGCGTATCCGGCAGCACCAGCGCGAATTCGTCGCCACCATAGCGTGCGGCCATGTCGCGCGGGCGCCGTGCATGCGCACCGATCAGGCGCGCGACATCGCGCAGCACGCGGTCGCCGACCTGATGGCCGTGGCGGTCGTTGTGGCGCTTGAAATGGTCGACGTCGATCAGCGCCAGGCTCAGCGGCTTGCCACTGCGCCGCGCCGCATCGCATTCCTGCTGCAGCGACTGCTCGAAGCGCAGGCGGTTGCCGAGGCCGGTCAGCGCATCGCGGTTGGCCTGGCGGTGCCAGGCCGAAATCCGCCAGGTCGCCCAGGCCAGCAGTACCAGGGTGATGCCCAGCATGGCGCTGGCCGGGGCCCACCACAGGTCGCAGGCGCGCAGCAGCAGCCAGCTCAGCAGCGGCGCCAGCGGCAGCGAGCACAGCGCAGCCAGCCACGGCAGGCGCAAGCCGAGCAGGATCACGCACAGTGCCACCAGCACGCCGCTGATGGCGTGCTGCCAGAGGCGGGGCAGCAGGTCGATCTGCTTGTGCTGCAGCAGCATCGAAGCAATGTTGGCCTGGTACTCGCTGCCACTCATCCAGAATTCGCGGGTGGTCGGGGTCAGCAGCCGCGGCGCGACGCCGCTGGCGGTCATGCCCACCACGATGCGACGGCCGTGCAGCATGGCCATGTCCACGTGGCCATCGAGCACGTCGGCGTAGGAAACCTGGGGCAGGCGTTCGGGTGGGCCGGCGTAGCGCACCCGCACGTAGTCGTCGCGCCGCCATTGATAGGGCGAGTTCACGCCAGGATCGGGATCGGGCAGTCCGCGTACCGCGCCCGGCGGCAGATCGGCCAGCGCCAGCCCGAGTGCAGGCCAGTGCGCGCGGCCGATGCCTGCGTGCAGGTACACGCCGCGGGCAACGCCATCGCCATCCACTTCGACGTCGGTATGGCCGATCGCCGCCGCGCTGGCTGCGATCCGTGGAATCGGCAGCATTTCCTCGGCCATGCGATCACCCGCTGCGGGCGCCGCCAGGACTGGCAGCACGACCCTGCCGTTGCGCCGGATGGCCGCCGCCAACTGTTCATCCTGGCGGCTGTCACGGCGATCAGGTTCGGACAGCATCAGGTCCAGCGCCACGCGCTCGGCACCGGCATCGGTCAGGCGATCCAGCAACCGCGCATGGATCGAGCGCGGCCATGGCCACTGGCCGATGCGCTGCAGGCTGCCCTCGTCGATGGCCACGATCAGTACGCTGGGATCGGGACGGTAATCCCAATTGCCGACCATGGCGTCGTAGGCGGCTTCGTCCTGTCGCCACAACCATTGGCCATGGCTGGCCACGATCGTCAGTATTCCTGCCAGCAGCGCCAGCACGATCCGCTTCGACCATGGAAGCGGCGACCGCCTCACAACAACAACCACAGCAGCAGGGCGCCACCACCGGCGCCGTAGCACAGGCGGCAGGGCAGCTTGATCTGCTGGGCAGGGGAATACTCGCCAGCGTGGCCGTCGTCATCGATGTACTGCACGCGCACGTGCAGGGTGCCGCTCCACGGCCGCTTGAAGCTGACCTGCGGCTCGGTCACGGTTTCGTCGACGAGCGGCGCCTTGAAGTCGCCATGGCGATCCACCTGCACCCGGTAGCGCTGGCCCTCGCTGCCGGCCTGCCAGCGCAGGGTCAGCGCGCCATGCGCGGCTTCGGGTGGTTGCAGGGCGGGATCGACCGGTTCATTGCTCAGTTGCAGCGGCAGTGCCTGGCCGTAGCGGCCCTGGTGTTCGTTGCCATCGCGCGAGGCCACCCGCCAGAAGTACTGGCCCGGCGGCAGGGGCTGTGCCAGGCGCAGGTCGGTGTTCTGAGTGGTCTGTTCCTGCAACGGCTGCTGGAAGGTCGGTTCGGCGGCGATCTGCAGCACGCTGCTGTGCGCGCCGGGGGCCTGGCTCCAGCGGAAACGCGGGCGGTCACTGTTGATCGTCTGGCCGTGCAGCGGTGCGACCGTCAACGGCGGTGGCGGCTGGTCGCTGAGTTCGAAATCGGCACTGGCATCGAGGCCTTCCACGCCCTGGGCATCGACGGCGCGCAGCAGGATGCGCAGCTGGCCCGGTGGCAGGTCGCCGATCGACAGGCGGGTGTCGGTGGTGGTGGCGGCGAACAGCAGGATCTCCGGTGTCGCCGCCTGTACCACTTCAACGCGGTACTGCGCGGCGCCGTCGACCGGCTCCCAGGCCAGTCGGGTCGGCAGCGGCGCCAGGCGCAGTTCATCGTTGCGCAGCTGCGGCGCAGGCAGCAGGGCGGAGACCGCATCGGGCGCGCTATCGGCGCTGCTGCTGCGGCTGGCGTGGCCAGGCTTGACCAGCTGCCGGCCATGGCTGTTGCCGACCTGTACCTTGCCCTGCAGGACTTCAGTGGCGGCAACATGCTGGGTGTCGCCGGCACTGACCCGGAACACGGTGCCGCGAACGCTGCTGGTCGCGGTGGGTGCGTCGATGATGTAACGCGACGCAGGACCGCGGGCTGGCGTCACGCGGTTGCTGGCGCGGCCCTGCTGCAGGCGCAGGCGGGTGTCGACCATACCGGTGTGGCCGTAGCGGCTGAGCTGGTCCAGGCGCAAACGGGAATATTCGCGCAACTGCAGGCGCGAGGCATCGGCAAATTCGAGAGTGACGCTGGAATCGCCTTCGGTCTCGATGGTGTCACCGATGTGCAACTGCTCGCCGGCCAGAATGGCGCGGGTAGCCCTGCCATCGGCGCCGGACAGTTCGACCTTGCCGCGTACCGACAGCACCCGGGCCGGCGCCGGTTCGATGCGCAGCCAGCTGATCGGGAAACGCAGCAGCTGGCCGGGCGGCAACTGGTAGGGGTTGTCGATGCGGTTGTGCTGCTGCAGCTGCTGCCAGCGCACCGAGGGCTTGAGGTAAACGCCACCAAGGTCCCACAGGGTATCGCCGGGGCGGACCCGGTAGTTCCAGTCCTGGGCCGCAGCCACGGTCGGCAGCAGGAGGAGGGCGCAGAGCAGCGCACCCTTGAAGCGCATGGCAAACGACAGCGAGCGGACGAAGGTCACAGTTGGCAATCCCGGCAATGCGGGGGCGCAGCTGCAAGACCCCATGGCCCCGACCTCATCCCCCCGAACGGATCGTGGCGACCGTACGGCCGCCATCCCGCGCATTATTGCCCGCGTTCAGTGCAGGGATTCTGAACGAAGCGGGTTCCCGTTCAGAACAGCAGGGACGCCATCCGGCGGCGGTACTGCCCGACCAGGTCCTCGTCGGAGATCACATTGAAGGCGTCGATCAGCGCTTTGCGCGGCAGCCCTTCCTCGAAACCACGGTCGATCCGCAGCATTTCCAGGAACTGTTCCAGCGCGGCTTCGTCGTGGCCGCCAAGCAGCAGCTGCACGCCGCGCAGGTGGCGGGCCTTGAGGTCCTTGCCGTCGGCGGCAATTCGCGCTTCCAGCACCTCGGCGGCCGGGGCGTCCTTCAACGCAGCGGCAAATGCCAGGCGGGCGCGGCCACGCACGGCGCGATCATCGGTGGCCAGGTTGGCCGGCAGGCCATCGATCAGCGTGCCGGCTTCGTCCACGCCGCCGATCTGCAGCAGGGCCAGGGCCAGGTCCAGCTTCAGCTCATCCTTGTCCGGCTCGGCGGCGATCTGCGCACGCAGCACGTCCACCTGTGCCTGCGGGTCCAGCGGCGCGTCGTCCTCGGTGAGGGTGTCACCAGCATCGGCCGGCACCACACCGTGCTGGGCCAGGAACTCACGCAGCTGGCCTTCGGGAATGGCGCCGGGGAAGCCGTCCACCAGTTGGCCGCCCTTGACCAGGAACACGGTGGGCACCGAGCGGATCTGGAAAGCGGCGGCGATCTGCTGTTCGGCGTCGACATCGACCTTGGCCAGCTCGAAGGCGCCGTTGTACTCAGCGGCCAGCTTTTCCAGCATCGGCCCCAGGGTCTTGCACGGCCCGCACCAGGTCGCCCAGAAGTCCACCAGAACCGGGGTCTGCAGCGACTTCTGCAGGACTTCGGCCTCGAAAGTCGCAGTGGTGGCGTCAAATACGTAGGTCGTCTCGGTCATGGGGGAGGCATCGCTTGGCGTCTGGAGACCGATTCTATGGTGACGATCGATGCCGGTCTCAACCCGGGTTGCGGCAAATACCTGACAATGCAGCCTTCCCATAGACGTCGTTTCCGGAGCCCGCATGTCGCCCCTGTCACCGTTGCTGCGCCTGTCCGGTCTGGCTGCCGCGCTGTTGTTCGTAGTGGCGGTGCTGGGTTTCGGCGCCGGCCTGGACGGCTACGCGCAGGCGCGCCACCCTGTGGCGCTGCTGGGTGCGCAGGGCGTGCCGCACGCCCTGGCCTTCAATCTGCTGGGCTTCGTGCTGCCGGGCCTGCTGGCGGTGGTGGTTGCCGAGTGCCTGCGCCGGCGCCTGCCGGCCACGGCCAGCTGGGCGCCGCGGGTCGGCAGCCAGATGCTGTTGCTGGCCGGGCTGGCGTTCGCCGCGATGGGCCTGCTGCCGCTGGACGTGGACGATCTGCACGGGCCGGCCAGCCAGCTGCACGCCAGTGCCTGGATGGTCTGGGTGCTGGGCTTCGTCGCCGGCACCCTGTTGCTGGGCATCTCCCAGCTGCGCCAGGCGCGCGGCCGCGCGCTGGGCGGGGTGGCGGTTGCCTGCGGCGTACTGGCGGCGTTGGCGGCTTTCGCCCTGCAGGGCGTACTGCCGGCACCGCTGGCGCAGCGGGTCGCTTTTGCCTGCTGGGCGGTCTGGCTGGCGCTGGCCCTGCCGCTGTCGCGGCCACGCTGAGACAGGTTCCGGGCGCTGGCGGCGCCTGCGTCGGGCGGGCGGGATTGGAGCCATTTGCCGCACTGCGGTACGCTGTACCGCTTTGCCGCCGCAACCGCGTGTTACATGACCAGCGTCGAACCCAACGTTTACGATCCGCAGCAGGTTGAATCCGCCGCCCAGCAGTACTGGGATGCCACCCGTGCCTTCGAGGTCGATGAAGCCTCGGACAAGCCGAAGTACTACTGCCTGTCGATGCTTCCGTACCCGTCCGGCGCGCTGCACATGGGTCATGTGCGCAACTACACGATCGGCGACGTGATCAGCCGCTACAAGCGCATGACCGGCCACAACGTGCTGCAGCCAATGGGCTGGGACGCATTCGGCCTGCCGGCGGAAAACGCTGCAATCAAGAACAAGACCGCGCCGGCGGCGTGGACCTACAAGAACATCGATCACATGCGCACCCAGCTGAAGTCGCTGGGCTACGCCATCGACTGGTCGCGCGAATTCGCCACCTGCCGCCCGGATTACTACGTCCACGAGCAGCGCATGTTCACCCGCCTGATGCGCAAGGGCCTGGCCTACCGCCGCAACGCGGTGGTGAACTGGGACCCGGTCGACCAGACCGTGCTGGCCAACGAGCAGGTCATTGATGGCCGCGGCTGGCGCTCCGGTGCGCTGGTCGAGAAGCGCGAGATCCCGCAGTGGTTCCTGCGCATCACCGACTACGCCCAGGAGCTGCTGGACGGCCTGGACGAGCTGGACGGCTGGCCTGAATCGGTCAAGACCATGCAGCGCAACTGGATTGGCCGTTCCGAGGGCCTGGAAATCCAGTTCGACGTGCGTGATGTCGACGGTGGCGTGCTGGACCCGCTGCGCGTGTTCACCACCCGTCCGGACACCGTGATGGGCGTGACCTTCGTGTCGATCGCCGCCGAGCATCCGCTGGCACTGCACGCGGCGAAGAACAACCCCGAACTGGCGGCACTGCTGGCCGACCTGAAGCAGGGCGGCGTGTCCGAGGCCGAGCTGGAAACCCAGGAAAAGCGCGGCATGGACACCGGCCTGCGCGCCATCCATCCGGTCACTGGCGAGCAGGTGCCGGTATGGGTCGCCAACTTCGTGCTGATGGGCTACGGCACCGGTGCGGTGATGGCCGTTCCCGGCCATGACCAGCGTGACAACGAAGTGGCCAACAAGTACGGCCTGCCGATCGTGCAGGTCATCGCGCTGAAGGATCCGCGCAGCGAAGAAGAGCGCAACTGGGACGCCACCCGCTGGCAGGACTGGTACAGCGACAAGAACCGTGCCTTCGAGCTGGTGAACTCGGCCGAGTTCGATGGCCTGGACTTCCAGGGGGCCTTCGAAGCCCTGGCCGAGCGTTTCGAGCGCAAGGCGCAGGGCCAGCGCCGCGTCAACTACCGCCTGCGCGACTGGGGCGTGAGCCGCCAGCGTTACTGGGGCTGCCCGATTCCGGTGATCTACTGCGCCAAGTGCGGCGCGGTGCCGGTGCCGGAAGAACAACTGCCGGTGGTGCTGCCGGAAGACGTGGCCTTCGCCGGTACCGGCTCGCCGATCAAGACCGATCCGGAATGGCGCAAGACCACCTGCCCGGAATGCGGCGGCGCGGCCGAGCGCGAAACCGACACCTTCGACACCTTCATGGAGTCGAGCTGGTACTACGCCCGTTACACCTCGCCCGGTGCGCGTGATGCGGTGGACAAGCGCGGCAACTACTGGCTGCCGGTTGACCAGTACATCGGCGGCATCGAGCACGCGATCCTGCACCTGATGTACTTCCGCTTCTACCACAAGCTGCTGCGCGACGCGCGGATGGTGGACAGCAATGAACCGGCACGCAACCTGCTGTGCCAGGGCATGGTGATCGCCGAAACCTATTACCGCCCGAACGCGGACGGTTCCAAGGACTGGATCAACCCGGCCGACGTGGACGTGCAGCGTGACGAGCGCGGCCGCATCACCGGCGCCACCCTGATCGCCGATGGCCAGCCGGTGGTGGTCGGTGGCACCGAGAAGATGTCCAAGTCGAAGAACAACGGCGTGGACCCGCAGGCGATGGTCGGCAAGTACGGCGCCGATACGGTGCGCCTGTTCTCGATGTTCGCCGCGCCGCCGGAACAGTCGCTGGAGTGGAACGAAGCGGGCGTGGACGGCATGGCCCGCTTCCTGCGTCGCTTGTGGGCGCAGGTACAGAAGCACGCTGCCGACGGTGCCGTACCGGCGCTGGACGCGGCCGTGCTGGACGCCAGCCAGAAGGCGCTGCGCCGCAAGACCCACGAAACCATCGGCAAGGTCGGCGACGACTACGGCCGCCGCCACAGCTTCAACACCGCCATCGCTGCAGTGATGGAGCTGATGAACGCGCTGGCCAAGTTCGACGATGGCAGCGACCAGGGCCGAGCGGTACGCCAGGAAGCGCTGCAGGCCATCGTGCTGCTGCTCAATCCGATCACCCCGCACGCCAGCCACGCACTGTGGCAGGTGCTGGGCCACGGCGAGACGCTGTTGGAAGACCAGCCGTTCCCGCAGGCCGACGCTGCCGCGCTGGTGCGCGATGCGCTGACCCTGGCCGTGCAGGTCAACGGCAAGCTGCGTGGCACGATCGAGGTGGCCGCCGATGCCGCGCGCGAGCAGGTGGAGGCACTGGCCCTGGCCGAGCCGAACACCGCCAAGTTCATGGAAGGCCTGACGGTGCGCAAGATCATCATCGTCCCCGGCAAGATCGTGAACATCGTCGCTGCCTGATGCTTCCCGCACCGGCCGCCCACGGGTGGCCGGTGCTCTTTCCGGTACAGGGCCAGGCACTTGATGGCCCTGCATTCACGCGGCTTCGGGCAGGCTGTGTGTTGCCGTGATCGCCCGGCTCCGCCAGACTGTCTCCATGACCCGAATCCTGCTTGCCCTCGTTCTTGTCCTCGGCCTTGCCGGCTGCGGTTTCCATCTGCGCAGCAAGCTGATGCTGCCGACCGACACGGCACCGGTGAAGGTGGTCTCCACCGCGCCGTACAGCGAACTGGTCAAGCTGCTCAACCGCAGCCTGCTGGCGTCCGGCGCCAGGTTGGCCGATGAGGACAGCAAGGAGCCCAGTGCCCAGCTGCAGGTGCTGTCCGAGCGCTGGGGTGATCTGCCGATCGCCATCGATTCGCAGGGCCGTGCACAGGAATACAGCCTGCGCTACGCAGTGATTTTCATCTTCCGCCGCGAGGACGGCAGCGAGCTGGTGCCGCAGCAGGTGATCGAACTGTCGCGCGACTACGTGTCGCCGCCGACCGACGCCACCGGTACCACCACCGAACGCGAAATCCTGGCCAATGAGCTGCGCCGCGAGATGTCGGCCTCGATCATCCGCCGCATCGACAGCGTGGTCCGCGCCGAGATCGAGAAGGGTGGCAGCTTGTCGGCACCGAAGACCGCGCCGGTCGAAGATGCGGTGCCGGCCGGGCCGGCACCTGCAGTGAAGCACTGAGCCGCGACGATGGAACTGCGTCCGGAGCAGCTGGCCAGCCAGGGCGCTGATACCGCGCTGGCGCCGGTCTATCTGATTGCCGGGCCGGAAACCCTGCGCGTGCTGGAGGCGGCGGATGCCATCCGCGCGCGCGCGCGCGCCGCTGGCATCGGCGAGCGCGAGGTGTTCGACGCGGACGGCCGTGATTTCGACTGGAACCAGCTCGACGCAACATTCAACGCGCCCAGCCTGTTCAGCGCCCGCCGCCTGGTCGAGGTGCGCCTGCCCAGCGGCAAGCCGGGCAAGGACGGGGCCGAGGTGATCAGCCAGTTCTGTGCCAACCCGGCGCCGGACGTGGTGCTGATGATCACCGCCAACGAATGGAGCAAGGCCCACCAGGGCAAGTGGGCCGAGGCGGTCAACCGTATCGGCGTGCTGTCGGTGGCCTGGGCGATCAAGCCGCATGAACTGCCGGACTGGATCGAGCGCCGCCTGCGTGGCAAGGGTCTGCGCGCCGATCCGGCCGCGGTGCAGCGGCTGGCCGAACGGGTGGAAGGCAATCTGCTGGCTGCCGCGCAGGAGATCGACAAACTGGCGCTGCTGGCCGATGGCCAGCCGCTGGATGTAGAACGGATGGAGTCGCTGGTGGCCGATGCGGCCCGCTACGACGTGTTCCGGCTGGTGGAGGCCACCTTCTCCGGCCAGGCGCCGGCGGTGCTGCGCATGCTGGCGGGCCTGCGTGGTGAAGGCGAGGCCGTGGCGGCACTGATGCCGATCGTGATCCGCGAACTGCTGGCCGGTGCCGGCCTGGCACGGGTGCAGGCGCGTGGCGGCAATCTGGCCGCCGAAATGAAGTCCCGTGGTATCTGGGAATCGCGGCAGGCGCCGTACAAGCGCGCGCTGCAGCGGCACCCGGAAGGCAAGCGCTGGGAACGCTTCGTGGCGGAGGCCGGGCTGGTCGACCGCATCGCCAAGGGACGCGCCGACGGCGATGCCTGGCTGGCGCTGGAGCGCCTGCTGGTGGCCGTGGCTGAAGCGCGTGCCGTGCGCCTGCTGGCGCGGGCCTGAGCAATGAGCCTGCGGATCTATTACGGGGGCACCTTTGATCCGGTGCACCTCGGCCACCTGGCGATCGCGCGCGCAGCGCGTGACGAACTGCAGGTGGCGGTGCGCATGATGCCCGCGGCCGACCCCCCGCACCGTGCGCTGCCCGGTGCCAGCGCCGAACAGCGCTGCACCATGTTGTCGCTGGCCATCGGCGACGAGCCGGGCCTGCTGCTGGACCGCCGCGAACTGGATCGAGCTGCACGCTTTCCCGGCCGCCCGTCCTATACCGTTGATACCCTGCGCGACCTGCGCGGGGAGCTTGGCCCGAGCCGGCCGCTGGCCTGGCTGGTGGGGGCCGACAGCCTGCTTGGCCTGCCCAGCTGGCACGAGTGGCAAGACCTGTTCGGGTTGGCCCATTTCGTGGTGGCAGAGCGCCCCGGCAGCCCGTTGCAGGCCTCGGTGGACGGCGAGCTGGGCCGGGCACTGGAGGGGCGCTGGGCCGACAGCGAGCAGGCTCTGTTTTCCAGCCCGGCCGGCCGTATCCTGCGCCTGCACCATCCCCTGCGCGCAGAATCGGCCAGTGCTGTGCGTGCCCAGATTGCCGCCTCCGGCCCCTGGCGGGCGCTGCTGCCGCCGGCCGTGGCCGACTACGTCGCTGCACACGGCCTGTACCGCCCGGCCACGCCGTGAATGGCGCGGCAGCAGCATCCCCGTATAATCGCCCCTACGTTTATCGAGTCGATCCACTTTGAGCAACCAGACCCAGCCCCAGACCATCAAGGTCGATCTGCCCAGCCCGCCGCCGTCCGTGCCGGAACTGCTGGCCAGCGTCCGCCAAGCCACTGAAGACCTGAAGGCCAAGGACCCGGTCGAGATCGACGTGCGTGGCCGCTCCAGCGTCGCCGACTACATGGTGGTCGTGTCGGGTACGTCGACCCGCCACGTCAAGTCGATTGCCGATGAAGTCGTGCGTTTTGCCAAGAAGATCGATGTCATGCCGTTGGGCGTGGAAGGCGAGCGCGAGGCCGAGTGGGTGCTGGTGGACCTGGGCGACGTGATCGTCCACGTGATGCTGCCGCGCGTGCGTGAGTTCTATGCACTCGAGCGCTTGTGGACCGTCGGCGACCAGCCGCCGTCCCGCGACGACGACGAAGTGGCCTGAGCCACACGTTGATGCATCCCTTCGACGGCGCCGATGGCGCCGTCGACGTTTTGGAGGACCGTTGATGAAAGCCCGACTGATTGCTACCGGCGAGCGCGCACCCAGCTGGGTCGCGCAGGGCTTCGCCGAGTACCAGAAGCGTCTTTCGCACTGGCTGCCCTTCGAGCTGGTGGAAATCGAGCCGGGCCTGCGTGGCAAGGGCCGTGACCCGCGCCGCGCCACCGAAGATGAAGGCAAGCGGGTGATCGCTGCGCTGCCGAAGAATGCCTACGTGGTGGCGCTGGATGTACCGGGTCGCCAGCTCAGTTCCGAGCAGCTTGCACAGCGCCTGGAACATTGGCGCGGGCAGGGTAGGGATCTCGCGTTCCTGATCGGTGGGCCGGAAGGACATTCGCCGGAAGTCTCGGCGCTGGCTGATGAGAAGTGGTCGATCGGCCCGCTGACGCTGCCGCACATGCTGGTGCGTCTGGTGGTGGCCGAACAGCTGTATCGCGCTGCGGCGATGTTGGCAAATCACCCCTACCATCGCGCGTGAAGAGTGGTTATACTAGTCGTCTGCCCGAATAGCTCAGCCGGTTAGAGCACTTGACTGTTAATCAGGGGGTCGTTGGTTCGAGTCCAACTTCGGGCGCCACCTTGAGAAACCTGCATCGCGAGATGCAGGTTTTTTTTTGCGTCGATTGTCCGGCCCTACAATCCTTCTTCATCCATAGGGAAGTCGGATATGCGTGCGTCTGTCATTGTCATTGCCATTGCAGTGCTGCTTGTACTGTCGCCCTGCGCGGCGATGGCGGTAACGCCAACCTGGCAGCCACCACCGGGCAGCACCGAGATGCCGCTGTGGCCAGCGGGCAAGGTAACGGCGCCACCGAAACTGAAAGGGCCCGAAGAGATCAGGGATACCATCTCGAAGGCCAGCGGCGAACGCTGGGCGATGCTGCAGAACGTGGCCGTGCCGACGCTGACCGTGTTTCCCGCCAAGGGTGGTGGCAACGGAACGGCGGTGATGGTGGTGCCCGGCGGAGGCTACCGCGTGTTGGCGATGGATCTGGAAGGCAGCGAGATCTGCGACTGGTTGACCGGCCAGGGCATCACCTGCGCGCTGCTGAAATACCGTGTGCCGGCATCGGGGCCGAACTGGGATAGTGACTGCAACTGCCGAGACATTCCAGCGGTGCCGATGGCGCTGCAGGATGCACAGCGTGCGATGGGCCTGCTGCGTGCGCAGGCCGGACGCTGGAAGATCGATCCGAAGCGGGTGGGGGTCATCGGCTTTTCCGCTGGTGGCCACGTGGTGGCTGGACTGAGCACGCATGGCGCGCGCAGCTACGTTGCGATCGATGCCGTAGATGCGCAGCCGAGCCGCCCGGATTTCGCCATGGTGATGTACTCCGGGCATCTGTGGACCGGTGCGAAGCACGGGCTGTCGCTGGCCGGCGACATTACGGTGGATGATGCGGTGCCGCCGACCTTCATCGTGCAGGCCACCGATGACCCGACCGATGACGTGCGCGAATCACTGACCTATTACCGTGCGCTGGTCGGCGCGGGCGTGCCGGTGGAAATGCATCTGTTCGCGCGTGGCGGCCATGCCTTCGGCCTGCGTGTGAAGGACGCGCCGGTGGCGGAGTGGCCGCATCTGGCCGAACGCTGGATGCGCGATATCGGGATGCTGCCCAGGGTCTTGTAGAGTCAAACCCATGTTCGGCCGCTCTGCTTCGTAGCGTCGAGCTTGCTCGACTGCTGCGGAAAACCAGTCGAGCAAGCTCGACTCTACCCAGGTGCAGCCTAGCCATGCTCGGCTTTACAGTGTCAGTGCTCCTCGCCAGAACGCCACCAGCGTGGCGATCGCTACGATCAGGATCGCACCGAACAGCACCCACTCCCAACGCGTGAATACCTGTTCGCCGCGTTGGCGCCGGGTCAGCGCGAACAACACTACGCCCGGTACGTATAGCAGCACCGACAGCAGCAGGTTGTCCAGGCCGCCTGCATACACCAGCCACAGTGCATACGCGCTGGCCAGCAGCGCAACCGCGAAATCGCGCCAGCGCACACCCGGTTCACCTGCGTAGGCGTGACCGCGCCAGGCCAGCTGCACACCGAACGCGGTGGACAGGAAGTAGGGCACCAGGCTCATCGATGCGGCCAGCAGCACCAGTCCGGTGTAGCTGCCGGAATTGACCAGCACCAACAGCAGGAACAACTGGATCAGCCCGTTGCTCAACCACAGTGCATTGGCCGGCACGCCACGCGCGTTCTCACGGCCAAGGAAGGCGGGCATGGTGCCGTCACCCGCGGCGGCATAGAGCACTTCGGCGCACAGCAGCACCCAGGCCAGCAGCGCACCCAGCACGGAAATAATCGAGCCGACGATGATCACCGTCGCGCCCCATTCGCCGACGATGGCGCGCAGCACATAGGCCATCGACGGATTGGGCAGGCCTGCCAGTTCGGCCTGTGACAGCACGCCCATCGACAGCAGGCTGACCAGCACCAGCAGCAGCCACACACCCACGAAGCCGATCACCGTAGCGCGGCCGACATCGGCGCGGCGGGCGGCACGACGTGAGTAGATGCTGGCACCTTCGATGCCGATGAATACCCACACGGTGACCAGCATCATGCCGCGCAGCTGCTGGCCGAGATCGCCCAGTGCAGGCGTGCCGAGGAAATCGGCGCGGAACACGTCCATGCGGAACGCGCCAGCGGCCAGGATCAGGAACAGCGCGATCGGCAGCAGCTTGGCGACGGTCACCAGGCCGTTGACGATGGCTGCGGTGCGCAGGCCGCGCAACACCAGCAGGTGTACGGTCCATAGCAACAGCGACGAGGCCGCCACGGCGGCGGGCGTGTTGCCCTCGCCGAAGACCGGCATGAAGTGGCCGAGACCACTGAAGATCAGCACGAAGAAGCTGGCGTTGCCCAGTACCGAGGCGACCCAGTAACCCCACGCAGCAGAGAAGCCGATGTAATTGCCGAAGCCCTCGCGCGCGTAGGCGTAGATGCCGGTATCGAGATCAGGCCGGCGGTTGGCCAGCGCTTGGAACACGAAGGCCAGCATCAGCATGCCCGCGCCGCTCAGGGCCCAGCCGATCAGAGCGGCGGCCGGGCCGGCGCTGCGCGCCACGTTCTGCGGCAATGAAAAGATGCCTGCGCCGACCATCGAGCCGACCACCAGTGCAGTCAACGCGGGCAGGCCCAGGCGCTGCGATGTCGCGGTCATGGAGATCCCCTGCGGCGATGATGCCGCGTGCACACGGTAGCCATGTGCTTGTGAACATGCCTGCAAGGGGCAGAACGACGAAGGCCCGGGCAGATGCCCGGGCCTGCGAAGGTACTGCGTTGACGGATGGCGCTTGTATTACTTGAAGGTGTACTTGGCACCGACGGTGAAGTAACGGCCCAGCGCACCAGAGAAGTGCATCGGGTTGTAATTCACACCGCCATATGTGGTCGGATCGAGAGGAGCAATGCGGTCGAATACGTTGGCCACGGAGGCGTTGAGTTCGAAGGCGTCGGTGATGTTCCAGCGCCCCGACAGGTCGAACGTAGTGAAGGAGGAGATCTTCGTCACCGGCGTGCCGTCTGCATAGAACGCCTGATACGTGCCGCCGCGCTTATCGGTGTTGTCCATCTTGCCGATGTAGTTGGCAACGCCGCTGACGCTCCACGGTCCCTGCCGCCAGGTGGTGCCGAAGTTGATCTTGTCCTTCGGCGTGCCGATGCAGTTGGTGACGTCGCAGTTGCCGTGGGTGCCGGCATAGTCGACGGTCTCAGTGCCTTCGGTTCGCTCGAACTTCAGGATGTGGCTCCACTGCAGATCCATCTCCAGCTGGCCCGGGCCGATGTCGAAGGTCTGGCGGATGTCGGTATCGATGCCGCGAACACGTGAAGAGTTGGCATTCACGTAGGCCGTGTTGACTGCGAGGATATTGCCGCTGTTGGCAACGCCGCCGATGTTGTTGATGTCACGCACCACGTTGCCGGCCCGGATCGCTGCCGTCGTGCTGCCCTGGGCGATTTCGTTGGTGCGCTTGATCTGCCAGGCATCGACGGTCAACGAGGTCGAGGACGTCGGCTGCAGCACGATGCCCACCGAGTAACTCTTGGATTCCTCCGGCTTCAGATCCTTGTTCGGGCGGGTGATGATCGCCACCGTGCGGGCGGTACATTCGTCGGAGTCGATGGCGCAACGAACCGGGTCGGATGCGTTCGAGAAAGCAGCCAGGCCACCGTCACCGTTTTCGGCAGGGTTCGGTGCGCGGAAGCCTTCAGCATAGCTGGCACGCAGTGCGATCCAATCGGCAGGAGTCCACTTCACGCCGAGCTTCGGCGTGGCCTTGCCTTCACCGCTTTCGTACTTGTCGTATCGCAGGGCACCGGACAGTTCCAGCTGTTCCAGCACAGGTGCGGACAGTTCGACGTAACCGGCATACACGTTCTGGGTGCCATCGTAGGCCGAGTAACCCAGGCCGATGATGTCACCCGTGTCGGTGTAGGTCTGCGGGGTCAGGCTGTTGCTGGTCTTGCGCCATTCTGTGCCGATTGCCAGGCCCAGTGGACCACCCTTCAGGTCCATCAGGCTGCGCGACACGGTGAAGTCGAACATGTCCAGGCCGGATTTCGCACGGGCGCTGATGGTTGGTGAGATGTAGTCGTACAACGCCTGCGAATTCAGATTGGCATTGTCGCCGATGCGCCACACGCCACCTGCGCAGTTCGGATTGCCCAGTGCGCACTGCACGGCGCTGTAGCGCAGGAAACCAGTGCGCTTGTTGACCAGGTCGGTCGCCGAATGCAGGTAGGCGGTGTCGTAGCTCCAGTCACCCCAGTTGCCCTTGACACCCACCAGGAAACGGTTGAACTCGTTGGTGTTGTTGGTCACGCGCGGACCGACATCCCAAGCCGAATAGCGCAGCCTCGAGGCCTGGCCGGGAATCGGGTTGTCAGGATGGTTCGGGCCGAGCACGGTGGCTTTGGAGCCACTGTTCGCGGTGACGACGCCGCCCGGATAGCCCCAGGTACCCGCAGCGCCTGACGGGGTGTTGCTGAAGATCGTTTCCTTCTTCGAGTAGCCGATCTCCGTGTAGATCTCGCCGCCTTCGCCGAAAGCGAAGCTGGCACGGCCGAACACGTTGATGTACTTCTCTTCGGGAGTCAGGTCGCGATACTGCTGCGCCGGATCCCACAGGCAGCCTTGCGCCTGCGCGCTTGCATCCGTCTGGCCCGGAATGGTGGTGAGGTTCGCACAGCCCGGCAGCGCAACCAGGAAGGCAGGATTGTCCTTGGTTACATTGCGGTCGTCGAAGACCGAACCATTGGGGCCGACGCCGCCTGCCGTGCCCTTGGACAGATACGCGCCGCCCAGGAACTGCGAATCGGCTGCGTCGTAGCCCCACGGACGTGTGTCGCCGGTGCCGATCCACTTGCGGTTCTTTCGATCGCTGATCTTGATCGCATCGGTCTTGCCGACGTCCAGGCTGAAGAACGCGTTCCAGCCATCGCTGGCCAAGTCACCGGTGCCAGCAGTCAGGGTCGCCTTCTTGGAATCTCCATCGCTGTCGCCGGACAGGCCATAGGACGCACGCAGGATGGCGCCTTGGAAGTCACTGCGCAGGATGATGTTGACCACGCCGGCGATGGCGTCGGAGCCATAGATCGCCGAGGCGCCGTCCTTCAGAACTTCCACGCGTTCAACGGCATCGAGCGGAATGGTGCTCAGATCGGTGAACACTTTCTGACCATCGTCGGCCAGGCCGTAGGTGGCCATGCGGCGTCCGTTCAACAGGACGAGCGTGGAACCCGCACCCAGGCCGCGCAGCGAGATGCCGGCGCCACCACCTGCGAATCCGTTGCCGAAGGTCTTGGGAATGGAACCCGCGCCGTCTGCGGTGATGGTCTGCAGATACTCGGCAAGGGTGGTCTTGCCGGTACGGTCGATTTCCTGGCGGGTCACCACCTGCACAGGGGACGGTGTTTCAGTGTTGGTACGCGGAATGTTCGAACCGGTGACCGTGATGCGGTCCAGGTTGGTGGCCTTTTCCTGCGCGAAGGCGGAGGTGGAAGCCACGGCGCCAACCAGCAGCAGGGTGCCGCCGGTGAGGATATGGGTGATGGACGATGCCAGGGTGCAGCGGCGGCGGCTGGCGGGCCGTTGGATCGGGTGTTTCACAGCTTCTCTCCTAACTGGAAAACCTTAGCGTTGAGGGCTGTCTCCGGAAGGTTCCGGGACGGACCAATCTAGGTTTCCGACAGGTGACGAAGTCGTGAATTTTTGCTTAATTGATAACAGTTGATCCTGTTCCGTCCGTACCCGCCCGGACGGAAGGGCCGGCCCGGCAGATAGCCGGGCCGGCGATCACGTCAGTCCGGCAGCGAGAACTGTACCGGCACCATGCCGATGGCCGGCACGGCCACGCCATCACGCTGGGCCGGCTCGAAGCGCCAGTGCCTGAGCACTTGCTGGCGAGCGGCCTGGTCCAGGCTGCGCGAGCCACTGCTGCGCTCGATGCTGACTGCCACCGGCTGGCCGCTGCGGTCGACCTCCACCCGCAGCAGTACCGTGCCCTGCTCGTGGTTGCGCAGCGCCGGGGCCGGGTAGGTCGGCGGCGGGGCGCTGCGGTACTGCAGCTGGGCACCGGCCAGCGGTGTGGAGCTGTCGATGCTCGCTGCCACCTGCACCGGCGCAGGCTCGGCAGCAGGCAGGATGATGCCCTGTGCCTCCTCGGCAGTGGCGGTGGGAGCGGGCAATGGCGTGGGCACGGTCTGCTGCCGTGGCTCGGCCTTGACCTGTACCTGTTCCGGGTTGGTGGGCGGCTTGGGCGGCTCCGGTGGTCTGGGCTGTTCCTTCGGGATCAGCCGCACCGTGGTGTTGTCGCGGGGCAGTGCGGTGACGGCGTGGTAGGTCGCCGGGATCAGCAACATCAGCAGCGCGATCAGATGCAGGGCGATGGCCGCGCTCCAGGCGGCAACGCGGGCGGGGTCGAAGTGCGGGGATGCAACGGGATACGTACGAACCATGGTCCACCTCCATGCCAGTGACGAAGTCCTCAACGCACCAGGGCCGATCACGGGGTTGCCGCACGCGGCTGGCAGTGCATCAGTAGCGCGGCGCGGCGGCGACTGCCTAGAGGCAGGGGGGCGATCGTTGGGCTGGCCTTCAGCCAGTGCCGGCCGCGGGCATGAAAAAAGGCGGATCCCCTGCAGGATCCGCCTTTGTCGGCAATGACGAACTGGATCAGCGACCCAGTTCGAACACCACATCCAGGTTGACCGAGACGGTCGACTCGCCCGGCGCGACCGGGGTGGCCTTGTCCATCGCTGCGCCGGCCGACATTGCCCGCATCATCGGCATCGGGCGATAGCCGCCGCCGGCATTCTCGGAAATGCTGACGATGCGACGGACCTGCAGGCCCAGCGACTTCGCATAGGTCTGGGCGCGGGCCTGGGCTTTCTTCAGTGCGGCCAGGCGGGCTTCGTCATAGACCGGTTCCGGCTGGTCGATCTCGAAGCTGGGGCCATTGATCTGGTTGGCGCCCTGCGCCGCCAGTGCGTCCAGTACCTTGCCGAGCTTGGCGATGTCACGCACCTTCAGGCTGACCGTGTTGCTGGCCTGGTAGCCGGTGATCTTCGGTGCTTCGTTGTCGGCATAGCGGTACTGCGGGTTGAGGCTGACGCCGCTGGTCTGCACGTCACGCTCGGCAATGCCGGCAGCCTTGATCGCGGCCAGCACCTTGTCCATCTGCTGGGCGTTCTGGCGCATCGCGCTGTTGCCATCGGCGGCCTGGGTGACTACGCCGGCCGACAAGGTGGCCACGTCCGGCACGCGGGTGGCTTCGGCGTTGGACGAGATGTTCAGCAGGGTGCCTTCGGCCGGGGCGGCGATCGACGGCGACGACGGGGCAGCATGGGCGGTCATCGAGGTTCCAAGGGCGAGGGACAGGGCGAGCAGCAGCGGGGTGGCGGTCAGGCGCATGGGATCTCCTTGTTGTGGGGTGAGGGTGGTGTCGTAGCGATGAACGCGTTGTGAGCCTGTTCGGGGTTGGAAGCGTTCCGCGAGGGGTTGCCGACGATTCAGGTGGCGGCCTCAGGTTATGCTGTGCCGATGCTCTATCTTGCTTCCCGCTCCCCCCGACGCAACCAGCTGCTGGCCCGACTCGGACGCCCCTTCCAGGCCCTGGACCTGGAGGTCGTCGAGCAGCGCGCGCCCGCTGAAAGCGCCGAACAGTATGTCTGCCGGGTCGCTGCCGACAAGGCACGTGCCGGCCTGGCCCGGGTGCTGGCCGATGACCCGCAGGCGCGGGTGCTCGGCTCGGACACCGAAGTGGTGCTGGACGGCGAGGTGTTCGGCAAGCCGGCCGATGCTGGCGACGCGCGGGCGATGCTGGCGCGGCTGGCCGGGCGTACCCATCAGGTGATGACCGCGGTGGTGGTGGTCGGCGCGGAAGGACTGGACAGCGAGCTGGTCGTTTCCGAGGTGACCTTTGCGCCGATCGACAGCGCCGACATCGCCGCCTACGTGGCCACCGGCGAGCCGCTGGACAAGGCCGGCGCCTACGCCATCCAGGGCGGTGCCGAGCGCTGGATCGAACATCTTTCCGGCAGCTACTCCGGTGTCATGGGGCTGCCACTGCTGCATACCGATCGTCTGCTGGCGCGCTGCGGCGTGCCGGCCACAACTGCTGATGCCGCCAGGGAGGCTGCCGATGTCTGAGGAAATCCTGGTCAATGTGACCCCGCGCGAGACGCGCGTCGCGGTGATCGAGAACGGCATGCTGCAGGAACTGCACATCGAGCGCGGTTGGCGCCGGGGTGTGGTCGGCAACATCTACAAGGGCAAGGTGCAGCGGGTCATGCCGGGCATGCAGGCGGCCTTCGTCGAGGTCGGGCTGGAGCGCGCCGCGTTCCTGCACGCCAACGACGTGGTGCGGCCGGCGCCGGTGGCCAGTGCCGATACCGAGAACACCACGCTTCCACCCCCGTCCAGCGTGCCGATCGTCGAACTGCTGCGTGACGGCCAGGACATCGTGGTGCAGGTGGTGAAGGACCCGATCGGGACCAAGGGCGCACGCCTGACCACGCAGATCAGCATTCCCTCGCGCTACATGGTGCTGCTGCCGCAGTCCAAGGTGGTGGGGGTGTCCGCGCGCATCGAGGATGAAACCGAGCGCGCGCGGCTGAAGGCGCTGGTGACCGAATTGTCAGCCCAGCACGGCGGCTACGGCTACATCGTGCGTACCAATGCCGAGGGCCAGCCGGCCGAGGCCATCGCCGAGGACGTCGCCTACCTGTCGCGGGTCTGGAACGTGGTCGAACGTCGTGGCCGCGAGGCGGCCTCGTGCAGCAACATCTATGAAGACCTGAGCCTGCCGCTGCGTTCGGTGCGCGACCTCATCCGCAAGGACGTTGACAAGGTGAAGGTGGACTCCAAGGAGACCTTCGCCCAGTTGCAGGCCTTCGTGGCCAAGTACATGCCGGTGCTGGCCGAGAAGATCGAGCTGTACAGCGGCGATCGTCCGATCTTCGACATGTTCGGGGTGGAGGACGAGATCGGCCGCGCGCTGGACAAGCAGGTGCCGTTGAAGTCCGGTGGCTACCTGGTGATCGACCAGACCGAGGCGATGACCACCATCGACGTCAACACCGGCTCGTTCCTTGGCCAGCGCAACCTGGAAGAGACGGTGTTCCGTACCAACCTGGAGGCGGCGCAGGCGGTGGCCAGGCAGCTGCGGCTGCGCAACCTCGGCGGCATCATCATCATCGACTTCATCGACATGGACGATGCCGAACATCGCCGCCAGGTGCTGCGCACGCTGGAAAAGGCGCTGGCGCGCGACCATGCCAAGACCACGGTGTACGACTTCTCGCCGCTGGGCCTGGTGGAGATGACCCGCAAGCGCACGGTGGAAAGCCTGGAGCGCCAGCTGTCGGAAACCTGCCCGCAGTGCAGTGGCCGCGGCACCATAAAGACCACCGAAACGGTGACCTACGAGATCTTCCGCGAGATCACCCGAGCGGTGCGCCAGTTCGATGCCGCGCGCCTGCTGGTGATTGCCTCGACCAAGGTGGTGGCGCGCATCACCGACGAAGAGTCTTCAGCGGTGGCCGAGCTCGAGGAGTTCCTCGGCAAGAGCATCCGTTTCCAGGCGGACGAGCAGTACCTGCAGGAGCAGTACGATGTGGTTCTGCTCTGATCAACGCCGGCAACGCGCCGGCCGAGGCCGATGAGCGCGCCGCCGCGCCTGCGACTGCGAAGGATCCGCCGTCATTTCATTGCCGCCTGTGCGGTCGGCCTGGTCGGGCTTGCGCTGCTGGTGGGAACGCTCAGCCAGCTGCTGCCGCTGGCCGAGCGCCATCCTGAAAAGATTGCTGCGTGGCTGAGCGAGCGTGCCGGCCAGCCGGTCCGTTTCGATCAGTTGCAGACCGCCTGGACCCGGCGTGGTCCGCTGCTGCAGCTGAAGGGCCTGCGCATCGGTGCAGGGCAGGGCCTGGCCATCGGCGAGGCCGAAGTGCTGGTGTCGATGTACAGCGGCCTGCTGCCGGGCCGCTCGCTGACCGAGCTGCGCCTGCGCGGGCTGGCGCTGGACCTGCAGCAGGGCGAGGACGGGCGCTGGTCGGTACGCGGCCTGCCCCGATCCGACAGCGGTGGTGATCCATTGGACGCACTGCGCCGGTTGGGCGAGCTGCAGGTGATTGGTGGTCGTCTGGGCGTGCATGCGCCTGGCCTCGGCATCGACACTACGCTGCCACGCATCGATCTGCGCCTGCGCGTCAACGGCGAGCGTCTGCGGGTGGGCGTGCGGGCCTGGGCCCAGACCGATGCGCTGCCGCTGACCGCGGTACTGGACGTAGACCGCGCAGGCGGCAACGGTCAGGCCTGGCTGGGTGCCGACCCGGTCGATTTCCATGCCTGGTCGCCGCTGCTGGCGGCCGGCGGCATTCGCCTGCGCGAGGGCAAGGGCGAACTGAACCTGTGGCTGACCCTGCGTGATTTCGCACCGGTGGCGTTGACCACCGATTCGGACCTGCGCGACGTACGCATCGACGGCGCGCCGATGCCGGAGCTGGCTGCACCGCAGCTGCAGCTGCAGCGCCTGCAGGCACGCCTGCGCTGGCAACGCCAGGCCGACGGCTGGGCGCTGCAGGTCCCGCGCCTGCGCTTGAAGACGGAAGAGGGCGAGCAGCAGCTCGATGGCCTGCAGCTGCAGGTCGGCAAGCAGCTGCAGATGAGCTCCGGTGAAGTACAGGCGGGTACCGCGCTGCGCGCACTGGCGCTCAGCGACCGCCTTGACCCCGGCCTGCGCCGCTGGCTGTTCCTGTCCAAGCCGCAGCTGGACGTCGCAGAGCTGCAGCTGTCCGGCGAGCGCGATGGCCCGTTGTGGGCACAGGGCGAGCTGCAGTCGCTGGGCTTTGCCAGCGTCGGTCATTCGCCTGGCCTGCGTGGCCTTGGCGGACGCTTCGAGGGCGATGCCAATGGCTTCAGCCTGCAGCTGCAGCCGCAGCGCCAGTTGCAGTTCGACTGGCCGACCGGCTTTGGCGTGCGCCATGACCTGCATCTGGCCGGCCAGGTGGTGGGTTGGCGCGACGAGGGCGGTGGCTGGCGTATCGGCACTGCGGCGATGCGCGTGGAAGGCACCGACTACGCCGCTGACGTGCGTGGCGGGGTCTGGTTCCAGGGCGATGGCACCCGGCCGTGGCTGCAGTTGGCCGCGAAACTGGATGATGTGCCGATGATCGCGGCCAAGCGCTTCTGGATCCACTCCAGAATGAGCAAGGGCGCTACCGACTGGCTGGACATGGCGCTGGCCGGTGGCCAGGTGCGTGGCGGCATTGGTCTGGTCAGTGGTGACCTGGACGACTGGCCGTTCGACAACAATGACGGCCGCTTCGAAGCCACCGGCCACATCACCAACGGCGATATCCGCTTCCAGCACGACTGGCCGCTGATGAGCCAGGTCGACGCCGATATCGCCTTCATCGGGCCGGGCTTCGACATGCGTGGGCGCGGTGACCTGGCCGGTGTGGCCGTGCAGAAATTCGAAGCGGGCATTGCGGACTTCGGCCAGCAGCCGCTGTACGTGCGCGCCGACACCCAGAGCGAGGCAGGCAAGCTGCTGGCGATGCTGCGGCAGAGCCCGCTGCACAAGGATTATGGCGACACCCTGGACAACCTGGCCGCGGCGGGCCCGGCGCATGTGACCTTCGACCTGCTGCAGCCGTTGCACCACGATGAAGGTGGCGGCCACCTGCAGGGCACGGTAGATCTGGCGGGGGTGAAGCTGGTCGACAAGCGTTTCCAGCTGACCTTCGACAACATGCAGGGGCAGGCGCGCTACGGCAACGGTGGTTTCGGCGCCGAGGAACTAGCGGTGCGCCATCTCGGCCAGGACGGTCGCCTGAGCCTGCGGGCCGGCGGCTATGTGCACGACAGCAAACTGGCCTTCGAATCGCAGCTGTCGGCCAACCTCGACGCTGGCGTGCTGATCGACCGCGCGCCGGAGATGGCCTGGCTCAAGCCCTACATCAGCGGTGTCTCGCCGTGGACCATCGCGGTCAACCTGCCGAAGGTCGCGCCTGGTGCACCGGCCCCGCCGAGCGAACTGCGGCTGAGCTCGGATCTGGTCGGCACCCGTCTTGACCTGCCGGCACCGCTGGACAAGCCCGCCGGCGAGCCGCTGGCGACCACGGTGGCTGCGCAGTTGCCGATGGGCGCCGGCCGTATCGACGTGGCCTTCGGCCAGCGTCTGGCCCTGGCCGCGCGCAGCCACAACAACCGCACCGGCGTGCAGGTCACCCTGGGCAGCGACCATGTTGACCGGGAGCCGCCGCCCAGTGGGCTGACCGTCAACGGCCGCAGCCCGACCCTGGATGCGCTGGAGTGGATCAGCCTGGCCCGTGGGGGTGGCGACGATGATGCGATGCCGCTGCGTGCGGTGGATGTGCAGGTCGGCAAGCTGATGCTGATCGGCGGCGTCTTCGAACAGACCCGGCTGCAGCTGCAGCCCGGCCCGCAGGCACTGGACGTGCGCCTGGATGGACCTACGTTGGCCGGCCGTTTGACGGTACCCAACGCCGAGGGCGGCACCATCAGTGGCCAGCTCGACCGAGTGCACTGGCAGTCGCTGCCGCCGTCCCCCGGGGCTGCCGCGCCGGCGCGGGTGCAGGCCGGTGCCAATGACATGGACCCGGCCAAGCTGCCGCCGTTCGCGCTGGACATCGCCGACCTCAAGTTCGGCAAGGTCGTGCTCGGCCAGACGGTGCTGCGCACGCGGCCGCTGGGCAATGGCCTGAACGTGGATGAGCTGCGCTTCCGCGCGCCGGACCAGGAGATCGACATCAGCGGCCGTTGGCTGGGCCGCAGTGGTGGTGCGCGTACCGAACTGACCGCGCAGGTGCGCAGCGAAGACCTCGGTGGACTCATGCAGAACCTCGACTACGGCGGCCAGCTGCGCGGAGGCTCGGGCCGGGCGCAGTTGCAGGCGTCATGGAGCGGCGGTCCGTCGGACTTCCAGCTGGGCAACCTGCAGGGCACCCTCGATCTGCATGCACGCAACGGCCAGCTGCTGGAGCTGGAGCCGGGTGCCGGCCGCGTGCTGGGACTGCTCAGCGTCACCCAGCTGCCGCGGCGCCTGATGTTCGACTTCCGCGACTTCTTCTCCAAAGGCTTCGCGTTCAACCAGATCGACGGCAGCATGCAGTTCGGCCAGGGCATGGCACGTACCGACAAGGTGTTGATCGAGGGCCCGGCGGCGAACATCACCATCCGCGGCCAGGCCGACCTGCGCAACCAGCAGTTCGACCAGACCATCGACGTCAACCCGCGTGCCGGCAACCTGCTGACCGTGGTCGGTGCGGTGGCCGGCGGGCCTGTGGGCGCTGCGCTCGGTGCCGCCACCAATGCGGTATTGTCCAAGCCACTGGGCGAAATCGGCGCCCGCACGTACAAGGTGACCGGTCCATGGAAGGAGCCGAAAGTGGAAGTGATCGAACGCAGCCGCGACAAGACTCCGCCGCCCGCGCCGAAGCCGGCGCCGGCCATTCCGCCGACCGTTACCGACCTGCCGCGCTCGCGCTGAGCGTGGCCCTCCTGTTCACGGGGCTTGCCTGAGCGCCCCCGCATCCCCAGATCGAGACCATGACTGATACCGCCCTGACGCTTGCCCAAGACCGCCTGTTGCGCCCCGGTGGCCTGGATACCGCTGGCCTGGAGCGCACCTTCGGCCAGTTGCTCGGCCCTGGTGTCGACTTCGGCGACCTCTATTTCCAGCACGCCCGCCGCGAGAGCTGGAGCGTGGAGGACGGCATCGTCAAGGACGGTGCCCATTCCATCGAGCAGGGCGTGGGCGTGCGCGCGATTGCCGGGGAGAAGACCGGCTTCGCCTACTCCGATGACATCCATGCCGACGCGCTGCTGGCGGCGGCGCAGTCGGCGCGTGCGATCTCGCGTGAAGGCGGTGCCCAGTCCGGGCGTTCGCTGCTGCGCGGCAACGCGCGCGCGCTGTACCCGACCCTGGACCCGATCGACAGCCTGGGCAACGAGGCCAAGGTCGAGGTGCTCAAGCGCCTGGATGGCTACCTGCGTGCCGCCGACCCGCGCGTAAAGCAGGTGATGGTCAGCCTGTCCGGCGGCGTGGACACCGTGCTGGTGGCCCGCACCGACGGCGTGCTGGGCGCCGACGTGCGCCCGCTTGTGCGCCTGAACGTGCAGGTGATCGTCGAGCAGAACGGCCGCCGTGAATCGGGCTATGCCGGCGGCGGTGGCCGCTATGGTTATGCCGAACTGTTCGCCGAGGGACGTCCGGAAGCGTTCGCCCGCGAGGCGCTGCGCCAGGCGCTGGTGAACCTGGACGCGGTGCCGGCGCCGGCCGGTGTCATGCCGGTGGTGCTCGGGCCGGGCTGGCCCGGCGTGCTGCTGCACGAAGCGGTCGGCCACGGCCTGGAAGGTGACTTCAACCGCAAGGGCACCAGCGTCTACGCCGGTCGCATCGGCGAGCGCGTGGCTGCCCCGGGCGTGACCATCGTCGACGACGGCACGCTGGACGGCCGCCGTGGCTCGTTGAACATCGACGATGAAGGCCACCCGACCCAGTGCACCACGCTGATCGAGGACGGCATCCTGGTTGGCTACATGCAGGACAGCCTCAATGCACGGCTGATGGGCATGGCGCCGACCGGCAACGGTCGCCGCGAATCATTCGCGCACCTGACCATGCCGCGCATGACCAATACCTACATGCGCGCCGGCCAGCACGATCCGCAGGAGATGATCCGGTCGGTGAAGAAGGGCCTGTATGCCGTCAACTTCGGTGGCGGCCAGGTCGACATCACCAGCGGCAAGTATGTGTTCTCGGCCACCGAGGCCTACCTGATCGAGGATGGCCGGATCACCGCGCCGGTGAAAGGCGCGACCCTGATCGGCAACGGCCCGGAAACCATGCAGAAGGTGCGCATGGTCGGTAACGACCTGGCCCTCGACGAAGGCGTGGGTATCTGTGGCAAGGACGGCCAGAGCGTACCGGTGGGCGTCGGCCAGCCGTCGTTGCTGATCGAAGGCATCACCGTCGGCGGTACCCAGGCCTGAACCGGGCGATGGCCAGCGCCACCGCCAGGCCCGGCGGGGACTCAGTCCTCGTCGCTGGCGTCGGCCGTGTCGTCGGCCTCGACCTCGTCGTCGCTGGCCTTCAGGCCCAGCGCGGCCGGCAGCATCAGCGTACGCAGCACCTGGAAGATCTCGCGGTAGGCGCGCGGCGGCTTGTTCTTGGCCTTTTCGGCCTGGGCGTTGCGTACCAGCGTGCGCAGCTGCTGGCGGTCGGCCTGCGGGTAGTCATCGAGCAGGGCGGCCAGCGCCTTGTCGCCCTCGGCAAGCAGGCGCTCGCGCCAGTCTTCGGCACGGTGCATCATCGCCACTTCGCGGCGGCCGGTCTCACTGTTGGCATCCAGCGCATCGCGGATCGCATCCAGGGTGGCATCTTCTTCGCGGCGCATGTGCTTGGCCAGGAACGCCAGCTGGCGCTTGTGGGCGATGTGGGCGGTGATCCGCTTGCACTCGGCGATGTGCGGCAGCAGGTCTTCCGGAACCGGCAGGCGCGCCAACTGGGCCGGGGTCAGCGACACCAGCTTCTCGCCCAGGGCCAGAACGTCGAGCGCGTCGCGCCGGTTCTGGCTGCGGCTCTTGTCGTGGAATTCACCGGTTTCTTCGTCGCGTCCGCGCATCGTCCATACCTGATTTCAAAAAAAGTCGCCCGGCGTGATGCCGGGCCCAACCTGTACAGGATAAAGCATTGAACGTGATCGCCCCTGAAGTCGCCGTCGGTGACGACAGCCCGGCCCGGCTGGAACGGCTGGCCGACCTCTCCCAGCAGCTGCTCGACCGTGCCCGCGCGCTGGGCGCCAGCCAGGCCGAGGTCAGCTGCAGCGAGGACCGTGGCCTGGAGGTCAATGTGCGCCTCGGGGACGTGGAGACCGTGCAGTCCACGCGTGACCGCGGCATCGCCGTCACTGTCTATTTCGGCCAGCGCAAGGGCAGTGCCAGCACCGGCGACCTGAACGAGGCCAGCCTGGCGGCCACCGTCGAGCAGGCCTGCGCGATTGCCCGGCATACCGAGGACGACCCGGCCGCCGGGCTGGCCGAGGCCGCGCTGATGGCCACCGATTTCCCGGATCTGGATGCCTGGCATCCGTGGGCGCTGCAGGCCGATGAGGCCGTGGACCTGGCCCTGGCCTGTGAAACCGCCGGCCGTGAGGCTGACGCGCAGATCCGCAATTCCGACGGTGCCTCGGTGTCGAGCATGCAGAGCCTGTCGGTGTACGCCAATTCGCATGGGTTCGTCGGCCGTGAGCGCGGCACCCACCATTCGATCGGATGTGCGCTGATCGCTGGCCAGGGTGATGGCATGCAGCGCGACGGCTGGTACACCGGAGCGCTGGCCCGTGAAGACCTGGAGGATGTGGGCCTGGTCGGCCGCCGTGCCGCCGAACGCACCGTTGCCCGCCTGCAGCCACGGTCGCTGTCCACCGGCAGCATGCCGGTGTTGTTCGCCCCGGAAGTGGCGCGCAGCCTGGTCGGCCATCTGCTCTCGGCCGTGTCCGGCGGTGCGCTGTACCGCCAGGCCAGCTTCCTGCTGGACAGCGTCGGCCAGCAGCTGTTCCCGGACTGGATGCAGATCGAGGAACTGCCGCACATGCGCCGCGGCCTGCGCTCGGCCGCCTTTGACGGTGATGGCGTGGCTACCTGCGCCTCGGCCCTGGTCCGCGACGGCGTGCTGCAGCGTTATGTGCTGGGCAGCTACTCGGCGCGCAAGCTGGGCCTGCAGACCACCGCCAATGCCGGCGGCGTGCACAACCTGCAGCTGGCCGCCAACGCCGGTTCCCTGCAGGAGATTGCCCGGCAGATGGGCGACGGCCTGCTGGTGACCGAGCTGATGGGACAGGGCGTGAACGGGGTGACCGGCGACTACTCGCGGGGGGCTGGCGGCTTCCGTGTCGAGAACGGCGAGATCCAGTACCCGGTGGACGGCATCACCATCGCTGGCAACCTGCGCGAGATGTTCCGTTCGATCGAAGCGGTCGGCAGCGATGTCGACCCGCGCTCGCACATCCGCACCGGCTCGATCCTGTTGGGGCGGATGACCATCGCCGGTAATGATTGATAGCGTCGATGGCGTAAGCTATGCCCGCCTGACCCAACCAGCTTGGTGCTGGTGGGTCAAGACCACCCAATGAAAAGGAGTTTTGTCGTGAGCGAATTCGATAACGTCCCGCCGCCGCCGGTCACCACCGATGTGCCGGCCGACCAGCGCACCATGGCCCTGGCTGCCCACCTGCTGGGCATCTTCACCGGCTTCATCGGCGCGCTGATCATCTGGCTGATCAACAAGGACGATGCTGCCAAGTCGTTCGTCACCGACCAGGCCAAGGAAGCCCTGAACTTCCAGATCACCGTGACCATCGCCATGGTCATCAGCATCATCCTGATGATCGTGATCATCGGCGGCATCCTGGCCCCGATCGTCGGCATCATCAACCTGGTGTTCTGCATCATCGCAGCGGTCAAGGCCAACAACGGTGAAGCGTACCGCTACCCGTTCACCCTGCGCCTGATCAAGTAAGACCGGCTGCATGCTGAAACGAAAACGCCCGGCATTGCCGGGCGTTTTTGCTTGGCGGCAGCGCCGGGCCATGCCCGTCGAGCGCGCAGCGCGGCAGCATCACCGCCAGCGATCAGTGATCGCGTTCCACCGCCAGCGTCGCCAGCGCACGCAGCGCGTCGGCTTCCTCGCCATAGGCGGCCAAGGTGGCCTGCATGCGGGCCGCGAGTTCGCGCAGCTGGGCCTTCGCACCGTCCATGCCGAGCAGGGCGGGGAAGGTACTCTTGTCCTGCGCCTGGTCCTTGCCGGCGGTCTTGCCCAGCTGCTCGGAACTGGCTTCGACATCAAGGATGTCGTCACGCACCTGGAAAGCCAGGCCGAGCGCATCGGCGAAGCTGTCGAGCTGGGCGAGCTGTGGTTCGTGGGCCTGGCCGCACAGCGCGCCCATGCGCACCGCTGCACGGATCAGCGCGCCGGTCTTCAGTGCGTGCATGCGGGTCAGAGCCGCCAAGGTCTGCTGCTGGCCGGTAGCATCGATATCCAAGGCCTGGCCGCCGCACATACCGGAGGCACCGGAGGCATGCGCCAGGGTCTGCAGGCAGGCCACGCGCAGCGTTGCCGGCAGCGGTGCATCGGCCAGCAGACCAAAAGCACGAGTCTGCAGCGCATCGCCGGCGAGGATCGCGGTGGCTTCGTCGAAGGCGATGTGGGTGGTCGGCTTGCCGCGGCGCAGGGCGTCGTCGTCCATGGCCGGCAGGTCGTCATGCACCAGTGAATAAGCGTGGATCAGTTCGACCGCCATCGCCGCCGCGTCCAGGCTTTCCGTCTGCGCGCCGAACAGCTGGCCGCTGGCATACACCAGCAGCGGGCGCATGCGCTTGCCGCCGCCGAGCACCGAATAGCGCATGGCCTGGTGCAGGCGCTGTGGCGCCTCGGCCGGCGAGGGCAGGGCGGCGTCGAGCTGGCTTTCGATACGGTCGCGCCAGCGCGCGAACAATGCCTCAGCCGTCATGGCTGGGCGGGTCGAAAGGTTCGGCGGTTTCCGGCTGGGCCGGATCGCTGAGCAGGCGCACGCGCAGTTCAGCCTGCTCCAGCGCCTGCTGGCACTGGCGGTACAGACCGACACCGCGTTCGTAAGCACTGAGCGACGCTTCCAGGCTCAGCTCGCCGGTTTCCATCTGCTCCACCAGCTGCTCCAGCGATTCGAGCGACTGCTCGAACTGGGCGACCGGGGAGGCGTTTTCGGGGGACTTCTTGGCCATGCGGCAAGTGTGGACGGGCCGCGCGCGGGGGTCAATTCACCAGCCGCCCGGCCGCCACTGCAGCTGCGCGTCGTGCGCCTGCAACCAGGCCTGCAGTGGTGCGGCGATGACCACGTCGGCGGCGGCCAGCAACTGCGCGCCATCAAAGATCAACGGCAGCTGCGCGCGACGCCACGGCGCAAGATGTTCGCGCTGCAGGCAGTCCTTCAGCGCGTGTGAATGTTGGCGTCCGGGCAGCTGGATGCGCTCGCCACCCACGCGCGCGCGCACCTGCAGCGGGCGTTCGAAGGCAGCGATGCCCTGCAGGCGCAGCTGGCCACCGTCGGGCAGGGGCAGCGGCGCTCGCCCGTCCCATTCGGTCTGCCAGTCGTTCGGCAGCACGGGAAGCTGCGCGGGCAGCAGGTAGGCATGGTCGCGCCATTGCTGGATCGCGTGATCGTGCCAGCACGCGCGCGCCTGGCGGTCGTTGTCGGCCGGCAGCAGTTCGTCCAGTGCCTGCTGCAGCACCGTGGCCGGCAGCGGCGCGGCACCGTGGCCGACCACCCAGGCACGCAACACGCGCGCGGCGCGGCCCGGCGAGACCTGGCGCAGCAGCTGCAGCGACAGCACGCGCGGTGCCACTTCCAGATGCGTGATCAGTTCCGCGTCTTCTTCATCCAGCAGGTCCCGCGTCTGCCTGCAATGCAACGCGCTGCCCGCCAATGCGCTGGCCGCATGCGGCCAGCGCTGGCGCAGCAGCGGCAGCACCTGAAGGCGCAGGAAATTGCGATCGGCGTGGTCATCGCCATTGCTGGGGTCTTCGATCCAGCGCAGTGCGTGCTGGCGGGCATGGTCGAGCAGGGTGCTGCGGGGCACCTGCAGCAGTGGTCGCCACAGACGGTGACCGTCGAGCAGGCTGTCGGCGGACATCGCCGCAAGGCCGTCGACGCCGGAGCCACGCAAGGCGCGCAGCAGGAACGTTTCGGCCTGATCGTCCTGGTGCTGCGCCAGCGCCAGCGTTTCGCCCTCGCGCAGTTCGGCCGCGAACGCCGCCCGCCGTGCCTGCCGGGCCGCACCTTCGGGTCCCAGGCCTGTATCGCTTTCGACTTGCACGCGGTGTACGGCCAGTTCGATGCCCAATGCTATGCACTGCTGTTGGCAGTGCAGTACCCACTTGTCAGCTGCAGCTTGCAGGCCATGGTGGATGTGCACCGCGCGCAGCGGGGTACCGGAGGCCTGTGCACAGCGCCACAACCAGTGCAGCAGCACGGTCGAGTCGACACCGCCGCTGTAGCCCACCAGCACGGGCGCATCCAGCGGAACAAGGGCAGGGAATTCACTCACGTCGGCAAGTATAGGGTTGGTCGGCAGGGCTGCGCCCTGCACCCGCAGACGCGCAAGCAACGGCAACGGCCGAAGCAACAGCAGAAGCGGGTTTCCTGAGGGCAGGCGGGGTGGGTCCGGTTGCGGGGGGCGCTGCAAGTACATCCATGTAAGCTCGGTCGCCGCATCCATGCGGCTCACGCCCCCGCAACCGGACCCACACCGCCCCACCCAACTCACAGAAGACCAGAGCCGCTTTGGCTGTTGCTGTTGCTCTGGCTTGTAGCAGGTGCAGGGCGCAGCCCTGCCGAAAACCTACTTCACTCGACGACCCTTGCGGTCGATGCGGAACCAGTCGCCGCCTTCCATCGGCGTGTGGCCATCGCCATCCGGCGTGCCACGACGGCAGCCATTGCAGACTTCAGCCACGCCATCCTGGAATGGCCACGCAAAATCGAAAGTGCCTGGTACCGCCTGCTGGAACTTCAGATCGAAGTAGGCCACGCGATTGCCAACGCGCCCGCGCAACAGGCCTTCCTGCGGTGTCTCCGGGCCGTTGTCCCAGGTGATCACCGGCAGGCTGCGACCCTTGCGGTTGACGTAGTGGAAGCCTTCGCCTGCGTAGACCACGGCCAGGCCGTGATCGTCGTACGGCAGTTGCGCCAGGATGTCCCGGTTGATCTGCGGCCGGCCGTTGGCGACCTCGCAGCCCGGCAGCATCCAGAGACCATGCTCTTCGGTCATGACCTTGCAGGCCGGTCCCTGCGCCAGCGCGCTGCCGCTGGCCAGCACGCCGAGCAGGACCAGCGACCGCGCGAGGCGGCCGCTGGCGGGGGCAGGGCGTGCCGGCCACACCATCACTTGGCCTCGGCCTTGCGCTCGAAGACGGTCGGCGCCGGCAACTGCACCGGCACGCCCTTGTCATCGCAGGTACCGGCCTGGCACAGGCGCTCGCGCAGGGCCGGGGTGGCCTGCACGATCATGTGGTAGATCGCGTTCTGTTCCAGCGTGCCGCGGATCGCCTTGCTGCCGGGGCCACGGGCCCAGATGCCGACGTCCTCGCCACCGTGCGATTCGGACTTCATCGGCACCAGCGCTTCCTGCATGTAGTCCGGATGCTCGGTGTCGACCTCGCGCAGGTTCGGGCGGCCGTTGGCCGGTTCGAAGGTGCTGGGATTGTGCGGGTAGCGCTTGCTGCCGGCCGGCTGCTGGTTGCTGCTGCCGGTGTGGCCCGGGCCGTTGGCGTAGCTCAGGGTGGTGTAGGGCTGGCCGGTGCCGTCCAGCGCGTAGTCGAGCTTGCCGGCGCCATCTTCGCCGCCCTTGTCCTTCACCTTGCCCAGGATCGGGTTGCCGCGCGCCGGGTAGCCGACAAAATTCAGGGTGTGCGAGTGGTCGGCGGTGACAATGATCAGGGTGTCATCGGCCGAAGTCAGTTCGTTGGCCACGCGCACGGCGTCGGACAGCGCCACGGTCTCGGTCAGCGCCCGGTAGGCGTTGCCGCTGTGGTTGGCGTGGTCGATGCGCGCGCCTTCGATCATCAGCACGTAGCCTTCCTGGTGCTTTGAAAGATTCTTGATCGCGGCGGCAGTCAGTTCGGCCAGGCTCGGCTCACCACCCGGATCCTGCGGACGCTCGTATTCGTAGCGCATGTGGTCCGGCTCGAACAGGCCGAGGATGGCCGGCGCATTCGCGGCCGCCGCCAGCTGCTTGCTGTTCCAGACGTAGGCACCCTGCGGATGCGCCTGCTGCCATTCCTGCACCAGGCTGCGGCCGTCCAGGCGCTGGCCGACCTTGTCGTCGTACTCGGGATCGCGCTCCTCCACGGTGGTGAACTCGCCACGGCCACCGCCCAGGGCGACCAGCGGGCCGCGGCCATAGCGCGAGGTGGACAGCAGCTGCTGGGCGATGTCCTTGCAGCCGGCGGCCTTCGCCGCTTCGGTCAGATCAGTGTCGTTTTCCCAGTTGCGCTCGGGCGAGTGCGCGTAGGTGGCGGCCGGGGTGGCATGGGTCAGGCGCGCGGTGGAGACCACGCCGGTGGCCAGGCCGGCGCTGTCGGCCAGCTGCAGCCAGGTGAGCAGACCCTTGGACAGGCTGTCGGCACAGTCAGTGCGGCTGCCGGCGCTGACGCCGATCGCGCCCATGTGGGTCTTCACGCCGGTGGTGATGGCAGTCATGGTGCCGGCCGAATCCGGTGTCTGCGAATCGGTGTTGTAAGTCTTGCTGAACGCCGTGGCCGGGAAGCGCTCCCAGGACAGCAGGTTCTCTTCACCCGAGCCGCCCTTCTGCTGGCCTTCGTAGATGCGCGAGGCGGCCACGGTGGTCAGGCTCATGCCGTCGCCGAGGAACAGGATGACGTTTCTGGCCTTGCCGGACATCGCGCCGTTGGCGGCGGCCTGGGCGGCGCCGCTGCGGTACCACCACTGCGGGGTCTCGCCGGCCGGATGGGCAACGGGATCGACGGCGACCTTCAGGCCGGCCGGGGCGGACGCGGGGGTGGTGCTGGCGCAGGCGCCCAGCAGCAGGGTGGTGGCGCAGGCGGCCAACAGGGAGACGGAACGGCGCATGGACGCTGGGATCTCACAAACTGTAACGGGACGTTCATTATGCCCGCCCTCGCAAGGCACGCCGATGACACACTGATTTGCCCGCCCGGCGGTCGTTCTGCGGGCCGCCTTGGGCTATCGTGCCAGCATCCCTTCCTTCCCCTCTGGATTGCCTATGAAGCTGGTCTCTGCCTGGCTGCGGATTCCATTCTGGCAGCGCGTGGTCGGTGGCTTCGTGCTTGGCGCGCTGGCCGGCTGGGCGCTCGGCCCGGCTGCTGAAACCTGGTTCGGCCCGCTGGGCGAGCTGTACGTCACCCTGATCAAGATGATCGCGGTGCCGCTGGTGTTCTTCGCGGTCATCAATGCGATCTCGTCGCTGCACGGCCAGAAGTCGGTCGCCGCGCTCAGTGGCCGCACCTTCCTGTGGTTCGTGATCACCGCAGCGCTGGCGGTCTGCGTCGGCCTGGGCGTGGGCACCGTTCTGCAGCCCGGCGCCGGTGGCCTGCAGCTGTCGATGGCGAGCAACTACGTGCCGCGTGAAGTGCCCAGCGTGGTGCAGGTGCTGCTGGACGTGGTACCGGCCAATGTCTTCTACGCGCTGTCCGGCATCGGCACCAAGGTCAACGCAGCGGGTGAAACCGTGCTGGCCGCCGGCCGAGGCTCGATCCTGCCGGTGATCTTCTTCGCCGGCCTGGTCGGCTTTGCCATCGTCAAGCTGGGCGAGAAGGTGACCGAAGCGCGCAAGCTGGTCGGGCAGATGAGCGACATCATGATCCAGGTGACCCGCTTCGTGCTTGAGGTTACCCCGATCGGTACCTTCGGCCTGATCGCCGGCCTGGTCGGCAGCTATGGCTTCGAGAAGCTGCTGCCACTGGGTCATTTCGTGCTGGCGCTGTATGTCGCCTGCGCGCTGCACATCGTGGTGGTCTACAGCGCGCTGCTGCTTGCCCATGGCCTGAACCCGCTGAAGTTCTTCCGTGGTGCGGCGCCGGGCATGCAGGTCGCCTTCGTCAGTTCGTCCAGCTTCGCTGCGATGCCGGTGGCGCTGCGTTCGATCACCCACAACCTGGGTGTGAACAAGGACTACGGTTCGTTCGCCGTGCCGCTGGGCGCGAGCATCAAGATGGACGGCTGCGGCGCGATCTACCCGGCGCTGTGCGCGGTGTTCATCGCGCAGTACAGCGGCGTGCCGCTGACGCCGGAACAGTACGTGGTGGTGCTGATCGCCTCGGTGCTGGGCAGCTTCGGCACCGCCGGCGTACCGGGTACGGCGGTCATCATGGCCACCGTGGTGCTGAGTGCGGCCAACCTGCCGCTGGAAACCATCGGTTACCTGTACGCGATCGACCGCATCCTGGACATGATGCGCACGATGACCAATGTGACCGGCCAGATGCTGGTACCGGTGATCGTGGCCAAGGAAACCGGGTTGCTCGACCAGGCGGTGTACGACAACCCGTCCAGCAACGTGGGCGTGGACGATCCAGATCCGACGCCGCCACGCGGCTGAGGTTGCGTGGAAATGAAAGGCCCGCCCTGACCGGCGGGCCTTTTGTTTGGGGGATGGCGGACGCGTTGCCGACCAAGGCGGCCCCCCCCCGGTAGATCCACGCCATGCGTGGATGGAGAGTGCCGACCAAGGTCGGCAGCTACCCACCCATAACGGGCACAACAAAAAAGCCGCTGCAGGGGCAGCGGCTTTTTCTCCTATCAGGCGGCGCCGTGGCGCCAGCGGGCCAGATCAGAGGTCGACCCGGCGGGCCTGCATGAACTTGTTGCCCCAGTAGCCACTGAGCAGGGTGTCCACGCGGACGTCCTTGCCCGAGCTCGGAGCGTGCAGGAAGCGGCCGTCGCCAACATAGATGCCGACGTGGTCAACACGGCCCTTGCGGCCGAAGAAGACCAGGTCACCCGCGGCCAGCGCGGTGCGGTCATTGATCAGTTCGGCGTTGTCGTCGTGCGCCATCTCGCGCGAGACGCGCGGCAGCTCGATGCCCAGGGCCGAGCGGAACACGTAGCCGACCAGGCCGCTGCAATCGAAACCGCTGTCCGGGTTGCTGCCACCCCAACGGTACGGGGTACCCAGCAGCGTCATTGCGCGGCGCAGCAGCGACTGCACCTTGCCGTTGTCGGCGGCGGTACCGACAACGCTGCCGTTGGCGGCGCTGCTGGTGTCGTAGTTGGCAAGCAGGCGGCTGAGGTCGCCGGCCACCACGGCCGAGCGGTCCATCAGCGGAATGGTGTCGTTGGCGGCCAGGTGCGGCAGCAGGGCGGCCAGCGTGGCGCTGGCGGCGGCATCGACGCGGCTGCGCTGCGGAGCAGCAGCCTCGGCCTTGGCAGCCGGTCGGGCGGTGTTCTCGGCCGCCGGGGCCGGGGTCACATCGGAACGGTTCGGAGCAGTCTGCGACCAGGCCGGAAGGCTGGTCAGACACAGTGCCAAGCCAAGCAACAGCGGGCGGGCACTACGTGAAGATACGGAAGTCTGGCCTTCGCTTTTCGGGTCGTCAGTCGTCACGCGTCGGTCACAGGAAAAAAACGATGGGGCATCATGCCCTGCGGACGCATCTAAAAGTTAAAAATTCCGTTATAAAACCGTTATTTTGATGGTGATGGACGTCACACTTTTGAACATATCGCCTGTTCATTTTAGCGAAGAACACGTTTTGCGCCGGTGTAGTGGTCTTTCCAATAGGGCCCGCTGAGCGAATCGAGGCGAACCGTACCGCCGGTGCTCGGCGCGTGCACGAAGCGTCCTTCACCTACATAAATGCCTACATGGGTGACGCTGCCGCGGCTGCCGAAGAACACCAGGTCACCCGTGGCCAGGCGCTGCGGATCGATCTTCGGGCCCTGCACCGCGGCCAGGTCGCGCGAGGTCCGCGGCAGCTTCAGGTCCAGCATCTCGCGATAGACGTAGGCGACCAGTCCGCTGCAGTCGAAGCCCGAATCAGGCGTGTTGCCGCCATAGCGGTAAGGCGTGCCGACCAGGCTGATGGCGCGCATCAGCACCGAGTTGGCGGCCTCGGGATTGTCCGGCACCGTCTTCGGCCAGTTCGCCGAGGGCGGTGGTGGGGCCGGGCGCGTGGCCTTGTCGCCGCCACAGGCGGTCATCAACAGGGGCAGGGCCAGCAGCAGGGCCGGGGCGAGGAGCCGGCGCGGGCCGGACGAAACTGGCGTGATCTGCATGATCTCCGGATAATGCGCCACCTTGGATTGGCCGTCATGATGGCGGCGTCCCCGCCGGGCGACAACCCGCCCCAACCCGCCTGCCTCCGGCAGATCCATACAGAGTTGCGCATGAAGATCGAAAAAGACCGCGTTGTCCGCTTCCACTACACCGTTTCCGAAGCCGGCCAGGAGCCGATCGAATCGTCCAAGGACCGCGGCGAGCCGCTGGCGATCCTGATTGGCCACGGCAACATCATCCCGGGCCTGGAAAACGCCATGATGGACAAGGAAGCCGGCGCGACCTTCAATGTCGACGTCAAGGCGGCCGACGCCTACGGCGAGCGCCGTGACGGCCTGTCCCAGCGCGTGCCGAAGAAGCACTTCGGCAACACCAAGCTGGTCCCGGGCCAGCAGGTCGTGCTGCAGACCAACTTCGGCCCGCGTGCGGTGACCGTGCAGAAGGTCGGCATGAGCGTTGTCGACGTTGACCTGAACCACCCGATGGCCGGCAAGGACCTGCATTTCGACGTGGAAATCGTCGACGTGCGCGAAGCCGGCAAGGAAGAGCTCGACCACGGCCACGTCCACGGCGACGGTGGTCACCAGCACTGATCGCAGCGCGATCGTGATGGCTGCAACGGCCCGCTACGGCGGGCCGTTGCGTTTGTGGAACACGGCGCGGCCATCCATGGCGCGCAGGCCAGCGGCATAATGGCGAATCTGCCCGACGGATCCCCCGTGAACGCCGCTTCTCCTTCCCTGCAGCCGGTGGCTTCCGGCGAACGCATCGCGGTGCTGGACATGCTGCGCGGTGCCGCGCTGCTGGGCATCCTGCTGATGAACATCGAGGCCTTCAGCGGACCGCTGGATCTGGCTTTCACCGGCATCGACGCGCATTGGCAGGGCATCGACTATTGGGCTGACGCCTTCGTCTACGTGTTCGTGCAGGGCAAGTTCTTTACCTTGTTCTCGCTGCTGTTCGGTGCCGGCTTTGCGGTGATGGCGCAGCGCGCTGAAGTGGCCGGGCGTGGCTTCACTCCGTTCTACCTGCGCCGCAGCGCCGGACTGCTGCTGATCGGGTTGTTCCATGCGCTGCTGGTCTGGTCGGGTGACATCCTGGTGATGTACGCGCTGGTGTCGCTGCCGTTGCTGGCTTGCCGCGAGGCGCCGCGCAGCTGGCTGCCATGGATGGGCGTGATGCTCTATCTGGGCGGTGTGGTGATGATGCTGATGGTCGGCGCGATGGTATCGATGGCCTCGGCCGAAGATGTGCAGAAAATGCTGGCTGAGGCGCGGCAGAGCATCGATCAGCAACGGTTGGTGTACGGGCACGGCAGCTGGATGCAGGCCAACGTGCAGCGGTTGAGCGAGTTCGGCACGTCGATGGGTGCGCTGCTGATCACCGGCCCCGAAGTGCTGGGCATGTTCCTGATTGGCAGCTGGTTCGCCGGCAGCGGTGCGCTGGTGGCGCCGGAGCGCTTCCCGCGGCTGTACGCGGTGCTGCGCTGGATTGCGCTGCCGCTGGGCCTGCTGGTCACGGTACTGGGCGTTGCCTGGAAGCCGTACCTGGTGCCGGGTGCCTACGACCTGCCGGTGACAGCCGCGATGGCACTGGTGACGATCGGCGGTCTGCTGATGTGCTTGGGCTACCTGGCGTGGATCGTGCGCTGGCGCACGCAGCTGGGTTGGCTGGCACCGGTCGGGCGCATGGCGCTGACCCATTACCTGGCGCAGTCGCTGGTCTGCACGCTCCTGTTCTATCACTACGGCCTGGGATGGTTCGAGGTGATGCCTCGCAGCGTGCAGCTGCTGTCGGCATTGCTGCTGTTCGCCAGCCAGGTGGTGATCAGCCATCTCTGGTTGCGTCGGTTCCGCTTTGGTCCGATGGAATGGCTGTGGCGAGCGATGACCTACGGGCAATTGCCGGCGATGCGACGTGATGCCGGGCAGGGCTGATCGATGCCTGGCACACACGCCGTTGACCTTGATCGCCGCCATCATCTGTGCAGCTGTTGCAGATCATCGGTCGCGTCAGTTCACGTCTGGCCTGCAGTGGGCCGTGTCATGCTCGATATCAGCATGAGTGCCGGCACCGGACCGCTGATCACCGATCCTGTCTGCGACCGTCCACCCGCGATCGATCCTGCCTCCTACCGACCCGAGCGATTCCGATGAGCACTGCACCCTATGATTACGATCTGATCGTCCTTGGCGGTGGCTCCGCCGGCCTGGCTGGCGCGATCCGCGCCGCGCAGCACGGCAAGCGCGTGGCGATGCTGGAGCCGGGCGAGCTGGGCGGGACCTGCGTCAATGTCGGCTGCGTGCCGAAGAAGGCGATGTGGCTGGCGGCCGACCTGCACGAGCGCATCGGCCTGGCCAGTGCGATGGGCTTCGATGTCCAAGCGCGCCCGGCACTTTCCTGGAAGGAACTGGTGATCCATCGCCAGGCCTACATCAGCAACATCCACACCAGCTACCACAAGCGCCTGGATGAGACCGGCGTGGTGCGTATTCCAGCGCGTGGCCATCTGCTGGATGCGCACACCGTGGCCTGTAGCGATGGTGTGCGCTACAGCGCCGAGCACATCCTGATCGCCACCGGTGCGCACCCGTTGCGGCCCGACATTCCCGGTGCCGAACTGGGCCTGGTCTCCGACGATTTCTTCGATCTGCGCGCGGCGCCTGCCGAGGTCGCGATCATCGGGGGTGGTTACATCGCAGTGGAACTGGCCGGCCTGCTGCAGGCACTGGGCAGCAAGGTCAGCCTGCTGGTGCGCGGCAAGCGACTGCTGGAGCGGTTCGACTACGAACTGACCGATCAGTTGGCCGAGAACCTGAAACAGCAGGGCGTGCGCATCCATTTCGACTACCGCCTGCGCGAACTGCAGCGCGATGGTGAACGCGTGCGTGCATTCGGCCATGACGGCCCACTCGACAGCGTGTTCGATGCGGTGTTCTTTGCTACCGGCCGCCGCGGCAACAGCCGTGATCTGGGCCTGGAAGCACTCGGCATCGGCATCGGCGAGCACCAGCAGGTGCAGGTGGACGAGTGGCAGACCACGAACGTGCCGAGCGTGCACGCGGTGGGGGACATCGCCGGCAAGGTCGGCCTGACCCCGGTGGCGGTGGCGGCATCGCGGCGGCTGATGGACCGCCTGTTCGGTGGCCGGCCGCAATCGAAGATGGATTACGAGAACGTGGCCAGCGTAGTGTTCTCGCACCCACCGCTGGGCGCGGTGGGCATGAGCGAAGAAGAAGCACGCGCGTGTTTCGACCAGGTGAGCGTCTACCACAGCCGTTTCCGCCCGATGCTGCAGGCGCTGGCAAATGGCACCCAGCGCAGCCTGTTCAAGATGGTCTGCGCCGGCTCGGAAGAACGCGTGGTCGGCATCCATCTGCTGGGCGAGGCCGCAGACGAGATCCTGCAGGGCTTCGCAGTGGCGGTGAAGATGGGCGCGACCAAGGCCCAGTTCGACGACACCGTGGCGATCCACCCGACGTCGGCCGAGGAAGTGGTGCTGATGCGCTGAGCCGACACTCACGGTAGTGCCGGCCGCTGGCCGGCAACCTCGACAGCAACGGCCGAAGCAACAGCAACAGCAACAGCAACAGCGTGCATTCCGTGGAATGGCGGGGTGGGTCCGGTTGCGGGGGACGCTGCAAGTCCCCCTCCGGGGCCCGGCCCAGCCGCCTGGCGGCTGTGCGTTCGGGCGCTTGCGAAGCAGTGCTTCGCAAGCAAAGCGCCCTCACCCCCGCAAGCTCGGTCGCCGCTTGCTCGTGTGCGCTGTCCTGCGTACACGGCAAGACCGGGGTTGGGCGTCCTGCCCAACCCGCCCGAGGCGTGCCTCGGGCCCATGCGGCTCACGCCCCCGCAACCGGACCCACCCCGCCTTCGACAGACTCCTGCGATCTGTCCGAACTGCGTTTTGTGTTGCTGTTGGTACGTGTCGACCTTGGTCGACACGTAGATCCACGCCATGCGTGGATCAGGAGTTGCAGTGAGCATGAACGGACATCGGATCGTTCGCCCGGAAGTGCCATGAGACAATTGGAAGCAATCCGGCTGCTTCCAGCCGCCCATGCGGCCCGTTTTCTTCCTGATGTCCACTTCTTCCCCCCGCATCGCCACCACGTCCCCGCGCATCGCTCTGGGCGGCATCGGCTTGGCTGCAATCGGCGCCATTGCCGCTTCAGGCAAGGCCATCATCGTCAAGCTGGGGCTGCGCCATGGCGTGGATGCCACAACGCTGCTGGCGCTGCGCATGCTGATGGCGCTGCCCCTGTTCGCGCTGATGGCGGTGTGGGCCTCGCGCCGTGCCGCACCGCTGTCCTGGCGCGACCGTGCACGCGTGCTGTGGCTGGGCTTCACCGGCTATTACCTGTCCAGCCTGCTGGACTTCCAGGGGCTGCAGTACATCAGCGTGACCCTGGAACGATTGATCCTGTACTTGAACCCGACCCTGGTACTGCTGATCAACGTGCTGCTGGCACGACAGCGGCCGGGCCGCTGGCAGATCGGTGCGCTGGTGCTGAGCTATATCGGCGTGCTGATCGCCTTCGGCCACGATCTGCAGCGTGAGGGCGGGCAGATCATCCTCGGCAGCCTGCTGGTGCTGGGCAGTGCACTCAGCTACGCGCTGTACCTGTTCGGCAGTGGGCAGGTGGTGGCGCGCATCGGTGCGGTGCGGCTGACCGCCTATGCCAGCTGCGTGGCCAGCGCGCTGGTGCTGCTGCATTTCGCGGTGACCCATCCGCTGCCGCTGCTGTGGCAGGCTCCGGCGCCGGTGCAGTGGCTGTCGCTGGTCAACGCCACCGTGTGCACGGTGCTGCCGGTGCTGGCGATCATGCTGGCGGTGCAGCGCGTGGGTTCGTCGCTGGCCGCGCAGGTCGGTATGCTGGGTCCTGTTTCCACCATCGTGATGAGCCTATGGCTGCTCGACGAACCGATGGGGCCGGCGCAGATCGCCGGCACCGTACTGGTGCTGATCGGCGTACTGCTGGTGACCCGCCTGCGACGCTGACGCCGGAGCAGGCGCGTGCGCGCATCCTGGCGGTGATCCGTGCGATTCCGCCTGGCAAGGTGATGGGCTACGGCCAGGTGGCGATGCGTGCCGGCCTGCCTGGGCGCGCGCGGTTGACCGCACGCATCCTCGGCCAGAACGACGATCCAGACCTGCCCTGGCACCGCGTGCTGCGCTCGGATGGGCGCATTGCCATGGAAGAAGGGTCGGCCGGCTGGCGCGAGCAGTCGCAGCGGCTGCGTGCCGAGGGCGTAGTGGTGGAGAATGGCCGGGTGCGGATGCCCGCGACCGATCCGGTTGCAGCGCTGGATGCGGCCGTGTGGGGCCCTGGTTGAGCGCCGCTGGCGACTGAACAGGCTACGCCTGCCGGTCGCCAACAAGACACGGTGCTGCGGCTATGATGGAGGCCGTTCCATGCCGGTGCTCCCATGTTCCCGCGACTGCCTACCGTTACCAAGGCCCTGCTGATCGCCAACGCGATCCTGTTCCTGCTGCAGCAGCCGTTCCTGCTCGGCATGCAGACCTTCGAGCCGTTCATGCTGCAACCGTTGCAGCAGGGCTTCGACGCATTCTCGCCGGGTGGCAACTTCCAGCCGTGGCAGCTGCTGACCTATGGCTTCCTGCACGGCAGCTTCGGGCACCTGTTCTTCAACATGCTGGCCGTCTTCATGTTTGGCGCGCCACTGGAGCAGACCTGGGGCGAGAAGCGCTTCCTGCTCTATTACCTGGTGTGCGTGGCCGGTGCCGGCGTCTGCCAGCTGCTGGTGGGCACGCTGCTGGAAAACCCGGCCACGGTGCTGGGCGCTTCCGGTGGCGTGTTCGGCCTGCTGCTGGCCTACGGCATGTTGTTCCCGAACCAACGGGTGATGCTGCTGTTCCCGCCGATTCCGATGAAGGCACGGACCTTCGTGATCCTGTTCGGCGTGGGCGAGCTGGTGCTGGGCATGACCGGCTGGCAGCCGGGCGTGGCCCATTTCGCGCACCTGGGCGGCATGCTGTTCGGCTGGTTGCTGATCCGCTACTGGCGCGGGCAGCCGCCGTTCAACAAGCGTCGTCCGCCCGGCCCGCCGAAGCGCCCGAACCATCTGCGCAGCGTGAAGTGAGGCGCGATGCGCCTCGCTTCACGCGGGTAGGTGCCAACCTTGGTTGGCACGCTTTGAACGGGATCATTTGACGCTGTAGGTGCCGACCGTTGGTCGGCACGCATTGCCCGGTAGTTGCCAACCTTGGTTGGCACCTACCAACAGCAGATCGCGACAACGGCAGGGCAAACCCGCATCCGCGCGTGGCGAGGATCTACAGATCCTGCAACACCACCTGGGCGGCATTGTGTCCCGGCGCACCGGTCACACCGCCACCGGGATGGGTGCCCGACCCGCACAGGTATAGTCCGGGCAGGGCGCCGCGATAGCCGGCCTGGCCGACCATCGGTCGAGCCGAGAACAGCTGGTTGGCACTGAGCGCGCCATGAAAAATGTCGCCACCGATCAGGCCGAAGGTCCGTTCCAGATCCAGCGGTGACAGCACCTGTCGACCGAGAACACTGTCGGCGAAGCCGGGTGCATACCGTTCAACGGTGGCGATCATCAGGTCGGCAACGGTATCGCGGTGATCATCCCAATGGCGGCCTTCAGGCAACACCGGCGCCACGTGCTGGCAGAACAGGCTGGCCACATGCTGGCCGGGCGGCGCCAGCGAATCGTCCAGCGTACTGGGAATGAGCATTTCCACGATCGGTTCGCGCGACCAGCCGTCGCGGCGCGCATCCAGCCAGGCCCGGTCCATGTAGTCCAGGCTGGGCGCCATGATGATGCCGGCGCTGAGGTGATCGCCGGGGCCGGGCAGGGCGCGGAAGTCCGGCAACCGCGACAGCGCCACGTTCATCCGGAAGGTGCCGGAGCCGCAACGCCAGTTCGCCATCCGCTCGCGCGTAGCTGCCGGTACCTGCGAAGGTTCCAACAATTGCTCGTACAGCAGTTTTGGATTGACGTTGGCGATCACTGCTCTTGCACGCAGGATTTCACCGTTGGCCAGTTCCACGCCCACCGCGCGGCCCTGTTCGATCCGCACGCGCTGCACCCCGGCCTCCGCGCGCAGTTCCGCGCCGGCCTCGCGTGCCGACGCCGCAATCGCCTGGCTGATCGTTCCCATGCCGCCGATCGCGTGGCCCCACGCGCCTTTCACGCCATTGCACTGGCCGAATACGTGGTGCAGCAGCACGTACGCACTGCCCGGTGTGTACGGGCTTGCGTAGTTGCCGACGATGCCATCGAAACCAAACAGCGCCTTGATCGGCGCGCTCTCGAACCAGCGATCCAGATACTCGGCCGCCGACAGCGTGAACAGGTCGAGCAGTTCCTGCCGCAGCGAGGTATCCAGCGTAGCCAGTTCACGACCGAGGCGGCCCATCTGCCACAGGGCGGGCAGGGCACGCCAACCGCCCGTCACGCCCAGATCCGGTGGCGCACGCAGAGCCCACGCGCGCAGTACGTCGGCGAAGATCTCCAGGCGCGCCTCGTACGCTGGCAAGCGCTGCGCATCCTGTTTGGAGAACTTCGCTACTTCGGCCTGGGTGCGGCCCAGCGCCGACAGCAGATAGCGGTCATCAGGCAACGGCAGGAAGTTGTTGGCCGGACGCGCGACGATGCGCAGCCCATGTGCATGCAGCTGCAGGTCATCGATCACCTGCGGTTGCAGCAGCGAGACCGTGTATGACGCCACCGAATTGCGGAAACCGGGATGGAATTCCTCGGTGACTGCCGCGCCGCCGAGAACGCCACGACGTTCCAGCACCAGCACTTTCTTTCCGCCGCGCGCCAGATAGGCCGCGCAGACCAGGCCGTTGTGGCCACCGCCAACGATGATCGCATCCCAGGTCATCAGCACCTCGGAAAAAGGGACGGAGGGAGTTAAGTCGCAATCTGCATCTGAGCACAGGACAGGGGCAGAAACGACTTAATCCCCTCCGTCCCCTTTTTTGATTGCCGCTTCGATGGTGGCGATGTCGATCTTCTTCATCGGCATCATCGCGTTGAAGGCGCGCTTGGCCAGTGCCTTGTCCTTGCTGGTTACCGCTTCGATCAGCATGCGCGGGCTGATCTGCCAGGAGATGCCCCAGCGGTCCTTGCACCAGCCGCATTGGCTCTCCTGTCCGCCGTTGCCGACGATCGCATTCCACAGGCGGTCGGTCTCGGCCTGGTCCTCGGTCTGGATCTGGAAGGAGAACGCTTCGCTGTGCTTGAACGCGGTGCCGCCGTTGAGGCCGACACAGGGAACACCACAGACCGTGAACTCGACCGTCAGCACATTGCCTTCCTTGCCGTCGGGATAGTCACCGGGGGCGTGATGCACGGCGGTCACCGCGCTGTCGGGCAGGAGGCTGGCGTAGAAGGTGGCGGCCTCGAGCGCGCCGTTGTCGTACCAGACACAGATCGTATTCTTGTGTGCCATGTCGGGGCTCCGCGATGGACGAAGCCGCAGCGATAGCACGCCCGGTGTTAACCCGGGATCGTGCTGCACCCGCAAAAAAGGGCGCCCGAAGGCGCCCTCTGCATTACCGGTGCGGCAGTTGGCTCAGCGCCAGACCTTGATCTGCTCGGCTTCGCTGCGCTGCATCGGCTGGCCGGCCTTGCAGCTGAAGGTGGCGCCAAATGCCGGCAGGTTGGCCAGCGTGCCGTTGCTGCGCCACAGGCCCGGCGCACGGATGTCGGCGGTCAGGCGGCGCACGGCTTCGTTCGGCGACAGCTGCTGTGCCCACAGCGCCGACCAGGCGCGGAAGAAGCCCTGCTGCTGTGCCTGCTTGGCCTTCGGCTCCTGTGCGAGATAAGCCGCCCAGGCCAGCTCCAGGCCGGCGATGTCGGCCAGGTTCTCTTCCTGGGTCAGCGTGCCGTTGACCTTGGCACCCTTCACGCCCGGGAAATCATAGCTGCCGTACTGCGCGGCCACGCGGTTGCCGAGCAGGGTCCAGGCGGTCTTGTCGGCCGGGGTCCACCAGCTGCGCAACTCGCCCTTGGCGTCGACCAGCGCACCCTTGGCATCGATCGCACGGGTCAGTTCGTGGCCAACCAGGCCACCGAAGCTGCCGAACTTGTCGGCGGCATCGGCCTTGGCGTTGAACACCGGGCCCTGCAGGATCGCGGCGGTGACGATCAGGCGGTTCTGGGCCAGGTCGTAGGCCAGCGACGGCTGCTGCGGCAGCACGTCCCAGCGACGGTCGGCGTTGCCCTTGCCGATGCGCTTCATTTCCTCGCGATGGCGCCAGGTCGAAGCGATCAGCATGTTGCCGCCGAACGAGCCACGGCCCATCGGCTGCACGCTGTAGTCGAGGTCGCGCAGCGGGGTGCCGATCTCGATCTTCAGCGCGGCCAGCTTGGCCTGCGCTTCGGTCTTGGCCTCGGCGCTCATCCAGCTGCTGTTCTTGACCGCTTCGATCTGCACTTCACGGACCTTGTCGACGATCCACGCCGCCTGGCGACGGTCTTCGGCCGGCAGGTAACGGGCGGCGTATTCGCGACCGACCATCGGGCCAGCGGCCACGTTGATCGCATCGAGCACGTCTTCCCAACGCTGCGGCGGCAGGGTCTCGCCACGCAGCACGCGGCCGCGGAATTCGAACTCGGCGTCGCGGTAGGCCTTGGACAGGTACGGCGCCATCGAGTCGCCCACGCGCCAGCGCAGGTAGGCCTTCCACTGGTCCGGCTTGAGCTTGGTGACCATGCCGTCGAGCTGCTTGAACAGGCCCGGGTCGGCCAGCGAGACCAGGTCGTCATCCACGCCCTGTGCCTTCAGGAAAGCGTCCAGCTGCAGGTTGCGGTAGCGGCTGTTGAGCTCCTTGGTGGAGATCGGCGCGTAGTTGTTGAACGGGTTGTTGATGCCGGCCAGCGACTGCGCATTGCGTGCCAGCTCGGTTTCCAGCGCGATCACCGCCTGCGACTCGGCATCCAGCTTGGCGGCCGGGGTGCCGGTCAGCGCCAGGATCTGCTTGACGTAGTTGCGGTAGCGCCCCATCAGGGCCACGGTGTCGGCATCGGTACGGGTATAGAACGCCGGATCCGGCAAGCCCATGCCGCCCTGCATGAAGTAGCCGATGTGGCGGTCAAGTGCCTTCAGGTCGACGTCCGGGCCGAAGTTGAAGGCCACCGGGATGCCGACCTGGTGCAGTGCCGCGATCGAGGCCGGTACATCCTTGGCCTTCTTGATCGCGTTGATGCGGGTCAGCAGCGGTGCGATCGGGTTGGAGCCGTCCGCTTCCACGGCCGCTTCGTCCAGGCCACTGGCCCAGAAATCACCCAGCAGCTTCTGCACGTTGCCCTGCGGCGACTTCATCGCCGCGTCGAGCAGTTCGCGCTGCTGCTGGCGGCTGCGGTCGACCAGCTGGCCCAGCGCGGTGATGGCGCCGGTCTGCGGTACCGGGTTGGCTTTCAGCCAGCCTGCATTGGTGGCGTCGTAGAAGTCGCTGCACTGGGCGCTGACAGCCGGGGCGCGCGCGGCCTTTTTCTTGGCGGCGAATGCATCGTGGGTCGGGACCAGGGTCGCCAGGCTGATGCCCAGGGCGATGGCAAGCGGACGGAAATTGGGCATGTGGAACGAATCCGTGATGGATTGAGGGCGCGCGCACTATAGCAAGCTGTGCATCGACGCGGCATGCAGGCGTCACGCCCTGTTCGCGGGTCACCGGCATCAGTAGATCCAGGCCATGCGTGGATGACATGCAATGCGCCGCCAAAAGCAGAGGCCCGGGAATTCCGGGCCTCTGCAAGTCTACCTTGGCATCAGCCAGGGCTTACCAGATCACCACCTGCTGTTCGCCGGCGCGGACCATCGGCGAACCGGCCTTGCACTGGAACGCAGCGGCGAAGGTCGGCAGGTTCGACGGCGCACCCATGGCACGGAACTGCGCCGGGGCGTGCGGATCGGTGGCCAGGCGGACCTTGGCGTTCTCCGGGGTGTACTTGGTGCGCCACACGGTGGCCCAGTTGAAGAAGAAGCGCTGGTCGCGGGTGAAGCCGTCGACCTTCGCATCTTCCTTGCCGGCGGTGGCCTTCTGCAGGGCATCGTAGGCGGTGGCAAGGCCACCCAGATCGGCGATGTTCTCGCCCAGGGTCAGGTGGCCGTTCACCGCCTGGCCGTCGACCTTGTACTGGTCGAACTGCTTGACCAGCTTGCCGGTCAGGCCTTCGAAGTTCTTCTTGTCGGCCGGGGTCCACCAGTCTTCCATGTTGCCGGTCGGCCCGAAGCGCGCCCCCTGGTCGTCGTAACCGTGGGTCATTTCATGGCCGATCACCGCACCGATGCCGCCGTAGTTCAGCGCGTCGTCGGCCTTCGGATCGAAGAACGGCGGCTGCAGGATGGCAGCCGGGAACACGATCTCGTTCTGCAGCGGGTTGTAGTAGGCATTGACCGTCTGCGGGGTCATGCCCCACTCGGTCTTGTCCACCGGCTTGCCGATCTTGGACAGGTTGAACTTGTAGTTGAATTCGCTGGCGGCGCGCACATTGCCCAGGAAGCTGTCGCGCTGGGTCTGCAGGCCCGACCAGTCACGCCACTTGTCCGGGTAGCCGATCTTCGGGGTGAAGGTTTCCCACTTGGCGATGGCCTTGGCCTTGGTTTCCTCGCTCATCCAGCTCAAGCCCTGGATGCGTTCCTTCAGCGAAGCCGCCAGGTTCTTCACCAGCTCTTCCATCTTCGCCTTGGCTTCCGGCGAGAAGGCCACCTTCACGTACAGCTGGCCGAAGGCTTCGCCGGCATCGTTCTCGATGGTGCCCAGCACGCGCTTCCAGCGCGGCTTCTGTTCCTTCTGGCCATTGAGGGTCTTGCCGTAGAACTCGTAGTTCTCCTGCACGAAGGCGTCGGCCAGGTACGGCGAAGCGCTGTCCACGGTGTGGAAGCGCAGGTAGGCACGCCACACCGACGGATCGGTATCGCCCAGCGCCTTGCTCACTTCTTCATGGAAGGCCGGCATGGCCAGCGAGAACTTCTCCGGCGCGGCAACGCCCTGCGACTTGAAGAACTCGGTCCAGTTGAAGTTCGGGGTCAGCTTGTCGGCGTCGGCCAGAGTGACCGGGTTGTAGAACAGCTCAACGTTGCGCGACAGCTCGACGCGCGACTTGGAGGCCTTGGCCAGGCGGGTTTCGAACTTGACCACTTCTTCGGCCTGCTTGGCGGCGTCGGCCGCGGCGACGCCGGACAGTTCCAGCACCTTGGCGACGTGCGCCTGGTAGGCCTTCAGCTTGTCCGCGTTCTTGGCATCGGTGTAGTAGGTGGTGTCCGGCAGACCCAGGCCGCCCTGGCTGGCGTAGGCCATGTTCACGGCCGAGTTCTTGAAGTCTGCTTCGGCGCCGAAGCCGAACAGGATGTTGTCACCCTTGGCGGCGCTGGTGCGCAGGTAGTTGGCGATGGCTGCCTTGTCCTGCAGGCCCTCGATCGCGGTCAGGTCGGCCTTCAGCGGCTCGATGCCCTGCGCGTTGATCTTGGCTTCGTCCATGCCGGTGGCCCAGAGGTCGCCGACGATCTTCTCGATGTGGTTCGGGTTCTTGACCTGCGCCACCTGTTCAGCCAGCTGGTGCTGCACGGCGACCGAACGCTCGTCGAGGATGGTGAACGCGCCCCAGCTGGTGCGGTCGCCCGGGATTTCATTGGCGGCCAGCCACTTGCTGTTGACGTAGTCGCCGAAGGCGCCGCAGGCATCCTTGGTGGTGTCCAGATCGCTCGGCTGGAAGGCGTTGTAGGCCGGCAGCTTGCTTTCGTCCAGCGTGTAGTTGGTGGCTTCGGTGGTGGCCGGCGTGGAGGCGGTGGCGTCCTTGGCCGGGGTTTCGTTCTTGCCGCAGCCGACCAGCGCGGCCGAAACGGCCAGGGTCAGCAGCACGATCTTGGGAGTACGGGTCACTTGAATGGCCTCCAGGCCGAGTGAGTCAGGGAAGGGCCGCGGGGACGGCCGTGGGCCGAACGATACGCCGCCGGCCAGAGCAGCAAGGGTGTCGAAGGTCATGGCCCCATGCAAGGGGGCGCAGGTGCCACAAAGGCGTGAGCCGGGTCGGTGGAAGGCTGTGCCCGGCATTGAGGGAAGGTCACTTTTTCCCATTCAAGTCGAGTGAATTTATTGTGAATATGTGATCTCAGTTGCAGCCTGGGCAGGCGCAGTCATTGGCAGTGGAAGCGTGCTGGATGAGACGGGGCGAGGTCGCCGTGCACGGCGCTTTCCAGCTGCCGCTGCATAGAGCGATTATAATTAAGTTGTTGATTTATTTAAATAATGTTTCATCTCTTGTGCCTAATCTCCACCTTGTGCACTCCTTCGGTGACGTATTCAGTGAACTTGAATTTTTGCTGAATGTTGCTGTTTAGTGTCGTTATGTGTATGAATTCCGTTATCGGCACGTGAACGGTTGCTGACCGTATTGCCTCTGCCTTGCCGATGCAGAGCTTTTTATGCCTTCACTTTTCAGAGAGAGAGACATGGAGAAGACTCGCCCACTACCCCGCAATCCGTTGAGTCTCGCGCTCAGCTCGGCCCTTCTGCTTGCTGTCGCCCTGCCTGCCTTCGCGCAGGATGGGGATGCTGCAAAGGAGACCGCCGAGAGCGCGAAGAAGGCTTCCAATGAAGCCGCGGCCACCCAGCTGGACCGCATCACGGTAACGGGCTCGCACATTTACCGCGCCGGCTATGACACCCTGGAACCAGCGGCCGTGGTGTCCCGCCAGGACATCGAGGCTTACGGGCACACCAACCTGATCGATGCGTTGACCAAGATCCCCGGTGTTTCGGCTGGTGTTTCCTCGCGCGGTGACCAGGCCGGCTTCGGTGCGGGCGTGAACTTCGCCAGTCGTTTCGGCCTGGGCAGCAACCGCTTGCTGACCCTGGTCAATGGCCGACGCTTCGTGACCTCTGCACCGCCAACCGTATTCGGCGCGGGCGGCGGTTCGGGCATCCAGGTCGACATGAATTCGATCCCGACTGTGATGGTCGAGCGCGTGGAAAGCCTGAGCATCGGTGGTGCACCCACCTATGGTTCCGATGCCATCTCCGGCGTGAACAACATCATCCTGCGCGACAAGTTCGAAGGTGCCGAGGTCGAGCTGGGCTTTGGTAGAACCACCAAGAATGACAATGACCGCTACTCCTGGTCTGCCATCTTCGGTAGTGGTTTCGCCGATGGTCGTGGCCACTTCACCATTGCTGCCGAACTGGATAACAGCGACGGCGTGAATGCGCTCCAGCGCGACTTCTACCGCAACGGCTACAGCCTGCAGACCAATCCGACGGCTGCAAACGTGGCGCGTTTCCAGTCGTGGCGCACGCCGGGCAACGATGGTCGCATCGATTCCGGCATCCCGTTCAACACCGGACCGGCCGATGGCATTGCCGACCAGGTCTGGATCCGAAACCGGCGCATTTCCAGCATGACCTTCGGTGGCCTGATCATGCCGTCGGACATTCAGGTGCGACGCAGCTACCAGCGGAATGCTACGGGTGAGTTGAATGGCTTCGGTGCCAACAATCAGCTCTGGCACTTCAACAACAAGGGTGATCTGGTTGCCTATGATCCGGGCATCAGCTATCCCAGTGGCAATGCTTCCGGTGGCGATGGACTCAACCTCAACGAAACCCTCCCGCTGATCGCCGACCTCGAACGCCGTTCGGTCTACTCGACCGGCAGCTTCGACTTCAACGACAACGTGCGTGGCTTCTTCGAACTGTCGCACTACAGCGCCACCGCCCGCGAGACGCTGGACCAGAACGTCTACAACGCGGCTGGTTTTGGTGCAGCAAACCCCGATGGCAGTGGTGACCAGAGCGGCGCGATGCTGTTCAGCGCGAGCAATCCATTCCTCAGCGCTGAGTCGCGGCGCATCCTGGCCGAGAACGGCATCACCTCGTTCCGCCTGTCGCGCTCGTCGCGCGACCTGAGCATGAACAACGCCAGCACCGACACGCGCCTCAGTCGTATCGTGCTAGGCCTGGACGGCTTCTTCGATATCGGCGAACGCCGTTTCAACTGGGAAACCAGTGTGACCCACGGTCGAGGCGACTTCGACTACAAGGGTACTGGCCTGATCCAGCAGAACTTCATCAACGCGCTCAACGTGAAGCGTGATGCCAGCGGCAACATCGTCTGTGATGCATCCGCGCCGGGCACCACTGCGGATCCGAACTGCCGTCCGCTGAATCTATTCGGCGAGAACCAGGCATCACCCGAAGCGCTGGCTTATGTGTCAACGCCCACACTGGCCAAGGCAACAACGCGCCAGACCGTGTTCAACGCGTCGGTGACCGGCGGTCTGTTTGACCTTCCGGGTGGCGAGTTCTCCTTCGCCGCGGGTGTGGAGCATCGCCGTGAAGAAGGTTCGTTCACCCCGAGCGAGTACCAGCGACTGGGGCAGGGCCGTTCGGTGCCGATCCAGGGCGCCAAGGGCGACTATCACACCAATGAAATCTTCGCCGAGTTCCTGGCGCCGCTGTTCAACCCCGACTGGGATCTACCGGGCCTGCATCGCCTGGACGTGACCCTGAAGGGCCGCCGCGTGGTCAACTCGGTGGCTGGCGGCTTCAATGCGTACACCTATGGCATCCAGTACGAGCCGTTCGCGGGAATCCAGCTGCGCGGCAGTAAGACGCAGTCGCTGCGTGCACCGTCGATTGCCGAGCTCTATACCTCGCTGCAGCCGGCGTACTACAACATCCCGGAAGTCTGCTCCGTGTCGGCCATCAACGGCGGCACCAATCCCGCGGTTCGCCGCCGCAACTGCGAGGCCTTCTTCCAGGCTTACCCAGGTGCGGATCCGGCAACCTTCCAGGCGTCGCCGACCAACACCCTCGGCTCGGTCAACGGCTATACCGGCCTGAAGAACGAGAAGGCCAAGTCGTGGACGGCGGGCATCGTGTTCGCGCCGGACTGGGCAAAGGGCCTGCGGGTCGCGGCTGACTGGTATGACATCAAGATCACCGATGTGATCACCAGTCTCAGCCCGACCGACATCATCACCGGCTGCTTCGATAACCCGGACTTCAACGCGTCCAACGTGCCCAACGCCAACCGCTTCTGCAGCCTGGTGACGCGCAATCCGCTGAGCGGTGCGGCTACCGATATCCGCACCGAGTACGGCAATGGCCCGGTGCTGATGTTCCGCGGCTGGACGGCCGAGGTGGACTACAACTGGGATATGGGCCAATTCGGCCAGGTGGCACTGGGCTTCTACGGCTACATGCCGAAGAACCGTGGCCAGGCCGCCAGCGCCGATGTGCCGTTCGTGGAGCGCGTGGGTACGTTCGACGAGCCCAAGCGCCAGTTCCGCTGGACGGCGCAGCATGCCATCGGCAAGTGGAGCTATGGCGTGACGTCCAACTACACGAGCGGCTCGCAGTTCAGCTTGACCGCAACCCCGGAAAGCCGGCAGTACTTCAAGCGTGACAGCTGGACGACCTGGGACGCCAACGTCAGCTACCGTTTGACGGACAGCGCCCGCATCAATCTGTCGGTACTGAATCTGTCCGATGACATCGGCCCGTTCCCGTACGTGCTCGATGCGCTCGGCCGCCGCTACATGGCCAGCCTGCGCTACGCCTTCCGTTGACCGGAAGAGGGGATAGGGGGAGGTCCCGCTTGCCAGGGCCTCTTTCTTTTCCCGTACTGCAGGGCAAGAAAAAGCCCCGCCATGGCGGGGCTTTCTCGTTGCTGCTGAAGCAAACGTTTACTTGCCGCCGAACTCGTACTTGGCCTGCACATAGATCGCACGCCCGTAGGCGTTGTACAGGTAGTTGTTGTACGGCTGGCCGCTGGTGCCGGCGAAGCTGAAGCGCTGGTTGTCCGGCATCTTGTTGAACACGTTGTTGACCATCAGCGACAGGGTCAGGTTGTCCAGCGCACGGTAGTTCACGCTCAGGTTGTAAGTGGTGTAGGAGCCCCACTTGCCTGCCTTGTAGCCGGAGCTGTGGACGTAGTCGTAGCCATTGCCCACGTACGCCATGTAGTTCGGCGTCTTGCCGATGTAGTTGGCGTACAGGGTGGTGGTCCACTTGTCCTTGGCCCAGCCGACTGAACCATCGGCACGCACCTTGGCATACGAGTCGTACACCCACATCGCGTACGGGTCACGCAGCAGGTCCAGGAACTCATCGCCCGGCTGCGGCTGCAGTTCACGCTTGAGCATGTCGGTGTAGTTGCCCGAGAACTGAAGCGAACCGAAGCGGCCCATGTCGTGCACGTACTTGAAGCTGGCGGTCAGCGCTTCCAGGTTCTGGCGGGCGACGTTCATCTTCGGGGTGTAGATCTCGTCCAACACGCCGGACGCATCGCGGGTGATCCAGTCGTTGACGTTCTGGCAGCTGGCCGAGGTGTTGTTGGCCTGGCCGCCACGGCAGTAGTACTCGGCCAGCAGCAGCTGGTCGGAGCTGAGCGTATCGACCTCGTTCTTGATCTTCCAGTTGTAGTAATCCACCGACAGCGACAGGTTGTTGATCGGTGCCCACACAACACCTGCATTCCAGACGTCGGCGGTGATCGGTTCCAGGTCCGGATTGCCGGCGCGGGTGCCGAACACCGAGACGCTGTCATACGGACAGCCGGTGGTATTGGCCGGGTCGTAGCCCAACTGGCCGCAACGGTAGTAGTCGGTGGAGCCGTTGGCGTAGTAGCCGCTACGGCCCTGGAATGCGTCGGAGAGGGTCGGAGCGCGGAACGCCGTGCCGTACTTGCCGCGGAACAGCAGGCTTTCGATCGGACGGAACTCAATGCCGATGCTGTAGGTGGACTTGTCGACGGTGTTGCTGCCGATCTTGAAGGCGTCGTAGCGGCCGGAGCCGGTGACCGTCAGCGTGTCATGCAGCGGCAGGCGCAGTTCACCGGTCACTGCGTAGTTGCTGCGGTGGCCGGCACCGGAAACCGCCGTGGTGCCCCACACGCTGCCATCCATCAGGCCCGGATCAGGGCTGTAGTCCCAGCCTTCGCTGCCACCTTCAACGACCACGGCCAGGCCGGCGTCGCCACCCGGCAGCTTGAACAGCGAACCGTTGGTGACCTGCGCACGGGCCAGGTTCTGCCAGGTACGGCTTTCGCTGTAGCTGTAACCGGTGAAGCTCTGGAAGTCGCCAGACGGCAACGGTGAGTAGAACGCTTCCCAGTTCGGGCTGTAGATGTCGTAGCCGGTGCTGGTGGTGCCCAGTACCGGGCCCAGCACGCGCTGCTCGAAGTAGTCGTTGATCGGGTCGTTCCAGCGCACGAAGTTGCGCTCGGTCAGCTTGTACTCGCCGCGGGTGAAGCTGAGGCTGTAGTCCCAGTTGCCGGCCGTGCCGCGCCCACCCAGCGTTACCTGGTAGGCCTTGTTGCGGTCGGTGTTCATGATGTCGCGGTAGCCGCCGCCGCCGATGTCCTCCGGAGCGAACACGCGCTGCAGGTTCATGTACTGGCCACTGGCCTGGTCGTAGAAACGGCCCCAACCGGACGAGGTGCCCCACCAGGTGTAGCCGGAACCCGTCGCGTACTTGACCTCTTCCAGGCTGTACAGCGCATCGCCGAACAGCTGGAAGTTGTCATTCACGTCGAAGGTGGCAGAGCTGTAGATCTGCGCGCTTTCCTTGCCGTTCTTGATGGTCTTGTAGCCGGTGCCATAGGTCGAGCCACATGCCTGGCCGGTGGGCCGGGTGCCGAGCACGGTGGTGCCATCGAACTGCCCGGCCACATTGGCGCACAGGTTCGGGTCCATCATGGCGTAGGCGTTGTTGGCAGCCGGCAGCAGCACCAGGAAGTCGTTGGAGACGTACTGCGGGCTGTAGCCGTCGGGATTGTTGACCTTGGTCAGGTCACGCTGGTAACCCCAGATCGGGCTGGTCTTTTCGTACTGCACGTTGACCAGGGCATGGAAGCGATCATCGACGCCATTGAAGCCGCGGGCGCCGCTGAGGCGGAAGCTGTTGCCGCCGCCTTCACTGTAGGCGCCGCCACGTACGTTGAGGACGCCACCATCCATGCGTTCCTTGAGGATGATGTTGACCACGCCGGCGATCGCGTCCGAACCGTAAAGGGAGGACTGGCCACCCGGCAGGATCTCGATGCGCTCGACGATGTCGATCGGAATGCCGCTGATGTTGTTGAACGTATCGCCGCCGTTGTACAGCGCCGGATACGAAAGCATCGGGCGGCCATTGATCAGGTATTTGGTATAGCCCGGGCTGAGGCCGAACATGCCGGCCGCTTCTGCGCCCTGGGTGAACGAAGCCGAAGTCTGGCCACCCTGCAGGCCGCCGGTGGACAGCGAGGACTGCTGCAGTACGTCGGCGACGCTGGTGAAGCCTCGGGTCTGGATGTCCTCGGCGGTCACGGTCAGGACCGGTGTGTGGTTCTCGATCTCGGTCTGCGGAATCAGCGAGCCGGTGACGGTGACACGGTCGAGCTGGGTCGGCGCGTTGCCGCTCTGTGCCAGGGCGGTGCCCGAGGCGAGGAGGGTGCCGAGCAGGGCGAGGGTCAGTGGGTGGCGTGGGAGTGTGGAACGATGGCGAGACATGGTGAATCCCCGTAGTGAGCAATGTCTTGGCGACCGGCCTCCTTGCCGGTTTAACAATCTGTTCAGTTGCATTCCATTCAGTTGGACCGTAACACGCGTTTAACGCGTTCAACACGCAACCGTCATCTCCTCAAGCGGTCTTTGAGTTCAAAACAGCCCTGAAATCAATGGCTAACGACCATTGTTTTGGTGTGTTTCAAAACATGGCAATGTGCGGTGGATCCTTTCGTACTGCACGCAACGCTTCTGCATCAATGGGTTGCGCTAGCTGCGACGCCGATGTCCGTTGCCTGGATCGCGGCCGCTCGACCGCCTTCTGCGAGCAAAAAAAAGGCCCCGCCGAAGCGGGGCCTGGTCCAGACACGAAGTCCGGAAAACGACGGGATCAGAAGTTGTACTTGACCTGGGCCGAGATCTGACGGCCGTAGACGCTGTAGAAGCCGTCGTTGAACGGGGTCGATTCGTTGCCCGGGTAGTTGTAGCGCTGGCCTTCCGGCAGCTTGTTGAACACGTTGTTGACCATCAGCGACAGGACCAGATCTTCCTGTGCCTGGTAGTTCATGCTCAGGTTGTACGTGGTGTACGAACCCCACTTGCCGGCCTTGGCGCCGGAGGAGTGGACATAGCCGTAGCTGCGGCCGGTGTAGGCCAGGTAGTTCGGGGTGCTGCCGACGTAGTTGGCGTACACGGTGGTGGTGAACTTGGCGATGTTCCACGCCACCGACAGATCGCCGCGGACCTTGGCGAAGTTGTCGTAGTACCACATGTTGTACGGATCGCTCAGCAGGTCGAGCTTGGCGGCACCCGGCATCGGCTGCACTTCACGCTTCAGCATGTTGGTGTAGTTGCCGGAGAACATCAGCGAGCCGAAGCGGCCGATATCCTGCTGGTACTTGGCCGCCACGGTCACCGCTTCCAGGTTCTGGCTGGCAACGTTGAGCTTCGGCGTGTACACGCGGGTCAGGTTGCCACCGGCATCGCGGGACACCCAGTTGGTCACGTCACCGCAGCTGGCCGAGGTGTTGTTCGGCAGGCCGTTGTGGCACTGGTACTCGGCCAGCAGCAGCTGGTCGCTGCTGAGAGTCTTGACCTCGTTCTTGATCTTCCAGTTGTAGTAGTCGGCCGACAGCGAGAAGTTGCTGACCGGGGCCCACACCACACCTGCGCTCCACACATCGGCGGTGATCGGCTTCAGGTCCGGGTTGCCGGACTTTTCGCTGTACACCGAGGTGTTCTTGTAGAACGAGCAGGCCTCATCACGCAGGCCATAGCCCAGCTGGCTGCAGCGGTAGTAATCGTTCTGGCCGGACGAGTACGAACCGCTCATGCCCTGGAAGGCATCGGACAGGGTCGGTGCGCGGAAGGCGGTACCGTACTTGCCGCGCAGCAGCAGGCTCTCGATCGGACGGAATTCCAGGCCGATGCTGTAGGTGGCCTTGTCGACGGTCTTGTCGGCGATCTTGAAGGCGTCATAGCGGCCCGACGCGCTGACGGTCAGCTTGTCGTGCAGCGGCATGCGCAGCTCGCTGGTGACCGCGTAGTTGCTGCGGTGGCCGGCACCGGCGACGGCGGTGGTGCCCCACACATTGCCATCGACGAACGCCTGGTCCGGCGAGTAGTCCCAACCTTCGCTGCCACCTTCCAGCACGACGGCCAGGCCGGCGTCACCGCCCGGCAGGCTGAACAGCGAGCCGTTGGTCACCTGCACGCGGCCCAGGTTCTGCCAGGTCTTGCTGCGGTGGGTACCGTAGCCGGTGAAGCTGGCGAACTGGTCCGGAGTGATCGGCGAGTAGAAGGCCGCGTAGTCCGGGTTGTAGATGCCGAAGCCGCCAGCCGAGGTGCCCAGGCGCGGGCCCAGCACGGTCTGGCCGAAGAAATCTTCGATCTTGTCCTTCCAGCGCACGAAGCGGTTCTGGTCCAGGCGGTACTCGCCACGGGTGAAGCTGGCGCTGTAGTCCCAGTCGCCGACCATGCCCTTGCCGCCCAGGGTGACCTGGTAGGCACGGCTTTCGTCGGAGTTCATGATGTTGTTGTAGTGACCCGGGCCGATTTCTTCCGGCGCGAAGGCACGCTGCAGGTTCACGACCTTGCCCAGGCCCTGGTCGTAGAAGCCGCCCATGACCGACTTGGTGCCCCACCAGAGGGCGCTGGAGCCGGAGGTGAACTCGGTCTTTTCCTTGCTGTACAGCACGTCGGCGAACAGCTGGAAGTTGTCGTTCACGTCAAAGGTCATCGACGAGTAGAACTGGCCGCTGTTCTTGCCGTTCTTCAGGGTCTTGTAGCCGGCGCTGTACACCGAACCGCAGGACTCGCCCGACGGGCGCTGGCCGACCACGGTGGTGCCGTCATACAGCCCTGCCACGTTGGCGCAACGGCTCGGGTCCATCATCAGCAGCTTGTTGTCAGCGTTGGTGATGACGGCGAAGTCGTTCGACGGAACCTGGGCGGTGTAGCCGACCGGGTTGTTCTGGCGGGTGATGTCGCGCTGGTAGCCCCAGATCGGGCTGCCGTTCTCGATCTGCACGTTGAACAGTGCATGGAAGCGGTCATCGAAGGCATTGATGCCCTTGGCAGCGCTGAAGCGGATGTTGCTGCCACCGCCTTCAGTGTAGGTGCCGCCACGGAGGGTCATGGTGCCGCCGTCCATGCGCTCCTTCAGGATGATGTTGACCACACCGGCGATCGCGTCCGAGCCGTACAGCGAGGACTGGCCGCCCGGCAGCACTTCGATGCGCTCGACGATGTCGATCGGAATGCCGCTGATGTTGTTGAAGGTCTCGCTGCCGTTGTACAGCGCCGGATACGAGAGCATCGGGCGGCCGTTGATCAGGTACTTGGTGTAGCCCGGATTCAGGCCGAACATGCCGGCTGCCTCGGCGCCCTGGGTGAACGAACCCGAGGTCTGGCCGCCCTGCAGGCCGCCGGTGGTCAGCGACGACTGCTGCAGCACTTCAGCAACACTGCTGAAGCCGCGGGTCTGGATGTCTTGTGCGGTGATGGACATCACCGGGGTCTGGGTTTCAACCTGGGTCTGCGGGATCAGCGAACCGGTGACGGTGATCTTGTCCAGGTTGGTCGCCTTGTCCTGGGCCATTGCCGGGGAGGCAGCCATCAGAGCGGAAATCAGGGCGACGGCGAGCGTATTGCGACGTGCGGTGTTGCTTACGTATTTCATGTAGTTCCATTGGAGAGCAAAAACAAAATCGGCACTGCGCATGCGCCATCGTGCGCGCTGGAAAGCCAGCTTCGCAGCCCAAAACAGTGCTCTGCGAACGTAACATGAACTTAACAATCTGTGCACGAATCTGTAGCAACCCTGAATTTCAGTCAGGTTGCGTCCAGCTTGTATGATGTTGGGTTATTACCCCTGACCCCGCCGGTGCTCGTTGTGAACAGTTCTCCCCGCCGTCCCCATGCCAGCCAGGTCCAGAAGGGACTGACGCCGCATGCCCGCATCCGCAACGTGATCGCGGTCGGCTCGGGCAAGGGCGGTGTCGGCAAGTCGACCACGTCGGTCAACCTGGCCGTGGCGCTGCAACAGTTGGGCGCGCGCGTCGGCGTGCTCGATGCAGACATCTACGGCCCGAGCGTGCCGGCCATGCTGGGTCTGTCCGGTCGCCCGGAAAGCCCCGACAACAAGAGCATCGAGCCACTGCGCGCATTCGGCGTGGACACCATGTCGATCGGCTATCTGATCGAAGAGGACACGCCGATGATCTGGCGCGGTCCGATGGCCACCTCGGCGATGACCCAGCTGTTCAACGACACCCTGTGGGACGACCTGGACTTCCTGCTGATCGATCTGCCGCCGGGTACCGGTGACATCCAGCTGACCCTGACCCAGAAGATCCCGTTGGCCGGGGCGGTGATCGTCACCACGCCGCAGGACATCGCCACTCTGGATGCGAAGAAGGCGCTGAAGATGTTCGAGAAGGTCGAGGTGCCGGTACTGGGCATCGTCGAGAACATGGCAGTGCATACCTGCAGCAACTGCGGCCATGTCGAGCACCTGTTCGGGGAGGGCGGTGGCGAGCGCATGGCCGCGCAGTACGGCGTGCCGCTGCTGGGTTCGCTGCCGCTGCAGATCGGCATCCGCGAGCAGGGCGATGCCGGGACGCCCATCACCGTCGCCCAGCCGGACTCGGTACCGGCGCAGGCCTATCGTCATGCCGCACAGCGCCTGATCGAGGAAGTGGGCAAGCGCCCGCGCGCCTCGATCCCGATCCTGTCGTCGCTGCTGTAAGGGACGGGGGCAGGGGCCGGCGACGATGCCCGGCCCCCTGCTAGAATCCTCGCGCCCCCTCGTATTCCCCAGGACAAAGCATGAGCATCAAGAGTGACCGTTGGATCCGCCGCATGTCCGAGCAGCACGGCATGATCGAGCCGTTCGAGGCCGGGCAGGTCAAGCAGGCCAACGGCGAGCGCATCGTCAGCTACGGCACCTCCAGCTACGGCTATGACGTGCGCTGCTCGCGCGAGTTCAAGGTGTTCACCAACATCAACTCGACGATCGTCGATCCCAAGCATTTCGATCCGGGCAGCTTCGTCGACATCGTCGGTGACGAGTGCATCATTCCGCCGAACAGCTTCGCGCTGGCACGCACGGTCGAGTACTTCCGCATTCCGCGCGACACCCTGGTGGTGTGCCTGGGCAAGAGCACCTACGCGCGCTGCGGCATCATCGTCAACGTGACCCCGCTGGAGCCGGAATGGGAAGGCCACGTGACCCTGGAATTCAGCAACACCACGCCGCTGCCGGCGCGCATCTACGCCAACGAAGGCGTGGCGCAGATGCTGTTCTTCCAGGCCGCAGCCGATGACGTCTGCGAAACGTCGTACCGCGATCGTGGTGGCAAGTACCAGGGCCAGACCGGCGTGACCTTGCCGCGTACCTGACTGCCTGCGTCAGCGCGTATCGGTAGCGCCGGGCCATGCCCGGCGTTTCCGTTTGTGGGGCTGCGCGCTGCTTTCGCCGGGCAGGGCCCGGCGCTACCTTATTTCCCGCGACCGAACAGCATCGCGATACCGACGCCGACCAGCGCCACCGGCCACCAGGTCAGCAGCAGCTTGGACAGGTTCAGGTGGGTCCAGCCCAGGTTGCTGGCGAGCATGAACAGCCCGACCAGGATCAGCAGGACGGCGGCAACGAGGTTGAATCGCATCGGTCGGCAACGGCTCAGGACTGGGCCGGATATCCTAGCCGTTCCTTCCAGTAGGCGACATGCTGGTCCAGCGCCGCCGGCTCGTAGCGGTGCGCTGGACCGCTGCCCCAGACCGGTCCCGGCCAGGCCGGATCGCCGTCGTGGCGGCCGATCACGTGGAAGTGCAGCTGGCGCACGATGTTGCCCAGCGCGCCGATGTTGATCTTCTCCACCCCGTCGGAACCGTGCAGGGCCTTGCAGGCGCGGTTGAGCTCTGTGCGCAGCTTGTCCTGCTGCTCGCCGTCCAGCTCGATCCACTCGGTCACCCCGGCCAGGCGCGGTACCAGCACCAGCCAGGGGAATCGTTCGTCGTTCATCAGCCGCACTTGCGACAACGGTCCTTCCGCCACCAGCACGCTATCGGTGGCCAGGCGTGAATCGAGTTCGAAATCGCTCATCCAAGATGCTCCGAGAAGAAGTCCAGGGTGCGTTGCAGCGCCAGGGTGGCGCTGTCTGGATCATACGCATGTCCGACCTCCCGGTTGAAGGCGTGATCGGCCGGATAGACGTAGGTGGCCATCTGCGGCAGCTTCTGGCGATGGGCCTGGATGGCTTCCGGCGGGATGCTCTTGTCCTGGGCGCCGAAGTGGAAAATCACCGGGGCTTTTGGCGTCTCATCGAGGAACTGGACGTTGCGTGCACCGTAGTAGCTGACCGAAGGCAGGCCCAGGCGCAGCGCGGACAGCAGGGCGACGCTGCCGCCCCAGCAGTAACCGACCGTGCCGACCTTGCCGTAAGGGGCCAGCCGGGTCGCTGCGGCACGGACCACCTCCAGTGCCTTCTCCATGCCCAGAGCGGTCACCCGCTCCAGGCCCTGCTTCACGCCGTCGGCGTCGTAGGGCAGGGCGTCCGGATCGGCATCAGCGCCATCGACCAGGTCGAAGAACGACGGCGCCAGCACCGCATAGCCTTCGGCGGCAAAGCGCTCGGCCACGCTGCGGATGTGCGGGTTGGCGCCGAAGATTTCCTGCACCACCACCAGCCCGCCGCGCGGGGCGCCCTCGGGCAGGGCCTGCCAGGCGCGGACAGGGCCATGATGCGTATCCAGGGTGATCCACTCGGCCATCGTCATCTACCTCGTTGTGGGGAACCGGACTGCATTGTCGGTGCTGCGCGGGTTAGCGCGGTGTCAGCGGCTGTGCGTGATCAGGCGGTTGGCCATTCAGAGCGCGGCCGCCAACCCCGGTATACTGGCGCCCTTTCAGGCCCCGGCCCCCAGGAACCCCTGCCACGACGGCAGGGGCCCAGGCCCCCAGAGTCCCGCGATTCCATGTCCCAGCTGAACCCCAAAGTCGGCTTCGTCAGCCTTGGCTGCCCGAAGGCCCTTGTCGATTCCGAGCGCATCCTTACCCAGTTGCGGTCCGAGGGATACGACATCGTCCCGTCCTACGATTCGGCCGACGTGGTGGTGGTCAACACCTGTGGCTTCATCGATTCGGCGGTGACCGAATCGCTGGACGCCATCGGCGAGGCGATGAACCAGAACGGCAAGGTGATCGTCACCGGCTGCCTAGGCAAGCGCCCGGAACAGATCCGCGAGGCCTATCCGAACGTGCTGGCGGTGTCCGGCCCGCAGGACTACCAGAGCGTGATGGAGGCCGTGCACGAAGCGCTGCCGCCCAAGCACGACCCGTTCGTGGATCTGGTGCCTGACTACGGCATCAAGCTGACCCCGCGGCATTACGCGTACCTGAAGATTTCCGAAGGCTGCAACCACAAGTGCAGCTTCTGCATCATTCCGTCGATGCGCGGCAAGCTGGTCTCGCGCCCGGTTGATGAGGTGCTGCGTGAAGCCGAGCGCCTGGTGCGCGGCGGCGTGCGTGAGTTGCTGGTGGTGTCGCAGGACACCTCGGCCTACGGCGTGGACGTGAAGTACGCCGAGAAGATGTGGCGCGACAAGGCCTACCAGACCCGCCTGAAGGCACTGTGCGAAGGCCTGTCCGAGCTGGATGCGTGGGTGCGCATGCACTACGTCTACCCGTACCCGCACGTGGACGAGGTGGTGCCGCTGATGGCCGAGAACCGCATCCTGCCGTACCTGGACATCCCGTTCCAGCACGCCAGCCCGCGCATCCTGCGTCTGATGAAGCGCCCCGGCGCGGTCGAAAAGACCCTGGAGCGCGTGCAGAACTGGCGCCGCATCGCGCCGGACATCACCGTGCGCTCCACCTTCATCGTCGGCTTCCCGGGCGAGACCGAAGCCGAATTCGAAGAGCTGCTGTCGTTCCTGGACGAAGCGCAGCTGGACCGCGTCGGTGCGTTCGCCTACTCGCCGGTCGAAGGTGCCACCGCCAATGACCTGCCCGATGCAGTGCCGGAAGAAGTGAAGCAGGAGCGCCTGGCCCGATTCATGGAAAAGCAGGCGCAGATTTCCGCCGCACGACTGGAAGCCAAGATCGGCACCGTGCAGCAGTGCCTGGTCGACGCCATCGAAGGCGATATCGCCGTGGCCCGCTCCAAGGCCGATGCCCCGGAGATCGACGGCCTGGTGCATATCCAGAACGCCGATCAGGTGCCGCTGCGCGTGGGTGAGTTCGTCGACGTGGAAATCACCGAGAGCGACGAGCACGACCTGTACGGTGACGCGCTGCCGGCCGCCACCCGCCCGGCATTCGATCTCAAGATGCTGTGACCGCAGCGACGACCGCCGCCGGTGACGGCAGCGGTGTCCGTCGCTTCGTGCCGCCGCCGCGTGCGGCGGTCGACGCCACTGTATTCGAGCACCCGGTGTTTGCGGGGTTGAAGGACTTCCATGACCTGCTGGCTGGCCGCGAATGGCCAGCCATCGCCGATCTGGATGTGCGGCTGGGGCTGCCGGGACTGCACCTGGTCGAGCAGGATGCCACGCTGCTGGCCGACGGCCTGCACTACGAAGTGCGCATCGCACAGGGGCGCCTCGCGACCCGTGCCGACAATTGGCACGACCTGTTCAATGCGCTGGTGTGGGCACGCTATCGGCAACTCAAACATGCACTCAATGCGCGGCAGTGCATGCATATCGAGTCCATGCCGCCGGGCCAGCGCAACCGCGCGCAGGCCGCGCTGACCCAGTTCGACGAAACCGGCGTGATCGTGCGCGTGCGCAATCACGCGTTGCTGGCTGCGTGGGATGCGCACGACTGGCGCGCGTTGTTCGAACCTGCGCACTGGCAGAGCGGCGACATCGCCATCGCTGCGGTATTCGGCCATGCATTGATGGAGCAGGCGGTGCTGCCTGGACGCAGGCTGGTGGGCAAGTGCGTGGTGGTGCAGGGTGATGCCGACGCGGAGTGTGTCGATGCCGTCGCACGGGCCATCACCGTGGGCGGGGTACTGACGGATCCCTTGCAACTGCGGCCCCTGCCGCTGGCTGGCATTCCCGGCTGGTACGAGGTGCAGGATGCTGCCTTCTACGCAGATGCCGACTATTTCCGCCCGCTGCGTGCCGGCCGCGCGTATCCGGCGCCGTTGCCTGGCGGTAGAGTCGACTGTTAGTCGACTGCTCTTCCTGCAGCACCGCGAAAACCCCGCGCTGCGCGCGATAGTCGACTGACAGTCGACTCTACAGGGGCTCGTAGTCCACGCCGATCACCGCAAAAGTATGCGGCCCGCTCGGCAGCTCCACCGAGAATTCATCATCCAGCCGTTTCTTCAGCAGCGCACGCGCCAGCGGTGAGTCGATGCTGATCCAGCCCAATCCCGCATCGGTCTCGTCCGGGCCGACGATGCGGTAGCGGCTGGTCTGCCCGCTGTCCACGTTCTCCAGTTCCACCCACGCACCGAAGAACACCGCCTGCGGATCGGTCGGCGTGGTATCCACCACCCGCAGCGACTCCAGCCGCTTGGTCAGGTAGCGAACGCGACGGTCGATCTCGCCCAGCTGCTTCTTGCGGTAGGTGTACTCGGCGTTTTCCGAACGGTCGCCTTCTGCAGCCGCCGCGGCCAGTGCTTTCACCACTTCGGGGCGCCGCACACGCCACAGCTCATCCAGTTCAGCCTTCAACCGTGCATGGCCGGAGGCGGTGATCAGTGCGGTGCTCTTTTCTGCAGGGGGACGCCAACGCGACATATGGTGCGATTTCTTTTCAGGGGAGCGATGGAGGCGTGGGGTCGGATCCCTTTCCACGGGAAAGGGCTCTGACCCCAGCAGGGGCAGCTAGCGTTTGCCGCCGAAAATGCCACCCAGGATGCCGCGCACGATCTGGTTGCCCAGCTTGGTGCCGACCGTGCGCGTGGTCTGCTTGGCCATGGTCTCGATCATGCCCTGGCGGCGCTTGGTGCCGAAGATCGCGTCCTTGATCGACTGGCCAAAGCCACCTTCCTGCGCCTCGTCCTGCTCACGGCTGCGGGCAGCGGGAGCCTCTGCTTTCTCAACCGCCTTCTGCGCACGTTGTGCCAACAGTTCGGCAGCCGATTCGCGGTTGATCGCCGTGTCGTAACGGGTACCGACCGGGCTGCCGGCACGCACCTGGGCGCGCTCGGCCTCGGTGATCGGCCCCATCCGGCAGCGCGGCGGTGCGATCATCGTCTGCTGTACCGGCATCGGCACGCCCTTGTCCTGCAGCGTGGAAACCAGCGCTTCGCCAGTGCCGAGCTGGCTCAGTACCTTCACCACATCCAGTTTCGGATTGGGCACGAAGGTTTCGGCGGCGGTCTTGACCGCCTTCTGGTCGCGCGGGGTGAACGCGCGCAGTGCATGCTGCACGCGGTTGCCCAGCTGGCCGAGGATGTTGCCCGGCACGTCGTCCGGGAACTGCGAGCAGAAATACACGCCCACGCCCTTGGAGCGGATCAACCGCACCACCTGCTCGATGCGCTGCACCAGCGAGGCGGGTGCATCGTCGAACAACAGGTGGGCCTCGTCGAAGATGAAGACCAGCTTCGGCTTGTCCAGATCGCCCACTTCCGGCAACTGCTCGAACAGCTCCGACAGCAGCCACAGCAGGAAAGTGGAGTACAGCTTGGGCTTGAGCACCAGCTGGTCGGCGGCCAGGATGCCGATCACGCCGCGGCCGTCGTGATTGACCCGCATGACGTCGGCCAGTTCCAGCGCGGGTTCGCCGAAGAAGTTCTCGCCGCCGTCCTGCGCCAGGCGCAGCACCGAACGCTGGATGGCAGCGATCGACTGTGCGCTGACCAGGCCGTACTCGGTGGAGATGTCCTTGCGTTCCTCGGCAACCAGTCCGAGCAAGGCGCGCAGATCGTCCATGTCCAGCAGCAGCAGGCCGCGGTCGTCGGCCAGCTTGAACACGATGTCGAGCACGCCGGCCTGGGTGTCGTTCAACTCGAGGATGCGCGACAGCAGGGTCGGGCCCATTTCGCTGACGGTGGTGCGCACCGGGTGGCCGAGCTTGCCGTACAGGTCCCAGAAAATGGTAGGGCTTGCCGCTGGCGCATAGTCGGCCACGCCGATCTCGGCGGCGCGCGCGAGCAGGTTCTCGGCGCCGGTGCCGGGCACGGCCAGGCCGGATACATCGCCCTTCACATCGGCCAGGAACACCGGCACGCCCAGCCGCGAGAAGCCCTCGGCCAGGGTCATCAGGGTCACGGTCTTGCCGGTACCGGTGGCGCCGGCAACCAGGCCGTGACGGTTGCCCAGTTTCGGCAGCAGGGTGACGGCAACATCGTCGGTGATGCCTTTGCCGAGCAGAATCGGATCCATGGTCCAGCCCTTGTGGTGAATAGCCCAATGTTAACCGCCGGCGGTGACGGTCCGAAGGTCCGCTTGCCCGGACCTTGGCGGCGCCGCTACTCTGCCTGCCTGTTTCGCACACAGTGCCATCAATGCCCGTTCCTGTCCTGATTTCCCGCGGTTGGCCGCTGCTGGCCCTTGCCGGCCTGGTTTCCCTGGCACCCGATGCCCATGCACAGCGGGTCTCGGCCCGGGACAAGGTGAAGGTGGATGCGCTGCAGCAGCGCATGACCGCCGCCGAGAAGCGCTACAGCGATGCCCTGCTGCTGGTCGCCAATGCCGACCCCAAGGGCAGCAACGAGGCCGATGCCGCGCTGGAGGACATGGAAGATGTCCTCAACGACTGCGTGAAGCAGAAGGGCTGCCAGATGGGCACCCTGCTGGCCAGCTACAAGCGCCTGCTCAAGCACGATGCCGATGCAGCTGCCAGCGATGACGTGGCCGATGAAGGTGGCGACCGCCTGGAAGCCGACCCCGACCATATCGGCCCGCTCACCGCCGACGTGCCCGAGGCGGCCCGCGCCGCTGCGCTGCTGAACGACAAGCGGCACGCCTTCGACAGCATGGTGGAGTACAACCCGGCGGTACAGGCCGGTATCCGCCGCTGGCTGACCGACATGCGCCCGGCGCTGATGACCACCTACGAGAACTACCAGAACCTGCGCGCGGTTATGTGGCCGGAGTGGGAAAAGCGCGGTCTGCCCGAGGCATTGCTGTTCGGCATCATGGCCAAGGAATCCAATGGCCGCGTACATGCCTCTTCGCGTGCCGGTGCCGCCGGCCTGATGCAGTTCATGCCGGCCACTGGCCGCCGCTTCGGCCTGGGCCCGGATGGCACCGGTTTCGACACCCGCTTCGATGCACGCAGTGCTGCAGAAGCCAGTGCCACCTACCTCAACGAGCGCATGCGCGAGCTCAACAACAACGTTGAACTGTCGCTGGCCGGCTACAACGGCGGCGAAGGCCGCGCAGCGCGCGTCTACAAGCAGTACCCGGGGCAGAGCTTCTGGGTGGACAGCGTCTACAACCAGTTCCCGGGCGAAACCAAGGACTACGTGCCGATGGTGATCGCCGCGGCGTGGATCTTCCTGCACCCGCAGCAGTACGGCGTGGAGTTCCCGAAGATCAGCGCGCAGCCGGCAACCATCCGCCTGGCGCGATCCACCACGATCTATGAACTGACCATCTGCCTGGGCAGCCATGGCACCCGCGATGGTTACATGCGCGCGCTGCGCAATCTCAACCCGCGCTATGAGGCTGATGGCTGGATTCCGGCCGGCACGCTGATCAACGCCACTACCCGCATTGCCGGCCTGTACCAGCGCAACTGCGTCAGCGGTCCGCGTGCCGACCTGGCCCGCACCCTGATCACCGCCGATCTGAATGCAGCGATCGTGCGCCCGACCGCCGCCAGCTACACCGGCAGCGTGGCCGTGGGTGGGGTGGTGCCGGTGGCCGATGCGGCCGCATCCACCAGCGTGCCGACCACGCCCGTAGCGCCGGTGGCCACGCCACGTCCGGCTGCGCGGCCGAAGCCGGTGCGCAGCCACAAGGTGGGCAAGGGCGAAACCCTCGGCGCCATCGCCGCGAAGTTCCAGTGCGATGTGCCGACCCTGGCCCGCGCCAACGGCCTGAAAGCCCCGGCCTACAGCCTGCGCCACGGCCAGACGCTGAAGCTGCAGGGCTGCGACAAGTAACCCCCCCACGACCCTGGAACCCGCATGGACCTCGAAGACACCCGCAACCTGTTCGCCAACCTCCGCGAAAACACCGACTGGGACATCAACGGCCCGTTGCTGTGGGGGTACTTCTTCGTCCATTCCAGCGCCGAGCCGCTGCAGGCACTGGCGGATCATCTGCAGGCGCAGGGCTACAGCTTCGTCGAACTGTTCGAACAGGAGCCGGAAGAGGGCGGTGCACCGTTCCATGTGCTGCATGTGGAGCGCGTGGAGATCCACGACGAAGCGTCGCTGGACCGCCGCAACCAGGAGTTCGCGGCGTTGGCTGCGGAAAAGGGTGTGGAAGACTACGACGGCATGGACGTCGGCCCTGCACCGGCCCTGCAGTAACGCGCGTACCAGTAGTGCCGGCCGCTGGCCGGCAATGCTCGACGCGTTGGATCAACGGAGATGCCGGCCAGCGGCCGGCACTAACGGAAGCCTCAGCGCAGCTTCGCCAGGGCCTGGCCCAGCTGCACCGGGCTTTCGGCACCCAGCTGCGGGGCAAACTCGGCCACGCCCGGCGGCAGCAGCACGATCACGGTCGAGCCGTAGTTGAAGCGCGCCATCTCGGCGAAGCGCTCCAGCTGGATGCCCTGGCCGCGGTAGTCCTTGCGGGTGATGCGGTCACCGTAGGCCGGAATTTCTTCGCCGCTCCACACGGTTTCCACGCCGGACACCAGCAGCGCACCGACCATCACGCTGACCATCGGGCCGAAGCTGGTGTCGAAATGGCAGACCAGGCGCTCGTTGCGCGCGAACAGGCGCGGCACGCCGTTGACGGCGGCCGGGCCGACGCTGAACAGGCGGCCGGGCACGTGCACGGTTTCTCGCAGGGTGCCGGTCCACGGCATGTGCACGCGATGGTAGTCGCGCGGCGACAGGTACACGGTGGCGTACAGGCCGTCGTTGTACGGCTTGGCATCCTCGTCACTGCCCAGCAGTTCGGCGGCGGTGAACGACTGGCCCTTGGCCTGGAAGATGCGACCGGCCTCGACCCTGCCGAGCTGGCTGATGCGGCCGTCGGCCGGCATCACCAGGTTGCGCGGATCGGCATCGGCCACGCGCGCGCCCGGCTTCAGTGCACGGGTGAAGAACTGGTTGAAGGTCGCATAGCTGCGCGGGTCCGGATTGGCCGCTTCGTCCAGGTTGACATTGAACTTGCGGGTGACCGTGTCGATCAGCCAGCGCGACACGCGCGGATCGTCCGAGTACGCCAGCGAACGCGCCATCGAGGACAGCAGGCGGTGGGGCAGGGCGTACGTCAGGGCGGTGGTGAGACTCATGGGGCGGTTTTCTCGGTCAGCTTCTGCAGGTCGCGGGCAATCGCCGGCGCGTTGAACGGGGGCCGCACCAGGCCGGCGAGGCGGCCCTGCGGGTCGAGCACGGCCAGGCTGGCCGAGTGCTCGACGGTATAGTCCTCGGGATTTTCGTCGAAGTGCTTGCCCGGCACCTTCTGGAACACGAAGCCCAACGAGGTGGCAAAGCGCTCCAGCGAGGGCACATCGGCAGTCGCGGCCAGGGTGTCCTTGTGGAAGCCGTGCACGTATTCGCCGAGGCGGGTGGCGCTGTCGCGGTCGGGGTCGACCGAGACGAACAGCACGCGCGGGCGCAGGCTGTCGGGCAGGGCCTCCCACTGGTTCTGGGCGCCGGCCAGCTCGGCCAGGGTGGTCGGGCAGACGTCCGGGCAGAAGGTGAAGCCCAGGAACACCAGGGTCCAGTGGCCCTTCAGCTCGCCCGGAATCAGGCGGGTGCCGTCGGACTGGGCCAGGTTGAAGTCGGGCAGTTCGCGGGCCTGCGGGTACAGGGTGATCGCTTCGGTGGCCGCTGCATTGGCCGGAGGCTTCGGCGCGAACACCTGCTGCGCGGCCAGCAGGCCAAGGCCCGCCGCCAGGGCGACCAGCAGGATGATGCCGGCGTTGCGATTGAACATGGGAGCCCCCGCGCGAAGTGGGCTCCATCATACCGGCTGTGGCCCGATCGTTTCCGCCGCAACGGATGCCGCCACGGGCGCCAGCCCCTATAATCGGGGGCCACTTTGCCCGCAGTACCGCCATGACCGCTGAAACGGCCGCCGAACTCCACACGATCATCGATCTGATCCGCTACGGCACCAGCCGTTTCAACGCTGCGGGGCTGACCTTCGGCCACAGCTACGACAACGCACTGGATGAAGCGACCCAGCTGGTGCTGCACAGCCTGCACCTGCCGCACGATCTGGGCCCGGCCTACGGCCAGGCGCGTCTGCTGCAGGAAGAGAAGGTGCGCGTGCTGGAACTGTTCCAGCGCCGCATCGACGAGCGCATCCCGGCCGCTTACCTGACCGGTGAAGCCTGGTTCGCTGGCTTGAGCTTCAAGAGCGATACGCGCGCCCTGGTGCCGCGCTCGCCGATCGCCGAACTGATCGAATGCGGCTTCGAGCCGTGGTTGGCTGGCCGCGATGTCAGCCGCGCGCTGGACCTGTGCACCGGTTCGGGCTGCATCGCCATCGCCATGGGCCACTACTACCCGAACTGGGAAGTGGACGGCGTGGACCTCAGCGATGAGGCGCTGTCACTGGCCGAAGAGAACAAGGAACGCCTGCAGGCGCACAACGTGACCCTGCTGAAGTCGGACCTGTTCAACGGCCTGACCGGGCGCCACTACGACCTGATCGTCACCAACCCGCCGTACGTCACCAACGACGAGACCGATGCCCTGCCGCAGGAGTACTCCTACGAGCCGGACATGGGCCTGCGTGCCGGTGACGACGGCCTGGACCTGGTGCTGAAGATCCTGCGCGACGCGCCGCTCCACCTGAGTGAAGACGGCCTGCTGATCTGTGAAGTGGGCGAGTCCGAGCAGCACCTGATCAAGCTGCTACCGGAAGTCGACTTCGCCTGGATCGAGTTCAAGGTCGGCCAGATGGGCATCTTCGCGGTCGAATGCCGCGAGCTGATCGCCCACAGCGCGCGCATCACCGAACTGGCGGCGCAGCGCCCGTGAGCTCCAATTCGTTCGGCAAGCTGTTCACCGTCACCACGTTCGGCGAATCGCACGGGCCGGCCATCGGCTGCGTGATCGATGGCTGCCCGCCGGGGCTGGCGCTGGACGCGGCCGAATTCGCCCACGACCTGCAGCGCCGCGCCACCGGCAAGAGCCGGCACACCTCGGCGCGCCGTGAGGCCGATGAGGTCGAGATCCTGTCCGGCGTGTACGAAGGGCTGACCACCGGCACCCCGATCGCACTGCTGATCCGCAACACCGACCAGCGCAGCAAGGATTACGCCAACATCGGCCAGCAGTTCCGCCCGGGCCATGCCGACTACAGCTACTGGCACAAGTACGGCATCCGTGACCCGCGTGGCGGCGGCCGTTCCTCGGCGCGCGAGACCACCATGCGCGTGGCCGCCGGCGTGGTCGCCAAGAAGTGGCTGGCCGAGCGCTTCGGCGTCACCGTGCGCGGCTACCTGTCGCAGCTGGGCGAGATCACCCCGGCGGGTTTCGACTGGTCGGCGGTGGAAGACAACCCGTTCTTCTGGCCGCATGCCGCACAGGTGCCGGAGCTGGAGGCGTACATGGATGCGCTGCGCAAGTCCGGTGATTCGGTCGGCGCGTGCGTGGACGTGGTCGCCGACAACGTGCCGCCCGGCTGGGGCGAGCCGATCTACGGCAAGCTCGACGGTGACCTGGCCGCCGCGTTGATGAGCATCAATGCGGTCAAGGGCGTGGAGATCGGCGACGGTTTCGCCAGCGCCGTGCAGAAGGGCACCGAACACCGTGACCTGCTGACCCCTCAGGGGTTTGCCAGCAACCACGCTGGCGGCATTCTCGGCGGCATTTCCACCGGCCAGCCGGTGGTCGCCTCGATCGTGCTCAAGCCGACCTCCAGCCTGCGCCTGCCCGGCCCGTCGCTGGATACATCCGGCAACGTGGTCGAGGTGGTCACCACCGGTCGCCATGATCCCTGTGTTGGCATTCGCGCCACGCCGATCGCCGAGGCGATGGTGGCGATGGTGCTGATGGACCAGGCGCTGCGCCACCGTGCGCAGTGCGGCGACGTCGGCACCGTCACCCCGCGTATTCCTGGTCAGCTCGATGGCTGACACGCGGCCGACGGTATGGGTGAGCCAGCCGCTGATCGACGCGGCCATCGCGCCGCTGCGCGATCGCGTGCAGCTGCGCAGCACCGACACCGTCACCGCGTGGTCGCCTGAGCAGATCGCCGAACAACTGGCCAGTGCCGACGGCGCGATCATCACCCTCAACGAGCGCATCGGCGCGGCCCAGCTGGCCGATGCCGCGCAGCTGCAGGTGATCGCCAATGTCGGTGTCGGCTACAACAACCTGGACGTCGACGCGCTCAGCGCGGCCGGCATCCTCGCCAGCAACACCCCCGACGTCCTCACCGAAACCACCGCCGATCTCGGCTTTGCGCTGCTGATGGCCACCGCGCGCCGGATCACCGAATCCGAACGTTGGTTGCGCGAGGGGCAGTGGGGCCAGTGGTCGTTCCAGACCATGCTTGGCGCCGACATCCACGGCAGCACGCTGGGCATCCTTGGCATGGGCCGCATCGGCCAGGGCATCGCCCGCCGCGGTGCGCACGGTTTTGGCATGAAGGTGCTTTACCACAACCGTTCGCGCCTGCCGGCCGACACCGAGGCCGCTGTCGGCGCTTCGTATGTGGATCTGGATACGCTGCTGGCGCAGGCCGATCACCTGATCACGGTGCTGCCTTATTCGCCGTCCTCGCATCACATCATCGATGCAGCTGCACTGGCGAAGATGAAGTCGACGGCCACGCTGGTGAACATCGCCCGCGGCGGCATCGTCGACGAACTGGCACTGGCCGACGCACTGGCCAATGGCCGCCTGGCCGCTGCCGGGCTGGATGTGTACGAAGGCGAGCCGACGGTGCGTCCGGAACTGCTGGCGCTGCGCAACGTGGTGCTGACCCCGCATATCGGCAGTGCCTCGCTGGCCACGCGCACGGCGATGGTACAGCTGGCGGTGGATAATCTGCTCGCCGGGCTTGGCCTGGACGGCGCCCCATCGCGCATGCCAAGCGCGATCAACGCTGACGCGGCAATAGCCGCGCGCGTGACGCTGGGCAAAAAAACCGGGAAACGATAGGGAGCCTCCGTGCGTGCCGCTTGAGGAGGTTCCCCGAACCCAGCTGTCGTGCGTGATTTTCCCCATCCCTGTTTTCGTGAGAGTTTCCCCCCATGAGCAATGCACAGCGCAGTTTTCACGTCGCCGTCGTCGGTGCCACCGGTGCCGTCGGCGAGACCATGTTGTCGATCTTGGCCGAGCGAGATTTCCCGGTCGGAACCCTGAGCGTCCTGGCCTCCGAGCGTTCGGCGGGCGGCGAGATCGAGTTCAACGGCCAGAAGGTCAAGGTCCAGGACCTGGCAACCTTCGACCCGAGCGGCGTCGAGATCGCCCTGTTCTCGGCCGGTGGCAGCGTGTCCAAGGAATACGCACCGAAGTTCGCCGCCGCCGGTGCGGTGGTGATCGACAATTCCTCGGCCTTCCGTTACGACGATGACGTGCCGCTGGTGGTGTCCGAGGTCAATCCAGAGCAGGTCGCCAACCGTCCGCGCGGCATCATCGCCAACCCGAACTGCTCGACCATGCAGATGCTGGTCGCGCTGGCACCGCTGCACCGCAAGTACGGCATCGAGCGCATCAACGTGTCCACCTACCAGTCGGTATCCGGCGGTGGCCGTTCGGCACTGGAAGAACTGGGCAAGCAGACCGGCCAGCTGCTGAGCTTCCAGGAAATCGATCCGCAGCGTTTCCCGGTGCAGATCGCCTTCAACCTGATCCCGCACATCGACGACTTCCAGGACAACGGCTTCACCAAGGAAGAAATGAAGCTGGTCTGGGAAACCCGCAAGATCCTCGGCGACGACAGCATCCTGGTGAACCCGACTGCAGTGCGCGTGCCGGTGTTCTATGGTCACTCCGAGTCGGTAGCGATCGAAACCCGTGACAAGGTGACCGTCGCCGAAGCACGCGCGCTGCTGGAGCAGTCGCCGGGTATCGAAGTGGTCGATCGCCACGAGGCTGGCGGCTACCCGACCCCGGTCACGCATGCGTCGGGCACCGACGCAGTGTACGTCGGTCGCATCCGTGAGGACCTGTCGCATCCGCGCGGCCTGAACCTGTGGATCGTGTCGGACAACGTGCGCAAGGGCGCGGCACTGAACGCCGTGCAGCTGGCCGAGCTGGTCGCCGCCGAACAGCGCTGATCACCGGTTCTGTAGAGTCGAGCCATGCTCGACTGCTTGTCGGTAGTGCCGGCCGCTGGCCGGCATTGCCCTGATCCACCAGCTGAAAGGATTGCCGGCCAGCGGCCGGCACTACCTCAAGGGTCTTTCCGGTGGGTGCGGACCCCGGTCCGCACGCTTTATAGTGTCGCCCATGAATAAACGGGCCAAGGGCGCAAAGCGCCCGCTCAGCTATCTTTCCGCCGCGCTGCTGGCCCTGGCCAGCAGTTCGGCGCTTGCCTTGGGCTTGGGTGACATCCGTGTCCTGTCCAAGCCAGGCCAGCCCCTGCTGGCAGAAATCCCGGTGATCTCGGCCGACCCGTCCGAGCTGGAAAACCTGCGCGTGGCGCTGGCGTCACCAGTCACCTTCGAACGCGTGGGCCTGCAACGGCCGACCGGGCTGGTCAGCGAGCTGCAGTTCGAACTGACCCGCAATGCACAGGGCAGGGCAGTGGTGCGGGTGACCTCGCAGGCACCGGTCGAGACCCCGTCGCTGAGCTTCCTGATCGAGGCCGACTGGGGCCAGGGCCGGCTGGTGCGCGAGTACTCGGCGCTGGTCGATGCACCGTCCAGTGCGCTGGCCGTGGCCGAACCGGAGATCGTTGCTCCTGCAGGCACCCTGTCCAACACCATCACGCGCGACGTGGCGCCTGAGCCTGCAGCAGCCGAAACGGCAAGCGTGCCAGCGCCCGTGCGTGCATCCACCGCTGCGCCGGTGCCGGCTCGCCCGCGTACAGCAGCTACACCGGTTGCCGCGCCGTCAGCCGATGGCAGTGTCACCGTGCAGCGCGGGCAGACCCTGTCGCAGATCGCCGGCGCGGTGGCACGTGGCAACCAGATCAGCCGCGACCGCGCGATGATCGCCCTGCTGCGCGCCAATCCCGAAGCCTTCATCCGGGGCAACGTGAACCTGCTCAAACAGGGCGCGGTGCTGCGCATGCCGGGCAGTGATGCGCTGGCAGCCGTCGATGCCGCCGAGGCCGCTGCGCTGGTGCGCGAGCACGCCGCGCAATGGCGGCAGGCGCGTACCGTGCCGCAACCGGCGGGCACGGTCGCCCCGGTCGCCAAGGCGGTCGCGGCCACCGATTCCTCCCCGGCTGCGGCCAACGGGGCACGACTTGAGATCGCTCCGGCGCTGGCGTCCGACGCCGCGCGTGCGGGCACAACCACCGGCACCGCTGCCGGCAGCGAGGGTGACATGCTGGGCAACGAACAACTGCGCCAGGCGCGTGAGGACATCGCCACCCGCGATGCCGAGATCGGCGAGCTCAAGCAGCGCGTGGCCGACCTGGAAGCGCTGAAGCAGCAGCAGCAGTCGCTGATTGCCATGAAGGACAACGATCTGGCCGCCGCGCAGCAACGCCTCGCGCAGGCCCCCGGTGCCCGCGACGCAGCAACGCCATGGTACTGGCTGGGCCTGCCGGTGCTGCTGCTGGCGGCCGCTGCGGCGTGGCTGCTGCGCCGTCGCAAGCCGTCGCCATTGCCGCCGTTGCGTGAAGAAGACGATGCCACCGGGCTTGCTGCGGCGGTTCCGGCTGGAGCCGCGCTGGATACCCTGGCCGAGCAGTCTTCATGGTCGTCGGTGGTTGCCGAAGGGGGCCGCCAGGAGCCGGCGATGCCAGCCTGGGCCACCGAAACCGAGCACGAAACGCATGACCCGTCGCATGCCGAGCCGACGGCCGATCACGCAGTGCAGGCCGACTGGCAGGTCGGGACGCTGCGCGCAGAGGATGTGGTGGAGCTGCCTGCGGCAGTGACCGAACAGCCGCGCTGGGACGAGCCAGCGTCCGGACATGACGACGGGCTTGTCGTCGAACAGCACCCTGACGAACCGGCGGTGCAGGAAGCCGCTGCCGACGTCGGTGTGCCGGACTATGCGCTGCACGCCGAACAACAGCCGCAGTTCCGTGGCGTATTTGACCTGCCGGCGGAGTCGCATGAGGTCGAGGCCGTGGTCGACCGCGTCCACCATGACCGCATCGACAACGCGCACACTGATGACGTCGCTACGACGGATGGCGCACCCACCAACGATGCTGGCTGGTCACCGCGTGCTGGCCAGGAGCGCCTGGAACTGGCCATCGCCTATCTCGACCTGGGTGACGCACAGACCGCGCGTACCCTGCTGCTGGAAGTCGCCGAAGGCGGCGACCTGCACAGCCAGGCACAGGCCCGGGAACTGCTGGCCCGCCTGCCGTGACCGAACCTGCCGACAAGGACTGTGCCATGAGCCGCGAGCGCCGCATCGATTACGTTGAATTCGCTTCCAGCGATCCGGCCGCCAGCCGTGCTTTCTTCGAGAAGGTGTTTGGCTGGTCATTCGTCGACTACGGCAGCGATTACACCGCCTTCGACGACGGCCGCCTGCAGGGCGGTTTCTTCCGCGGCCAGCCACAGCGGGCCACGGACGGTGGCGCACCGCTGCTGGTGCTGTATGCCGATCAGCTGGCGCCGGTCGAAGCGGCCGTGCGTGATGCCGGCGGCGCGATCGTGCGCCCGGTGTTCTCTTTCCCCGGCGGCAGCCGCTTCCAGTTCGTCGAGCCCGGTGGCAATGAACTGGCGGTCTGGTCCGAACGCGACCCGGCCTGAGCGTCACCCCCTCCGCAACTTCGAGGTAGCACATGCGTTACGCGCTTGGCGTCGAGTATGACGGCAGCGATTTCAGGGGCTGGCAGAACCTGGGCGAAGGTGGTCCCAGCGTGCAGGCCAGCCTTGAACAGGCCTTGTCCTCGGTGGCGGACACGCCGCTGCAGGTGGTCTGTGCCGGTCGTACCGATGCCGGTGTGCACGGCCAATGCCAGGTCGTGCATTTCGATACCGACGTGGTGCGCGATCCGCGCGCCTGGATGCTGGGCACCACCACCCGTCTGCCGCGTTCAATCGCAGTGCGCTGGTGTGTTCCGGTCGCCGACGATTTCCATGCCCGTTTCTCGGCGCGCGCGCGCCGCTACCGCTACCGACTGCTCAACCGTGAAGTGCGGCCGGCGCTCGAGCGGCAGACCCTGAGCTGGGAGCGGCGTGCGCTGGACGAGACGCTCATGCACACCGCCGGACAGGCCCTGCTCGGTGAGAACGACTTCAGTGCATTCCGCTCGGTCCAGTGCCAGGCGCTGCACGCGCGGCGTGAGCTGCAGTCGCTGCAGGTCAGCCGCCACGGCGAGGTGATCGAAGTCTCAGTACAGGGCAATGCATTCCTTCATCACATGGTCCGCAATATCGTCGGTTCGTTGATCCTGGTGGGCAGCGGCGAAAAACCGGTGGAATGGATCGCTGAACTGCTGGCCGGGCGTGATCGCACCGTAGCCGGTCCCACCGCACCGCCGCAGGGCCTGGTGTTCCTTGGGCCCCTGTACCCCGACAACTGGCATCTGCCCGCCGAGGTCACGCTATGAGCCGTTCCTACTACCGTACGCGCATCAAGTTCTGTGGCATGACCCGTGCCGGCGACGTCCGCCTGGCCGGTGAGCTGGGCGTGGACGCAGTGGGTTTCATCTTTGCCCGCGAGAGCAGTCGCCGGGTCGCTCCGGCCGAAGCGCGCGCGATGCGCCAGGCGATCGCACCGATGGTCGACGTGGTGGCGCTGTTCCGCAACAACAGCAAGGAAGAGGTGCGTGAGGTGCTGCGCACGGTGCGACCGACCCTGCTGCAGTTCCACGGTGAGGAAGACGAGAGCTTCTGCCGCAGCTTCAACATGCCGTACCTGAAGGCGATCGCCATGGGCGGGCGTGAAGAGGTCAACGCACGCACCCTGCAGCTGCGCTACCCCAGCGCAGCCGGCTTCCTGTTCGACAGCCATGCGCCGGGCGGCGGTGGCGGTACCGGCGTGGCGTTCGACTGGAGCCGCGTCCCGACCGGACTGCACCGTCCGTTCCTGCTGGCCGGAGGCCTGAACCCGGAAAACGTCTACGACGCCGTGCTGGCGACGCTGCCGTGGGGCGTGGACGTCTCCAGCGGCATCGAACTGGAGCCGGGCATCAAGGACGGCTACAAGATGCGCACCTTCGTCGAGGAAGTGCGCCGCGCCGATTGCACCGTTCTGGAGTGATCCGCGTCACCTGAGGGGGGCGCCCGGAATGTCATCGGCGACGGTGCATTCCGCCGGGTCTGTCTCCTTGGCGGGTGTGCGTAGCCTGCGAGCCTGGCCTGTAGCGCGCCGCGCCTTGAAGGCGGGCGCCCCCTGAATGCGACGAGCATCACGCTTTCGGCTGATTCAGGTTCCAGCGCCAAAAAGTCGACAGCCCCCAAACATCTGATCGGACACAATGCGCCCAGCCTGTCACGGTTGGGTGCGACGCTGCGTGCGTGTCGCTGGCAGCACCCTCGAGATACGCCTTACCTTTCCAACGAGGACGCAATGGATATGCCCCATCTCTCTTCCCGCCGTATCCGCCTGGCCCGCCTGGCGATCGTGCCCGGCCTGCTGCTTGCCTTGGGCGCGTGTGCGGCCGGCGACTCATCCGCCCCGGCCACATCGGCACCGGCTGCTGCCACACCGGCAGCCGCACCTGCCACGGCACCGGCCACGGTTCCGTCGGCAGCACCGGCTGCCGACGGTCTGGCGTCGCTGATCCAAGCCAGCGGCGTGAAATGCAGCAACGCCAGTACCGGCAGTGGCTGCACGGCCGGCGACGTGGACAGCGGTGATTTCTACGATGTCGAATTGTCGCCGGACTGTGGCGACCAGGGTTTCTTCGCTGGCGTGGCCGACGCCAAGGGCGTGGAGACATTGAATGCGGTGCCATCCACCGGTAGCAAGGTCAGCGTGACCGCGAAGCTGTCGAAGGGGCAGCTGGTCTGTGTGCAGGGCATCGGGCGCGCCGGACAGAACCCGCTGTTCTATTACGTCGTTGCGGTTCCCGCTGCGACAGTCGGGAAGTGCAAGGGAAACACATTGTGTGACACCTATGGCGACAGGCCGATCACTGGCCTGGCGAACACGGGGGGCGAGGCCTGCCATGCGGCGGCGCCGGGACATTACGCCGGGAACTGCGCACAGGGTTGGGTCAGTGCGGACGTGCTCGACGTGTTTTCCAACGGAATGTAATCACCGCCAGGGGAGCGGTCCAATCAACCACTGGCAAAGGAACAGCTCATGTCGGATCCAAAAATCACCCGGCTGGTCAGCAGCGTAGGTACCACGCGCACGCTGGAAATGGACGATGGCAGCGTCGTCGAACGATCAGGTGGCAGCGTCTCGTGGCGCAACAACAATCCTGGCAATCTCAAGTTCGAATTCGCCGGCAGCGCGGACAAAACGGTCACCAATCCGCGTACCCGCGAGCAGGCGCTGGAATCGGCGCAGGGGCGCTACACGGGCGTGGTCGATCTCGACCAGTGGGGCAACGCGGTTTTCGAGAGCTATGAAGCCGGCCGGGTGGCGAAGATCCAGCTGCTCGAACGCCGGTTCGGTGACAAGACCGTGGAGGAAATGCTGCCGAGCTACTCCACGAAGGATTACAGCGGCACCACCCACCACAAGGAACAGGCGGCCACCATCTATGCCGAGGGCGATCGCCAGGGTGTCGACCTGCGCTCGAAGACCGTCGGCCAGATGAGCGTGCGCGAGCGCGAGGTGCTGGCAGACGGCATCCGCCGTTTCGAGGGCTGGCAGCCGGGTGAGGTCGCCACGTTGCAGCAACCCACGCGCACTCAGTCGGCCGCGCCGGTGCAGACACCGACCCAGGCGCAGGTACAGGCGCCTTCGGTGACGGCGCCCGCTGTGGGCCGGGCCGCGGCTGCAGTCGGCGGTGCCGCGGTCTACAACGAGGCCTATCAGCATTTCATGGCCTCGGGCCGCCAGTACGAATACGGGCGCCCGGACCATCCACGTCCCGGGCGCGACAGCAGCCGGCTGGAGCGTGACCTTGATGGTGACGGACGCTTCGGCGTGGATTGCTCGGCGTTTGTATGGCGCGGCCTGAAGAACGCGGGTTACGACGTGCGTGGCGAGAGTGCTGCCGGGTTCACTACCTCGACGCTGTTCAATGGTGCGAACACCACGACTTATGCACGTGAGCATTTCGATGTGACCCCGGCTGCCGAAGCACGCAAGCCGCACGGATCGCTGAAGCAGGGCGACATCCTGATGTTCTCCTCGTCGCAGGGCCAGCATGTCGGCATTTTCAAAGGCTACGATGCGCAGGGAAACATCCAGTTCATCGGTTCGCAGGGAAGCACCGGGCCGGCCGAAGTCACCATCCGGCCAGGCGGGTACTGGGATGGCGGAAGCACCCGCATCGTTGGTGCGCTGACACCGAAGCCGGAATTCCAGGTGCGCGCGCCGCTGCACGGCAGTGGCGAACCTGCGCTGTCCCGGCCTGCCGCCAGCGTGCAGCCGGCTGCATCGCACCCCGCGGCCAACGAGGTGATGAAGCAGGGCCAGCGTGGCGCCGACGTGCAGGCGTTGCAGCAGACCCTCAACCAGCTCGGCGTGCGTGATGCACAGGGCCATCGATTGTCAGAGGATGGCCGTTTCGGTGACCACACCCGCGAAGCGGTGATCGCGCTCCAGAAACAGCAGGGGCTGGTGGCCGATGGAATTGTCGGTCGCCAGACCACTGCCGCACTGGCGGCGGGCCGTGTGCAGGGCCATGAACCTGCAGCGGCTGTGCCGAAAGGACCGTCGCTGAACGATGCATCGCATCCGGACCACGGACTGCACAACGCCGTCCGCAGCAAGCTTCCCAGCGTGTTCTCCGAAGAAGCTGCGGCCAATATCACCCTGCATGCAAAGCAGAACGGTATCGACGCGGCCGACAAGCTGCAGAGCATCACGGTGCAGGATGGCAAGGCGTTCGTGATGGGCACGACGCCGGGTTTCCGCACCGCGGTCGACCTGGCCCAGGCGCCACCGTCGCTGGAGCAGACCAGTGCCAAGCTGCTTGCAGATCCGTCGCATCAGCAGCAGGTGCATGAGGAGCAGCAGCGGGTCGCGATGGGCGGTCGCTGAGGAATGTATTGCCGGCTCCGGGTGGTGAACGCCGCCCGGGGCCTCGCCTCATCGCAGTTGCGCTGCTGCCCAGTCGGCCAGGGCATCCACGCGCGCATCGACCGGGCCGTCCGGCCGCGCCAATACCCAGAAGCCACCCGTGGCGGCAAATCCCCACGGCGCGACCAGCCGGCCCGCCGCCAGATCCTCCGCGACCAGCGGCTCGGGCGCGATCGCAGGGCCCAGCCCGGCCACAGCCGCCTCAAGCAGGTAGTACAGGTGCTCGAAAGCAGTGCCCAGCTGCAGTCTGGACGTTTCCAGGCCGTGCGCCTGCGCCCACGCCGGCCACGCCTGTGGCCGTGAGCTGGTGTGCAGCAGTGTCTCCTTCAGCAGTGCAGACGGCGGCACGTTGCGCAGGCGCAGTGCCGCCGGATGCGAGGGGGCCACCACCACGCCGACCCGTTCCGCTGCCAGTTCGCGCACCTGCCAACCGCGTGGCCACGGTCCCTGTGCAAGCAGCAGCACCGCATCCAGTGCCGCCTGCGCCTCGGTGAAGCTGCCGTCCAGCGCCGACCATTGCAGGCGCACGCCGGGCAGGGCGGCCTGCAGCGCGGGCAGGCGCGGGATCATCCAGCGCGCGAGCACGCTGCCACTGCAACCCAGGACCAGTACCGGAGAGGCCGCGGGTCGTCCCAGCTCGCGCACGCAGTCCTCGATGCCGGTGAAGGCTTCGCTGCAGGCGGCCTGTAGACGGATGCCCGCAGTGGTCAGGCGCAGGCCACGGCCGGCACGCTGGAACAGCGCCAGGCCGAGGTGGTCTTCCAGCAGCTTCAGCTGCCGGCTGACCGCACCGTGGGTGACGTGCAGGTCCTGTGCAGCGCGGCCAACCCCGCCCAGACGGGCGGTGGCCTCGAAGGCGCGCAGCGCATTGAGCGGTGGCAGCAGGGAGCGGCTCATGTGAGATTTCCTGACGATATACGCGAGATAATATCGATTTTCCGGTCACGACCCGTGCGCTAGAGTATCCACCTGTCTCGAACCAGCGGTCGCTTCCATGTCTGCCTCCCCCATTGCCGACTACCACGCCTTCCCGGATGCCCAGGGCCACTTCGGCCGCTACGGCGGCAGCTTCGTCGCCGAAACCCTGGTCGGCCCGCTGCAGGAACTGGCCCAGGCCTATGACCAGGCCCGCCAGGATCCGGAATTCCAGCTGGCCTACGACCGCGACCTGGCCCATTACGTGGGCCGGCCGAGCCCGATCTACCACGCGCAGCGCCTGAGCGACCATGTCGGCGGCGCGCAGATCCTGCTCAAGCGCGAGGACCTGAACCACACCGGCGCGCACAAGATCAACAACACCATCGGCCAGGCGCTGCTGGCGGCGCGGATGGGCAAGAAGCGCATCATCGCCGAGACCGGCGCAGGCCAACATGGCGTGGCCAGTGCCACCGTCGCCGCACGGCTGGGCCTGGAATGCGTGGTGTACATGGGCGCCACCGACATCGAGCGGCAGAAGATCAATGTCTACCGCATGAAGCTGCTGGGCGCGACGGTGGTGCCGGTCACCTCCGGCTCGGCCACCCTGAAGGATGCGCTCAACGAAGCGATGCGCGACTGGGTGACCAATGTGCAGGACACCTTCTACATCATCGGTACAGTCGCCGGCCCGGATCCCTATCCGCGCATGGTGCGCGATTTCAACGCCATCGTCGGCCGCGAAGCACGCGAGCAGATGCTGGCCGAGTACGGCCGCCTGCCCGATGCGATCACCGCCTGCGTCGGCGGCGGCAGCAATGCGATCGGCCTGTTCCATGCCTTCCTCAATGATCGTCAGGTCGAAATCGTCGGTGCCGAAGCGGCCGGTGATGGTATCCATACCGGTCGCCATGCGGCCTCGATTGCTGCCGGTCGCCCCGGGGTACTGCATGGCAACCGCACCTACGTGCTGTGCGACGACGACGGCCAGATCATCGAGACCCATTCGGTGTCGGCCGGCCTGGACTACCCGGGCGTCGGCCCGGAGCACGCGTTCCTGGCCGACAGCGGCCGCGCGCGCTACCTGGGCATCACCGATGAGGAGGCCCTGCAGGCCTTCCATCTGCTGGCGCACACCGAGGGCATCCTGCCGGCGCTGGAATCCAGCCACGCGTTGGCGCAGGCGATGAAGCTGGCACGCGAGCGTCCGCGCGATCAGATCGTGCTGTGCAACCTGTCCGGCCGTGGTGACAAGGATGTGCACACCATCGCCGCGCGCGAAGGCCTGGTGCTGTGAGCACGCGTCTGCGAAGCAGCGGCGTGCTTCTGCTGGCCTTCGGCCTGGCGGCATGCCAGCCGCCGGAACCACCGGTGCTGGCACCGGCGGCCAAGGCCACCACGCAACCGGTGCAGCAACCGGCGGCCAATGATGACCTCGACCCGATGGCGCGCACGCCGATCGACGATCCGCCCTCCACGGAAGAGACCAACAGCGATGACGCGCCGGCGGTGGTCTCGGTGGCGCTGGACCATGCCGGCGAGGTGCTGATCGGACAACACATGACGGATCTGAAGGCATTCGGGCCGTGGACGGCACAAGGAGCGGTCGAAGCGCTCGGCGGAAGCTGCGAGTACTACGACGGCAAGGGGCTGCCGCCCGGCGTGTCGATGATGACCGACGAAGATCGCGTGGTCCGTTTCGACCTCGGCCTGGATCCGGAGAGCGGGGCGCCGACCCAGCAGCCGGGCCCGTTCGGCCTGCGCGTCGGCATGACCCGCGCCCAGGCGGTTGCCCGGTTTCCGAAGCCGCCTGTGTCCAGCCCGCATGCCTACGATGGCGAGCAGGGCGAGTACCTGACCTGGCAGGACCCGGGCTCGGCCCTTGGCATCCGCGTGGAACTGTTTGAAGGGAGGGTCATCCAGATGTACTGGGGGACCAGCGATGCGATTGAACTGATTGAAGGATGTGCCTGAGATGCCTGTTTCCCGACTCGATGCCTGTTTCCAGCGCCTGCGCGCGCAGCAGCGCAAGGCGCTGATCCCTTTCATCACGGCAGGTGATCCCTCGCTGGAGGCGACCGTGCCGGTGATGCATGCACTGGTCGGAGCCGGTGCCGATGTGATTGAGCTGGGCGTGCCGTTCTCCGACCCGATGGCCGACGGCCCGACCATTCAGCGCAGCTCCGAGCGCGCGCTGGCACGCGGTGCTGGCAGCCGTTACGTGCTGCGGGCGGTGGCGCAGTTCCGCGAGCGCGACGCGCAGACCCCGGTGGTACTGATGGGCTACCTGAACCCGGTGGAGATCCATGGCTACGCAGCATTCGCCAGGAACGCCGTGGACGCTGGTGTCGATGGAGTGCTGCTGGTCGACCTGCCGCCGGAAGAAGCCGGTGAGGCGCAGCAGGCCTTCGATGCAGCCGGCCTGGCGCTGGTGCTGCTGGCCTCGCCGACCACCAGCGAGGCACGTGCCGACAAGCTGCTGGCATTGGCGCGTGGTTACCTTTACTACGTCAGCTTCGCTGGCGTCACCGGTGCCTCCGAGCGGCTGGACAGCGATGCCGCAAGCGCTCGGCTGCAGGCCCTGCGCGCGCGCGCATCGGTGCCGGTGGTGGCAGGTTTCGGCATCAAGGATGCAGCCAGTGCTGCGGCCATGGCCCGACAGGCCGATGGCGTGGTGGTCGGCAGCGCGCTGGTCGCCGCGCTGGCTGAGGCGGGCTCGGTGGAACAGGCGGCGCAGCGTGCCGCTGCCTTCCTGGCCCCGCTGCGGCAGGCATTGGACCAGTAACGGTAGCGCCGGGCCATGCCCGGCGGTGCCGGGCGGAAGGGGATCCGCCGGGCATGGCCCGGCACTACCCGCGCGGCGTTGCCGCGCTAAACGTACGTCCCAGCATGGTTTTTCCCGGCCTTCCGCCGGTGGCACAGGGGGTGCACGGGCAGGGAAAGCGGAGCTAGACTGTCCGCCTTTGCGGCCCATGGGCCGCCCTGAACGGAAGTGTCCTCCCGCATGAGTTGGCTCAGCAAGTTGATGCCGTCCGGCATCCGCACCGACAACACCCCCAGCAAGAAGCGCAGCGTCCCCGAGGGCCTGTGGGAAAAGTGCAGCAACTGCGGCAGCGCGTTGTACCGGCCAGAACTGGAAGAGAACCTGGAGGTCTGCCCGAAGTGCGGCCACCACATGGCGATCCGTGCACGTGCGCGCCTGGCAGCGTTGTTCGACGCCGACAGCACCACCGAGATCGCTGCGCGCCTGGGCCCGACCGACCTGCTCAAGTTCAAGGACCAGAAGAAGTACAGCGAGCGCATCAAGATCGCGCAGAAGAACACCGGCGAGTACGACGCGCTGATCGCCATGCGCGGCCTGCTCAAGGGCCGTGCGCTGGTGGCCTCGTCGTTCGACTTCGCCTTCATGGGCGGCTCGATGGGCTCGGTGGTGGGTGAGCGCTTCTCGCTGGCTGCCGAAACCGCAGTCGAGATCGGTGCTCCCTATGTATGCTTCTCGCAGAGTGGCGGTGCGCGCATGCAGGAAGGCCTGTTCTCGCTGATGCAGATGGCCAAGACCTCGGCGGCGCTGGGCAAGCTGCGTGAAGCCGGCCTGCCGTTCATTTCGGTGCTGACCCACCCGACCACCGGTGGCGTATCGGCATCGTTTGCGATGCTGGGCGACATCAACATCGCCGAGCCGCAGGCATTGATCGGCTTCGCCGGCCCGCGCGTGATCGAACAGACCGTGCGCGAAAAGCTGCCGGAAGGCTTCCAGCGTTCGGAGTTCCTGCTCGAGCACGGCGCCATCGACCAGATCTGCGACCGCCGTGAAATGCGTGACCGTCTCGCCGACCTGCTGGCGATGCTGGGCCGTCAGCCGGCGCCGGAGGTGGCGTGATGGGAGGCCGCAAGTACTTCGGTACTGATGGCATCCGTGGGCGGGTCGGCCAGGGCGTGATCTCGGCCGACTTCGTGCTGCGTCTGGGCAACGCCCTGGGCCGGGTGCTGGTGGCCCAGCGTGGCCAGGACGGGCGCCGGCCGATCGTGATCATCGGCAAGGACACCCGCATTTCCGGCTACATGTTCGAAGCGGCGCTGGAGGCTGGGTTGGTCGCCGCCGGTGCTGATGTGCAGCTGCTGGGGCCGATGCCGACCCCGGCCGTGGCCTTCCTGACCCGCACGCTGGGCGTGGATGCCGGCATCGTCATCAGTGCTTCGCATAACCCGCACTACGACAACGGCATCAAGTTCTTCTCCGCCCAGGGCGAGAAGCTCGACGATGCCACCGAGCTGGCGCTGGAAGCGGCACTGGATGTTCCGTTCACCACCGCCGAATCGGAGAAGCTGGGCAAAGCTTCGCGTGCACGTGAGGCGGTCGGCCGCTACATCGAATTCTGCAAGGCCAGCGTGCCGCGTGCATTCGACCTGCGTGGCGTGCGCCTGGTCCTGGACTGTGCGCATGGGGCCACCTACCAGATCGCACCGCTGCTGTTCCGTGAGCTCGGTGCGGAAGTGATCGGTATCGGTGCTGAACCCAACGGCGTCAACATCAACGCCGGCGTCGGTTCCACCCATATCGACAACCTGGCGGCCAAGGTCCGCGAGACCCGCGCCGATCTCGGCATCGCCTTCGATGGCGATGGCGACCGCGTGCTGATGGCCGACGACCAGGGCAATCCGGTCGACGGTGATGACCTGCTGTACATCCTGGCACGTGCGTGGAAGGACGAAGGTCGCCTGCGCGGTCCGGTGGTTGGTACGCTGATGAGCAACTACGGTGTGGAGAAGGCCTTCGCTGATCTGCAGATTCCGTTCCTGCGCAGCAACGTCGGTGACCGCTACGTGCACCAGGCGCTGATCGAAGGTGGTGGCGTGCTCGGCGGTGAAGCGTCGGGACACCTGCTGTGCCTGGATCGGGCCACCACCGGCGATGGCATCGTCAGTGCCCTGCAGGTGCTGGTGGCGCTGCGCAACAACGGCCAGACCCTGCGCCAGGCGCTGAAGGGGCTGGTGCGGGTGCCGCAGAAGACGGTGAACGTGCGGCTGGGCAATGTCTCGGCCAAGGCCACGGTGCAGGCTGAAAGCGTGCAGTCTGCGCTCGCCGACGCGCAGCAGGCGGTGGCCGGTCGTGGTCGTGCCTTCCTGCGTCCTTCCGGTACCGAGCCGGTGGTGCGGGTTACGGTGGAAGCTGACGACGCGACGCTGATGCAGGACACGCTCGATCGCCTGTCTGCCGCGGTACGCGCCGCCGCCAGCTGAGGCTGCCGCGCGGTGAAATGAAAACGCCCCGGGAAGCCGGGGCGTTTTTCTTTGCGCGGGCGGTGCACGCGGTACTCAGGGCCCCGGCACCATCTTCTTCTGCCGCGCCTTGAAACCATTGAACAGTGGCCCGATCAGCGGGTTGTAGCTCAGCCTGATGCGCTTGCGCAGCCAGCTGGCCGGCCGGTTGCGGATGGCGAACCGGTAGATGCGTTCCGGGTCGCCTCCGACCAGGTTGCGGCCGAAAGGATGAGTGGTGTGCAGGTAGCGGAAGCCGTGCTCGCGCGCCACCTCGATGTGGTCCTGGTCGAAATCGCCATACGGCCAGCACAGCGTGTCCGAGACTTGGCCCAGCTTGTCCTGCAGGACCTCGCGCGAAACCGCCAGGTCCTGGCTCAGGCCTGCGCGGCGCTGCGCACGGTCCAGGTCGGTGCGGCGCAGCCAGCGCGTATGGGTATGGGTATGGCAATGCATCTCGAAGGTGCCGGCGGCAATGCTGGCGCGCGCTTCGCTCCAGCGCATCATCACATCGTCGCTGCGGTCCTGTTCGTAGATCGCCGCTTCGCAGCCCCGGTGGTCCGGGGTGGCAGGCAGCGTTGCCCCTTCGATGCCTGCATGCGGGCGTTCCGGGCCTTCGCCCATCCAGCCGGTGACCACGAACACCACTGCGTGCATGCCGTACTTGTGCAGGATCGGATGCGCATACACCCAGTTGTCCAGGTAGCCATCGTCGAAGGTGATCACGATTGATTTGCGTGGTACCGGCTTGCCGGCGAGGAAGCCGGCATATTGGTCCAGCGTCAGCGACGTCCAGCCATTGCCGGCCAGCCACGCGATCTGGCTCTCGAAGTTTTCCGGCGACACCGTGATCATGCCCGGTGAAGGACTGACGTGATGGTGCATCAGCACCGGTACGGTTCGGGCCTCAGCCATGTCCCAGCTCCTTCAGCCACTGGTGGTAATAGTGTTCGGTGGTCTCGCCGTGACCGTCCGGGGTGAAACGGTGTGCGCTGTGCATCCAGTCCCAGCCGGCGCGGCCCATCTGCCGACGCCGCTGTGGATCGTCCACCAGCAGGCGCAGGGCACCGGTCAAGGCTGCATTGTCGCCCAGGCGGGTGAGGATCGCATTGCTGCCATCAACCACCATTTCCGGTACGCCGCCGACCCGGGTGGCCACGATCGGTACACCGACATAGGCCGCTTCCAGGAATACGGTACCGGCCGCTTCCTTGTGCGAGGCGAGGGCGAAGATGTCGAAGCCGGCCATCAGGCGGCAGGCGCCATCGCGGTATCCCAGCAGGTGTACCTGCTGCTGCACTCCATGCTCTGCGCACAGCGCCTGCAGCCGTTCCATCACCTGTTGGCCATCGCCGACGATGACCAGATGCAGGTCCGGGTTGGCTTTGCACAGGGGAACCATCGCCTGCAGCAGGTCGGCATGGCCCTTGGGCTCACGCAGCACCGCCACGCAGCCGACCACGATGTCCTGTTCGCCGAAACCGAGCTCGGCACGCACTTGCGCGCGCACCTCCTGCAGGCACTGCCAGGGATCGGCCTTGCGGATCTCGCTCCAGCGCGGCGGCACCGCGATCGGCGGCACGATGCCGATATGCTCGGCCGGTATGCCACGGTCGACCAGCAGCTGCTTGACGAAACTGCTGACGGTCAGAACCCGGTGTGGAAGCCTGGTATAGGTCAGCAGCGAATTGACCGGACTCATCAGATGGCGCGAGCGCACCACCAGCGGCGTACCGCCCAGACGCGCACCTGCAGCGGCGATCAGCGCGTCACGGCGGCTGGTGGTATTGACCACGTCGTAACGTTCGCGGCGGACCAGTCGTGACACCGACCAGATACCGCGCAGCAGGCGGGCGAGCCCGCCCATGCGCAGCGCGTGCACGGCGAAACCGTCATCACGCGCCAGCTTGGCCAGCCGTGCATCCGGCTGGCACAGCAGCGACACATCATGGCCGCGCGCACGCATCACCTGCATGTGGCGGAAGATGTAGATCTCCTGCCCGCCCATTCCCTTGGCGGCTTCGGTATGCAGGATGCGCAGCGGACGGTTCATGCGGGATGATCCTTGGGGGTCAGCGGTTGCGGAAGCGGGTCAGCGCTTCCCATGCAGAGCGGACGGCGGCGGAGTCCGGGACCTGCTGAGGCAGCGGGCGGTAACGCAGGTCAAGCGCCGTTGCGTTGCCGAATTTGTCGAACACGTAGATGGCGTCGCCGTGGCGGACCGCGCGTTGCGACCAGCTTTCCACCACCAGTGCGCGTTGGCCCGTGGGTTCGCCCAGCAGGTCCTGGCCGGTGCTGAAGTCGGTCAGCGCGTTCTCGCAGCCCAGTGCGTGGCGCATCAGGGTCGGCACCCAGTCTTCGTGGGAACTGGTGCGTGTCTGAATGCCGCTGGCCTGGCCTGGCCAGTGCAGTACGAACGGCACCTGCAGCTGGTAATCGGAGAAGTTGCCGTTGTGTCCCCAGTAGTTCAGCTTGAGGTCGTTGAATTCTTCGGCGTGATCACCGGTGACCAGGACGATGGTGTCCTCGGCCAGGCCCTGCGCGCGCAAGTCGTCCAGCAATGAGCCGATAAGACTGTCGGCGTAGTGCACGGCGGTGCGGTAGCGGTTGAGCTCCGGCGTCGGGTCGTGGTCGGGGCCGAATTTCAGGAAGTCGATTTCCTTGGCCATCGGTGTGGCCACCGGCGGATAGCTGGCAGGCAGGTGGTAGCCAGCGTGGGTGGAGTCGAGGAACACGAAACCGAACCAGGGCTGCTGTGCCGCCTGGCTGGTACGGATGTCCTTCTGCAGCGCAGCGACGATGGCACGGTCGCGGCCATCCGGGCCGAGTTCGGACGGTCCTTGATGCAGCTGATCGCGGACGTCGGCAAACACGGTGCGGTCGAATTCGGGGCTGTACAGCGGCGCACTGCCATACAGGTGCAGGTCGTAGCCCTGTTGGCGCAGTACCTGGAACAGCTGCGAGCCACGCTGTTCGTCCAGCATGCTCTGCCAGTAGCCACCGGGCAGGCCGTAGAGCAGGCCGAACAGGCCATAGCGGGTGGCGTTGCCGGTGCTGAAGTGGTGGTCGTATACACGCGACCCCTGTGCCAGCGCCGAGGCATTGGGCATCAGCTGGGGGGTCAGGACGTCGTGGCGCAGCGACTCCAGCACCACCATCAGCACGTTGGGGCGGTGCGGGTTCTGGCAGCGCAGCGGCTGCAGCGGATACTGCAACTGGGCGTGGCGCGGATCTGGCAGCCCGGCCTGCTGTTCGCTGACCACACCGAGCTTGCGCATGAAGCTCTTGGCGGTGATCGGCTGTGCCCACGGCAGATAGTTCCACTGCGCGATCACATCGCGGTCGCCGCGGGCATCGTAGTAGGCGGTGGCGACCTGGCCGCCGGCCATCAGCAGTGCGACCACCGCCCAGGCCTGCAGTACCGTGCGCCGACGGGGCAGGGCTGGCAGCAGCTTCCAGCAGGCCCAGGCCAGCAGGCCTTCGGCGGTGAAGATGGCGGCCACCAGCAGGCCCGCCTGCAGCCAGGTTTTCCAGGACAGCGCTACCTGGTCCTGCAGTGCGCCACCGAAGACCATGTTCACCACCATGGCATTGAGGTGGAAGCGGTACAGGGTGAACACCTTGGCGTCGACCAGCAGCAGGCATAGCCACAGGCCCTGCAGCAGCACTGCACTGACACTCAGGATGCGTGCGTTGCGCTGCCAGAGTCCCAGCAGCAGTGGCAACAGGCCGGCCAGCGCGCCGAATGCCAGCAGATGGCCGGGCAGGGCGACGGACAGGTAAACCAGGCCGATTGCGCCACCGGGGTTGTCGGTCAGCGGCACGTTCCCAACAGTGATGGCTGCGGCCAGGATCGCGTTGCCGGCCACGAACAGCGACCACCAGGCCAGCCGGCGCCAGTGGCGGGCGGTATCTGCTACGGGCGTAGTGTCGGCTGGGTCGGAGGGCATGGTGCGGGCGGGGTCGGATGGCTGGAAGAAACGCGCGGCACCAACGTGATTGAATCGTTAAATGTGCTCGGGTCGCGCATTGTATCGGTTTGTTTCCTTGTATCGAGTCGCGTTCGCCGGGCGATCTGTCACAATGTTCAGGCGGGCCCTGAATGCGCAGGCCCGTTTCAGACCCAACGACAAGCCAGGAACCGCTGTGAGCCAGATCCCGACCCTCGACATCACCCGTTTCGACAGCGACCGCGAAGCCTTCGTGGCCGAGCTGGGCGCGGCCTACCGCCAATGGGGATTCGCGGGCATCCGCAACCACGGCATCCCGCAGGCCGACATCGACGCGGCCTACGGTGCCTTCAAGGCCTTCTTCGCCCTGCCGGATGAGGTCAAGCGCAAGTACCACGTGGCCGGCAGCGGCGGCGCCCGCGGCTACACCCCGTTCGGTGTTGAAACCGCCAAGGGTTCCAAGCACTTCGACCTGAAGGAGTTCTGGCACATCGGCCGCGAGATCGCTGACGACTCCAAGTACCGCGACGTGATGGCCCCGAACCTGTGGCCGACCGAGGTCGAGGGCTTCCGTGAGCGTGGCTACGGCCTGTACCAGGCGCTGGACAACCTGGGTTCGCGCGTGCTGTCGGCGCTGGCCCTGCACATCGGCCTGCCGGAGGATTTCTTCGCCGACAAGACCAATTTCGGCAACTCGATCCTGCGTCCGATCCATTACCCGCCGATCACCACCGACGACATCCCGAATGTGCGTGCGGGCGCCCATGGCGACATCAACTTCATCACCCTGCTGGTCGGCGCCAGTGCCGCCGGCCTCGAAGTGCAGTCGCATGATGGCAAGTGGGTGCCGTTCACTTCGGACGCCGACACCATCGTGGTCAACATCGGCGACATGCTGCAGCGCCTGACCAACCATGTGTATCCGTCGACCATCCACCGCGTGGTCAACCCCCCGGGTGAGCTGGCGCGCCAGCCGCGCTACTCGGTACCGTTCTTCCTGCACCCGAACCCGGACTTCCTGATCGATGTGCTGCCGTCCTGCATCACCCCGGAGAACCCGAGCCGGTACCCGGAGCCGATCACCGCCCACGGCTTCCTCGAGGAGCGCCTGCGCGAGATCAAGCTGAAGTAATGAGAAGTGAAGGCCGCCGAAAGGCGGCCTTTTTCTTTGCAGGGCTGCGCCCTGCACCCGCAGAGGCCGAAGCCGAAGCCAAGGCCAAAGCCAAAGCCAAAGCGGCTCTGGGATGTTCCGTGGGGAGGCGGGGAGGTGTCGGATGGCGGGGACGCCGTGAACCCGTCCATGGGGGCTTGGCCGCGGCATCCATGCCGCGGACACTCCGCCATCCGACACCTCCCCGCCTTCGACAGTTTCCCGGTGACGGCGGGTAACTCGCGATTTCCGGTAGGTGTCGACCTTGGTCGACACGGTAGATCCACGCCATGCGTGTGGGGTAGGGGTCAGATCCCTTTTCCGCAGGAAAAGGGATCTGACCCCGGCAGCTAAAGCAGGGGAGGGGCCGAAGCTCTGCTTTCGCTTTTGCTTTTGATCTTCTTTTTTCTTTCCGTGGCGGGCGGACCGCCGCAATGTGTCATGGGCCGGGCGGGTGGGGCTGGCGAGGGTGTCCGCGGCATGGATCCGCGGCCAAGCCCCCAGGGATGGGTTCACGGCGTCCCTCGCCAGTCCCACCCGCCCGGCCAACCCCACAAATCCAGCCGGGGCTCTCCGCGACCAACCCCACCCCGCCACGAGGGGCTGCGCCGTTGGCTGAAAATCCATGTAACCGCTTACAAGGAAACGGATTTTTGCCGTAACGGGTATCATGACCGGCTGACTTCACACAGGAGCCACCCGCTCATGCGCCGCAAGATCGTCGCCGGAAACTGGAAGCTGCATGGCAGCCGTCAATTCGCCAATGAACTGCTGGGGCAGGTGGCCGCCGGGCTGCCGCTGGAGGGGGTGGACGTGGTGATCCTGCCGCCGTTGCCGTACCTGGGGGAGCTGGTCGAGGACTTCGGCGAAACCGGTCTTGCCTTTGGCGCGCAGGACGTGAGCAGCAACGAGAAGGGGGCCTATACCGGCGAGGTCTGCGCGGCGATGCTGGTCGAGGTCGGTGCCCGCTATGGCCTGGTCGGCCACTCCGAGCGCCGCCAGTACCACCATGAAAGCAGCGAGCTGGTTGCCCGCAAGTTCGCCGCCGCCCAGCATGCCGGCCTGGTGCCGGTGCTGTGCGTGGGTGAGACCCTGGAGCAGCGCGAAGCGGGGCAGACCGAGGCGGTCATCGCCAGCCAGCTGGCGCCGGTGCTGGAACGGGTCGGTGCGGCAGGCTTCGCCAAGGCCGTGGTTGCCTACGAGCCGGTCTGGGCCATCGGTACCGGCCGTACCGCCAGTAAGGAGCAGGCGCAGCAAGTGCACGCGTTCATCCGTGGCGAAGTCGCGCGTATCGATGCTAGAATCGCTGATTCACTGCCCATTGTTTACGGCGGTAGCGTGAAGCCCGACAATGCCGGGGAACTGTTCGCGCAGCCGGATGTCGATGGTGGGCTGGTCGGTGGCGCCTCCCTGGTGGCCGCGGACTTCCTGGCCATCGCACGGGCGGCGGCCGCGAACTAATCCTAGAAGTATTGTCCGAGGGCGGTTTTCAATGCTGATGTTGATCCTCAATGTCGTCTACGTGCTGGTCGCTGTGGCCATGATCGCGCTGATCCTGATGCAGCGTGGTTCGGGTGCGGCGGCGGGTTCGGGCTTTGGCGCCGGTGCCTCGGGTACGGTGTTCGGTGCGCGCGGCGCTTCGAATTTCCTGTCCAAGTCCACCAAGTGGCTGGCAGTCGTGTTCTTCGGCATCAGCCTCTTCATGGCCTGGTATGCCGGTCACGGCACCCGTCCGGCGGCCGAGCAGGATCTGGGTCTGATGTCCGCCCCGGCGGTGACCGCTCCGGCGGCCCCGGCGGGCGAATTGCCGGCCGTTCCGAAGGCCGATGCGGTCCCGGCCGCCCCGGTTCCGGCCGCAACTGTGCCGGCTCAGGCGGAATCTTCGGTTTCTGGTGAAGAAAAGCCTTCGGAAGGCTCCCAGAAACACTGAAGCCGGTTACAATACGCGGCGCATCGGGAAGATAGTCTGATGTGATCGTTTGCCCAGGTGGCGGAATTGGTAGACGCACTACCTTGAGGTGGTAGCGACTTAGGTCGTAGGGGTTCGAGTCCCCTCTTGGGCACCATTTGTAAGTAAAGCGGGTTCGTCTGGCGCGCAAGGCGCCAGGCAGATTCCCGTCCACTCCCCCATGCCAAAGCGCCTGCAGGCGCAGCGGCAGAGGCAAGAGAGAATCGCTGTGCTGGCCGAATATTTGCCGTCTCTGCTGTTTCTGATCGTTGCCACCGGTATCGGCATTACGCTGATGCTGGTTGGCCGATTCCTCGGTCCCCGCCGCCCCGATCTGGAAAAGCTGTCGCCGTACGAGTGCGGCTTCGAAGCCTTCGAAGACGCGCGCATGAAGTTCGACGTGCGCTACTACCTGATCGCGATCCAGTTCATCGTCTTCGACCTGGAAATCATCTTCATCGTGCCGTGGACCCAGGTCTTCATGGAGCTGGGCGCGCGTTCGCTCATCACCATGGGCCTGTTCGTCGGCATGCTGTTCCTCGGTTTCATTTACGTCTGGAAGAAGGGAGCGCTGGAATGGGAGTGATTCAGACTCTCGATGGCCTCATGAACAATCCGACGCCGGAAGGCCGGGTTGATGACATCCTGCGGCCGGAAGGCGACAACCCGCTGCTGGAAAAGGGCTTCGTCACCACCAGCGTCGACGCACTGCTGAACTGGGCGCGTACCGGCTCGATGTGGCCGATGACCTTCGGCCTGGCCTGCTGTGCGGTCGAGATGATGCATGCCGGTGCCGCGCGCCTGGACCTTGACCGCTACGGCGTGGTGTTCCGTCCGTCGCCGCGTCAGTCCGACGTGATGATCGTGGCCGGTACCCTGGTCAACAAGATGGCCCCGGCGCTGCGCAAGGTCTATGACCAGATGCCGGACCCGAAGTGGGTCATCTCGATGGGCAGCTGCGCCAACGGCGGTGGTTACTACCACTATTCCTATTCTGTGGTGCGCGGCTGTGATCGCGTGGTGCCGGTGGACGTCTATGTCCCGGGCTGCCCGCCGACCGCCGAGGCGCTGGTGTACGGGATCCTGCAGCTGCAGAAGAAGATCTGGCGTACACAGACCATCGCCCGCTGACCCCTTCACCTGACAAGAGCGCGCCAAGCCCCCATGGCAGAGCAAGCATCCTTCATCGACCGACTCTCCGCACGTTTCGCAGGTGCGAAGGTCATCGTGGTCGAACCCCGCGGCGAAGTGACGCTGGAAGTGCCTGCCGCCGAGTGGCACGCCACCGCCCTGGCGCTGCGTGACGAGTTTGGTTTCGAACAGGCCGTCGATCTCTGCGGCGTCGACTATCTCGGTTATGGCTCCGATGAGTGGGACACCGCCGATGTGTCCTCGCAGGGCTTCAGCCGTGGTGTCGAAGGCAAGGCCCAGGGCCGTTTCGCGTGGGGCGAGTTCCCCACCGAGGAAAACGGTGCCGACGGCGCCCGCCCGCAGCACATGCCGACCCAGCGTTTCGCCGTGGTCGCCCAGCTGCGTTCGTACCAGCACAACCTGATGATGCACCTGCGCTGCTTCGCCCCTGACGAAGCGCTGCCGGTGGTGTCCTCGCTGACCGGCATCTGGCCGGGCCTGAACTGGTTCGAGCGCGAAGCGTTCGACCTGTACGGCGTGATCTTCGAAGGCCACCCGGACCTGCGTCGGATCCTGACCGATTACGGTTTCGTCGGTCATCCGTTCCGCAAGGACTTCCCGCTGATCGGCAATGTCGAAGTCCGCTACGACGAAGAAAAGAAGCGCGTGATCTACGAACCGGTCACCTCGGTGGAGCCGCGTGTCGGCGTGCCGCGCGTGATCCGCGACGACGCCCGCCTGCAGACCGCAGAAGGTGAGCGCGCGCAGGAGGCAGTGAAGTGAGCCACGTACACCAGGCCGGCGAAGCATTCGCCAGCAGCCCGGCCGAGAGCCGGCAGGAAATCCGCAACTACACCATGAACTTCGGCCCGCAGCATCCGGCCGCCCACGGTGTGCTGCGCCTGATCCTGGAAATGGACGGCGAAACCATCATGCGCGCCGACCCGCACGTGGGTCTGCTGCACCGTGGTACCGAGAAGCTGGCCGAGTCCAAGCCGTTCAACCAGTCGATCGGCTACATGGATCGCCTGGATTACGTGTCGATGATGTGCAACGAGCACGCCTACGTGCGCTCGATCGAGACCCTGATGGGGATCGAGGCGCCGGAGCGTGCGCAGTACATCCGTACCCTGTTCGATGAAATCACCCGCATCCTCAACCACCTGATGTGGCTGGGTTCCAACGCCCTCGATCTGGGCGCAATGGCGGTGATGCTGTACGCCTTCCGCGAGCGTGAAGAGCTGATGGACTGCTATGAAGCGGTCTCCGGCGCGCGCATGCACGCGGCGTACTACCGTCCGGGCGGTGTCTACCGCGACCTGCCGGACCACATGCCGAAGTACAAGGAATCGCGCTGGCACAAGGGCAAGGCCCTGAAGAACCTCAACGCCGCGCGCGAAGGTTCGCTGCTGGACTTCCTGGAGAACTTCACCAACGAATTCCCGGGTCGTGTCGACGAATACGAGACCCTGCTGACCGACAACCGTATCTGGAAGCAGCGTACCGTCGGCATTGGCGTGGTGACGCCCGAACTGGCCCACCAGTGGGGCATGACCGGTGTGATGCTGCGCGGCTCGGGCGTTGCCTGGGACCTGCGTAAGAAGCGCCCGTACGCCAAGTACGATGCCGTCGATTTCGACATCCCGCTGGGCAAGGAAGGCGACTGCTACGACCGTTACCTGGTCCGCATCGCCGAAATGCGCGAGTCCAACCGCATCATCAAGCAGTGCGTGGCGTGGCTGAAGGCCAACCCGGGCCCGGTGATGGTGAAGAACTTCAAGGTCGCTCCGCCCAAGCGCGAGGACATGAAGGACGACATGGAAGCGCTGATCCACCACTTCAAGCTGTTCAGCGAAGGCTATTGCGTGCCTGCCGGTGAAACCTACGCCGCCGTTGAAGCCCCGAAGGGCGAGTTCGGCTGCTACCTGGTCTCCGATGGCGCCAACAAGCCGTTCCGCGTGCACCTTCGCGCGCCGGGCTTCGCCCACCTGTCCTCGATCGACTCGATCGTGCGCGGCCACATGCTGGCCGACGTGGTGGCGATGATCGGCACCTACGACCTGGTGTTCGGCGAGGTTGACCGGTAATGCCGTCCGCCACGCCAACGCCCGCTGCAGGCAGCCGGCGCAAGCCGGCGCCGCAGTTTCTGCAATTTCACGTTATGCATTTCGCTGAGGTCGGCCGATGAAGGCGACAGGTAATTTCGAGGCGGCGCGCGACGTCGACCCGATGGTGGTGCTGAGCGACAAGACGCGCGCTCACATCGATCACTGGCTGTCCAAGTTCCCGCCGGACCGCAAGCGCTCTGCCGTGCTGCAGGGCCTGCACGCGGCCCAGGAGCAGAACGAGGGCTGGTTGACCGACGAGCTGATCGCCGGCGTGGCCAAGTACCTGGACCTGCCGCCGGTCTGGGCCTACGAGGTCGCCAGCTTCTACTCGATGTTCGAGACCGAGAAGGTGGGCCGCAACAACGTGGCCATCTGCACCAACATCAGCTGCTGGCTCAATGGCGCCGAGGACATCGTCCGCCATTGCGAGAAGAAGCTGGGCATCAAGCACGGTGAATCGACCGCGGACGGCCGCGTCTACCTCAAGCGCGAGGAAGAGTGCCTGGCAGGCTGCGGTGGCGCACCGATGATGGTCATCAACGGTCATTACCATGAGCGTCTGACCCTGGAAAAGGTCGACGAGCTGCTGGACGGGCTGGAGTAAGGGCATGGCACATCACCACGAATCCAAGGGGCCGGTCGGTCCTGCGCCGCTGCCGCACCAGGTGGTCTACACCACCCTGCATTACGACACCCCGTGGTCGTACGAAAGCTACCTGAAGACTGGTGGCTATGCCGCCCTGCGCAAGATCCTCGAAGAGAAGATCCCGCCGGAGCAGGTCATCGAGATGGTCAAGGCCTCGGGCCTGCGCGGCCGTGGCGGCGCGGGCTTCCCGACCGGCCTGAAGTGGTCCTTCATGCCCAAGGGCAACATGCAGAAGTACATCCTCTGCAACTCGGACGAATCCGAGCCGGGCACCTGCAAGGACCGCGACATCCTGCGCTACAACCCGCATTCGGTGGTGGAAGGCATGGCGATCGCCTGCTACGCCACCGGTTCGACCGTGGGTTACAACTACCTGCGCGGTGAGTTCCACCACGAGCCGTTCGAGCACTTCGAGCAGGCCCTGGCCGACGCCTATGCAAACGGCTGGCTGGGCAAGAACGTGATGGGCTCGGGCGTGGACATCGACATCTACGGTGCGCTGGGTGCCGGCGCGTACATCTGCGGCGAAGAAACCGCACTGATGGAATCGCTGGAAGGCAAGAAGGGCCAGCCGCGCTACAAGCCGCCGTTCCCGGCCAACTTTGGCCTGTACGGCAAGCCGTCGACGATCAACAACACCGAAACCTACGGTTCGGTGCCGGCGATCATCCGCAACGGTCCGGAGTGGTTCAAGGGCCTGAGCCTGACCGCCAACGGCGGCCCGAAGTGCTTCTCGGTGTCCGGCTGCGTGCAGAACGGCGGCAACTTCGAAGTGCCGCTGGGCACCACCTTCCACGATCTGCTGCAGATGGCTGGTGGCCTGCGTCCGGGCCGCACCCTGAAGGGCGCGATCCCGGGCGGCGTGTCGATGCCGGTGCTGACCGCGGCCGAGCTGAAGGACCTGCCGATGGACTACGACACCATCCGTGCGCTGGGCTCCGGCCTGGGTTCGGGTGCGATCGTGGTGCTCGACGACAGCGTCTGCTGCGTCAAGTTCGCCTGCCGCATCAGCCAGTTCTTCCACAAGGAATCCTGTGGCCAGTGCACCCCGTGCCGTGAAGGTACCGGCTGGATGCACCGCGTGCTGGAGCGCATCGTGGCCGGCAAGGCCACGATGGAAGACCTGCACCAGCTGAAGGCGGTGGCCGGCCAGATCGAAGGCCACACCATCTGTGCGTTCGGTGAAGCGGCTGCATGGCCCATCCAGGGCTTCCTGCGCCAGTTCTGGGACGAATTCGAGTACTACATCGTCAACGGTCATTCGATGGTTGACGGCAAGAAGGTGGAGGCAGCCGCCGCATGAGCGCGCAACCCGTAAACCCGAGCGTGCCACCGGATCACGTGACCATCGAGATCGATGGCAAGTCGCTGGTCGTACCCAAGGGTTCGATGATCATCCAGGCCGCCGACAAGGCCGGCATTTCGATTCCGCGCTTCTGCTATCACGAGAAGCTGCCGATCGCCGCCAACTGCCGCATGTGCCTGGTGGACGTTGAAAAGTCGCCGAAGCCGGCGCCGGCCTGTGCCACCCCGGTGATGGATGGCATGAAGGTCGCCACCCGCAGCGAGAAGGCACTGAAGTTCCAGCGCTCGGTGATGGAGTTCCTGCTCATCAACCACCCGCTGGATTGCCCGATCTGCGATCAGGGCGGCGAGTGCGAGCTGCAGGACGTGTCGCTGGGCTATGGCCGTTCGGTCAGCCGCTTCAACGAGCGCAAGCGTGTGGTGCCGGACGAGGACATGGGCCCGCTGGTCGCCACCGAGATGACCCGCTGCATCCAGTGCACCCGCTGCGTCCGCTTCACCGCCGACGTTGCCGGTACCTATGAACTGGGTGGCATGTACCGCGGTGAGAACCTGCAGATCGGTACCTTCGACGGCAAGCCGTTGACCACCGAGCTGTCGGGCAACGTCGTCGACGTCTGCCCGGTCGGCGCGCTGACCAACAAGGTGTTCCAGTTCCGCGCCCGTCCGTGGGAACTGACCGCGCGCGAATCGCTGGGCTACCACGACGCGATGGGTTCGAACCTGTTCCTGCACGTGCGTCGCGGCGAAGTGCTGCGCACCGTGCCGCGCGACAACGAAGCCGTGAACGAGTGCTGGCTGTCCGACCGTGACCGCTACTCGCACCAGGGCCTGTACAGCGAAGATCGTGCGGTCAAGCCGCTGCGCAAGGTCAATGGCGAGTGGAAGGAAGTGAGCTGGGCCGAAGGCCTGGCCGCCGCTGCCGAGATCCTCAAGGCCAACCAGGGCGACAACCTGGGCGTGCTGGTGCACCCGTCGACCTCGAACGAGGAAGGCGCGCTGCTGGCCCGCCTGGCCAAGGGCCTGGGCTCGAGCAACATCGACCACCGCATCAACAACCGCGATTTCTCCGACGCTGCAACCGCTGAAGTGTTCGGCCTGCCGCTCGCCGAGATCGAAGGCGCCGACCGCATCGTCGTTCTGGGCAGCAACATCCGCCACGAACTGCCGCTGCTGCACGCTCGCCTGCGCAAGGCGCAGACCACCAATGGCGCGAAGATCCACGTCGTCAACCCGGTGGACTTCGACTTCGCCTTCAGCATCGCCGGCAAGCAGATCGTCGCGCCGTCGAAGTTCGTCGACGCGCTGGCCAACGCCGAGCTGCGTTCGGCGGTGCAGGGCGGCAACAACACCGTGCTGATCGTCGGTGGCATCGCTGAAAACCATCCGCAGGCTGCCGCGATCCGCGCCGCTGCGCGTGAGTTCGCCGCCGCCACCGGTGCCAAGCTGTGCCGCATACCGCAGGGCGCCAACGCCGTTGGCCTGACCCGCGCCGGCGTGCTGCCGGCCGGCAAGGACGTCGCCGAGATGCTGGCGCAACCGCGCCAGGCCTACGTGGTGTACGGCCTGGAGCCGGGTCTGGACTTCGCTGACGCTCCCGCCGCGCGCAAGGCGCTGGTCGGTGCCAAGGTGGTGGCCTTCAGCCAGTTCGCCTGCGTCTCCACCCGCGACGTTGCCGACGTCATCCTGCCGATCGGTGCGCTGCCGGAAATCGACGCCACCCTGACCAACCTCGATGGTCGCGAACAGTCGGCCCGTGCCGGCGGCAAGCTGCCGGGCGAGGCCCGTGAGGGCTGGCGCGTGCTGCGCGCACTGGGCGGCGACATGGCGCTGGCCGGTTTTGACTTCACCGACCTGGCCGGCCTGCGTGCCAGCCTGGCCCCGGTGTCGGTCACCGTTGCCGCTTCGGCGCAGCCGGTGGTTGCCGGCGAAGGCCTGGAAGTGGCTTCGACCGCCGCGATCTACCGCACCGATGCGGTGGTCCGTCGTGCCCCGGCGCTGCAGTCGCATCCGCTCAACAACGCGCCGCGCATCGTGCTGAACGCTGAAGATGCCGCTCGCCTGCAGCTGCAGGAAGGGCAGATGGCCAAGGTCGGCACCGATGCCGGCAAGGCCACCCTGCCGGTGGTGATCGACGCCCGCGTCGCTGCGGGTTCGGTCTGGATTGAATCGGGCCACGGCGCGACCGCGCCGCTGGGTGCCGCTCGCGTAACGGTGGTGGCTGCATGAACGAATTGCTGTTGAACGCGGTCGACCCGCTGCACCAGTGGCTGCTTGGCCTCGGTGACATCGGCGCGCTGATCTGGATCATCCTGAAGATCCTGGTGATCACCGTTCCGGTGATCATCTCGGTGGCCTTCTACGTGGTCTGGGAACGCAAGCTGATCGGCTGGATGCACGTCCGCCACGGCCCGATGTACGTGGGCATGGGCATCTTCCAGGCCTTCGCCGACGTCTTCAAGCTGCTGTTCAAGGAAGTGGTCCAGCCGAGCAGCGCCAACAAGGCGATCTACCTGCTGGCACCGCTGATCACCTTGGCTCCGGCCTTCGCGGCCTGGTCGGTGGTCCCCTTCGATTCGCAGATCGTGCTGTCCAACGCCAACGCCGGCCTGCTGTACCTGCTGGCGATGACCTCGCTGGGCATCTACGGCATCATTCTGGCCGGTTGGGCATCCAACTCGAAGTATGCGTTCCTGGGTGCGATGCGTGCCTCGGCGCAGATGATCAGCTACGAAATCGCCATGGGCTTTGCCCTGGTCGGCGTGATGATCGCGTCGGGCAGCCTGAACCTGAGCAACATCGTGATGGCGCAGGCCGGCAATTCCGGTTTCTTCGACTGGTTCCTGCTGCCGCTGTTCCCGCTGTTCGTCATCTACTGGGTGTCGGGCGTTGCCGAAACCAACCGCGCGCCGTTCGACGTGGTGGAAGGTGAATCGGAAATCGTCGCCGGCCACATGGTTGAGTACTCGGGCGGTGCGTTCGCGCTGTTCTTCCTGGCCGAATACGCCAACATGATCCTGATCAGCTTCCTGATCTCGATCTTCTTCCTCGGCGGCTGGCTGAGCCCGATCCAGGGCTGGGTCAACCCGGGCGATATCTCGCCGCTGGTCGACTGGATCTGGAAGGGCGGTGCACCGTGGCTGTTCGTCAAGGTGTTCTTCTTCGCCAGTGCCTACATCTGGTTCCGTGCCAGCTTCCCGCGCTTCCGCTATGACCAGATCATGCGCCTGGGCTGGAAGGTCTTCATCCCGCTGGCCATTCTGTGGATCGCGGTTACCGCCGTCATGGTGTTCTTCGGCGTGATTCAAAAGGGCGTCTAAGTGATGAACAGGATTACCCATTACTTCAAGAGCCTTCTGCTGCTCGAACTGCTGGGCGGCCTTTGGCTGACGCTGAAGTACAGCTTCAAGCCCAAGTACACGATGATGTACCCGATGGAGAAGTTCCCGCAGTCGCCGCGCTTCCGTGGCCTGCACGCCCTGCGCCGTTACCCCAACGGTGAAGAGCGCTGCATCGCCTGCAAGCTGTGCGAAGCGGTGTGCCCTGCATTGGCCATCACCATCGACTCGGCCAAGCGCGAGGACGGCACCCGCCGTACCACGCGCTATGACATCGATCTGTTCAAGTGCATCTTCTGTGGCTTCTGTGAAGAAAGCTGCCCGGTGGACTCGATCGTCGAAACCCACATCCTCGAGTACCACTTCGAGAATCGTGGCGAAAACATCGTTACCAAGCCGCAGCTGCTGGCCCTGGGCGACCGTCTCGAATCCGAGATCGCCGAGCGTCGCGCCGCCGATGCCGCTTACCGCTGAGGTCGAGAGATGGATTGGGTAAATATCGCTTTCTGGGTCTTCGCCATCGCGGCAACGGTTTCGGCCGGTGCGGTGATCAGCGTGCGCAATCCGGTGCATGCCGTTCTGTGTCTGGTGCTGACCTTCTTCTCCATCGCCTGCGTGTGGCTGCTGGTCGGCGCCGAGTTCCTCGGCGTGGCACTGGTGCTGGTGTATGTCGGCGCTGTGATGGTGCTGTTCCTGTTCGTGGTGATGATGCTCGACATCGATCCCACCAAGCTGCGTGAGGGTTGGGTGCGCTACCTGCCGGTCGGCCTGATCGTCGCCGTGGCGATGCTGGTGCAGATGCTGATCCTGATCGGCGTGAAGGGCAGGGCGGTCACCCCGTTCCCGGCCGACAACGCCGCCGCGCTCGCCGCCGACAGCTCCAACGTCACCTGGCTGGCCCGTACGCTGTTCACCGAGTACCTGCTGCCGTTCGAGTTCGCTGCGGTCATCCTGACCGTGGCCGTGGTGGCCGCCGTGATGCTGACCCTGCGTCGCCGTACCGGCGTGAAGAGCCAGAACCCGGGCGAGCAGACCATGGTCAAGGCCGGCCAGCGCCTGCGCATGGTCAAGATGGACGCCGAAGCGCCGGTCGTGCACAGCAACAGCAAGCCGGCCACCGGCGAGGAGACCCAGCCGTGATTACCCTTGGCCACATGCTTGCGCTTGGCGCGGTGCTGTTCGCCATCAGCCTGGCCGGCATCTTCCTCAACCGGAAGAACGTCATCGTCCTGTTGATGTCGATCGAGCTGATGCTGTTGTCGGTGAACGTCAATTTCGTCGCCTTCTCGCGTCAGCTGGGCGATCCGTCCGGCCAGCTGTTCGTGTTCTTCATCCTGACCGTCGCCGCCGCGGAAGCCGCCATCGGCCTGGCGATCCTGGTGACCCTGTTCCGTACCCGACGCACGATCAATGTCGGCGAAGTCGATTCGTTGAAGGGCTGATCCACAGATGGAAATCACTCTCTCCAAGAGTCTGTTGATCGCAGTGGTGCTTGCACCGCTGTTCGGCAGCATCATCGCCGGCCTGTTCGGTCGCCAGGTCAAGCGCTTCGGTGCGCAGACCATCACCATCCTCGGCGTCGCGGTGGCCTGCGGCCTGTCGATGTACACGCTCTACCAGCTGCTGTGGGGCGGTGCGCAACCGTTCAACCAGAACATCTACACGTTCTTCGAAGTCGGCCAGTACTCGGCCCATGTCGGCTTCATGGTCGACAAGCTGACCGCGATGATGATGGTGGTGGTGACCTTCGTGTCGCTGCTGGTCCACATCTACACGATCGGCTACATGCAGGACGATCCGGGCTACCAGCGGTTCTTCAGCTACATCTCGCTGTTCACCTTCTCGATGCTCACCCTGGTGATGAGCAACAACTTCCTGCAGCTGTTCTTCGGCTGGGAAGCGGTGGGCCTGGTGTCGTACCTGCTGATCGGCTTCTGGTTCAAGCGCCCGACCGCGATCTTCGCCAACATGAAGGCGTTCCTGGTCAACCGCGTCGGTGACTTCGGCTTCCTGCTCGGCATTGCCGGCGTGCTGTGGGTGTTCGGCACCCTGGATTACTCGCAGGTGTTCTCGCAGGCCGGCATGCTGGCCGACCCGCGCGCCCAGCTGCAGATCTGGGACGGCACCATGTTCGGCATGCAGCTGTTGAACGAGCCGGTGATCTGGTCGATCGCCACCGTCATCTGCATCTGCCTGTTCATCGGTGCCATGGGCAAGTCGGCCCAGGTCCCGCTGCACGTGTGGCTGCCGGACTCGATGGAAGGCCCGACCCCGATTTCGGCACTGATCCACGCCGCGACGATGGTGACCGCCGGTATCTTCATGGTCACCCGCATGTCGCCGCTGTTCGAGCTGTCGCAGACCGCGTTGAACTTCATCCTGTTCATCGGTGCCACCACGGCCTTCTTCACCGGCCTGATCGGCATCGTGCAGAACGACATCAAGCGCGTCGTCGCGTACTCCACGCTGTCGCAGCTGGGCTACATGACCGTCGCACTGGGCGTGTCGGCCTATTCGGCGGCCGTGTTCCACCTGATGACCCACGCCTTCTTCAAGGCGCTGCTGTTCCTGGGTGCCGGTTCGGTCATCATCGCGATGCACCATGAGCAGGACATGCGCAAGATGGGCGGCCTGCGCAAGTACATGCCGATCACCTTCGTCACCATGTGGATCGGTACCCTGGCCCTGGTCGGTACGCCGTTCTTCTCCGGTTTCTACTCGAAGGACACCATCATCGAAGCGGCCGAGATCCACGCCCACATGCAGAACAGCTGGGTGGCCACCTATGGCTACTGGGCTGTGCTGGGTGGCGTGCTGGTGACCAGCTTCTACAGCTTCCGCCTGCTGTTCATGACCTTCCATGGCAAGGAGCGCTTCCGCGACGCGCACAATGACGATCATGGCCATGGCCATGACGATCACCACGCTGCTGATGCGCATCATGGCGACGCGCACCATGACGACCACGGCCATGGCCACGGTCCGCATGAGCCGCACGAAACCCCGTGGGTGGTGACCCTGCCGCTGATCCTGCTGGCCATCCCGTCGATCGCCATCGGTTTCTTCAGCATCGGTCCAATGCTGCACGGTACCGACTGGGCGGGTAATCACGCTCACGCGGCGATCAAGGGCCAGGCACAGACGTTCTTCACCGGTGTCGTGGACTTCTACGATCCGGCCAAGAACACCGTTGCCTTCCTCGGTGAGGAGTTCCATGGCCCGGTCGCGTTCGCGCTGCACGGCATGATGCTGCCGCCGTTCTGGCTGACCCTGGCAGGCTTCCTGCTGGCCGCGCTGTTCTACCTGTGGAAGCCGGACCTGTCGGGCAAGGCGCGCAAGACCTTTGCTCCGCTGGTGTCGGTGCTGGAAAACAAGTACGGCTTCGACAAGCTGTGGATCGATGGCTTTGCTGGTGGCGGTGTCAAGCTGGGCAAGGTCTCGCGCTGGATCGACAGCAACATCGTCGATGGCGTGGTCAATCTTTCGGCACGTGTTGTGGACGTTGCAGCCGGCGTGCTGCGTCGTACCCAATCCGGTTTCCTCTATCACTACGCCTTCGCGATGATCATCGGCCTGATTGCCCTTCTGGGCGTGCTGATGCATTACCTGCGTTGATGACCTGTACGGAATAAGAAGACGTGTCGAACTGGCCTCTACTCAGTGTCCTCATCTGGCTGCCGATCATCGGTGGCGCCCTGATCCTTGCGATCCGTGATGCGCAGACCGCCCGCTGGGCGTCCCTGGGCGTCGCCGTGCTGACCTTCGTGGCGAGCCTCTCGCTGCTGAGCGGCTACAACGCGGGTGTCGACGGCATGCAGTTCGTCGAGACCCATGCCTGGATCCCGGCGTACAAGATCGGCTACAACCTGGGCGTGGACGGCATTGCCGTGGCGCTGATCCTGCTGACCACGCTGGTCAGCGTGCTTGCCCTGATCGGTGCCTGGAGCGCGATCGACAAGCGCGTCAACCAGTACGTGGCGGCCTTCCTGATCCTGGAAGGTGTCACCGTCGGTATCTTCGCCGCAACGGACGCGATGCTGTTCTACGTGTTCTTCGAAGCGATGCTGATCCCGATGTTCCTGATCATCGGTGTCTGGGGCGGCCCGCGCCGCATCTACGCCGCGCTGAAGTTCTTCCTGTACACCTTCCTCGGCTCGGTGCTGATGCTGGTGGCGCTGATCTACCTGTACATGAAGGGCGGCAGCTTCCAGCTGGCCGACCTGTACGCGCTGCCGCTGTCGGCCAAGGAGCAGACCTGGATCTTCTTCGCCTTCCTGATCGCCTTCGCGGTCAAGGTGCCGATGTTCCCGGTCCACACCTGGCTGCCTGACGCCCACGTGGAAGCGCCGACCGCCGGTTCGGTGATCCTGGCTGCCATCGCCCTGAAGATCGGTGGCTACGGCTTCCTGCGCTTCAACCTGCCGATCGTCCCGGACGCGTCCCAGGAATGGGCCTGGCTGGTGATCGCGCTGTCGCTGATCGCGGTGATCTACGTCGGCCTGGTCGCGCTGGTGCAGGACGACATGAAGAAGCTGATCGCCTATTCGTCGATCGCGCACATGGGCTTTGTCACCCTGGGTACCTTCATCGCCCTGTGGTTGGTGCGTGAAGCCGGCAACGCCGATGCCGCCCGCCTGGGCCTGCAGGGCGCGATGGTGCAGATGATCTCGCACGGCTTCGTGTCCGGCGCGATGTTCTCCAGCGTCGGCGTGCTGTACGACCGCATGCACAGCCGCCGCATCGCCGATTACGGCGGCGTGGTCAACGTGATGCCCTGGTTTGCCACTTTCGCCATGCTGTTCTTCATGGCCAACGCAGGCCTGCCGGGCACCAGCGGTTTCGTAGGCGAGTTCATGGTCATCCTCGCGGCCTTCCAGCGTAATCCGTGGATCGCGCTGGGCGCGGCCACCACCCTGATCATCGGCGCCGCCTACACCCTGTGGCTGTACAAGCGCATCTTCTTCGGCGAAGTGGCGAACAGCCATGTTGCCGAACTGAAGGACATCAACGGCCGCGAATGGCTGGTGCTGGGCGTGTTCGCCATCGGCGTGCTGGCCCTGGGCATCTACCCCAAGCCGCTGACCGACCTGATGGAGCCCTCGATCGCGAAGCTGGCGATGCAGATCGCATCCAGCAAGCTGCTGTAATTCCAGGATTTGATGATGACCACCTCGCCGCTGCTGCCATTGACCGCCGCTGACCTGCCACCGCTCGCCCCCGAGCTGGTGCTGATCGGCAGCGCCTTCGCCCTGATGATCCTCGACCTGTTCGTCAGCAACCGGAACAAGCTCGTCACCCACCTGTTCTCGCTCGCTGCGCTGGCCGTGGTGCTGTTCATGCTGGCCACCGGCGTGGGCGGGCAGGGGGAGGTCTTCCATGGCATGTTCGTGCGCGATACCGCCGCAGACGTGATGAAGACCGGGATCGTTCTGCTCAGCGGCCTGACCCTGGTCTATGGCTGGCGCTACCTGCGTGACCGCAACCTGTTCCAGGGCGAGATCCCCGTGCTGATCCTGTTCGGCACCGCCGGCATGATGATCCTGGTCTCGGCCGGCAGCCTGCTGATGGTCTACCTGGGCCTGGAACTGCTGGCGCTTTGCTCCTACGCGCTGGTTGCCAGCAACCGTGAGAACGGCCTGGCCTCGGAAGCGGCGATGAAGTACATCGTGCTGGGCTCGCTGGCCTCGGGTCTGCTGCTGTACGGCATGTCGCTGATCTACGGCGCCACCGGCAGCCTGCACCTGGACGTGATCCGTGAGGCCATCCCGCACTCGGAAGAGCGCGTGCTGCTGATCACCGGTGCGGTGTTCATGATCGCCGGCGTTGCCTTCAAGCTGGGTGCCGCGCCGTTCCACATGTGGCTGCCCGACGTCTACCAGGGGGCTCCGGCACCGATCGCGCTGTTCATCAGCTCGGCACCGAAGCTGGCTGCCTTCGGCATGGCCTACCGCCTGCTGGAGATGGGCGTGGGCCCGCTGTCGGCCGAACTGCAGCTGCTGATTGCCGGCCTGGCCGCGGTCTCGCTGGTGATCGGCAACCTGATGGCCATCGCGCAGAGCAACCTCAAGCGCATGCTGGCGTTCTCCACCGTTTCGCACATCGGCTTCCTGCTGATGGGCATTGCTGGTGGCGGTTCGCAGGGCTATGCCGCCGCGCTGTTCTACGCACTGGCTTACGCCATCATGTCGACCGCGGCCTTCGGTGCGATCATCGCGCTGTCGCGTGCCGGTTTCGAAGCCGAGAACATCGAAGACTTCAAGGGCCTGAATGCCCGCAACCCGTGGATGGCCGGCCTGGTGCTGTGCATCATGGCGTCGCTGGCTGGCATCCCGCCGTTCCTGGGCTTCTGGACCAAGCTGGCGGTGCTGGGCGCAGCCATCAACGGTGGCCTGCTGTGGTTGGCCATCCTGGGCGTGCTGTGTGCCGTGGTCGGCTGCTTCTACTACCTGCGCGTCATCAAGGTCATGTACTTCGATGAGCCGGTAGGCGAGGCCATGCCGCGAAGCAACGACCGCGTGCTGGGCCTGGTGCTGGGCGTGAACGCACTGGCGCTGCTGGCGCTGGGCCTGGCCTGGAACCCGATCATGATCTGGTGCCAGAAGGCATTTGCGCATATTGCATAAAAGTTGACACAAAGCTGCGCGATTCGTGTAATATGCGCAGCCTGAGTTGTCACTGCAGCGGTTCAGCCAGAACATCGTTGCAGGGCGCCTCCCTCGCCAAGAGAGGGGCAGCAGTTCAAACACTTTCGGTGCGGGGTGGAGCAGTCTGGCAGCTCGTCGGGCTCATAACCCGAAGGTCGCAGGTTCAAATCCTGCCCCCGCTACCAACTTCATATCGGCGCCAACCGATTTGATGAATGAGGAAAAGCTTGCATGTTTTGAAGCTATGCCTCATAATTCCGCTTCTGATGCGGGGTGGAGCAGTCTGGCAGCTCGTCGGGCTCATAACCCGAAGGTCGCAGGTTCAAATCCTGCCCCCGCTACCA
>NZ_JBBCBL010000006.1:0-35258 GCF_037203745.1 Stenotrophomonas sp. CCNWLW162 | reverse complement strand
AGTAAAGAATGCGCCTTCGAAGTCCTGCTTCGAAGGCGTTTTTCTTTTGTGCTTCCGCTCGATCCGCCGGGCCATGCCTGGCGAGCGCAGCGGCAGGTTCAAGGGTGGTCCAAGCCTTGCACCAGCGCGGTGCAGTCGCTATCATCAGCGGCCTAGCAGTACCCCTGAAGGCGGCCTCCCAGCGGGAGTCCACACCGGAAGGAGGGCCGCAACCGGCAGGCAATGCAGGTTGCAACCGGAATCCAGTCACCGGAGTCTTTCCGGAAAAGGGGCCCAGCGGGCCCTTTGTCGTTTCCGGGGCGTCATGTTTCCACGCCGGCCAAGGCCGGCACCCAACCAAGAGATCAAGGCAGGCTGTGAGCGACAAGGCAACCGACATCGCGAATCTGCTCGCCCCGACCGTTGTGTCGCTGGGCCTGGAGCTGCTGGGCGTTGAATATCTGCCGGCCCCCGGCGGTGCGACCCTGCGCCTTTACATCGACGTGCCGCTGGCTGAGCAGCCGGAGCGCATCATCAATGTCGACGACTGCGAGCGGGTCAGCCGCGAAGTGTCGGCACAGATGGACGTCGAAGACCCGATCAGCGGCAACTACACGCTGGAAGTGTCTTCGCCGGGTGTCGATCGTCCGCTGTTCAATCTGGAACAGTTCGGCCGCCACCTCGGCGAATCGGCCAAGGTCACGCTGAAGCTGCCGCAGGACAACCGTCGTCGCCTGCAGGGCCGCATCGAGGCGATCGACGAAGCCGCGGGCGCCATCACCTTCATTGTCGACAAGGCCGAAGTGGTCGTGTCGGCGGACAACATCGACAAGGCACGGATCATGCCCGACTGGGTCGCGCTGGGGCTCGCCCCGAGCAAGCCGACCGGTCCGGCACCGAAGCGTCCGAAGCCGAAAACGAATTCTTCTTCCAACGAGCCGGCGGCAAAGAAGCCGCGCGCGGAGTGAGCCAATGAGCAAGGAACTGTTGCTGGTAGTCGACGCAGTCGCCAACGAGAAGGGCGTGCCGCGTGAAGTGATCTTCGATGCCATCGAGGCCGCCCTGGCCTCGGCAGCGAAGAAGCGCTATCCCGACGAGGAAGTGCTGACCCGCGTGGTCATCGACCACAAGGATGGCAGCTACGAAACCTTCCGCCGCTGGGAAGTGGTGGCCGATGACGTGGTCATGGAATCGCCGGATCGCCAGATCCGCCTGATGGATGCCGTCGACGAAGCCGAAGGCGTGGACGTCGGCGATTACATCGAAGAGCAGATCGAAAACCCGGATTTCGGCCGCATCGCCGCCCAGGCTGCCAAGCAGGTGATCGTGCAGCGCGTGCGCGAAGCCGAGCGCCAGCAGGTCGTGGATGCATGGAAGGACCGTGTCGGCGAGCTGATCACCGGCGTGGTCAAGCGCGCCGAGCGCGGCAACATCTATGTCGACCTGGGCGGCAACGCCGAAGGCTTCATTCCGAAGGACAAGGGCATTCCGCGCGACGTGCTGCGCGCCGGTGACCGCGTGCGCGGCTACCTGGCCGAAGTGCGCTCGGAACCGCGTGGCCCGCAGCTGTTCATCAGCCGCGCCGCCCCGGAATTCATGATCGAGCTGTTCAAGCTGGAAGTGCCGGAAGTCGGCCAGGGTCTGGTGGAAATCAAGGCCTGTGCCCGTGATCCGGGTGACCGCGCCAAGATCGCCGTGCTCGCCCACGACCAGCGCACCGATCCGATCGGTGCCTGCATCGGCATGCGCGGTTCGCGCGTGCAGGCCGTGTCCAACGAGCTCAATGGCGAGCGCGTGGACATCGTGCTGTGGAACGACAATCCGGCCAACTTCGTCATCAATGCGATGGCACCGGCTGAAGTGCAGTCGATCATCGTCGATGAAGACAAGCATTCGATGGACCTGGCCGTGGCGGAAGACCGCCTGGCCCAGGCCATCGGCAAGGGCGGCCAGAACGTGCGCCTGGCCAGCCGCCTGACCGGCTGGCAGCTCAACGTGATGACCCAGGACCAGGTCACCGCCAAGTCGGAGGCCGAGCAGGCTTCGGCCCGCCAGCTGTTCATGGACAAGCTGGAAGTGGACGAGGAAATCGCCGGCATCCTGGTCAGCGAAGGCTTCGGCACTGTCGAGGAAATCGCATATGTACCGGTCGGCGAACTGCTGGCCGTGGAAGGTTTCGACGAGGACATCGTCGAAGAGCTGCGCGCTCGTGCCCGCGATGCGCTGCTCAATGAGGCCCTGGCAGTCGAGGAAGGCCTTGAAGACGGCCAGCCGGCGCAGGACCTGCTGTCCCTGAAGGGCATGGACGAAGCCACCGCGTATGCGCTGGCCGGCCACGGCGTGCGTACCAGCGAGGAGTTGTCCGACCTGGCCGCCGACGAGGTCATGGACTTCGGCATCGAAGGGCTGGACCAGGCGCGCGCCGCTGCGCTGATCCTGGCCGCGCGTGCCGAGGAGATCGCCCGACTGGAACGCGGCGAATGAGCCGGCAATGAACAGGGCCCTGAGCCGATCAGGGCGTAGAATCCGCGCCACCTCCAGATGCGGGGGGGCGCCCACAAGATCATAGGATCCGAATGTCGCAGCAAACCACCATCCGCAAGCTTGCCGAACTGGTCAACACGCCGGTCGAAAAACTGCTGGAACAGCTGGCCGGTGCCGGCATGAAGTTCAGCGGTCCCGACCAGGTCGTGACCAGTTCTGAAAAAGTGAAGCTTCTGGGCTTCCTCCGTCGTTCGCACGGCAAGCCCGAGCAGGCCCCGGAAGAGACTGATCAGTCTGCAAAGAAGATCACGCTCAACCGTCGGAAGCAGCAGGAAGTGACGGTCAATTCCGGTCGCAGCAAGACGACCGTGAACGTCGAGGTGCGCCAGAAGCGTACCTACGTCAAGGCTGATGGTGGTCGCGCGATGACCCCGGACGAAGAGCGCGCCGACATCCTGCGCAAGCTGGAAGAGTCGCGTGCGCGCAACCTTGCCGAGCAGCAGGCGCTGGCCGAGAAGGACCGCCTGCGTGACGAGGCCATCGTCCGCGCCCGCGAGGAAGAAGTCGCGGCCAAGGAACGTGCCGAGGCCGAGAAGAAGGCGGCCGAGGAAGCTGCGGTTGCCGCCAAGGCGGCCGAAGCGCTCGCTGCCAGCCAGCCCAAGGTGCGTGCACCCATCGATGAAACCGCGCCGCGCCCGCCGCGTGCGCCCGCTGCAGCCCCGGCCGCGCCGCGTGGTGCGCCGCCGCGCAGCGACGATCGCAACAACCGCAGCGCGCCGCGCAATGAGCGCGGCCCGGGCGACCGCTTCGCCGGCCAGATGCATCTGTCGGCGGCCGACCGTGCGCGTCGTGGCAACAGCAACAACAGCAACAACCGTGGTCGTCCGGGTAGCCGGAACCAGGCCGGTGGCCGTCGTGACATGTCGCGCGGTGGCAACAACGCCGGTCCGCACGGCTTCGAGCGTCCGACCGCACCGGTGGTGCGTGAAGTGGCGATCGGCGAGACCATCACCGTGGCCGACCTGGCGCAGAAGCTCGCGCTGAAGGGCGGCGAGGTGGTCAAGGCGCTGTTCAAGATGGGCGTGATGGCCACCATCACCCAGTCCATCGACCATGACACCGCCGCGCTGGTCACCGAAGAGCTGGGCCACAAGGCCATTCGTGCCAACGACAACGATGCCGAAGACGCACTGCTGGCCTCCGCTGGCGAGAACCAGGGCGAAGCCGTGCAGCGTCCGCCGGTGGTCACCATCATGGGCCACGTCGACCACGGCAAGACCTCGCTGCTGGATTACATCCGCCGTACCAAGGTCGCCACTGGCGAAGCCGGCGGCATCACCCAGCACATCGGTGCCTACCACGTCGATACGCCGAAGGGCGTCATCAGCTTCCTGGACACCCCGGGCCACGCCGCGTTCACCTCGATGCGTGCCCGCGGTGCCAAGCTGACCGACATCGTGGTGCTGGTGGTTGCAGCCGACGACGGCGTCATGCCGCAGACCAAGGAAGCGATCCAGCACGCCCGTTCGGCGGGTGTGCCGCTGATCGTGGCCATCAACAAGATCGACAAGTCCGGCGCCGACCCGATGCGGGTCAAGAACGAACTGCTCTCCGAGCAGGTCGTGGCCGAAGACTTCGGTGGTGACATCCAGATGGTGGAGATCTCGGCCAAGACCGGCCTGGGCATCGACGACCTGCTGGACGCGGTGTCGGTACAGGCCGAGCTGCTGGAACTGAAGGCTGTCGACGAAGGTCGCGCCAATGGTGTTGTCATCGAATCCTCGCTGGACAAGGGCCGCGGCCCGGTCGCGACGGTGCTGGTGCAGCAGGGCCGCCTGAAGAAGGGCGACTACCTGGTGTGCGGCATCCAGTACGGCCGCGTGCGTGCACTGTTCGACGAAACCGGCAAGCAGCCGGAGTTTGCCGGACCGTCCATCCCGGTACAGGTCCTGGGCCTGTCCGGCGTGCCGGAAGCCGGTGACGACTTCGTCGTCGTCGACGACGAGCGCCTGGCCAAGGACGTCGCCCAGCAGCGTGAAACCAAGCGCCGTGAATCGCGCCTGGTCGCCACCGCTGGCAGCCGCATGGAAGACATCATGGCGACCCTGGGCAAGGGCGAGGGCCAGCAGGTCCTCAACCTGGTCATCAAGGCCGACGTGCAGGGTTCGGTGCAGGCGCTGAGCCAGGCACTGGTCGCGCTGTCCAACGAAGACATCCGCATCAACGTGATCCACTCCGGCGTGGGCGGCATCACCGAGTCGGACGCCAATTCGGCGGCCGCTTCGAAGGCCACCGTCATCGGCTTCAATGTGCGTGCGGATGCTTCGGCCCGCCGCATCATCGAATCCAACGGCGTGGATCTGCGTTACTTCTCGATCATCTATGACGTGATCGATCAGGTGAAGCAGGTGGCCTCCGGTCTGCTGGGCGTGGAGATCCGCGAAGAGATCATCGGTATCGCCGAGGTCCGCGACGTGTTCCGCAGCTCCAAGCTGGGCGCCGTGGCCGGCAGCATGGTCATCGAGGGTGTGGTCAAGCGCAACAAGCCGATCCGCGTCCTGCGTGACAGCGTGGTGATCTTCGAAGGCGAGCTGGAATCGCTGCGTCGCTTCAAGGAAAACGTCGAGGAAGTCCGCAACGGTACCGAATGCGGTATCGCGGTGAAGGCCTACAACGACGTCAAGCCGGGTGACCAGATCGAGTGCTTCGAGCGTATCGAAGTGCCGCGCACCCTGTAATGCTGTGCAGTGGCCCGACCAAGGGTCGGGCCCTGCCATGATGTAGAACCCGACCAACGGTCGGGTACCATGTAGATGTAGCGCCCGACCGTTGGTCGGGCGACAACTGAACCAAGAGTCCCTCGTGCCCAAGACTTTCCACCGAACCGACCGTGTCTCCGCCCAGCTGCGCCGTGAACTCGGCACCCTGGTGCACAACGCCGTGCGCGAGCATGGGTTGCCCTCGGTGAGCGTGTCCGACGTGGAAATCACCCGCGACATGGCCCATGCCAAGGTGTTCGTCACCGCACTGATGCCCGAGCGTTCGGCCGAAGCCGTCGCCGGCCTGAAGGAACTGGGCTATCGCCTGCGCATGGACCTGGCCCGGGCGATGAAGCTGCGCCACGTGCCTGAGCTGCATTTCCACTACGACGACTCGGTCGATCGCGGTGAGCATATCGACAACATCCTGCGCGACCTGCCCGATACGCTGGCCGCGGAGAAGCGTCGCGAAGGCGACGACGAATAACCGCGCGACGCCGGGCATGCCCGGCGTTGTTGCATTCCGGCCGCGCGATGTCTGATGCAGACCGCGCTGCGCGCTCGCCGGGCATGGCCCGGCGCTACCCGTACCTGTCATGACCCGAATTCAGTTCCGCCGCCTGGATGGCATCCTGCTGCTCGACAAGTCCGCCGGCATGAGCTCCAACGCCGCCCTGCAGGTGGCACGCCGCCTGTTCCGTGCCGAGAAGGGCGGCCACACTGGCAGCCTGGATCCGTTGGCCACCGGCCTGCTGCCGCTGTGCTTCGGCGAGGCGACCAAGATTGCCGGCCTGCTGCTGGGCTCGGCCAAGGCCTATGACGCCGAGATCGTGCTTGGCCAGACCACCGACACCGACGATGCCGAGGGCCAGGTGCTGCTGCAGCGGCCGGTGCCGCAGATCAGTGCCGAGGCGCTGCAGGCCGCGCTTGCAGCGCTGACCGGCAGCATCCGCCAGCGTGCCCCGATCTATTCGGCGCTGAAGCAGGGGGGTGAACCGCTGTATGTGAAGGCCCGCCGCGGGGATGCCATCGAGGCACCCGAGCGCGAGGTCCAGGTGCACGCCATCGAGGTGCTGGAGCAGCAGCCGGAGCGGTTGCGCCTGCGCGTGACCTGTGGCTCGGGCACCTACATCCGCAGCCTGGCCCGTGACCTCGGTGAAAGCCTGGGCTGCGGTGCCCACATCAGTGCGCTGCGCCGGCTCTGGGTTGAGCCCTTCCATCAGCCGGCCATGGTCACCCTGGACCAGCTGCGGGCGATGGTCGAGGCGGGCGACGAGGCCGGCATGGACGCGCTGCTGCTGCCGCTGGCTGCCGGCCTGGCTGAATACCCACGGGTTGAGCTGGATGTCGACCAGGTCCACCGCTTCTGTGTCGGCCAGCGCCAGCGCGATCCGTCCTGGCCGCGCGGACTGGTTGCCGTGTTTGGTCCGGACGCTGTTGTCCAGGGACTGGGCCAGGTCGATGACAGCGGGCTGCTGGCGCCGCAGCGTCGTTTCAACCTCTGACCCGGGCAGGCCGGTTCAGCCCCGGACCTTGTCCCGGAGCCCCCTGGCCGTTACAATTTCGCGGCCGTTTTCCGGCAGCCTGCCTTGCGCAGGTTTCATCCTCGTAGTCCACGGCGAGCCTGGCGGTGCGCGAAGCGCGTTCCTGCCGGCCACGCATCACTGAGAAAAAAGAAATGTCGATCGACACCCAGAAGGTCATTGAAGACAACAAGCGCAGCTCGGCTGACACCGGCTCCCCGGAAGTCCAGGTTGCACTGCTGACCGCCCGCATCGAACTGCTGACCGGCCACTTCAAGACCCACAAGAAGGACCACCACAGCCGCCGCGGCCTGCTGCAGATGGTCAACCGCCGTCGCAGCCTGCTCGACTACCTGAAGAAGAAGGACGTCGAGCGTTACAAGGCCCTGATCGAGAAGCTTGGCCTGCGTCGCTAAGCAACGAATCCCCCGCGGCGCAGCGATGCGCCGCGGTTTTGTTTTGTAGCACCGCAATCCCCGATTCAGGCCGGAACGATCCGGTCACCCGCTGGCGGCAAGGGTCGCCGACGGTCCAATTCGCAGACAGCATCCCCAAGGACATCCATCCGTGGCAAAAATCACCAAAACCTTCCAGTACGGCAAGCACACCGTCACGCTTGAGACTGGCGAAATCGCCCGCCAGGCCGGTGGCGCCGTCATCGTCAAGTTCGACGACACCGTGCTGCTGGTCTCCGCCGTTGCCGCCAAGAGCGCGCGTGAGGGCCAGGACTTCTTCCCGCTGACCTGCGACTATCAGGAGAAGTTCTACGCCGGTGGCCGCATCCCGGGTGGCTTCTTCAAGCGTGAAGGCCGCGCGACCGAGAAGGAAACCCTGATCTCGCGCCTGATCGATCGTCCGATCCGTCCGCTGTTCCCGGAAGATTACAAGAACGAAGTCCAGATCATCGCCACGGTGATGTCGCTGAACCCGGAGATCGACGGTGACATCCCGGCACTGATCGGTGCTTCGGCCGCGCTGTCGCTGGCCGGCACCCCGTTCAAGGGCCCGATCGCTGCCGCCAAGGTCGGTTACAAGGACGGTGAGTACATCCTCAACCCGACCGTGTCCGAGCTGAAGGATTCGCAGCTGGAGCTGGTTGTTGCCGGTACCGCCAACGCCGTGCTGATGGTGGAATCCGAAGCCGCGCTGCTGTCCGAAGACGTGATGCTGGGCGCCGTGACCTTCGGTCACCGCGAAATGCAGAAGGTCATCAACGCCATCAACGAGCTGACCGTCGAAGCCGGCACCAAGCCGTCGACCTGGGAAGCCCCGGCCAAGAACACCGCGCTGATCAGCGCCGTGCAGGAAGCGGTCGGCCCGCGCCTGGGCGAAGCCTTCCAGGTGCGTGACAAGCTGCAGCGCCGTGACGCCATCTCGGCGATCAAGAAGGACGTGGTCGAGTCGCTGGCCGGCCGCGTTGCCGCCGAAGGCTGGAACCCGGCCGAGCTGTCGAAGGAATTCGGCGAGCTGGAATACAGCACCATGCGCAACTCGGTGCTGGACACCAAGGTCCGCATCGACGGCCGTGCGCTGGACACCGTCCGCCCGATCGCGGTGAAGACCAGCGTGCTGCCGCGTACCCACGGTTCCTCGCTGTTCACCCGTGGTGAGACCCAGGCCATCGTGACCATCACCCTGGGCACCGCCCGTGATGGCCAGGTCATCGATGCCGTCTCTGGTGAGTACAAGGAAAACTTCCTGTTCCACTACAACTTCCCCCCGTACTCGGTGGGTGAGACCGGCCGCATGATGGGCCCGAAGCGTCGCGAGATCGGTCACGGCCGTCTGGCCAAGCGCGGCGTGCTGGCAGTGATGCCGTCGCTGGAGTCGTTCCCGTACACCATCCGCGTCGTCTCGGAAATCACCGAGTCGAACGGTTCCTCGTCGATGGCCTCGGTCTGCGGTTCGTCGCTGGCCCTGATGGACGCCGGCGTGCCGGTGAAGGCCCCGGTTGCCGGTATCGCCATGGGCCTGGTCAAGGAAGGCGATCGCTTCGTCGTCCTGTCCGACATCCTGGGTGACGAAGATCACCTGGGCGACATGGACTTCAAGGTTGCCGGTACCGCCGAGGGCATCTCTGCCCTGCAGATGGACATCAAGATCGAAGGCATCACCGAAGAGATCATGAAGCAGGCTCTGCAGCAGGCCAAGGCTGGCCGTCTGCACATCCTGGGCGAAATGGCCCACGGCCTGACCGCTCCGCGTGAAGAGCTGTCGGACTACGCGCCGCGCCTGCTGACCATCAAGATCCACCCGGACAAGATCCGCGAAGTGATCGGCAAGGGTGGTTCGACCATCCAGGCCATCACCAAGGAAACCGGCACCCAGATCGACATCCAGGATGACGGCACCATCGTCATCGCTTCGGTCAACGCCATCGCTGCGCAGGCTGCCAAGGCCCGCATCGAGCAGATCACCTCGGACGTCGAGCCGGGCCGCATCTACGAAGGCAAGGTCGCCAAGATCATGGACTTCGGTGCGTTCGTCACCATCCTGCCGGGCAAGGATGGCCTGGTGCACGTGTCGCAGATCTCCAGCGACCGCGTCGAGAAGGTCGGCGACGTGCTGAAGGAAGGCGATGTGGTCAAGGTCAAGGTGCTGGAAGTGGACAAGCAGGGCCGTATCCGCCTGTCGATGAAGGCCGTTGAAGAAGGCGACGCCGCCAGCGCCGAATAATCGGCCAACGGCTGATCACGGTAGGTGTCAACCTTGGTTGACACACCACCGCTGACATCGCTGGAATGAAAAAGCGGGCTTCGGCCCGCTTTTTCTTTGCCTGTCATCCCGTGCGCTCCAGCCGCTATGCTTCGGCCATGGACACCCTGCGCCTGCTCGACCTTGAAATCGATCGCCCGGCGCAGCGCGTCAGTCGCAACGGTGAAGCACTGCCGGTCAGCGGCCTCAGCTGGACCCTGCTGGATGTGCTTCTTGCGCACGGCACCGACGTTGTGGATTTCGACACGCTGGCCGCGCAGGTCTGGGCCCCTGCGGTGGTCGGCGAAGCTGCGGTCAGCCAGCGGGTGAAGCTGCTGCGCCAGGCCCTCGGCGATGACAGTCGGCGTCCGCGCTACATCCGCTCGGTACGTGGTCGCGGCTACCAGCTGTGCGCGCCGCCACGGCCGGCCAGCTCGTCGCCCAAGCGATCATCGCGCGCCCGCAGGCTCGGTTGGGGTGTGGCGGCTGTCGCGGTGCTGGGCATGGCCGCCACACTGTTGCTGTTGCCTCGGTCGACGCCGCAGAGCGCGGGGCAGTCGCTGTTGCAGCGTGCCGATTACTACGCGAGCATCGGCCAGGCCAACAACAACCGCGTGGCCATCACTCTGTACCGGCAGGCCCTGCAGGCTGATCCGGAATCCGTGTTGGCCCGGCGTGGCCTGTCCCGTGCGCTGGCTGCACAGGGCTGTCTGTTCAACGGCACGCCCGAGCAGTTGCGCGAAGCACTGGCATTGGCCGAGCAGGAACGCCAGCGCGCGCCTCGCGATGCTGCTGCGCACGCCCTGTGGGGGTATGCGCAGGACTGTCTGGGCGATATGCGGCAGGCGATCACCGGCTACAGCCGTGCCATCGAGCTCGAGCCCGGCGACGAGCGCAGTCGCGCATCGCTGGCCTACCTGCAGCAGGAGCGCGGCCAGCTCGCCACAGCGCTGCAGGCCAACCTGTCCTTGAAGGCCCCCGAGCGCATCCGCTTCCGTGATGTGCAGGTCGCGCGCGAGCTGGAACTGCTGGGCTTCACCCGGGCGGCCGCGCTTCGCCACGCGCGCAATTTCCAGCTGTACCCGGACAACGTCTTTTCCAACATCGCCTGGCCGCGCAGCCTGTACTTGGCCGGCGCGCCGCAGCAGGCCAGGCAGGCGCTGGACGAGGCGCTGGCGCGTGGCACGCCGCATCCGCAACTGCTGCGCCTGCAGGGCGAACTAGCGTTGCTGGCCGGCGACGCCGCAGGTGCCGCCGACGCGTTCGAGCGTGGTCGCCAGCTACGGCCGCAGCAGTCGCTGGGCCAGACCCTGGCGTTGTTGCACGGCGTGGGGGCGGCAGACGGCGCGTGGATCGACCAACGCCTGCAGCAGCTCGCTGCCAACGCAGGCGCCGGCGACGGCTGGCCCGATGCGGCGCTGGAACGGGCGCTGCTGTTGCAGGCCCGGGGCCATGCAGGCGACGCTGTGGCTGCACTGCAGCAGGCGGTCGATGACGGTTTCCGCGACGTAGCGTGGCTGCGTGCCACGCCTCTGTTCGTGCCACTGCGCAGCGCGCCCGGCTGGCCGGCCCTGCTGCAGCGGCTGGATGCCGACATCGCCCGGCAACGTGCGCGGGTGCTGGCCGCCAGCTGGCGGCCGGACGACCTGGCCGCGCTCAGTGCAGCGCCGGCAGCAGGAACTCGGTGAGGATCCGTCGCGACTGTGGATGGGCGAAGCTGCGGTTGAACGCCTGGCTGGTGACCACCACGACCACGCGTTGCTCCGGCACCACGAACACATAGTTGCCGCCATTGCCGGACATCGCCCACACCGTGCGCGGTGAACCCTGTACGCCCAGCTTCAGGCCCCACCACTGGTAGCCGTAGTCGCTGCCATCGGAAGTGGTTGCCTGCGCCTGCACCATCGCCTCGATGTAGTCCTTGGGGACCAGCTGGCGACCCTGCCATCGGCCATCATCGAGCACGAGCTGGCCGAAGCGGGCCAGATCACGCGTGCGGTAGCGGGTGCCGCCGCCGCCCATGCCGATACCCTCCGGCGAACGGTTCCACTGGCTGTGGATGATGCCCAGCGGGCGCTCCAGCACCCGTGCAGCGTAATCGGCCAACGACTGCCCACTGGCCTGCTCAAGCACCGCGCCCAGTACGAACGGGTTGGCGGTGCAGTAAGCGAACGCGCGCCCGTGCGGGCTGTGCTGCGGCCGCTGCATCCACGGCGCGAAGCCCTTCACCGGCAAGCTCAGTGCAAAGTCCAGCCACTTCTCGGTCACGTACATGCGTTCCTCGTGGCCGGCCGAGAACGGGTTCTCGTCATCGCACTCCCACAGGCTGCTCATGGTCAGCAGGTCCTGCACGGTGGTGGCGCGCAGGCGGGGGGCGACCGCGTGCCGGGCAGTGAAGGTCGGAAAGTAGTCGTACACCCGGGCCTGCACGCCGGGCAGGGTGCCATCGCCAATGGCGGCACCGACCAGCAGCGCGGTCACGCCCTTGCTGGCCGATCGTACGTCGTGCAGGGTCTGCGCGTCGGCGCCGTTGAAGTAGCCCTCGTAGACCACATTGCCATCGACCTGCAGCAGCACGCTGCGGATCTGTTTCAGTTCATCGCTGGCGATGGCCTGCTGCAGCGCCTGCAGACGGGCCGGATCGGGGGGTGTGGCGCGGGCCGCGAAGGGCAGGGTGCAGACCGCGTAGAGCAGGGTGAGGACAGGCAGGATCGAACGCATCGTCGGACTCCATCGAAAGGGAGCCCGATTGAGCCTGCGCTGCGTCTGAAGTGCTGGAAGCCGGCCTGAAGAATTCTGAAGGCCTTGTGCGACAAGGCCCGGCGCTCGCCCCTACTCGGCCTCTTCGTCCTCCCCCAGCCACCAGACCTGGCCTGGCTTCGGGTCGCTCATCGGGTGCTCGCGCTGTTCGATGGCCTCCAGCACCCGGCCGGGGGCTGCAGCGACCCACACCGCCATGAGCTTTTCCACCGCAGCCCGGCCCTGTGCGGCCACGCCGAGGTCACGTTCGCGTCTCCATTGGTCTTCATCTGGCGCCTCATCACCATGCTGGTGCGGCGTGCCGTAGCTGCAGCGGCGGCACAGTCGGCGCACGGTGGCCGTCCAGTCCTCGACCATGCCGATGCCGGGCAGCGTGATGGCCTCCAGGGCAGCGATGTCATCGGCCGAATCACACTGCACGAACACGGTGAAGGTCGCCATGTCCGATGCCTGCAAGCGCTGCATCGCGTTGAACACCGGCACTTGGCGCTCCCCGTAGGTGCGATGGCCGGTTGATGCGCCGTCGTGCAGCACGATGTCGCCGAAGCGGAAACCGCTTTCGGGCAGGGGTACGTTGTCGATGCGTGCACGCACCGGATCAATGCGGCTCATATACACCACTTCGGCATCGGACCACGGTGCCAAGCGCACGCAGGCCACGCCGAAGTTGCCCTCGATCGGGCCTTTGACCTCGGGAAGGGTGATGCCACAGCGGGCCCATTGGCGGCGTGCTTCAGCCCAGTCACCGACACCGGTGGCGGCGATGCCGGCATTCCACGCGGTGGCTTCATCGAACTCGCCGCGTAGCTGTTCCGATTGCAGGTTGTCCTGCAGTGAGGCAGCCCAGTCGCGCAGGTATTTGTGCGCCAATCCGCGCATGTAATGCAGGTACGGCACTTCGGGAGCGAGCGCGATCAGCTCGCCGAACAGCGCCACCGCCTGCTGCAGGTCGCCCTCGCGGAAGAGGGCGTAGGCGCGTGCCTCCAGTGCCTGGCGTTCGTCGAGGATTTCGTTGTCCAGCAGGTCGCCGTCGTCGAGTGTGTCGTGGTCGGTGCTCATGTCCATGCGCGATTGAAGGTCCGCAGCTACCTTAGCCGATGCATGAGGGCCGGCGTCGGTGCGTGTCCTGCTGCAGTGCATGAGGGTCGTTGTATGACTACCGTGTTGTCGTCACTCGGCAGGGTGTGCCTGTCCACTGGACGACATGCCGCGACAACCGTCCCACAGCCCCATCGGTTTGCTAACGTGGCTGCGCCTTTGAACCGGGAGATCCCATGTTCCGCCAGACCGTGGCCGTCCTTGCCGTGCTGATTGCCGGTGCCTTGCCCATCGCCGCGCACGCCGCGCCGGCGCAGCCGCCGATCTTCGGTGCCTACTACCCAGGTGGTTCGGCCGAGCGCTACCCGGTGTCGAGCATTCCCGCCGAGCGCCTGACCCATCTGTTCTACGCGTTCTCCACCATCGAGGACGGCCGCTGCACGGTTGGTGCGGAAGCGCCGAAGAACTTCGCCGCGCTGGCTGAACTAAAAAAGGCGCATCCGCACCTGCGCACGCTGATTTCGATCGGTGGCTGGGGCGCGGGTGGGTTTTCCGATGCAGCACTGACCGAGGCCAGCCGCAAGCGCCTGGTCGACTCGTGCATGGCGCTGTTCTTCGATCGTCATGCTGGCAGTTTCGATGGCGTGGACATCGACTGGGAATTCCCGGTCAGCGGTGGGCCGAAGGAGCTGGCGCACCGCCCGCAGGATCGCGCCAACCTGACCAAGCTCGCGCAGGCGTTCCGCGCGGCACTCGACGCGCGCGGCCGCAAGGCGGGGCAGCCGATGCTGCTGACTGCAGCGCTGGCGGCCGGTCGCCTGCAGACCGATGGCCCCTACGATCCCGCGGCGAGCTATGACCTGCCGGCGTTGGCCAGGGTGTTCGATTTCATCAACCTGATGAGCTACGACATGGGCACCGGCTTCTCGGCGGTGTCGACCTTCAATGCGCCACTGCACGAGGTGTCGGCTGACCCGCTGGCGCCGGAACTGCGACGTTGGAACAACGTGGCCGGCGCGGTGCAGTACTACCGCGAGCACGGTGTGCCGGCCGACAAGCTGGTGCTGGGCGTGCCGTTCTACGGACGCGGCTTCAAGGTCACCGGCGATGCTGCCGACGGGTTGTACCAGGCCTACAGTGCTCCGGCCGATGCTGGCGACTGGCGGGTGATCAAGGCGCGTTTTCTCGACCAGACGGGTTGGACGAAGCACTGGCAGCCGCAGGCGCAGAGCCCCTGGCTGTACAACCCGGAGCAGAAGATATTCATCAGCTATGAAGACCCGCGCTCGATCGGCCTGCGTGCGCAGTTCGCCCGCGAGCAGGGCCTGGCCGGGGTATTCATGTGGGAGCTGACCGGCGACGACGAACAAGCCAGCCTGCTCAACGCGATGCTGGGCCCGTGGCAGAAGGCCCGCATCGGCGATTGACCGCTTCGGTAGCGCCGGGCCATGCCCGGCGTCGGCTCAATCGGCCCAGACGCTGTTCGGGTCGCCGTGGCGGGCACGGCGCTGGCTGGCCACCGCCAGGCGGGCGAAGCCGAAGGCCATGGCCAGCGCGATCGCATCGACCCAGAACAGCGGCCAGTGGCCGCGCGCGGCCGCGCGCCACAACCAGTCGCCATTGAGTGCGCCGTGCACGACCGGCACCAGCGCGGTACTGATCGCTGCGGCCCACAGCAACTCGCGTGCGGCCTGTGCCGGCCGTCGCAGTGCTGCCCACAACGCGCACAACACCCAGCTGCCGAAGCAGGCCCAGCGGATGCCGTGGTCGACCGCCGACGGTGCCAGCCGCTCCAGCACCAAAGCGGTGACGAACGCGACCGAGATCGCCACGCAGAGGCCGATGCAGACGCCGACCGTGGCCCGCGCCATGTTCACCCCGGCGCGTGGCTGCTGCGGCTGGCGGCGTTTGCGCCGCGACTCGATCCACAGCAGGTTGCCCGAGTAGAACAGGAAGGCGCCACCCAGGCCGAGCAGGAAGTACAGCCAGACCACCACGCCGTTGCCGAACTCGCCGAAGTGCAGCGCATAGGCAGCGCTGAGCGTGGCATGGTTGGCGTCGCGCTGGCCGGGCAGCTGGGACGCCAGGACGTTGCCGGTAGCCACGTCCAGCGCCACCGCGCCGAGCGGGCCGAGGGTGCCGCTGGATTCACCGGTGATCTCGATGGTGGCGTTGGCGTCGCCGGCATTGGCCAGCTTCAGGTAGGCCGGCTCGAAACTGGCCACACCCTGTGCCCGCGCGACTTCCAGTGCCCGTGCATGCAGCACGCGCAGGCTGCCCGGCGGCGCCGGGATGCCAGTGGCCTCGCGCACCGGTGCGGTGTCCATCGCCGTCGGCACTGCCTGCAGCGCCTTGCCGTCGTAGATCAACGGATTGAGCAGTGCCATCTGCACGAATACCAGGCAAAGCAGAGCGCCGGTCACCGCGAACATCAGGTGGAAGGGCAGGCTGAGCACGCCGATCACGTTGTGGGCGTCCTGCCACAACTGCTTGAGATTGCGGCCGGGACGCAGTGCGAACAGGTCGCCGAACAACTTTGGCAGGTGGATCACCAGGCCGCTGAGCAGGGCCATGCCATACAGCAGGCTGACGATGCCCATGACGTAGATGCCGGCCACCGGCAGGCCGAGGCTGTAGTGCAGTTCGTTGACCAGTTCGGCCAGCCCGGTCTGCGGCGGCGTCGGACTGCCGGCGATCTGCCCTGGCCAGGCGTAGCGCCAACTGCCGTCGTCCGCCTGCCAGTAAGCCAGCGGTTGCGGGTGTTCAGCGCCGGGGAAGGTCATGCCGATGTGGCGGCGCGCCTCCGGATGCGCGGCCAGCACGTCTTCCAGCAGGTACTGTGCGTCGTCCAGGCCGGCCGGCAATGCGCTGGCTGCGCCCGGGGTCTGCCATAGCGGCAGGTCGTGGTGGAACAGGGTCAGTGCACCGGCATAGAAGGCTACGAACAGGCCGAAGCCGGCGACCAGGCCGACCCAGGTGTGCAGGGTGGTGAACGTGCGCAGGGTCTGCGAACTGAACTTCATGGGGTGTGTCTCATTGCACCGCGCCGGTGAGGCGCAGCAGCCCGAGCGCGGCAAAGCCGACGGCGGCACTGCCCGCCAGCACCAGCCAGGCGCGCAGCGCACTGCGGAAGCTGAATGCCCACAGGGCGGCCAGCATCCATAGCGGGATGAAAGCGATCAGGGTGGGGACCAGGGCACGCTGCCAGGGGCCGGGCGGCAGCCACGCCAGCAGGCCGGTTACAGCGGCTGCCAGGAAGAAGCCGGCAACAATGCCGGCGAAGGCGCGCGGCCACATCAGGGCGACTCCGTGCCGGGACGATGCCAGGCGGCCAGTGCCGGCAGCAGCATCGCCGCCAGCATCCAGGTGCACAGCATCGCCACCAGGCCGGCGGCAAATCCGAGCTCGGCCATCCACAGCCACAGCGCGGCAACGGCCGCGACCAGGCCGATCTGCCGCCCGAGGCGGCCGGCGCGGCGCAGGCGTGGCCAGCGGCAGTGCGTCGAGGCGGCATAGAACGCCAGCGCCGAGAACATCGCTGCCAGCATGCCCAGGCTGCAGAAGCCGAGCGTGGAAAGGCCGACGGTGATCATTGCACGCGACCGGCGCCGCAGCGGGCTGGCGAACGCGGGGCACGGGCGGGGCCGGCGGGAGCCGGTCGGAGCGGGTGGCGCATCACGGGGTCCTGGGGGGAAGCGGGCAGGCTGGCACGGGGCGACCTGCGCCGACATGGTAATCATTGCAATTTGACGCCGCCAGCGAAGCCCATTCAGCGGGCCGTACGGTAGCCCTTGGGCTTTCCCCTGCGCTGGTTTAAGATCATTGTTGAATCCTGACTGGAACAAGGTGGCCCGCGCCCAGCGCCGGCCGAGCGTGCGACATGAGCACTACCACCGCCCACTGTTGACCTGCCCCCGAAGGCCCGAGTTCCCGGCGCCCTCGCGGCGCTTTTTTATTGCCCGGGCGCTGGCCCGGAACCGCTTTCCAGCCCGCCCGCGCGGGCCCCGCACGAAGCCACTGCGATGATCAACATTACTCTTCCCGACGGCAGCCGCCGCGAATTCGAAAACCCCGTCAGCGTCATGGACGTTGCCCAGTCGATCGGTGCCGGCCTGGCCAAGGCCACCATCGCCGGTTCGGTCGATGGTGTGCTGGTCGATGCCAGCGATGTCATCGACCACGATGCCAGCCTGCGCATCATCACCGCCAAGGACGAGGAGGGCGTGGAAATCATCCGCCATTCCTGTGCACACCTTGTTGGCCACGCCGTCAAGCAGCTGTACCCGGACGTGAAGATGGTGATCGGTCCGGTGATCGCCGAGGGTTTCTACTACGACATCTATTCCGAGCGCCCATTCACGCCCGAAGACATGGCTGCGATCGAAAAGCGCATGGGCGAGCTGATCGCCCAGGACTACGACGTCATCAAGAAGGTGACGCCGCGCGCCGAGGTGGTCGAGATCTTCAAGGCCCGTGGCGAGGACTACAAGCTGCGCCTGATCGAGGACATGTCCGACGATATCCAGGCGATGGGCATGTACTACCACCAGGAGTACGTGGACATGTGCCGCGGCCCGCACGTGCCGAACACGCGTTTCCTGAAGGCCTTCAAGCTGACCCGCATTTCCGGTGCCTACTGGCGTGGTGATGCGCAGAACGAGCAGCTGCAGCGCATCTACGGCACCGCCTGGGCCGACAAGAAGCAGCTCGAGGCGTACATCAAGCGCATCGAGGAAGCCGAAATGCGCGACCACCGTCGCATCGGCAAGCAGCAGGACCTGTTCCACCTGCAGGAAGAGGCCCCGGGCCTGGTGTTCTGGCACCCCAAGGGCTGGGCGCTGTGGCAGGTGGTCGAGCAGTACATGCGCAAGGTGTACCGCAGCACCGGCTACGGCGAAGTGCGCTGCCCGCAGATCCTGGACGTGTCGCTGTGGCAGAAATCGGGCCACTGGGACAACTACCAGGACGCGATGTTCTTCACCGAATCGGAGAAGCGTACCTACGCGCTCAAGCCGATGAACTGCCCGGGCCACGTCCAGGTGTTCAACCAGGGCCTGCACAGCTACCGCGACCTGCCGATCCGCTATGGTGAGTTCGGCGCCTGCCACCGCAACGAGCCATCCGGCGCGCTGCACGGCATCCTGCGCGTGCGTGGTTTCACCCAGGACGACGGGCACGTGTTCTGCACCGAAAACCAGGTCGAGGCCGAAGTGACCGCGTTCCACCAGCAGGCGCTGGCGGTGTACCAGCACTTTGGCTTCGATGAGATCCAGGTCAAGATCGCCTTGCGACCGGAATCGCGCCTGGGTGACGACGCCACCTGGGACAAGGCCGAAGCCGCGCTGCGCTCGGCACTGTCCAGCAATGGCGTGGAATGGCAGGAGCTGCCGGGCGAGGGCGCCTTCTACGGCCCGAAGATCGAGTACCACCTGAAGGACGCCATCGGCCGTACCTGGCAGCTGGGCACGATGCAGGTCGACTTCATGATGCCCGGCCGCCTTGGCGCGGAGTACGTGGACGAGAACAGCCAGAAGAAGCACCCGGTCATGCTCCACCGCGCCATCGTCGGCTCGATGGAGCGCTTCCTGGGCATCCTGATCGAGCACCATGCAGGGCAGTTCCCGGCCTGGCTGGCGCCGACCCAGGTGGTGGTGGCCAATATCACCGACGCCCAGGCTGAATACGTCTCGGACGTGACCAAAACCCTTGCGGATCAAGGCTTCCGCGTCAGCGCGGATTTGCGTAACGAGAAGATCGGCTATAAGATTCGCGAGCACACGCTGCAGCGCGTGCCGTACCTGCTGGTCATCGGTGACCGCGAGAAGGAAAACGGCGCTGTGGCGGTGCGTACGCGTTCTGGCGAAGATCTCGGCAGCATGAGCCTCCAGGCCTTCATCGAGCGGCTCCAGGCCGAGGGCGCGTAAGCAAAGGTCCGGCCCGTGCGCATTGGCGCCCGGGCCGGGTTCGACACCCTTGGGAGATCGCAATATCAGTACCCCTGACAACAAACAGAACCGCAAGAATCAGGAAATCCGTGTGCCGCGCGTCCGCGTGATCGGCAGTGACGGAGAAATGATCGGCGTGTTGACGCGTGACGAAGCGTTGTCCATGGCCGAAGATGAGGGCCTGGACCTGGTCGAGATCCAGCCGCAGGCCGACCCGCCGGTCTGCAAGATCATGGACTTCGGCAAGTTCAAGTTCGAAGCGCAGAAGAAGGCCAGCGAGGCCAAGAAGAAGACCAAGCAGGTCGAGATCAAGGAAGTGAAGTTCCGTCCGGTCACGGACGAGGGCGACTACCAGATCAAGCTGCGCAAGATGCGCGGTTTCCTTGAAGAAGGCGACAAGATCAAGGTCAACATCCGCTTCCGTGGCCGTGAAATGAGCCACCAGGAACTGGGTCGCGAGATGGCCAACCGGATCGAGTCCGATCTGGGTGAAGACATCGTCATCGAGTCCCGTCCGCGCCTGGAAGGGCGTCAGATGGTCATGATGATCGCGCCGAAGAAGAAGACCTGAGGCCTGACGGGCTGCCTTCCGGGGCGCCTGGCGGCTGAATGGAAAGGTGAAAGGGCGCCGCTGGCGCCCTTTTGCCTTTGTGCGGGCGGCTCCGCCGCCTGCGATGTGAAGACGGGCGTGAAAAGGGTGGCAGGGGCTGGTGATGGCCCCTGTTTGCCTGTATCATGCCCGGCTCGACCCACCCAGGACGGGTCGTACGCCGATCATGGCAGGACGGAAAGAGCGGCCCAGGCCGCCGCCAGATCAGTCAGAAACCAGGGTCATATCCCATCAAGGACATTGCAATGCCCAAGATCAAGACCAACCGGGCAGCGGCCAAGCGTTTCCGCAAGACCGCCTCGGGCAAGTACAAGTGCGGCCACGCCAACCGTAGCCACATCCTCACGAAGAAAGCGACCAAGCGTAAGCGTAATCTGCGTCAGACGGGCCATGTCCGTGCAGAAGACGCAGGCCGTCTGGACCGCATGCTCCCTTACCTCTGAGGAACTGAAAAATGGCACGAGTTAAGCGTGGCGTACAGGCGCGTCGCCGCCACAAGAAAATTCTGGATCTCGCCAAGGGCTATTACAACGCCCGTCGCAAGGTCTTCCGCGTTGCCAAGCAGGCGGTCATCAAGGCACAGCAGTACGCCTACATCGGCCGTAAGCAGAAGAAGCGCAACTTCCGTTCGCTGTGGATCACCCGCATCAATGCGGCTGCCCGCATCAATGGTCTGAGCTACAGCCGCTTCATGAACGGTCTGCTGAAGGCCGGCATCACCCTGGATCGCAAGGTCCTGGCTGACATCGCCGTGCACGACGCAGCCGGCTTTACCGCACTGGCCGAAAAGGCCAAGGGCGCGCTGGCGGCATAAGTCCTTCCCGATGCCGTAACCGTTCCTCGGAACGGTGTCAGGTCAAGGCAATGCATGGGGAAGGGCGCAAGTCCTTCCCCATTCTTTTTTGGGTCCCGGCGTGGCCACAGCGGCAGCGCGGGGACGGCGGTGGCGACAGGGGTCGGCCCTTCGCGCATCGCGATGGCAGATCGACTGGAGTTCCGGCCCCCCATGAGCGACATCCAATCCCTCACCACCCAGGCGCTGGCCGATGTGGCCGCCGCACAGAGCCCCGACGTGCTGGAACAGCTGCGCGTGGCCCTGCTTGGCAAGAGCGGCAGCATCACTTCGCAGCTCAAGCAGCTCGGCGCGTTGCCGGCTGACGAGCGCAAGGCTGCCGGTGAAGCCATCAACCAGGCCCGCGATGCGCTGAGTCACGCGCTGGGCGAGCGCAAGGCGGTATTGGAAGACGCCGCACTGGACGCGCGCCTTGCCGCCGAATCGATCGACATCACCCTGCCGGGCCGCAGCGCCGAGCGCGCCGGCCTGCATCCGATCACCCGCACCCTTGAGCGCATCACCGGCATCTTCGGCCGGCTGGGCTACGAGCTGTCGGAAGGGCCGGAGATCGAGGATGACTGGCACAACTTCGAGGCGCTGAATTTCCCGCCGCACCACCCGGCGCGCGCCATGCACGACACCTTCTACTTTGGCGACGGCCGTCTGCTGCGCACGCACACCTCCGGTGTGCAGGTGCGCTACATGGGCGACCACGCGCCGCCGCTGCGCATGATTGCCGCCGGCAAGGTGTACCGCAGCGACAGCGACCAGACCCATTCGCCGATGTTCCACCAGGTGGAAGGCCTGCTGGTTGATGAGCATTCGACCTTCGCCGACCTGAAGGGCACGCTGGCCGAGTTCGTACGCGCGTTCTTCGAGCGCGATTTCGAAATGCGTTTCCGCCCCAGCTACTTCCCGTTCGTTGAACCGGGCGCGGAAGTGGACATCGCCTGGCAGCAGCCCGATGGCAGCACCCGCTGGCTGGAAGTGCTCGGCTGCGGCATGGTTCATCCGAACGTGCTGCGCAATGTCGGCATCGATCCGGAGCGCTACACCGGCTTCGCCTTCGGCATGGGCGTGGAGCGCTTCGCGATGCTGCGCTACGGCGTCAACGATCTGCGCGCGTTCTTCGAGAACGACGTGCGGTTCCTGAAACAGTTCGCGTAAACCACCAGGTAGCGCCGGGCCATGCCCGGCGGACTCAACAACGCAGGCCCAGGCGCATGCGCCGGGCCCACCAGGGTGACACCATGAAATTCTCCGAAAACTGGCTGCGCAGCCACGTCCCGACCAGCGCATCGCGCGAAGAACTGAGCGCGGTGCTGACCGCCATCGGCCTGGAAGTGGAGGAAGTGACCGCGCTGGGCGAAGGCCTTGATCACGTGGTCGTGGCACGCATCGTCGAAGCGGTGCGCCACCCGGAGGCCGACCGCCTGCAGGTGTGCAGGGTCGATGCCGGGCAGGGCGAGCTGCTGCAGATCGTCTGCGGTGCACCGAACGCACGCCCGGGCCTGGTCGCGCCGTTGGCGATGGTCGGTGCGCAGATCGGTGAGCTGAAGATCAAGCCGGCCAAGCTGCGCGGCGTCGAGTCCAACGGCATGCTGTGCTCGGCCAAGGAGCTGGGCCTGGACAACGATGCCTCCGGCCTGTTGGAACTGCCGGACGACGCGCTGGTCGGCCAGACCCTGGTCGAGTACCTGGGCCTGCCGGACGCCAGCATCGAGATCAAGCTGACCCCGAACCGCGCCGACTGCTTCAGCCTGCGCGGTATCGCCTACGACGTCGCCGCGGCCACCCGCAGCGACGTGCTGGATTTCACCGCCGAGGCGACTCCCGCCGTCGGCAGCCGTGAGTTGGCCATCCAGCTCGATGCCGGCGCCGAGGCGCCGCGCTACCTCGGTCGTGTCATCGAAGGTGTCAACGCCGCCGCCAAGACTCCGCTGTGGATGGCCGAGCGCCTGCGCCGCAGTGGCGTGCGCCCGGTCTCGTTGCTGGTCGACATCACCCAGTACGTGATGCTGGAGCTGGGCCAGCCGATGCATGCTTACGACCTCGGTACTCTGCAGGGCAGCATTGCCGTGCGCCGTTCGCGCGCCGGCGAGAGCCTGAAGCTGCTGGACGGCCGCGACGCCGCGCTGGACGACAGCTTCCTGGTGGTCACCGACGCCGATCGTGCGGTCGGTCTGGCCGGCCTGATGGGTGGCTTCGACACCCGTGTCACCGACGCCACCACCGCCGTGTTCCTGGAGGCCGCGCACTTCGCTCCGGCCGCGATCATGGGCCGCGGTCGCAAGCTGGGTCTGCACACCGATGCCGGCCATCGCTTCGAGCGCGGCGTCGACCCGGCACTGCCGCGCACCGCCATCGAATACGCCACCCGCCTGGTGCTGGACCTGGCCGGCGGTACCCCGGCAGCGGTCACCGAGGCCGTGCGCGCCGGCGACTTGCCGAAGCCGGCGACGATCGTGCTGCGCCGCGCCCGCATCACCCGCGTGCTTGGTATCACCATCGACGATGCCGAAGTCGAACGCATCCTCCGCGCGCTGGGCATGGACGTCGTTGCGACCGCCGATGGCTGGCAGGTCACGGCGCCGAGCCGCCGTTTCGACATCGCCATCGAGGAAGACCTGATCGAAGAGCTGGCCCGCATCCACGGCTACGAGCAGATTCCGACCACGCTGCCGGGCGGTGCCTCGCGCGTGGCGATGCCGAGCGAGACCCAGCTGGACGCGCTGAGCGTGCGTCGCCAGCTGATCGCCCGTGACCAGCAGGAAACCGTGAACTTCGCCTTCGTCGACGATGCGCTGCTGACCCAGTGGCAGCTGCGCGACAACCTGGTGCCGCTGGCCAACCCGCTGTCGGCCGAACTGGCGGTGATGCGCCCGTCGCTGCTGCCGGGCCTGGTCGCCACGCTCGGTCGCAACGCTGCCCGCCAGCTGGGCCGCGTGCGCCTGTTCGAGATTGGTCGGGTATTCGCCCGGCAGGCCGGTGACGGGCAACCGGCACCGCTGGAAACCCCGCGCGTGGCCGCTGCGGTCTGCGGTGAAGCGCAGGCGGTGCAGTGGGGCCTGCCGACCCGCAAGGTCGATTTCCATGACCTGAAGGGCGACCTGGAATCGCTGGCCGCCGCCAGTGGCGCGGTACTGGAGTTCCGCCCGTCGGACCGTGCCTACGGTCACCCGGCACGTTCGGCCGAGGTGTTCCGCGACGGCGTGGCGATCGGCTGGATCGGCCAGGTCCACCCGCGGCTGGCCAGGGCGATGGACATCGAAGCCGATGTCTATGCCTTCGAACTGGACCTGGAGCCGCTGTCCGCCCGCCGCCTGCCGCGTGCCGGCGAGCTGTCGCGCTTCCCGGCGGTGCGCCGCGACCTGGCGTTCCTGGTGCCTGAGCAGGTGGCCTGGGCCGAGCTGGCGGCGACTGTCCGCCAGGCCGCTGGGCCGCTGCTGCGCGACCTGAACCTGTTCGACCGCTATGTCGGCCAGGGCGTCGAGCCGGGATTCAAGAGTCTCGCTATGGGCTTGATTTTGCAGGACAAGTCGCGCACTCTGACGGACCGCGACGTGGATGCGGTGGTGGCCGAGGCGGTCACTGCCATCGAGCGTGAACACCACGCCCGGATCCGCGGCTGAGCGGGCAGCACTCGGGGGTAGCAGGCAATGGCATTGACCAAGGCGGAGATGGCGGAAAAGCTGTTCGACGAAGTCGGTCTGAACAAGCGGGAAGCCAAGGAATTCGTCGACGCGTTTTTCGATGTGCTGCGTGAAGCATTGGAACAGGGACGTCAGGTGAAGCTGTCGGGCTTCGGTAATTTCGATCTGCGGCGCAAGAACCAGCGCCCGGGTCGCAACCCCAAGACCGGCGAGGAAATTCCGATTTCCGCCCGTACGGTGGTCACCTTCCGTCCGGGCCAGAAGCTCAAGGAGAGGGTGGAAGCTTATGCTGGATCCGGGCAGTAACCGCGAACTACCGCCGATCCCGGCCAAGCGCTACTTCACCATTGGTGAGGTCAGCGAGCTGTGCGACGTCAAGCCGCACGTCCTGCGCTACTGGGAAACCGAGTTTCCCAGCCTTGAGCCGGCCAAGCGCCGAGGCAACCGTCGCTACTATCAGCGCCACGACGTGCTGATGGTGCGGCAGATCCGCAGCCTGCTGTACGAACAGGGCTACACCATCGGTGGTGCACGCCTGCGTCTGGATGGCCCCGATGCCCGCGAGGAATCGGCATTGAGCAACCAGATCATCAAGCAGGTGCGCATGGAGCTGGAAGAAGTGCTGCAGTTGCTGCGCCGCTGACCCCATTTCCATCGTAATCCGCTATACTTCACGGCCCGCCGCACTGGCGGGCACATCGCAGCATCAGTCGGGGCGTAGCGCAGCCTGGTAGCGCATCTGCCTGGGGGGCAGAGGGTCGTCGGTTCGAATCCGGCCGTCCCGACCACTGTGATGAACCAAGAAGCCTGCGCAGCGATGCGTGGGCTTTTTTGTGCGTGCGGCAGAGGCCGATCATGCACCCGCGAAGCGGTAGATCAGCTCCGGGTCGCCTTCGTCCAATCCGTGTACGATGCCGCTGTCGATGAAGCCCGACGCAGCGAGCAGGCGCTGCATGCCGATGTTGGAGGCATTGGTCGAGGTGAACAGTTTGCGCCGGCCATGCATTGCGATGGCCTGGAGCAGCAGTGCGGTACCGATGCCTTGGCCGCGCTGTGCGTGCGCCACCATCAGCATTTCGATGAAGGCTTCGCCGAAGAAGTGGTGATGAATGACCAGGTAGCCGACGGCCCTGCCGTTCTGCTCGGCAACCTGCACGCCGCCGCGTGCCAGCCAATCGCCGATCTGCATGGCCCGGCTTGGATCGATGGCGGCCACGCTGTCGAGCGCGATCAAGGCATCGGCGTCCTGCGGAATGCCGTCGCGCAGGTGCGGGGAAGAGGACGTCCGGTTCATCGCCGGCGCAGCTGCAGCAACAGGCCGCCGCCCGACACAAAGCAGGCGAGCAGGACGGCGATCGACAGCGGCAGGTGGAATTCATCGCGACCGAACAGGGCAAACGCCAGATGGATCAGCGCCGTGCCAATACCGAGCGCGCCACACACCAGCGCATGGCCGCGCGCGGACGATGTGCCCAGCAGGGTCTGGCGATAACCCCAAAGCACGAAGCCGATCGCAAGCAGGTTGAACAGCAGGAAGCCCTGGATGTCACCGGGCACATGGAACATGGCCCATTCCTGCCAGAACGCAGCGTCGATCTGATGCAGGATCAACGCCAACAGCGTCGCCAGATACCATCGTTCCATGTCGCGCTCCCTGCCATGTACAGGCCATAGTCTATCGGCTCTGTCCCGCACGCATGCCTACCCGCCGCAGCCAGCGCGTGCTCGGCAGTCAATACACCCGGAACTCGGCCCGGCAGCCGTCGCTGACCCACACGCCGTGGCGGTCCCAGCCCCAGTTGCGATCCTCGATGCAGGTCGTCACCGACTTCTGTTTGACCAGGCGCACGTCGCGACGAACACGGATGCGGCATTCCTTTTCCTTCTTTTCATAGGACTCGCAGACCAGGCGTTCGCCGTCATCGTCGCGGTCCCGGCCGCGCCCGGGCCAGCGTCCGCGCCCCTGTTCGTCGGCAACGAACTCGGCGCGGCAGCCATCGGTGACCCACAGCATGCGACGGCTCTGGCCCCAGTTCCTGTCCTCGACGCAGCGGGTGACCGAGAGCTGCTTTGCCAGGCGCATGCGGCCCTCGATCGGGCACTGCTGGGTCTTGTTGAACTGCGACTCACAGCGCAGCGGTGGAATGTGGTCGGTGTCGTAGTCCTGGGCGGCCACGGCGGTGGCGGCCAGCAGCAGGGCAAGGGCGGTGCCGGCGATCGGCAGCAGCAGGCGATGGGTCATATGGAGCCTCGGGTGGGGAACGGGTGGCAAGAATGGCCCAGCCCGGGGCTGCCGGAACGGATCGTTCCGGCGATGGCTCAGTGGGGATTTAGTAGTGCGCGCCAGCCCATGCAGGGGCTTACATCCCGTATCATCGCTGCACATCCGATCGCATCGGCTTACACCTTCTTACATGTCTCCCACGCCTGTCGGCACAGCCTGTGGCTGTCGTCACTGGCGTGCGGGCGGCCTGCGGAGGACGATGCGCGGACCACGACGACCACAGGGGGTTGCGTTGATCAGCAGTACCGTCATTCATCGCTCGGCCGACGCAGGCGGCGCCGAGGTGCGGGTCCTGGACACCACGTTCAAGGGCAAGCATGTGTTCATCGCCTGGGGCCTGCGCGGGCCGGAACTGACCCGCAGCGCAGACCCGGCTGCCACCGTGGCTGCGCGCAAGGCGTTGCACGCCGAGGCCGGCCACAGCGAAGGACCGCGCAGTCCGGAAGTGTTCATCGCCAACCAATCGGCGGTGGCGATCACCGTCTATCGGCTGCTTACCGAAGCGCGCTCCGGCGATGCCATCTTCTTCCTGTGTGATTCGCAGGCGGTGGTCGATTGGCTCATCACCGCGCTGGAAGTGCAGGGCGCGGACTGATTCCGGGCCCTGTCCGGTATCGGTTCAGGCCAGTGCCGCGTCCACCGCGGCCAGCGCATGCAGGGTGGTGGTATCGAACAGCGGCACGGCGCTGTCCTCCGTTCGCACCAGCAGCATGATCTCGGTGCAACCGAGGATGATCGCTTCGGCACCGCGCTCGACCAGGCGTGCGATCACGTCGACATAGACCTGTCGCGAGCGATCACTGACCACGCCGGCGATCAGTTCCTGGTAGATGATGTCGTGCACGCTGCGACGATCATCGGCATCGGGGACCAGTACCTCCAGGCCGAAGCGATCCTGCAGCCGGCCGCGGTAGAAGTCCTGTTCCATGGTGAAGGCGGTGCCCAGCAGGCCCACCCTGCGTATGCCCGACTGCACGATGGCAGATGCGGTCGGGTCGGCGATATGCAGCAGCGGCAGCGGGCAGGCGGCCTCGATACGGTCGGTCAGCTTGTGCATCGTGTTGGTGCAGATCAGCAGCAGGTCAGCACCGCCGGCCTGCAGCCGCCGTGCGGCGTCGACCATGTGGTCGCCCAGTGCATCCCAGTCTCCGTCGTGCTGCAGCTGCTTGATGCCGGCGAAATCCACCGACCACAGCAGCAGCTGCGCCGAATGCGCGCCTCCCAGGCGCTGCCGCACCTCCTCGTTGATGAGACGGTAGTACTGCGCCGAGCTTTCCCAGCTCATACCGCCGATCAGGCCCAGGGTTTTCATGCGCAGCTCCATGCCAGGGGCCGTCATTGCAGCACAGATGGCGTCCGGGTGCCGATGGCCGGGATCTGTAACCCTTGTATCCACGCCGCGCTGTATGTGCCGCTGATGGTGGCAACCGCTTAAGCTGGCGGGGTTTCCTGGAGCGACTGAAGAAATGGCCCTGCATACCTGGTGGTGGTTCCTGGCCACGGTCTTTGTGCTGTGCGGTACGCCTGGGCCGAACATGCTGCATATCCTTGGCCGCAGCGTCGGGCTCGGCTTCCGCGGCAGCGTGCCGGCGATGGCCGGTTGCCTGCTGGCGATGCTGCTGGTGCTGGCAGCGTCCGCGGCCGGCCTGAGTGCGCTGCTGCATTCCTCGCCGATGCTGTTCGATGTGCTGCGCTACCTGGGCGTGGCCTACCTGGCGTGGCTGGGCCTGAAGGCGTGGCGCGACAGCTGCCGGCCTGCACCGCCGGTGACGACCGATGCCGCACTGCCGACGATGCCGGTACATGGTGCGTGGACGGTGTTCCGTGGCGGTCTTCTGGTGGGCTTGAGCAACCCCAAGCTGCTGCTGTTCGCAACGGCGTTCCTGCCGCAGTTCGTCGATCCGTCGCGCGGCCAGGCGCTGCAGTACAGCGTGCTTGTCACCACCTTCGCTGCCTGCGAGCTGTTCTGGTACGTGATGTATGCCGCCGGAGGCCATGGCCTGCGCCGCTGGTTGGCCAAGCCCTTCGCACGACGCTGGTTCGAGCGGCTGGTGGGCAGCGTGTTCCTGGCTTTCGCGGTGGCGCTGCTGCGCTTCCGGCCGCGCTGATTCACGCCGCGCACGCGGCCTGTTCACGACTGCCGCATCGGCCACGGCCTAGCCTGATCATCCAGTACGCAGTCCCCGTGGGGAAAGGATTGACATGATCAAGTGGGCCATCATCTTCGCCATCATCGGCGTCATCGCGGGCGTGCTCGGTTTCGGCGGCATTGCCGGCGCCGCGGTCGGCATCGCCAAGTTCCTGTTCTGGGCTGGCATCATCATCGCCGTGGTGCTGTTCCTGCTCGGCATGACCGTAGCGAAGAAGGTCAGCTAGCGTTGACCGCGCAGCAGCGTGCTCAGTGTGCGCTGCTGTGCGAGAACAGGTTGATCACCAGCACGCCGGCACAGATCAGCCCGATGCCGATCAGCGCCGGTGCATCCAGGCGTTGCTTGAAGACCACCAGCCCGATCAGCGAGATCAGCACGATGCCGACACCGGACCAGATCGCATAGGCGATGCCGGTGGGGATCGACTTCATCGTCACTGACAGCAGATAGAAGCACAGGCCGTAACCGACCAATGCGCCCAGTGTCGGTGCCAGGCGGCTCATGCCATCGGACGCCTTCAACAGCGAGGTGGCGATCACTTCCAGCACGATCGCAGCGGCAAGACAGGCGTAAGGGCTCATTGCAGGCTCCGGCTCACAACGGGTCGCACAACTTCAGGGCCTGCTCGGCCATGGCCAGCGCGTTGAGGCGCTCTTCTTCGTCCAGCGGCCGGCCGTAGGCGGTAGCCCAGTAGCCGTCGGCGGCGCAGCGCGCGGCATACAACCGTGCATCGTTGGCCTCGTCAGGGAATTCGGCCAGCATGGCGCGCTTCCAGGTGCGCCAATGCGCGAGCAGGGCCGGCTCCATCAGATTGCCGAGGGTCAGGCCGATGTCGTTGTCTTCTTCCTGCTGCAGCAGGTGTTCGAAGTTGGCCTGCACATAGGCACGGCTGAAGCAGCCATGGCCAGGTGCGCTCTGCAGCAGCAGGGCGCGCACGCGTGCTTCGAATTCGCCGATGAGTGCGCCGATGGCTTCATCGACCAGTGCCTGCTTGCTGCTGAAGTGGTGGAACAGCGCGCCCTTGCTGACACCGGCGGCGTGGGCCACGTCCTGCACGGTCAATGCGGCCAGGCCATCTCGGCCGATCACTTCAATGGTGGCCTGCAGCAGTGACTGGCGCACGCTGTCGGGCGCCTTGCGGCGCGAGCGGGAGGGGGATGCGGACATGATGGGAAGAAACCGACTGGACGGTACGATTGTAGCGCAGGCCTGCAGATGCGCCGCGCCGCGCTGCCGGCCGCGGCCGGCAGCTTCCGGTCAATCGTCGATCCGAGCGAAGCGGGGTTGCGGCCCGTGTTCGCCGGGCACCTGTTCGACGAACATCGGGTACGGCCGCACCCACAGGCCGCCCTGGCCATAAAGGGCGCGATACAGCACCAGTGGCTCCAGCGTCTCGCTGCTGCGGACGATGTCGATCACTTCGTACTCGCCGCCCTTGAAATGGCGATAGCGACCCGGTGCGAGGGTCGGCAGTGGGCTCAGCTCAGCCATGGCGCCTGCGGCTCACTTGCGGGCCGGGCTGGCCGGCTTCGCACAGTAGGCATCGATGGCCTCGGCGGTATTGGCCAGGCCGTGGGCCTTGGCCAGTTCCCACGGACGCTCGCAGCGCTGGCTGTGTTCGCACCACTGGTAGCCGGCCGAGCCGATGCAGCCGTGAGCGTCGCGGTCACCGCCGACCCTCGGTGTGGCCGGCGCGGCCGCTGCCGCGTCAGCGCGCGCAGCTGCCTTGTCCTGGCTCGCGCAGGCGGTCAGGAGCATCAGGACGGGAATCAGGAGAAGTGCTTTCATCGGGCTGGCTCCGTGCCTAAAGCGACAGTGTCTGTCGCAAATAACCCTTCAGCAAGCGCTCTCTACACGACGGCGCGGATCAGTTCCTCGATCAGCACCAGATAGCTGGCCACGAAGTAGAACTTAAGAAGCGTTGAACGCTGCTGGAAAAAGAAGGTGCGCATGTGGAAGGGGCCCCTGTTGGTGACAGTAGTGTGAAGCCGTGCTGACTCCGTGACAAGGATCACGAAATGAATTCGGTAAATGGACTCAGCGATGTGAGGGCAGGGGTGACCGACCGAATCCCGAGGCATTTTCGTACAAATCTGATAGGCCATTCCTGAGGCGCTCGCTAGCCTGACGGGACACTGGCGGTAGGGCCCGCCGACGAATCTTCGAACCCCCGGGAGCCTTTCATGGTCATTACTATCCGATGCAACCACCAGCACTGGTCCGTGCTGGACCCGCACGCGCCTGATGCCGCCCGTTATGCGCGCGGTGCCGACGCGTTCGACGCCGCCGCCGCACTGGCCCTGGAGCACCACCGTCGTACCGGCCAGCCCAGTCGGGTGCGGGTCGAAGCACTCGGTAATGCCGTGGACGCGCTCATCGTCGAATGACGCCCAGGCGACGCCGGTGCGGTCAGCCGCGGTTGGGTTGTTTGAATGGGGAAAGAACCGTCTTTGCGCGCCCCCTGTGCGCCGCGTCGGGAATCACTGATGCTTGCGCCATCGTATTCATCTGGAGATATCGATGGGCAAGGCACTCCCCTGGCGCACCCTGGCCTGCACCCTGTTGCCGATGCTGGCAGCCGCCGGTGGCGCACAGGCGCAGAGCTATGGCTACGGTTATGACGATGATCGCTATGGCGGTCGCCAAGGCAGTGGCATCGTGCGCTGCGAGTCGATCAAGAACCGCAGCAATGAGTGCCGTCTGGAAGGCCGGGCCCGGATGATCCGCCAGTTGTCGGGTTCGCCGTGTGTCGAGGGTGAGACCTGGGGCCAATCGCGCTACGGGATATGGGTCACCCAGGGTTGCCGTGCCGAGTTTGTCGGCGAATACCGCCGCGGTGGGGGCTGGGGCAATGGCGGCGGTTGGGGCAACGGCAACGGTTGGGGTGGCGGCGAGGTCGTCACCTGTCATTCCAACGGCCACCGCCAGGAGTACTGCGAAGCCCGCATCCGCCGTGGCGTGCGCATGGTCCGCCAGGATTCGCGCAGCGCCTGCATCGAAGGCCAGACCTGGGGCTGGGACCGTCGCGGCATCTGGGTCAGCAATGGTTGCCGGGGCCAGTTCCAGGTGAACTGAGCGTCCCCCTCGAAAATCAGAATAATCTGATACAGCTCACATTTTGAACAACGTATCTTCTGCGATCAGGGAGTCTTCGGGTGTCCCTGATCTGCAACGACAGTCCGTGCCGGTATCGGTGCGGTCGTACGCCAACGTCGATACGCTGCCTCAAGGAGTGAGCCGCATGTTGATCCGCCTGCAATGCGAACAGCGCCAATGGCGCGTGCTGCACCCGGACAGGCCGGAGCCGGTCGAGTTCCGTGATGGCGCCCGCGCCTACGATTTCGCCGAAACCCTCGCACGCCTGCACTTTGTCGATACCGGGCAGCGCGCGGCGGTGCGCGTGGAGGCCAGTGGTGCATTCGTGGAGGCGGTCAGCTACGGCTGAGGGCTGGGGCGCGTTTTCCGGGTTCCGCCATCCACGCATGGCGTGGATGTATTCCGGTCCGCAGTAGACCCACGCCGTGCGTGGATCCACCAGGCGGTGCTGGCCGGCCTCAGCCGGCCGCGCTCAGCGGCGGGGTACCGGTCACCAGTTGCGGCCAGCGCTTGAGCACTGCCGCGCGGATGCCGGCGGCATCGATACCCGCTTCAGCCAGCAGGTCCTCGCGGCTGGCGTGGTGCTGGTAGCTGTCGGGCAGGCCCAGGTGCAGGATCGGGCGCTGCACGCCCTCGGCATTGAGCAGCTCGCCGACGCCGGAACCGGCACCACCGGCCACCACGTTGTCTTCGATCGTCACCAGGCCCTCGTGCTGGGTGGCGACAGCCAGCACCAGCTCGCGGTCAAGCGGCTTGATGAAGCGCATGTTGACCACGCTCAGGCCCAGTTCGCGGCCGACCTGTTCGGCCGCAGCCACGGTGCTGCCGAAGGCGAGCAGGGCGATACGGCTGCCCTGCAGGCGCAGCTCGCCCTTGCCGATCGGCAGCGTGGACAGGTCGTTGCCGGCGGCCACGCCGGTGCCGGTACCACGCGGATAGCGTACAGCGGCCGGGCCCGGGTGCTGCAGGCCGGTGCTGAGCATCTGCCGGCACTCGGCTTCGTTGGACGGTGCCATCACCACCAGGTTCGGCACGCAGCGCAGGAAGCTCAGGTCGAGGTTGCCGGCGTGGGTCGCGCCGTCCGGGCCGACCACGCCGGCGCGGTCGATCGCGAACAGCACGTCCAGGTCCTGGATCGCCACGTCATGCACCAGCTGGTCGTACGCGCGCTGCAGGAAGGTGGAATAGATCGCCACCACCGGCTTGCCGCCCTGGGTGGCCATGCCAGCGGCGAGGGTGACCGCGTGCTGCTCGGCGATCGCCACGTCGAAATAGCGCTGCGGGTATTCCTTGCTGAAACGCACCAGGCCGGAGCCTTCGCGCATCGCCGGGGTGATGCCGTACAGGCGCGGCTCGGCGGCGGCGGCATCGCACAACCAGTCGCTGAACACATCGGTGTAGGTCGGTTTCTTGGCGCCGGCCTTGGCCACCAGGCCCTTGTCCGGATCGAACGGACCCACTGCGTGGTAACCGATCTGGTCGCCTTCGGCCGGCTCGTAGCCCTTGCCCTTGGTGGTCATCACGTGCAGCAGCTTCGGACCCTTGGAGGCGCGCAGGGTCTTCAGCGCAGACAGCAGTGCCGGCAGGTCGTGGCCATCGATCGGGCCGGTGTAATGGAAGCCCATTTCCTCGAACATCGTGGACGGCACGAACATGCCCTTCCAGTGTTCTTCCCAGCGCTTCACGAAGCGCGCGGGATTGTTCTTCTTGTCGCCCAGGATTTTCTTGCCGCTTTCTCGCAGTGCGTTGAGCGTGCGGCTGCCGGTGGCGCGGCCGAGCATCTTGGTCAGGCCGCCAACCGCTTCGGAGATCGACATGTTGTTGTCGTTGAGGATCACCAGCAAGTTCGGCTCGGGCTCCATGCCACCGGCATGCATCAGCGCCTCGAACGCCATGCCGGCGGTCATCGCGCCGTCACCGATCACCGCCACGACCTTGCGGTCGTCGCCTTCGGACTGGCGGGCGATGGCCATGCCGAGCGCGGCCGAGATCGAGGTCGAAGAGTGGCCGACGCCGAAGGTGTCGTACTCGCTTTCCTCGCGCTTCGGGAAAGGCGCGACGCCGTCCTTCTGTTTGACGGTATGGATCTCGTCGCGGCGACCGGTGAGGATCTTGTGCGGATAGGTCTGGTGACCGACATCCCAGACCAGCTGATCGACCGGGGTCTGGTACAGGTAGTGCAGGGCCACGGTGAGTTCGATCACGCCCAGGCCGGCGGCGAAGTGGCCGCCGCTCTTGCCCACCGATTCGATCAGGTAGGCGCGCAGTTCATCGGCGACCGCCGTCAATTCGGATTCGTCGAACGTGCGCAGGTCATCCGGTGTCTGGATGCGCGCGAGGCGGGGATAGCGGGCAGAGTCGATCATCATGTTCGCACTTGTTCTGAACGCCCATTTTCGCCCTCAAACGGGGGTGGGGCAAGCAAACGCCGCCGTCCGTGACAGGACGGTGAGGGTTGCATTTTCGGCGATTCAGGTGCTCAGTTTTGACCGCTTGGGTAATTGCGCCTTCAGGAAGGCCATCTGGTCGGCCAGGATGTTGCGGTTGGACAGGATCAGGTGCTCGATCCAGCTGGGCCGGTAGGGCACCGCCAGCAGCGGCATGCCGGCCTGCTGGGGCGTGCGGTCGCTCTTGCGCGAGTTGCAGTGGAAGCAGGCGGTGACCACGTTTTCCCAGCAGTCCAGGCCGCCCTTGGACAGCGGCATGACGTGGTCGCGGGTGAGCGTGGGGCGACCGAACTGCTGGCCGCAGTACATGCACAGGTGGGCGTCGCGGGCGAACAGGGCCGGGTTGGTCAGGTTCGGTGTGGGATCGATCGCGCGGGAGCGGGCGTGACCGCGGGCGGCGATGATCGGGTGCAGGTCCATGCCGCTCTGCAGGCCGCTGAAGCGGTTGGTGCCGCCGTGGATGTGCAGGCAGGGATCGCCGAGTGTCCAGGCGACGGCTTCGCGGGCGTAGAGGCAGGCAGCATCCTGCCAGGTGATCCAGTCCAGTACGCGTCCGTGGGCATCAAGCGAGAGCAGCCGGACCGAACCGGGGCGATGCAGCGTCGTGGCGTTGGGCGATGCTTCGGCGCCCGGAGCAGAAATCGGAGCTCCGGCTTCGATCAGACCCAAGCGTGTAGTGTCTGTCTCCATCGGGAGAACAGCTTATACCTGAATTGTTGCGTTTTGGGTATCGCCACCTGGGCGATACCCAAAACGCAACAATTCAGGTCCGCGCATTCCTCCTAATCCCCGCGCCTTTGGCGCGCCCCCTTTAACAAAAGGGGGCTCTTCTCCAGATGGATTCTGGGTGTTTCCATCCACGCGTGGCGTGGATCTACCGTGTCGACCAAGGTCGACACCCACCAGCAGCAGAAATCTGTCGAGGGCGGGGTGGGTCCGGTTGCGGGGGCGTGAGCCGCATGGGCCCGAGGCATGCCTCGGGCGGGTTGGGCAGGACGCCC
>NZ_JBBCBL010000005.1:279-242187 GCF_037203745.1 Stenotrophomonas sp. CCNWLW162 | reverse complement strand
CCCGGTTGTGTTCGTTGTCTTTTTTTTTTTTTACCGGGGGGGGGGCGGCCCCTCCAACTGCTCGGGGGGGGGGGGGGGGGGGTGCGCGGGGGTGTCCGCGGCATGGATGCCGCGGCCAAGCCTCCAGGGATGGATTCATGGCGTCCCCCGCGAACCCACCCCGCCCCGCCAAGCGCGGCTTTTGATTTCAGCGACCAACCACGAGGGGCTCAGCCGTTCGCCGCCGCAAACTCCGGCCGCGTCAGATTGTCCGCTTCGCCCTCGGTGCAGAGCACTTCGTCTTCGATGCGGATGCCGCCGTACGGACGGAAGAAGTCCACCCGCTCCCAGTTGATCGCATCGCCATGGCCGGCGTCCTTTACTTCATTCAACAGCATGTCGATGAAGTACAGGCCGGGTTCGATGGTCACCACCATGCCCGGTTCCAGCACGCGGGTCAGGCGCAGGTACGGGTGGCCGGCCGGGCGCTCGATGCGGCCGCCTTCATCGCTGGCCGCGAAACCGGCCACGTCGTGTACCTGCAGGCCGATCAGGTGGCCGATGCCGTGCGGGAAGAACGCGGCGCTGACGCCGGTTTCCAGTGCGGTCTGCGGCGAGACCTTGATCACGCCGAAGTCCTTCAGCACGCCCATCAGCGAAAGATGCGCGTCCACGTGCAGCTGCTTGTAGTCGAAGCCCGGGCGCACCGCCGCGCACATCTGCTGCTGCGCGGCATCGACGGCAGCGATCATCGCCGCGAACTCGTCGTGGCCGTGTGCGGCGTAGGTACGGGTGATGTCGCTGGCGTAGCCGTGCGCGCTGGCGCCGGCATCGATCAGGAAGCTGCGCAGCGGCTGCGGCGCCTTGCGGCCCAGCTCGGTGTAATGCAGCACGGCGGCGTGTTCGTTCAGCGCCACGATGTTGCCGTACGGCAGCTCGGTGGCATCCTGGCCCACGGCCTGGCAGTACGCCATGTGGATGCTGAACTCGTCGGAGCCGTTGCGGAACGCGGCTTCGGCGGCGCGGTGGCCACGCACGCCCAGCACCTGCGCCTGGCGCATCAACGCGATTTCATACGGCGTCTTGCTGCCGCGGTGCCATTCCAGGTAGTTCACCACCGGTGCCGGGTTGTTCGGCACGTAACTGCCCAGCGCGCTCTGCGGCTCGCCGAGGATCGCGCAGCGCGACGGGTCGGCCGGCAGCAGCGCCAGCGCCTCTTCGGGCTTGCGGATGATGTGGATGTCGAAGTGCTCCACCCACCAGCCGCTGGGTGCGTCCGGTACCACGTGCCAGTAATCGAACGGCTGGTGGAAAATCACCGCCGGGCGCTTGCCGGGGGTGAACACGATCCAGCTGTTGGGCACGCGGGTCAGCGGCAGCCAGGCCTTGAACTGCGGGTTCACCGCGTACGGGTAGTCGCGGTCGTCGAACACCTGGTAGTGCAGGGTGCCGCTGGGCACCACCAGATGGTCGAGGCTGCCGCGGGCCAGCGCCTGTTCGGCGCGTCGGCACAGCACGGCCAGGTGGTCGGAATACAGGGCGCCGGGGTCTTGCTGGATCATTGCGGTGGCTCGACACGGAAAACGGCCCTAGATTCTGCCGCATACCGCGAAAAACCGCTGTGCCGGAACCGGCACTCAGGCCGTCGAAACCGGTCCCTCGTCGCTGTCCTCGCCTACCCATTGGCGCAGCAGCTGCCGATGTTCGCGTGACAGGGTCAGGAAGCGGAAGCCGGTCCAGCTCTGCCCGGGCGCGTGCGCCGGCTCGCTCCACAGCAGATGCACGCCGACGTCGATCGCTTCCTGGCGACCATCACCCATCGGCAGCGGGAAGCGCAGCTGGTACAGCGCATCTTCGCGCAGCGGGGCGCTGGCCAGCATCAGCATGCCGGTCTCGGAGACATTACCGAGCCGGCCGACCACGCATTCGCGCATCTGGTCGGTGACCGGCACCAGGTCCGAGACTTGGCGGCGCGGTGCGCGGCGCGTGTCCTGCGGTGGGACGGGTTTCATGCGTGGGTCTCCTGCGTGCGATCAGCGGCCAGTGCGCGCAATGCACCAAGGCTGGCCTGCCAGGCGCGGTCGACCAGCCGGCCCTTGTCCTCGGTGACCAGTTGCGCATGGCCAGCGCTGATCTGCCGGGCCAGCGTATCCAGGTCGGTGTCGGCGATCTTCTGCCCGCGTGCGTTGACCAGCAGCGCGTGGCCAGTCAGCAGGCTGTACCAGGACAGTCGCTGGCGGCGCAGCGTGCCGTCGTCGTTGCCGATATCGAACCAGCTGCCGAACGGCAGCGTCGACAGCTGCTGGTATGCCGCTTCTTCTGCACTGTTGCGCGGTGCGGTCGCCGCGGTACCGGCAGTCGTGCCGGCATGTTCACCCAGGCGTGCGCGCGCCTTCAGGCGAGCGCTCAGTTCGGTACGCGAGGTGCTGTCATCCTCACCACCGGGCGTGGCCAGGCGACGGGCGACGGCAGCAGCTTCCTCGGCGTGGTAACCAACCTGCAGCAAGGCCGCTTCGACCTCGGCGGCCAGTACCGTATCGGTGCCGGCAGCGGCACCCACCGGCTGTGCGGTCACCGCGGCGATGCGTTGGGTCTGCTGCAGGCGCTCCTGCCACTGCGGCGAGTCGTCGCCATGGCGCAGCCGGGTCAGGGTCAGGGCATCGGCCCAGGCCTGGCGCAACAGGGTCTGCACGAATCGCGGTGGCTCCTGCGCATCGCAGCACTGATCGATGCGGGCGCTGGCCTGGCGCCGGGCCAGTTCCAGCCGTTCCTTGCCGCGTGCGGCTTCCACGTGGCGGCGCTCGGCCAGTTCGGCACGATGCGCGGCGGCACGCTGGTGCTGCTGCACATCTTCATTGGCAGCGGCGAAGGCTTCCGGCGCGCGTGCATCCTGTCCAAGCAGGCCCTGCACGCTCTGCGCCATGCGCTGCAGCAGCTGCGGGTCGACATCATCGTCGCCCAGCCAGTTGGCACCGACTTCGGCGATCTGGTTGAGCAGCTCGCGCGCGGGATGTTCGTCGCGTACGAAGAAGCCCGGGTCGGCCATCGCAGCCCGCGCCAGCGGTACCTGCAGGCGCGCCAGCAGGGCGGCGGGTACCGGGTCGGGGCGCTGTTGCTGCTGCACCTGCTGCATCAGCATGCGCAGCAGGTCGAGGTTGTCGCGGTCATGGCTGCCCAACTGGGCCTGCGCGCCGTGTTCGCTGCGCAGTTGGGCGACAACGGCGGCCTGCAGGTTGGCCACGCCGGTGGCGGAACTGGACTGGGCCTGCAGGCGCGCGAGTACGGCGTCCACCGCAGCGCTGGGTACGGCATTGCTGTCCGCGGGTGCGGCGCTGGCATGGCGTGCCTGCTGCAACAGCTCATGCAGTGCGCTGCCGGTGGACGTGGTCAGTCCCGGCGTGGCGGCGGGGCCGGCAGCGCCGCCCTCGTTGAAGGCGTCCTGTACCAGGCTCGACCAGGAGCCCGAAGGGGCCGAACCGTTCCAGCCGGTCAGGGGCGCAGCGGCACGTTTGGCAGGCTGCGTGGTGCGGCCGCCACCTACCGACTGGGTGATGATCCGCCGCGTGCTCGAGGAACGCGCCAGATAGGGGGTGTAGACCAGCCCCGGCAGCACGCCGTGCTGGGCCAGCAGTGCATTGGCGCGGTCGAGTACATCGCCCAGCCGCTCCAGCACCTGCCGTTCAAAGCTGCGGTAAAGCGCCAGCTGCACCTCGGCGCCAAGCGCATCCTGTTCGGCCAGTCTGCGCACCATCGCGCACAGCGCCTGCGGCGCCAGTGGCAGGGTGTCGGCTTCGAAAGCCGGCGCTGCGGCCAGCACGCCCAGGCGTTGGCCCAGCAGGTTCAGCGTGTTGGTCGAACGCAGGGTTTCCCGCCGCACCATCTCGGTCAGCAGCAGGTCGCGGTCGACGTCATGCTCGGCTACCAGTGACAGCCCCAGCATGCCCGGCAGCGGTGGCGGAGCCGCGCTGGTCGTGGCGCCGGTGGGCGGCTCGCGCAGGCGTGCCAGTGCGTCGGCAACGGCATCGAGCATGCGGTCGGCGAAGTGACCGGAGAAGGTGTGCAGCTGGCCGCGTTGGGCCATCAGTTCAGATTGCTGCTGCGGATTGCGCGCACGGTCGGCGTCGTGCAGCAGGGTCTGCTCCAGTGCTTCGACGGTCAGGATCAGCGGCGCGGCCAGCGTTTGCCGGCACAGGCCGATCAACGCGCCCAGCAGTTCGCGCACCCGCGGTGGCAGGTCGCTCGCGGCCAGGCGGGCTTTGTCGGCAGGGGTGATGGAAAAGACAGCTGACATCGGCAGGCGGTACCCGGATTCCCGCGGATCGATCTGGTGAATCTACCGTGTCGGCCGCTGTCGGCGCTACTTTAGGGTGAATGTGCATCCCGTTCGCCAGGCATCGCCCGGCGGATGAACGGTAGTGCCGGCCACTGGCCGGCAACTCTGTCTTTACCGGATTGCCGGCCAGCGGCCGGCACTACCCATTACTCCAGGAAGCTCATTCCTCCAGGAACAGGCTCACCACATCGTTGGTGAAGCGCCGGCCCAGTTCGGTCGGCTGCACATGGCCATTGGTCACGTCCAGCCAGCCGCGCTGCACGGCCTCGGCCAGTGGTGCATCGAGCACGCTGCGTGGCAGCCCGGTGCGCGACTCGAAATCGCGCAGGCCAAAGCCTTCATGCAGGCGCAGCAGGTTCAGCATGTATTCGAAGGGCAGCCGCTCGGGTGCGATCACTTCGTCACCGCCGAACGAGGCTGGCGTGCCCGCGCTGTCCAGGTAGGCCTGCGGATGCTTGAGTTTCCAGCGCCGCAGCACGTGTTCCTCTGCACCGGAGCTGATCTTGCCGTGCGCGCCGGCACCGATGCCGAGATAGTCGCCGAAGCGCCAGTAGTTCAGGTTGTGCGCACTCTGCCGGCCGGGTCGGGCGTAGGCGCTCACCTCGTACTGGCCGAAGCCGGCCTGCGCCAGCAGCGCCTGGCAGTGCTCCTGCATGTCCCAGGCGTTGTCTTCGTCGGGAATGCCCTGCGGCGGTCGTGCGAAGAACACCGTGTTCGGTTCCAGCGTCAGCTGGTAATGCGAGATGTGCGCCGGCTGCAGCGCGAACGCACGTTCCAGGTCGGCCTCGGCACCGGCCAGGGTCTGTTCCGGCAGCGCGTACATCAGGTCGATGTTGAAGTTGTCATAGCCCGCGTCCTGCGCCATTTTCACGGCGCGTTCGGCCTCGCCGCTGTCATGGATGCGGCCCAGGCGCTTGAGCATCGCATCGTCGAAACTCTGGATGCCGAAGCTGAGGCGGTTCACGCCGGCCGCGCGGTAACGGTCGAAGCGGCCATGCTCGGCGGTGCCCGGGTTGGTTTCCAGGGTGATTTCGGCATTGGGCGCGAAGCGCAGGCGCGCGCTGGCCTGCTGCAGGAAGCGGTCGATCGCTTCCGGCGGGAACAGGCTGGGCGTGCCGCCGCCGAAGAACACGCTGTGCACCACCCGGCCCCAGACCAGCGGCAGATCCTGGTCGAGATCGCGCAGCAGTGCGTCGATGTAGGCGTCGAACGGCAGTTCGCCCTTGGCCTGGTGCGAATTGAAATCGCAGTACGGGCATTTGCGCACGCACCACGGCAGGTGCACGTACAGCGACAGCGGCGGCGGCACCAGTCGCGGCGGGCTGTCGTGGTCAGCGGAGCAGGCTTCGCCGGGCAGGTGGTTGCAGTGATCGTGGGCGTGCGGCATGGGTTTCTTCGGTAGTGCCGGCCGCTGGCCGGCTTCCCTGGGGAATCAGTAAGGCGTCAAAGCCAGGTCGCCAGCTGCTGCTTGAGCTGCTGCAGGGCGAGGGCACGGTGGCTGATGGCGTTTTTCAGGGCCGGCTCCATCTCCGCGGCAGTCAGGCCGTGGGTGGTATCCAGGAACACCGGGTTGTAGCCGAAACCATTCGTGCCACGCAGTTCGCGGATGATCTGCCCCTCCCAACGGCCTTCACAGATCAACGGCTGCGGGTCGGTGGCGTGACGCAGCAGCACGATCACCGCATAGAAGCGGGCGTCGCGCTGGCCATCGGGAATGTCCGCCATTGCCTCCAGCAGCTTGGCATTGTTGGCTGCGGCGTTGGTCGGGTGGCCGGCATAGCGCGCGCTGTACAGGCCCGGTGCACCGCCGAGGGCATCGACGATCAGGCCCGAATCATCGGCCAGCGCCGGCAGGCCGGTGGCTTCGCAGGCTGCGCGCGCCTTCAGCAGCGCGTTCTCGACGAAGGTCAGGCCGGTCTCTTCCACGTCGCCCAGGCCCAGCTCGGCGGCCGAGGTGATCTGCAGCGGCAGGTCGGCGAGGATCTCCTGCATCTCCACCAGTTTGCCGGCGTTGTGGCTGGCCAGTACCAGTTTCTTCATTGACGTGGCTCCAGCAGGTCCCAGGTGTTGCCATACAGGTCGCGGAACACCGCCACCGTTGCATAGGGTTCTTCGCGCGGCGCTTCCAGGAACTCGACACCAGCGGCCAGCATTGCCGCGTGGTCGCGGTGGAAGTCGTCGGTGTTGAGGAAGAAGGCGACGCGGCCACCGGTCTGGTTGCCGATGCGGCTGCGCTGTTCCTCATCGCTGGCGCGTGCCAGCAGCAGGGCGGCGGCGTTGCCGTCGGACGGACCGACCACCACCCAGCGCTTGTGGCCCTGGTCGATGTCTTCCAGCAGCGCGAAGCCGAGCTTGCCGGTGTACCAGGCAATGGCTTCGTCGTAGTCGGCCACCACCAGCGTGGTCAGGGCAAGACGCCGCTTCATGCCGACAGTGCCGCCTGCTGCGCGTCCAGCAGCTCGCGCACGCCCGTTTCGGCCAGGCCCAGCAGCGCATCCAGTTCATCGCGACGGAAGGCATGGCCTTCGGCGGTGCCCTGCAGTTCGATGAAGCCACCACCGTCGTTCATCACCACGTTCATGTCGGTGTCGCAGTCGCTGTCTTCAGCGTAGTCCAGGTCCAGCACCGGGGTGCCGCGGTAGACGCCCACCGACACGGCGGCCACCGCGCCCAGGATCGGGTTGCGCTTGATGTCGCCGCGCTTCATCAGCACGTTCACCGCATCGACCAGGGCCACGTAGGCGCCGGTGATGGCGGCGGTGCGGGTGCCGCCATCGGCCTGCAGCACATCGCAATCCAGGGTGATGGTGCGTTCGCCCAGCGCGTTGCGGTCCACGCAGGCGCGCAGGCTGCGGCCGATCAGGCGCTGGATCTCCAGCGTGCGGCCGCCCTGCTTGCCACGGGCCGCTTCACGGTCACTGCGGGTGTGGGTGGCGCGCGGCAGCATGCCGTATTCGGCGGTGACCCAGCCTTCGCCCTTGCCACGCAGGAAGCCCGGCACGCGGTTCTCGACGCTGGCGGTGCACAGCACGCGGGTTTCACCGAAGCACACCAGCACCGAACCTTCGGCGTGGCGGGTGAAGCCGCGTTGGATGACGACCGGGCGGAGCTGGTCGGGCTGGCGGCCGCTGGGGCGGGAATCGGACATGGTGCGGGTTCCGTAATGGCGAGGGAGTACGCCGCCACGCCCGCGGCCTTCACGGGGCGGGCAAGGGGGCTCTGGTGAGGGCGCTAGGGTACCATTCCCCCTTTGCACGCACCGGACACAATCCATGATTCGAAGCATGACCGCCTACGCCGGCGGCGAGCGGGTCACCCCGTGGGGCACGCTGGGCTGCGAGCTGCGCTCGGTCAACCACCGCTTCCTGGAGGTTGGTACGCGCCTGCCCGATGAACTGCGGGCGCTGGAACCGCAGCTGCGCGAGCGCATTGCCGCGCGCCTGAGCCGCGGCAAGCTGGATCTGGTGATGCGCCTGCGCGCGCCGGAAGCCGCCGCCAACCTGCAGGTGGACGAGGCCCTGCTGGGCCAGCTGGGTCGCCTGGCGCACCGCCTGACCTCCGATTTCCCCAACCTGCAGGTCAGCTTTACCGATCTGCTGCAGCTGCCGGGCGTCACCCGTGGCGAGGCCACCGATGCCGCTGCCCTGCAGGCAGAGGCACTGGCCCTGCTGGACCAGGTGCTGGACGGCTTCGTCGAGGCCCGCGAGCGTGAAGGCAGCAAGTTGTCCGCGGCCATCAGCGAGCGCGTGGACGGCATCGAGCGCATTGCAACGGAAGTGCGCACCCTGATTCCGGCCATTCGCGACGGCCAGCGCGCCAAGCTGGCCGCCCGACTGGCCGACCTGCCGCACCCGGTCGACCCGGGTCGTGCCGAGCAGGAACTGGTGCTGTGGCTGCAGAAGCTGGACGTGGATGAAGAACTGGACCGGCTGGGCAGCCACATTGTCGAGATCCGCCGCGTGCTCAAGCAGCGCGAGCCGGTCGGCCGCCGCCTGGACTTCCTGCTGCAGGAGTTCAATCGCGAAGCCAATACGCTGGGGTCCAAGTCGGTGGACAGCCGTACGTCCAATGCGGCGGTGGAGCTGAAGGTGCTGATCGACCAGATCCGCGAACAGGTGCAGAACATCGAGTGATGTTGCATCCAGTGATACAGCAGGGGCGCCTTCGGGCGCCCTTGTCGTTTCAGCGCATCAGCGCACGCTGACACCCGGTGTTCCCGCACTCAACCGCCCCACCACGGCCGCCTGGCCGAACCCCGCATCGCGGAAGCAGGCCAGCACCGCATCCACCGCTTCTGGGGCACAGGACACCAGCAGGCCGCCGCTGGTCTGCGGGTCGGTCAGCAGCGGCTGCCAATGGGCGGGCAAGCCCTCGGCGAAGCGCACCTCGGCGCCATACGAGGCCCAGTTGCGGTTGGAGGCGCCGGTTACGCAGCCACGTTGCAGCAGGTCCAGGGTCTGCGGCAGCAGCGGCACCCGTGCACTGTCCACCTCGGCAGCGACACCACTGGCGCGGCACACTTCCAGCAGGTGGCCGAGCAGGCCGAAGCCGGTGACGTCGGTCATGGCATGCACGCCGTCCAGCGCGGCCATCGGCACGCCCACGGCGTTCAGGCGGGTGGTCGACTCGATCATCTGCCGGTAGCCCTCGGCATCCAGCACTTCCTTCTTCAGTGCCGACGAATACACGCCCACGCCCAACGGCTTGCCCAGCACCAGCACGTCACCGGCGCGGGCATCGGCATTGCGCTTGAGTCGTTGCGGATCGAGCACGCCGATCGCGGCCAGGCCATAGATGGGTTCCACCGAATCGATGCTGTGGCCACCAGCGACCACGATGCCTGCGTCGGCGCAGGCGCGTTCGCCGCCCTGCAGGATGCCGCGGATGGTGTCCTGCGGCAGGGTATTGATCGGCATGCCGACGATGGCCAGCGCGAACAGCGGCCGCGCGCCCATTGCGTACAGATCCGACAATGCGTTGGTGGCAGCGATGCGACCGAAGTCGAACGGGTCGTCGACAATCGGCATGAAGAAGTCGGTGGTGGCGACGATCGCCTGATGGTCATCCAGGCGGTACACCGCGGCATCATCGCTGGTCTCGCGGCCGACCAGCAGTTCGGCCGGTGCGGGAAGTGCGGGAACCCCGCGCAACAGTTCGGTCAGCACGCCTGGCGCGATCTTGCAGCCGCAGCCACCGCCATGCGCGAGAGACGTCAGTCGTTGCGGGGCATCGGCCGTTGAAGGAGCGGGGAACTGCACGTGCGTGGCCATGCCGACATCTCCTGCGGAAACACGAATGGCGGAAGGCAGCAGGAGTCGAACCTACCAGGGAACGATCGACGCCCCCTACTGGGTTTGAAGCCCAGCCGCATGCCCGGATGCGCATGCCTTCCGAAAGTACGGCAATGCCGGTGGGCTCAGTCGCGGGCTGCATTCCACTGCAGGTCGCCGCGCGGCCGATGCTGGTCACCGACGCGTCGAGTGTAGCCAACGCGATTGAAGAACTCCAAGATCTGGATGCTGCGCTTGCGGCCGAGGCCGATGGCATCGCGGAACGCCGCCGCATCCACCGTGCCGCTGGCCTGTGACAGCTGCGCGACGATCGCGGCCAGCTCGGCGATGCGGGCCGGTGCATAGAACAGGTCGGGCACCACCTGGAACAGTTCACCACGCGCGGCAGCGCGGCGCAGGACCGCGCGGACCTCATCCTCGGGCAGGCCGATGTCGGCCGCCAGGGTACGTACCCACGGCGGATCGAAACCGCCCGCGTGCAGTTGCGGCAGCACGCGTTCGAGCAGCAGGCGTTCGCGTTCCGGCGGTGCGTGATCGTGGCCGGGCAAGCGCCACCATGCACCCGCGCGCTGCACGCTGCCATCGTCGAGCAGGTCCTGCAGCAGGGCGTTCCACAGGCTGGTTGCCAGCGCAGGCAGGGTGCTGCGCTGCAGGCGTCCACTGTCGACGCCGGGTTCGTCGGGGCGGCGCTCATGCCAGCCGCGCAGCGAGGTGAGCACCTGTTCGCGCAGCGCCTGCCAGTGCGGGGCAAGAATGATCACCGTGTCTTCGCGGGTAGTGATGCGGCGCGCGTCGTCGGGCAGGTCGATCCGGTCGGCGGCACGCCGGCAGTAGCGCTGCAGGGCGCCGAGGGGAATGCCGGCGGGTGCCTGCTGCAGCAGCGGGCCAACTCCAGCGGCGGCCGCCAGTTGCTCCAGCGCACCCAGCCACGCGAGCCGCGCCGGGCTGCGCCGACGCCGCTGCGGGGGATCTGGATCGAGCACGACACCACCGCCCAGGGTACGGGTCGCGGCCGAATCGCGGGCAATGAAGCGGTCGCCGCACATCGCGCAGACTGGTGCGTCGAACACCAGCTGCACCAACTGACCATCGCCGTGGTCATGGTCCTCCAGCAGCACCACGTGGGCCTGCCGGTGCATCGTGCCCCAGTGGATATGCAGTGGCGCCCAGTCGCGCAGAGGCGCTTCCCGCGCGGAAAGCCGCAGGCGCACATCGACACGGGTGGTGGCCAGCAGCGCGCGCGGGTCGGCGATCCAGTCGCCGCGCGTGATGTCGTCGCGGGCGATGGCTGCGAGGTTCAGCGCGCAGCGCTGCCCAGCCACTGCCTGTTCGCTGGCCTGGTTCTGCGCGTGGATGCTGCGCACGCGAACTTCAGTGGCGGCCGGCATCAGCTGCAGATGTTCGCCAACAGTAGCCACGCCGCCATGTACTGCGCCGGTCACCAGCGTGCCGTGGCCGGCCAGCGAGAACACGCGATCCACCGGCATGCGGAACAGTTCGCTGCGCAGCCCGGCCTGGCGCATGCTGGCACCATCCGCGGCCCATGCGTGCAGTCGGGTACGCAGCGCGCTGACGCCTGCGTCTTCAGGTGACGTGCTGTTGCAGGCGAACATGGGAGCGTCCTGCAGCGGCCTGCCGGCCAGCAATGCAGCGATCTCGATTTCGACCTGAGCGAGGCGTGCGGCATCCACGCGGTCGATCTTGGTCAGCGCCACCGCGCCACGGTCTACGCCCAACAGCTGCAGGATCGCCAGATGTTCGCGGGTCTGCGGCATCACACCGTCGTCGGCGGCAATTACCAGCAACGCGACGTCGATGCCGGTGGCGCCGGCCACCATGGCGTGTACGAAGCGCTCGTGGCCGGGCACATCGACGAAGCCAAGCGTGGCTGCTGGTCCTTGTCCGGCGGCGGCTTCAACGGGCACATAGGCGTAGCCCAGCTCAATCGATATGCCGCGCGTGCGCTCTTCCTGCAGGCGGTCGGTCTCGATGCCGGTCAGCGCCCGCACCAGGCTGGTCTTGCCATGGTCGATATGCCCGGCGGTGCCGACGATCATGCCTGCAGCGTGCTCCATTGCGCGAGGAAGGCGGCTTCGTCAGCAGGCTCGAGACAGCGCAGGTCCAGCCACAATGCGTCATCTGCGATGCGGCCCAGTACCGGCTGTGGCAGCTGGCGCAGGCGCTTGGCCAGGCGATCCAGTCCGCCACGGCGTGTACTGGTGACGCGCAGTCCGGCACTGGCCAGCTGTGCCTGCGGTTGCGCACCGCTGCCGATCTGGCTGTGCATCGCCGCGCGTTCAAGGCTGTGCTCCGAGGCCAGCCCGTCGCGCATCGGTTGCAGCAGGCGCTGTGCCTGCGCATCGATGTCGTCCTGCGTGCGAGACAGGGTGCGCAGGGTCGGCAGCCTGTGCGCCAGCAGCTCCGGCTCGCGGTACAGGGCCAGTACCGCTTCCAGCGCGGCCAGCCCCATCTTGTCCATGCGCAGTGCGCGCTTCAGTGGGTTGCGGTTGATCCGTGCGATCAGATCGGCGCGGCCGGCGATGATGCCGGCCTGCGGTCCGCCCAGCAGCTTGTCGCCGCTGAACGAAACCAGGTCGGCGCCGGCCGCCAGCGTTTCCTGCACGGTCGGCTCGTGCGGCAGGCCGAACAGGGCCAGATCGCACAGGCTGCCGCTGCCCAGGTCCACCACCAGCGGCAGGCCATGCTCGTGCGCGATCGCCGCCATCTTCGCGGTCTCGACCTTGGCGGTGAAGCCGGTGATCGCGTAGTTGCTGGCGTGAACCTCCATCAGCAGCGCAGTGCGCGCGCCGATGGCGTTGGCGAAGTCGGCCGGATGAGTGCGGTTGGTGGTACCCACTTCCAGCAACCGCGCGCCGGCGCTGCGCATCACATCGGGAATGCGGAAGGCACCGCCGATCTCCACCAGTTCGCCGCGCGACACCACCACGTCGCGCCGGTTGGCCAGGCTGTTGAGCAGCAGCAGGACCGCTGCCGCATTGTTGTTGACCACGGTTGCGGCTTCGGCGCCGGTCAATTCGCAGACAAGCGCCTGCACCCGTGCATCGCGGTCGCCGCGGCGGCCCCGGCTGATGTCGAATTCCAGATCGACCGGTGCGGTCATCGCACGCGCCACCGCCTGTACCGCAGTCTCGGGCAGCAGGGCGCGGCCCAGATTGGTGTGCAGCACGGTGCCGGTCAGGTTGTACATCGGCTGCAGGTCCAAGCGTGCATCGCCGGCGAGCGCTGCGTTGAGTGCGGCGACCAGCGCCGGGCCGTCAATGGCCTGCTGAAGTGCCTCGACCGAGAGCTGTGCGGCACCGATGCGCTCACGCAGCGCCTGCAGATGCACGCGCAGCAGCTGGGTGATGCGACTGCGCCCGTGGCCTTCAATCAGATCGGACAACGCCGGCAGTCGCAGCAGCCGATCCAGCGAGGGCAGGGCAGCGGCTGATGCTGGAGCAGGAGGCGTGCGTGGCATCGGTCAGTCGCCGTCGGCCTGCCACAGCAGCGGGTTCTGGCTGGCACGCGCGTAGCCTTCCTCGCCCAGCAGCAGGTCCAGTGCGAGGGTGCCCAGATCGTCGGCCACCGGCTCCAGCATCGGGTCTTTTTCCAGGTACAGGATCTTGCGGTAGCTGTGGCAGTGGTCGCAGGTCTCGGCACGCACCGCACTCTCGCGCACGGCGTGGCCGGCATCGCCATCCACATCGGCCAAGGCACGGTAGGCGATGTCTTTGCCGGCGGTGCCGCATTGACTGCACTGCACGCGCACGTAATGCCACTGGCAGGCGCACAACGCGCACGACAGGTAGCGATAGGACGCATAGGGTGGGCGTGCCTGCACCACGCTCACCACCGGCAGGGTGCCGCACAACGGGCACACCCCGGGTGCATCGGCCAGCGGCTTCAGATCGGCCGGGCGGAAGCTCTCGGCCAATACCGCCCAGTACACCTGCAGCGCCGTCATCACCAGCAGCGCAGCCACCGCATCCAGCGACGGTGCATCGTCCCGCTCCAGCACTGCGTGAGCCTGCGCATCCAGCCACGCGTCATCCGCAGCGGCAACGCGTTGCAGTTCCTGGCGGGTTTCCGCGGGCAGGCCGGCTTCATCGGCACAGTGTTGGCATAGCGTGCGCAACCAACCGTGCCAGCGGTCGTCGAGATGGAGAGTGTTGGCGGGACGCAGCGGCATGCCGGCGCCGGCCGCAGCGCTCGACTGTTGCGCGCGGGCCTGCACCTGCAGCGCTTCACGTTGCTGCGGCGTCAATTCATCCAGCAGCGCCTGCTGCGCATCGGCCAACGCCGCCAGCAACTGCAGGTAACCGCCGATGGCACTGTGCGTGGCCAGGCTGCGGAGGCGGGCCGCGCGATCGGCGAACAGGGACGCAGCATCGGGCAGGATGATGCGCGGAACATCGCGCGAGGCCAGCGTCTCGATTTCACCGGGTTCAAGGATGCGTTGCGCCATGCAGGGCCAGCCGGAAGAACCAGCCTCCATCCTCGCCGTTGTCGGCGCTGGCGTCCAGCGTGCTGCCGGCCATTTGAAAGGATGGGTCAGATCCGTTTTCCAGAGGAAAACGGATCTGACCCCATCGGTCGTTGCCGTGTTCATCGTGTCGACCAAGGTCGACACCCACCAAGAGCAACGCAGAACGCCGTCCCGACAGATCGCAGGAAACTGTCGAAGGCGGGGTGGGTCCGGTTGCGGGGGCGTGAGCCGCATGGATGCGGCGACCGAGCTTACATGGACGTACTTGCAGCGGCCCCCGCAAACGGACCCACCCCGCCATCCCCAGGAAACCCGCTTTTGCCGTTGACGTTGACGTTGATTTTGCGGGTGCAGGGCCGCAGGCCCTGTCGTCAACCCTCTCCCCGCCGCCCGCGCAGGATGTCCCGGAACCACTGCCGGTGGTGCTTGTACGCCCACCCATAGGTCACCTTGCCCTGGGTCATCGCCCGCACCGAGCCCTTGATCCAGATCGCCGCGTAGATGTGCACCACGATCGCGCATACCAGCACCCAGCCGAACAGCGCATGGGCAAGTACCGAGAAGCGGATCACCCCGATCGGGAAGAAGTGGCTGAAGTACTGCCGCCAGATCACGAAGCCGGTCAGCAGCAGCGCCGACAGGCAACCGATGATGGCCCAGAACAGCAGCTTCTGGCCGGCATTGAAGCGCCCCACCGGCGGCAGCTTCTCGTCCTCGTTGCGCAGCACATCGCGCATGCCACGCATCCACTTGCCGTCGTCGGCGGTCGGCAGGTTGTCGCGCCACATGCGGAACGCCAGCAAGGCGAAGCCCACCACCATCGCCAGGCCGATGAACGGGTGCAGGATGCGCGTCCACGGCCCGCCGCCGAACAGCTGGGTCAGCGGGAACAGGGCAGGGTGGAACAAGGCCAGCCCGGACAGCGCGGTCAGCACGAAGCAGATCGCCACGATCCAGTGGTTGATGCGGGTCGGTGCGCGGTAGCGCACGATCTGCCGCGGGTGCGGGGCGTACTTCATGGCCGCTGCTCCTCTTCGATCTTCTTCGCCTCGTGCTCGGCCTCTTCTTCTTCCTCATCGTTCACCGTGTTGCGGCCGATGCCGATGTAATGCAGGAAGCCGGCGAAGGCGGTGGCGGCGATCGCCAGAACGCCCAGCGGCTTGGCCACGCCCTTCCACACCTCCACCATCGGGCTGATGCGCGGGTCCTTGGGCAGGTCGGCGTACAGCTCGGGCTTGTCCACGTGCTGCAGCACATACATCACGTGGGTTCCGCCGACGCCCTGCGGGTCGTACAGGCCAGCGTTTTCGTAGCCACGCGATTTCAGGTCTTCCACGCGCCCCGCGGCATGCTCGGTCATCGCCTGCTTGCTGCCGAAGGTGATCGCACCGGTCGGGCAGGTCTTCACGCAGGCCGGTTCCTGGCCCACCGCCACCCTGTCCGAACACAGCGTGCACTTGTAGGCCTTGTGGTCCTTCTTGGAAATGCGCGGCACGTCGAACGGGCAGCCGGTCACGCAGTAGCCGCAGCCGATGCAGTTCTCTTCCTGGAAGTCGACGATACCGTTGGCGTACTGGATGATCGCACCCGGTGACGGGCAGGCCTTCAGGCATCCCGGGTCGGCGCAGTGCATGCAGCCTTCCTTGCGGATCAGCCACTCCAGCTTGCCTTTCTCGTCCTCGTACTCGCGGAACTTCATCACCGTCCACGACTGGTCGCTCAGGTCGGGCGGGTTGTCATAGCTGCCAACGCAGCTGCCGACCTCGTCGCGCAGGTCGTTCCACTCCATGCAGGCGACCTGGCAGGCCTTGCAGCCGATGCACTTGCTCACATCGATCAGCTTGGCGACCTGGCCGGTGTGCGCACCACGTGCCTCCGGCGAGGGCGTGGTGGTGGCCGAGCGGCGGATGATATCCAGCGATTGCAGTGACATGGCGTGTCTCCTACACCTTCTCGACCTTGACCAGGATGCACTTCGATTCGGGCGTCTGCGAGTTGCCGTCACCGATGGCGTTGGTCAGCGTATTGGCGATGTATCCGGGCTTGGCCGCACCGAGGAAGCCCCAGTGGATCGGCACGCCCACCTGGTGCACGGTTTTGCCATCAATCTGCAGGGCCTTGATGCGCTTGGTCACCATCGCCACCGCTTCGATGTGGCCGCGCTTGGAACTGACCCGCACGCGGCTGCCGTTGTTGATGCCCAGCTCGTCGGCCAATGCCGCGCCGATTTCGACGAACTGCTCGGGCTGGATGATGGCGTTGAGCTTGCCGTGCTTGGTCCAGAAGTGGAAATGCTCGGTCAACCGGTAAGTGGTGGCCACATGCGGGAACTCATCCGGCGAACCGATCTGTGCACGATCGCTGTCGAACACACGGGCCGCCGGGTTGTTCAGCGTCAGTGCCTGGCCAGGGCTGAGCGGGTTGCTGCGCAGCGGTGTATCGAAAGGTTCGTAGTGCTCCGGGAACGGGCCCTCGGCCATGCCTGCCTTGGCGAAGAAGCGGGCAATGCCTTCCGGGTTCATGATGAACGGACCCATGCCGCCGGCGGGATCTTCGTCGGCCTTGAAGTCCGGCACGTCCACGCTGCCCCAGTTCCTGCCGTTCCAGGCGAGCAGTGTGCGCCGCGGATCGAACGGCTGGCCGGCCACGTCGCACGAGGCGCGGTTGTACATCACGCGGCGATTGGCCGGCCACGCCCAGGCCCAGCCCAGCGTGTTGCCGATGCCGGTGGGGTCGCTGTTGTCACGCCGCGCCATCATGTTGCCGGTCGGGCCCCAGGCACCGATGTAGATCCAGCAGCCGGAGGCGGTGCTGCCGTCGTCGCGCAGGTCGCCGAACGCGGCCAGCTGCTCGCCGGCCTTGCGCACCAGCTTGGTCGGGTCCTTCGGATCGAACACGTCCACCAGCGCCTTGCCGTTGTACTCCATCGCCAGTTCTTCCGGCGTCGGCAGTTCCGGGTTGGAATACTTCCAGGCCAGGTCGCGCACTGGCTCCCACCACGCACCACCGTCCTTTTCGTACATCGCTTTGATGCGATGGAACAGTTCGGACATGATCTCGATGTCGCTGCGCGCTTCGCCCGGCGGATTGGCCCCCTTCCAGTGCCACTGCAGCCAGCGCGAGGAATTCACCACCGCGCCGTTTTCCTCGGCGAACGAGGTGGTCGGCAGGCGGAACACTTCGGTCTGGATCGTGCCCGGGTCGACGTCGTTCAACGCGCCGTGGTTCTGCCAGAACGCGATGGTCTCGGTTTCCAGCGGGTCCATGCTGACCATGAACTTGAGCTTGGAGAACGCGCTGATCAGCTTGCCCTTGTTCGGCGCCGAGGCCAGCGGATTGAAGCCCTGGCAGATGTAGCCGTGGATCTTGCCTTCGTTCATCAGCTCGTACGCCTGCAGCATGTCGTACGGTTTGTCGAGCTTGGGCAGATGGTCGAAGCACCAGTTGTTGTCGGCGGTGGCGGCGTCGCCCCACCACGACTTCATCAGGCTGACGTGGAACTTCGGGTAGTTCTGCCAGAACGACATCTGGTTGGCGCGCAGGGGCTTCTGCGTGCGCTTGGCGATGTAGGCGTCGTAGTCCTGCTCGTCCTGCTTCGGCAGGGTCAGGTAGCCGGGCAGCAGGTCGGACATCAGGCCGATGTCGGTCAGGCCCTGGATGTTGGAATGCCCGCGCAGCGCGTTCATCCCACCGCCGGCCACGCCGATGTTGCCCAGCAGCAGCTGCACCATGGTGCCGGCACGCACGTTCTGTGCGCCCACCGAGTGCTGCGTCCAGCCCAGCGCGTACAGGATGGTCATCGCCTTGTCCTTGCCGGCGGTGGACGCGATCATGTCCCAGACCTGGCGGATGCTGTCGGCCGGCGTGCCGCAGATACGTTCGACCATCTCCACGGTGTAGCGCGCGTAGTGCTGCTTGAGCAGGGTGTAGACGCAGCGCGGGTCCTTCAGCGTCGGGTCGCTGCGCACGAAACCGTCATCGCCGTACACGTAGTCCCAGCTGGAACGGTCGTAGCTGCGCTTCTCCTCGTTGTAGCCCGAATACAGGCCGTCCTTGAAGGCGAACTCGTCCTTCACCAGGAACGACATGTCGGTGTAGTTCAGCACGTACTCGTGCTGGATGCGGTCTTCTGTCAACAGATAGTTGATCAGGCCGCCCAGGAACACGATGTCGGTGCCGGTGCGGATCGGCGCGTATACGTCGGCCACCGCGGCCGAGCGGTTGAAACGCGGATCGACCACGATCAGGCGTGCCTTGTTGTGGGCCTTGGCCTCGGTCACCCATTTGAAACCGCACGGGTGTGCCTCGGCGGCATTGCCACCCATGATCAGCACCAGGTCGGCATTCTTGATGTCGACCCAGTGATTCGTCATCGCACCACGGCCTAGCGTCGGGGCAAGACCTGCCACCGTCGGGCCGTGTCAGACACGTGCCTGGTTGTCGAATGCCAACATGCCAAGCGAGCGCACGACCTTGTGGGTCAGCACCGCGGTTTCATTGCTGGTGGCCGAGGCGGCCAGCATGCCGGTGGTCAGCCAGCGGTTGACCGTCTGCCCGGCCTCGTTCTTCTGCACGAAGTTGGCATCGCGGTCTTCCTTCATCAGCCGGGCGATGCGGTCCAGCGCATCGTCCCAGCTCAGCCGCTTCCACTCGTTCGAGCCCGGCGCGCGGTACTCGGGGTAGAGCAGGCGCGACTTGCTGTGGATGATGTCGGCCAGGCCGGCACCCTTCGGGCACAGCGTGCCGCGGTTGACCGGATGGTCCGGGTCGCCCTCGATATGGAAGATGCTCGGCTCGGCGTTCTTGGCGCCATCGCCGAGGCTGTACATCAGGATGCCGCAGGCCACCGAACAGTACGTACAGGTGTTGCGGGTCTCGGTCGCGCGGGTCAGCTTGTACTGCCTGACCTCCGCGAGCGCGATGCCGGGCGCGAAGCCCATCAATGCCAGACTGGAGCCGACCAGGGTTGTCCCGGTCACTTTCAGGAACTGGCGGCGGCTCATCGAGGGCATGCCGTTCTCCTGGGATGGCGAGGAGGCGCAGGCCTCCGGGCTGTCGGTGGGTACGGCCCGGTTATAGCACAGGCCCCCGCACGCCCATGTGGCACAAGGCCCTGCACCCTGCTGGCCGGGCGCGGAAAGGGGCGCCTCTGCTAAAGTTGCGTGCCCGCACCCCGGGGAGCCGTCTGCCGGGCCTGGTTCCAGGATGTTCCGCGCAGCCCCCGCCGTCCTGGCGCGATCCTCCGCGCCGGATCTGGAACACTGAGGAAAAATTTTGCGAAATCAACCAGTTGGGTTCCGCGCATGAGCGCCCCGTCGAAGCCGTCGGACGCCGTTGCGCGCGGCACGCTGTACATCGTTGCCGCCCCCTCCGGTGCCGGCAAGAGCAGCATCGTCAATGCCACCCTGGCGCGTGATCCGCAGATCGCCCTGTCGATCTCCTTCACTTCGCGCGCGATGCGCCCGGGTGAAGTGAACGGCCAGCACTACCACTTCGTCAGTGCCGAGAAGTTCGAGCAGATGATCGCTGCCGGCGACTTCTTCGAGCATGCCTGGGTGCACGGCGACTGGAAGGGCACCGCCCGCCAGTCGGTGGAACCGCAGCTGGCTGCCGGCCAGGACGTGCTGCTGGAAATCGACTGGCAGGGCGCGCAGCAGGTACGCCAGCTGGTGCCGGGCACGGTCACCGTGTTCATCCTGCCGCCGTCCAAGCAGGCCCTGCAGGACCGCATGCGCAAGCGCGGCCAGGACAGCGAGGCGGTCATCGCCCAGCGCCTGGGTGCCGCCCGTGACGAGATGCTGCACTTCAACGAGTTCGACTACGTCATCGTCAACGAGGTGTTCGACACCGCCGTGGACGAGCTGTGTGCCATCTTCACCGCCAGCCGCCTGCGCCGGGAGGCCCAGAAGGTCCGCCACGCCGGCCTGATCCAAGCGCTGCTGACCCCTGATCCGGGCGCAACTGACTGATTCCAAAAGAATCGGGTGGGGGTTGGCTTGATTTTGTCCAGCCCCTGCCAGTACACTCCGTCCCCTTTCCCTCATTCGACTGAGCGGCCGACCGGTCGCCGGGAGCCCGTATGGCCCGCATCACCGTAGAAGATTGCCTGGAAGTCGTTAACAACCGTTTCGAACTGGTCATGATGGCTTCCAAGCGTGCCCGCCAGCTCGCCAACGGCGTGCAGGCCACGCTGGACAACAGCGAGACCGAGGACAAGCCGACCGTGCTGGCACTGCGCGAAATCGCCGCCCGCAAGATCGACAACGCGCTGATCGACGAAGTCGAGAAGGCCGAGCGTGAGCGCGCCGAGCGCGAAGCGCTGGAGTGGGCCGCCGCCGAAGTGGTCGCCGACGAAGACATGTCCAAGAACGACGATTGATCGCATCGATCAAGGTCATTGCTGGATACGCCGAACAGCCCGCCCCGTGCGGGCTGTTTCGCATTCAGGATTTGCCGTAAACGGCGCACTGGCATAGGCTTCGGGCATGAACCCAGGCCCCACTGCCAAGGTCGCCGCAGTCCCCGCTGCCGCCGTACCCGACTACGTCCTCCAGCTTGAACGCGCCGCCCACTACCTGCCGCCCGAGCAGCTGCCGCTGCTGCGCCGCGCCTGGGAAGTTGGAGCCGCCGCGCATGCTGGGCAGACGCGCAAGTCGGGCGAGCCCTATATCACCCATCCGGTGGCCGTGGCCCAGGTGCTGGCCGAGCTGGGCCTGGACGTGGAAGCGCTGATCGCCGCGATCCTGCACGACACCATCGAAGACACCCCCCTGACCCGTGAGGCGCTGGCGGCCGAGTTCGGTGAGGCCGTGGCCGAGCTGGTCGACGGCGTGACCAAGCTGGACAAGCTGAAGTTCCGCGACCGCCAGGAGGCTGCCGCCGAGAGCTTCCGCAAGATGCTGCTGGCGATGTCGCGCGACCTGCGCGTGATCATGATCAAGCTGGCCGACCGCCTGCACAACATGCGCACGCTGGGCGCGCAGAGCCGCGAGGCACGTGGCCGCATTGCCCGCGAGACGCTGGAGATCTACGCGCCCATCGCCCAGCGCCTGGGCATGAGCCTGGTCAAGAGCGAACTGCAGAACCTCGGGTTCAAGGCGCTGTATCCGTGGCGCCATGCCATCCTGGAAAAGCACATCCGCAGTCAGCCGGTGGTGCGCCGCGAGGCGCTGGCGCAGGTGGAAGTGCAGTTGTCGCAGCGCCTGGCCAAGGAGGGCATCGAGCACCGCCTGGTCAGCCGCATCAAGACGCCGTGGAGCATCTACAACAAGATGCACGAAGAGAACAAATCCTTCGATCAGGTGATGGATGTGTTCGGTTTCCGCCTGGTCGTGCGCAGCGTGCCCAGCTGCTACCACGCGCTGGGTTCGGTGCACGCTACCTTCAAGCCGCTGGATGGGCGCTTCCGCGACTTCATCGCCATTCCCAAGGCCAACGGCTACCAGTCGCTGCACACGGTGCTGTTCGGGCCGTATGGCTCGCCGATCGAAGTGCAGATCCGTACCGAGGAAATGGACCTGATCGCCGAACGCGGTGTGGCCGCGCACTGGACCTACAAGTTCGGTGGTGATTCGCCCAACAGCGCACAGAGCCGCGCACATGCCTGGATCGTCGAACTGATCGACTCGCAGCGCGCTGCCGGTTCCTCGCTGGAGTTCCTCGACAACGTGAAGGTCGACCTGTTCCCGGACGAGGTCTACCTTTTCACGCCGAAGGGCAAGATCCTGGCGTTGCCGCGCAACTCCACCGCGCTCGACTTCGCCTACGCCGTGCATACCGACGTCGGCAACATGGCCGTGGCCTCGCGCGTGGACAAGAAACTGGTGCCGTTGCGGACCAAGCTGGTGTCGGGCCAGTCGGTAGAGATCATCACCGCGCGCTCGGCCACGCCGAAACCGCAGTGGCTGGAATTCGTGGTCACCAGCAAGGCACGCACCGCCATCCGCCACCAGCTCAAGCAGCTGGAGCACGAAGACGCCGTGCAGCTGGGGCACCGCATGCTCGACCGCGCGCTGGAAGCGATGGACAGCTCGCTGGAGCGGCTGCCGAAGGGACGCCTGGATGCGTTCCTGGCCGAGCACCGGTTCCCGCGCCTGGAGGCGCTGCTGGCCGAAGTCGCGCTGGGCAACTGGATGCCGACCCAGGCCGCACAGGCGCTGATGGCCTACGCCGAACTGCGGGGCGGCCCGCATTCGCGCCACCACTCGCAGGAGAAGATCCTGATCAACGGCAGCGAACGCGGCGTGGTCACCTTCGCCGGCTGCTGCCAGCCGATTCCCGGCGACGAGATCATGGGCTACCACACCGCCGGCAAGGGCATCGTGGTGCACCGCATGGACTGCCCGAACCTGGCCGAACTGCGCAAGTCACCCGAGCGCTGGGTGCCGATCGGCTGGGATACCACCGTTTCCGGGGACTACGACACCTCGCTGGTGGTGGAAGTGGAGAACGGCACCGGCGTGCTGGCGCAGCTGGCCGCGGCCATCGCGCAGAGCCACTCCAACATCGAGCGCGTGGACTACCTGGACCGCGACTTCAACGCCGCCGTGCTGGCGTTCAACATCCAGGTACGCGACCGCAACCACCTGGCCGAAGTGATGCGCCGCCTGCGCCGCCTGTCGGTCGTTCAGGCCGTGCGCCGCCAGTAACGCGAACCCGGGGTCGGATCCCTCTCCAACGGAGAGGGCTCTGACCCCATTGAATCCCGCTGCAGGTCCACGCCATTCGTGGATGCTTCCGGTAGTGCCGGCCGCTGGCCGGCAACTTCGCGGTGCTTCCGACGTTCATGAGGTTGCCGGCCAGCGGCCGGCACTACCGAAGCGGCGCGGTAGATCCACGCCATGCGTGGATGCGCGCCCACCCGGTACAATCACCGCTCTGTTTTCCCCCAAAAGCACCGGAGCGACCCATGTCCCGCCAGATCATCAACACCGAAAAGGCCCCGGCCGCCATCGGCCCGTACTCGCAGGCCGTGCGCGCCGGCAACACCGTGTATTTCTCCGGCCAGATTCCGCTCGACCCGGCCACCGGCGACATCGTCGGCGCCGGTGACGTCGAAGCGCAGGCCCGCCGCGCCTTCGACAACCTCAAGGCTGTGGCCGAAGCCGCTGGCGGCTCGCTGGACAAGGTCGTGCGTCTGGGCCTGTACCTGACCGATCTGGGCGAGTTCGCCAAGGTCAACGCGGTGATGCAGGACTACTTCCAGGCCCCGTACCCGGCCCGTTCCACCATCGAAGTCTCCGGCCTGCCGAAGGGCGCCAACTTCGAGGTTGACGCGGTGATGGTCATCGACTGACCACCACGTGGCACGCAAGGCGGCGGTCACCCCGGTCCTGTCACCGTCCGGCGAAGCATCGCTTGCGATGCTCGCCGGCGTCGGTCCGGCCGTGGCCGCCAAACTGCAGGCGCGTGGCCTGGCCACCCTGCAGGATCTCTGGCTGCACCTGCCGCTGCGCTATGAAGACCGCACCCGGCTGACCCGCATCGAAGACCTGCGCAACGGCGTGCCGGCGCAGGTGGAAGGGCGGGTGGTCGCGGTCGAGCGCGGCATGCGCTACCGGCCGATGCTGAAAGTGGCGGTGGAAGACGAAGGGCAGGGCACCCTGGTGCTGCGCTTCTTCCACTTCCGCCAGCAGCAGGTCGGACAGTTCGCGGTCGGCAACCGGCTGCGCTGCTTCGGCACGCCCAAACCCGGCCATCTCGGCCTGGAAATCGTCCATCCCAGCTACCAGGTGCTGGGCCGCAACGACGATCCCGAACTCGGCGACCGCCTCGACCCGGTGTATCCCACCGTCGAAGGCGTTGGCCCGATGACCATGCGCAAGCTGATCGGCCAGGCGCTGGACCGCCTGCCCGAGGAAAGCACGTTGGAACTGCTGCCCAGTGGCTGGCTGGATGGCCTGGGCCTGCCGTCACTGCGCAGCGCGCTGCTGACCGTGCACCGGCCGCCGCCGGATGCCGACCTGGCTGCACTGGCCGCCGGGATGCATCCGGCGCAGCGCCGGCTGGCGATGGAAGAACTGCTGGCCCACCACCTCAGCCTGCGTCGCCAGCGCATTGCCCTGCAGGCACACCATGCCCCGCCGCTGGCCGGCCCCGGAAAACTGGCCAAGGCGCTGCTGAAGCAGTTGCCGTTCGCGCTGACCGGCGCACAGACGCGCGTGTTCAAGCAGATCCGCGAGGACCTCGCACGGCCCAGCCCGATGCTGCGGCTGGTGCAGGGCGATGTCGGCTCCGGCAAGACCGTGGTCGCCGCGCTGGCTGCCATGCTGGCGGTGGAGCAGGGCAAGCAGGTGGCACTGGCTGCCCCCACCGAACTGCTGGCTGAGCAGCATCTCAACAACCTGCGCGGCTGGCTGGAACCGCTCGGCGTGCACATCGCGTGGCTGGCCGGCAAGGTCACCGGCAAGGCGCGCGCCAAGGTGATGGAACAGGTCGCCACCGGCGAAGCGCAGGTGGTGGTGGGCACCCATGCGCTGATGCAGGAGGCGGTGGTGTTCCAGGATCTGGCCCTGGCCATCGTCGACGAGCAGCACCGCTTCGGCGTGCACCAGCGGTTGGCGCTGCGCGACAAGGGCGCGGGCGGCAACAGCGTGCCGCACCAGCTGGTGATGACTGCCACGCCGATTCCGCGGACGCTGGCGATGTCCGAATACGCCGATCTGGATGTCTCGGCCATCGACGAACTGCCGCCGGGCCGCACCCCGGTGCAGACCGTCGCATTGAACAACGATCGCCGCCCGGAACTGATCGAGCGCATCGCCCTGGCCTGCCAGGAAGGGCGGCAGGTGTACTGGGTGTGCACGCTCATCGAGGAAAGCGAAGAGTTGGATGCCACGCCGGCGCAGGCCACATACGAATCGTTGCAGGCGCTGCTGCCGGGCGTGCGCGTGGGTCTGGTGCATGGCCGCCTGAAAGCAGCCGAGAAGCTGGCCACGATGGTGGCGTTCAAGGCCGGCGAGATCGATCTGCTGGTGGCGACCACCGTGATTGAAGTGGGCGTGGATGTGCCCAATGCTTCGCTGATGGTGATCGAGAATGCCGAGCGCCTGGGCCTGGCGCAGCTGCATCAGCTGCGCGGCCGCGTCGGTCGTGGCTCGGCGGTCTCGCGCTGCGTGCTGCTGTACCAGGCCCCGCTTTCGCAGATGGCGCGCGAGCGCCTGCAGACCATGCGCGAAACCAACGATGGTTTCGTCATCGCCGAAAAGGATCTGGAGCTGCGTGGCCCGGGCGAACTGCTGGGTACCCGGCAGACCGGCCTGGCCGGCTTCCGCATTGCTGATCTCGCGCGCGATGCCGGTCTGCTGCCGGGCGTGCATGAGCTGGCTGAGCGCCTGCTGGCGCAGCAGCCCGCGCTGGCCGATCGTGTGGTGCAGCGCTGGATCGGCACCGCCGTGCGTTACGCCTCGGCCTAATGCCGCCTTGGTGGGTGTGGACCTTGGTCCACACATCCACGCATGGCGTAGATCTACATCGCGCTGCGCGCGGGAGTCGAGCAAGGCTCGACTCTACAGACAGCGCTTTCGATCATTTCCATGTTCATCCACGCATTGCGTGGATGTGTCGACCAAGGTCGACACCTACCAACATCCGCCGTTCCGACAGACCGCGGAAATCTGTCGAAGGCGGGGTGGGTCCGGTTGCGGGGGTGTCCGCGGCATGGATGCCGCGGCCAAGCCCCCAAGGACGGGTTTACGGCGTCCCCCGCAACCGGATCCACCCCGCCATCCCCCAGAAAACCAGCTTTTGACGTTGCCGTTGCCGTTGCCGTTGCCGTTGCTCCGGCCTCTGCGGGTGCAGGGCGCAGCCCTGCCGACCCCCGTACTTGCAACGGTCATCATCCCGGTCCACACTTCGTTGCCGATCTGAAGACGGCAACGATGACCCACAAGATCCCCCTGTTGATCGACACCGACCCTGGTGTGGACGACGCCCTGGCCCTGCTGATGGCCTTTGCCGATGAACGGCATGACGTGGTCGCCCTGACCATCGCCGCCGGCAATGTCGGCCTGCAGTACACGGTCCGCAACGCCCTCAAGCTCTGCGACATCGTCGGCCGCGCCGACGTGCCGGTGTTCGCCGGCAGCCCGGATCCGCTGCTGCATCCGTCCGTCGACGCCGCCCACGTGCATGGCCGCGATGGCTATGGCGATGTGGACCTGCCGCCGCCGAGCCGCCAGGCCGACGCCGAGCACGCCGCGCTGGCGATCCTGCGCCTGTCGCACGAACACGCCGGCGAACTGATGCTGGTGATGCTCGGCCCGCTGACCAACCTGGCGCTGGCGCTGAAGCTGGATCCGACCCTGCCTGAGCGCATCAAGCGCATCGTGGTGATGGGCGGCGCGGTCACCTGCCACGGCAACATCACCCCGGCGGCCGAATTCAATATCGCCTTCGATCCGGAAGCGGCGCACGTGGTGTTCACCGCCTTCAAGCACCTGCTGGTGTCCGACTGGGAGGCCACTGTCGCCCACGGCCTGCCGCTGCAGGAGGCTGAGAAGTGGCTGCAGGCCGATTCCGATCGCGCCCGCTTCTACGAGCTGATCTCGCGCAAGACCCGCGGCCTGTCCGAAGACAGCAAGGGCGGCCGCTGGTACACCGCCGACGCACTGGCCATGGCCTGGGCGCTGAACCCGGAAGGGCAGCTGCAGGTGGAGTCGCGGCCGCTGAACGTGGAGCTGAACGGTACGTTCAGCCGCGGTGCCACCATCGTCGACTGGAACCGCCAGACCGGCCAGCCGGACAACTGCGATCTGCTGATGGCCTACGACCAGGCGCGCTTCGAGGCCCTGGTGCGCCAGGCGTTGGGCGCCGCCTGAGCCGGATGCCGGCAACCGGTTGCCCCGAGGGGCAACCGGTGCTTATAATGCCGCTCTTGACCACCAGCCCATTTACGGTGTGAGCCCATGAAGGCCGATATCCATCCGAACTACCGCGACGTCGTCTTCCATGACGTCACCTCCGATTTCAAGATCCTGACCCGCTCGACCATGAGCACGAAGGAAACCATCAAGTGGGAAGACGGCAACGACTACCCGCTGGTGAAGGTTGAAATTTCCTCTGCTTCGCACCCGTTCTACACGGGCAAGCACAAGGTCATCGATACCTCGGGCCGCATCGACAAGTTCCAGAAGCGCTACGCGCGCTGATCTGTCGATCCAGCTTCGAACCGACGGCCGCGCTCTGCGCGGCCGTTTGTTTTTCCCCGGCGCCTGCCCAACGGGCGTTTGGCTGGACGGAACACTGCGTTCGGGTGACAACGCTTTTGCCGATCCGGGCCGCTCAACGGCCGGCGTCTGGCCGCCTGTCGTCTACGACTTCTGTCTAGCGCCGGGCAAATGCTGCTGTGCGATAATGGCGTGATCCCCGGCACAGGCCGAGGACGTCATTCACGTGCCTGACCAATGCGCTTGGGCAGGCGCCTTCCCATGAAGGAGCGCACACAGTGTCCGATCTTGATCAGGTCACGCTCAACGCCGGCGATAAGTCGGTCGTTCTGCCCGTCATCAAACCCACCCTTGGCAACGACTGCGTCGACATCGCGAAGCTGACCAAGGAAACGGGGTACTTCACCTACGATTCCGGTTTCACCGCGACGGCCAGCTGCAAGTCCGCCATCACCTACATCGACGGCGACAAGGGCGTGCTGCTGTACCGCGGCTACCCGATCGAACAGTTGTCGGAAAAGTCGAGCTACGTCGAAGTGGCCTACCTGCTGATCAACGGCGAGCGCCCGAGCGCCGAGCAGCTGAAGGCCTTCACCGACGAGCTGGCTGCCGAAGCCAACGTCGATGAGTCGATCAACACCCTGATCGGCAGCTTCGCCAAGGATGCCCATCCGATGGCGATCCTGACCGCCGCCATCGCGCAGCTGTCGGGCATCTACCACGCCTCGCTGGACCTGGCCGACGCCGAGCAGCGCCGCCAGGCCGCCGTGCGCCTGATCGCCAAGGTGCCGACCCTGTCGGCGCTGATCTACCGCCACGGCAAGGGCCTGCCGGCCAACAAGCCGGACACCTCGCTGGACTACGTCAGCCGCTTCCTGAAGCAGACCTTCGAGTCGGCTGATGGCCAGTACGATCTGAACCCGGACGTGGTCAAGGCGCTGGACCTGCTGTTCATCCTGCACGCCGACCACGAGCAGAACGCCTCGACCTCGACCGTGCGCCTGGTCGGTTCGACCGGTGCCAACCCGTACGCGTCGGTCGCCGCTGGCGTCACCGCGCTGTGGGGTCCGGCCCACGGCGGCGCCAACGAAGCCGTGCTGAAGATGCTGGAAGAGATCGGCAGCGCCGACAACGTCGAGTCCGCCGTGGTCAAGGCCAAGGACAAGACCTCCGGCTTCCGCCTGATGGGCTTCGGCCACCGCGTCTACAAGAACTTCGATCCGCGCGCCAAGGTCATCGGTGAGATGACCAGCAAGGTGCTCAAGCAGCTGGGCGTGCAGGATCCGCTGCTGGACGTGGCCGTCAAGCTGGAACAGGCCGCGCTGCAGGACGAGTACTTCGTCGCCCGCAAGCTGTACCCGAACGTCGATTTCTACAGCGGCATCATCTACAAGGCGCTGCAGATCCCGACCGAGATGTTCACCGTCATGTTCGCCCTCGGCCGCACCTCCGGCTGGGTGTCGCATTGGCTGGAACAGCAGGTCGACCCGGAAATGAAGATCGGCCGTCCGCGCCAGGTCTACACCGGCAGCGACGTGCGCGACTACCAGGGCTGATCGCCCGCGTAGGTTGTGCCAAGAACGCCCCGCATTCGCGGGGCGTTTTTTTTTGCTTCGGCTCTGGTGGATGCCAACCTTGGTTGGCACGCTTTCGACACTCGGGAAAAATCATCCACGCGTGGCATGGATCTACCGCGTTCCCGCTTTTTGGTAGGTGCCAACCTTGGTTGGCACGCTCTTCACCGCGCCAAGACCGCGTGATTCAAGGGTCTCGCCAGCTTCACAAGCGCTCGCGCAGCCTCAGGACGCCAGCTGCACCCGCAGCACTGATACGGAGCATCCACCCCATGAGTACCCGATTCGATCCACCCGAGCGCGGCCCGCTCGGTCCCGACGTCGCCGCTGTCGTTACCGCACCCATCGTGCCGCCCACCAGCGAAAGCGCAGTGTCCTGGGGCGCGATCCTGGCCGGCGCCGTTGCCGCCGCTGCACTGTCCCTCATCCTGCTCATCCTGGGCGTTGGCCTCGGCCTGTCCTCGGTTTCGCCCTGGTCCTTCGAAGGGGTGTCCAAGGAAACCTTCGGCTGGTCCAGCATCATCTGGCTGACCTTCACCGCGCTGGCCGCTTCCGGCCTGGGTGGTTATCTGGCCGGTCGCCTGCGCACCAAGTGGACGCAGCTGCACGGCGATGAAACCTACTTCCGCGACACCGCGCACGGCTTCGTGTCCTGGGCTGTGGCGACTCTGCTCACTGCTGGCCTGTTGACCTCGGCCATCGGTGGCGTGCTGGGCGCCGGCGCAAAGGTTGCCGGTGCGACCGCAGGCGCCGCTGCCACCACTGCCGGTGCTGCCGTGGCCGGCGCTGGCAGCGCTGCTGCAAGCGCACCGGAGAGCGACCTCAACTACTGGGTGGATTCGCTGTTCCGCAGTGCCACCACGGCGGGCCCGGACGCTGCCGGTGCACCTCCGGTTGCGCCGGCAGCGGGCGCAGCGCCGGGTACCAGCCCGATGGACCCTGCCGCACCGCCGCCCCCCCCGGCCGCCGCCAGCGTTGGCCCACGTGACGCCCGCACGGCCCCGCCGCCGCCGCGACCGATGCCGGGCAATGGCCCGATGGGCGACCGCCGCGAAGTCCGTGCCGAAGTGAACCGCATCATCGTCAACAGTCTGCAGGGGGATGGCCTGGACCCGGCCGATACCCAGTACCTGTCGCAGCTGATCGCACGCGAGACGGGCATGAGCCCGGCTGAAGCGCAGGCCCGTGTGACCGACGTGCAGACCCGCATGCGTGCCGCGCTGGAAAAGGCCAAGAACACCGCCAAGCAAGCTGCCGATGATGCGCGCAAGGCAACGGCCTATGCCGCGCTGTGGCTGTTCATCACCCTGCTGATCGGCGCGTTCTTCGCCAGCCTCAGCGCCACCTGGGGCGGCCGTCGCCGCGACCTGTAACCCGCACCTGATGCAAGGAGACCTGCCATGAAAACGCTTCTGCTCTGGTTCTTGGGCGTGCCGATTCCGCTGTTGATCCTGTACGCGATCTTCTTCTGAGATCGTGTCGTTGAGTGAGATCCATCAGGCCGCCGCGAGGCGGCCTGATGCCATCCAGTTGCGCATGGACATTTACAGCGTCGAGCCACGCTCGACCCACGCGCGCAGCGCACACAACAGCCAATCACCGGCCCAGCACTACGCCTCTGCGTACCGGCTCGGCGAACATCCCAGCACACGCCGGAAGGCAGCGGAAAACGCGCTCGGGCTTGCATAGCCCAGGTCCAATGCCACACGCGTCACCGCCTGGCCTTGTCCCAGCCGCTCAATGGCTACCAGCAGGCACACCTGCTGCCGCCACTCGGCAAAACCCACCCCGGTATCGGCGCGGAACAGGCGCGTGAACGTGCGCCGGCTCATGCCTGCTTCGGCAGCAACGTCATCGAGGCGGACTGCCAGTGAAGGACTGTCGAGCAATGCGCGGCAGACACGTGCGAGACGTGCATCGGCGGGCAGCGGTGCATGCAGGGAAAGTGTCGGCATCGATGCGATTTCCGCCACCAGCAGCTGCATCAGTTTGCCTGCGCGCCCGTCCTCGTCGTACAGCGGGGGCAGGTCCACCGCCGCCTCCAGCAGCTGCTGCAACAGCGCAGAGACCGCGTACACCCGGCAGTGCGCTGGCAGCGCCACTGCGTCGGCCGCCTCGGCGGAGAGAAAGGCGTTGAGCATCGTCACTGGCCCCCGCATGGTCATCTCATGCGTCAGGCCTGCAGGCACCCAGCAGGCGCGCCGTGGGGGAACCAGCCACCGCCCCTGCGGCGTGGCCACACTGATGGTGCCGCGCGCAGCGAACGCGAACTGCCCGCGCCGATGGGCATGGCGGGGAAACGTGAACTCGGCTGCGTAGTCGTTCGAGGTGACCACGACATCGCGTGGCAGGTCTTCGTAGGGTTCAAGCAGCGAATTGCGCATGGCCCGGATTCTATAGCGATTGACCCGTCATCGACGGTGGGCCGGATCCGCGCTGTCTAGCATCAACGCTCCCCTCAGCTGTAATGGAGCCACATGACCAATACTTTCCATCGCGTGGGACACGGACCCCATGCTGTCCTGGTGCTGCACGGCTGGTTCGGCGACGCGCATGCGTTCGAGCCCATCGAGCCATGGCTGTCGCGCGACGACTTCAGCTACATCTTCATGGACTGTCGTGGCTACGGCGGCATGCGCGATGCACGGGGGGCCTATACCATCGGCGAGATTGCGTCCGATGCATTGGATCTGATGACCGCCCTGGGCCACGAGCGCTTCAGCGTGGCAGGTCATTCGATGGGCGGCGTGGCCATTGAACGCATGGCCGTGCTTGCGCCGGAAAGGGTACGCGGCATGGTGGCCATTGCGCCGGTGCCCTGCGGCGGCATTGCCTATGACGCCGCGACGCGAAGCCTGCTTGAAACGGCAGCCGGGGACGTAGGCGTGCGTCGGACCATCATCGATCGCAGTACCGGCGAACGGCTGCCGGCGCAATGGCTCGACTGGAAGGCCGCGTATTCGGCGGCACATGCTTCACCTGCAGCATTTGCCGCCTATCTTCCAGCATGGGCGGATACCGATTTCAGCAATGAGATCGCCGGCAATCATTGGTTGAAGGTGCTGGTGGGTGGGCACGATCCCACCTTCAACCGCGCACTGATGGAGCGCACCTATCTGCGCCGCTACCGGCAGGCCACGATGGAGGTCCTGCAGGATGCCGGGCATTACCCGATGAACGAGACGCCGCTGGCCCTGGTGGCGGCCATGGAATCGTTCCTGAAAGAGGCGTCGGGTTCGGGATGAATGGTTTCTGGCACGGGATGTCGTTTTCACATCTTTTCGGATCTATTGCATGGGCATCACATTCGAGGCGATAGAAGCTGAGGGCACAGATCCCTGCATGGAGACCCCCATGAACCGACGACTCACCCTTGCGCTCATCGCCACCTCCTTGAGCCTGCCCAGCGCTTGCGCCTTCGCCCAGTACACCGGCCCGGGCGCCACCAGTGCCGTCACCACGGTTGCCGAGGCGCGCGACCAGCGTGACGATCAGCCGGTGGTGCTGCAGGGCACGCTGGTGGCCAAGATCGGCCACGAGCGCTACCGCTTCAAGGACGCAACCGGCGAGATCGATGTGGAAATCGACGACAAGGATCTGCCCAGCCACCAGGCCGTCAGCGCGACCACCGTGGTGGAACTGCACGGTGAAGTGGATACGCACCGCTTCAAGCCCACCGACATCGACGTGGATCATGTGCGGATCGTCAGCACGCGTTGAGGCGGCGGTAGTGCACACGTGCGTCGAGCATTGTGTACTTCTACAAAGGGCATCTCCCGCAATGAGGGTTGTTGCAAACGCGGTATGAGGAAGATTGCATAACCCCTAAACATTGAGTGACTTCAAGGATTCTTCTTAACGTTCAGTTATTTAGGAATCCTTGAATGGTCAGCGTGCGGTAGGCCTACCTACCATTCTCTCCGTCGCCCGCCCCCACGCAGGCGGGTGATGCCTCCGCACTGGAGGCCTCATATCCCACCGTCCGAGAGAGACACCATGAACTCCATCCTGAAGAAGGCCGCGCTCGCTGCAGCGCTGGCCACCGTTTCGCTGTCCGCCAATGCATTCGATGCTGACATCAAGGTCTGGGCCAACGTCGATCCGACCCTGGCCCTGCTCAAGGCCGATGGCACGGCGCTGGATTCGGTGGTCAACATGGTCCACAACCCGGTCAGCGGCCTGGTGCCCTGGTCGCAGCAGGTGCGCATCTACTCCAACGATGAAAGCAAGGACATCGAAGTGCGTGTTGGCAGCACCCCGCAGCTGCTCAACACCGATGGTGGCGGCACGCCGGTGCCGCTGACCGTCAGCCTCAATGGCAGGGCGCTGACCGTGGCGGCGCAGGATTTCACCGCATCCGACCTGTTCGATGGCGCCATGCCCGGTGCGTCGATCCCGATGGCGCTGCGTATCGCGCAGACCAGCCCAGCGCCGATCACCCGCGGCGGCAGCTACGAAGGCATCGTCACCATCGCCATGCAGCAGAAGACCACCAGCCCGTAAGGCACCCGCGCCGGCCCGCTTGCCGGGCCGGCTGCTTCCGGTAATCCCCATGAATGCTCCCGCACCCGCCGTCACCCGGCTGGCGGTCGCGCTCGCCCTGTCGCTGGCCACACCCCTGGTCGCGGCGCGCGGCGTTCCCGCCGGTTTCGAGGATCTGGTCGAAGGCCAGACCGAACAACTGGAGATCCGTCTGTTCGGTCGTTCGACCGGGCTGGTGCCGGTGCGCGTGACCCTGGAACACGTGCAGCTGGAAACCCCGGTCGAGGCGCTGCAGGCATTGCAGCTGTCCGCCGAAGCGCAGGCTGCGCTGCTGCCGGCGTTGTCGCAGCCGCTGCCGCGCAACAGCCACCTGGCATGCCGTTACGGCGGTGCCAGTGCCGGTTGCGGGTACATCGATCCTCCCCAGGAGCCCACTGCCGTGCGCGCGCTGTATGACGAAGGCGAGGGCGCTGTGCGCCTGTTTGTCGCCCGCCAATGGATCCCCGGCGAGCCGGCCGCCGAGCGCTACCACCAGGTCAGTGTCAATGCCGAGAACGCCTTCCTGCACCAGCACACCTTCAATGTCAGCGGTGGCCGGGGCTACCAGGCGCTGGCCGCGCAGGGCATGGGCGCACTGGGCGTGTTCCAGCGCGGGCACCTGTCCGCCGACTGGACCTTCAGCCAGCAGCACTACCGCGGCGGTCTTGCCAGCCGCCGTTTCCAGCTCGACAACGCCTACTACCGCCATGACCTGGGCCAGCAGCACTACCTGCAGGCCGGGCGCATGGACCGCCGCAACCTGAGCAGCCCGCAGGGCGGCACCTTCAGTTTCAGCATGCTGCCGATGGATCGCTTCCAGGGTCTGCGGCTGGGCACCACGCAGGCCTACGTGGACTCCGCCGCCGCCGTGCAGGCCACGCCGCTCACCGTGCTGCTGGCGCGCGATGCGCGTGTGGATGCGTTCGATGGCGAGCGCCTGTTGCAGACCTTCTACCTGCAGGCAGGCATCAACCAGCTCGATACGCGCCGGTTCCCCATGGGCAACTACACCGTCAGCCTGCGCATCTACGAAGACGGTGTGCTGGTACGCAACGAGGACGCGCCGTTCGACAAGGGCGGTGACTGGACCGACAGCAGCGTGCAGTGGTTCCTGCAGGGCGGCCGCCGCAACGAGCGCCGCAGCGACCGCTTCGACGACGAACTGGCGGCCATGGGCGGCCTGCGCGTGCCGATGGGGCGCAACGTGGCCATGACCGCTGGCATCGCCGACCTGGGCGGTTTCAGCTACGGCGAACTGCGGGTGGACCTGCGCCATGTGTTTGCCACCCAGGAAGTCCGCGCCACCTTCAGTGGCATGCACGGCAGCGATGGCAGCCGTGGCCAGCAGCATCAGCTTTCCTACCGTCGCCGTGCTTCGTGGAATGTGTACCACCAGCGCATGCGCGGCCGTGCCTGCCAGTTCGAGGATGACGCGCGCGACCGGCTCGGCTGCGCCGATTCGCTCAGCGCCTCGATGGCGCTGCCGGTGGCCGGCGGCAACGCCTACGTGGCCTATACGCGCCGCCAGACCTGGCGTGCAGGCACCGTGCGGCCGGGGCTGGATGATGATCCGCTGGCCGGACTTGACCCGCTGCTGCCGCCGTGGATGCCACAGCCCACGCGCATACCGCAGCTCAGCCGCACCTGGCAGGCCAGCTACAGCCGCAGCCAGCGCTGGGGCGAGTTCAGTGTCTCCAGCCGCATCGGCGTGTGGCAGCAGACCAGCGGCGGTGGACTGCGCGACGGCCGTGACCGCGGCATCTACGTCAACTTCAGCCTCAACCGCCTGCAGCACGATGACCGCGGCAGTTCGCAGCGACGCTATGGCGTGGACGTGCGGCAACCACAGCATGCGCGGCCGGACATCAACTACAGCGCCGGGCAGACGCTGCGCCAGGAATACGAGGATCAGTACCGGGAGGTATCGGGCGAACTGCGCGGCAACAACAACGAACGCTACAGCGCCACGCTGAGTACCCAGCTGCAGAACCGCATCGGCCAGACCGGTGCCACGGTGTCGCGCTACCAGCACCAGGGTGGCAACGAAGTGGCGTACAGCGCCACGCACAGTTCCGGCCTGGCCATCGGCAAGCGCGGCGTGTACTGGGGCGCTGGCGTTGGCGCCGACGCGGGGCTGGCAGTGCAGGTGGATGACACCGACGACCTGGACCTGACCGGGGTTGCCGCCGAGCTGCAGGTGGGCGGGCTGCGTCGACAGCGACTGAAGCTGGGCGAGCGCCGGCTGCTGCCGATTTCCGCCTACCAGTCGCACCGCGCTGAAGTGCAGGACGCCAGCGCCCTGGACAGCATCGCCGCCGTGCGCGTGAGCGGTGTGGGCGGCGCGCGTCCGTTGTTCCTGCCACCAGGCCGGCTGGTGCGCATGCCGGTGCCGATTGAAGTGACCTACACCTTCATCGGCAACGCCCAGGACATCGCCGGCGCACCGCTGCGCGGCGCCCGCATTCTCAACGCGCCGGTGCCCGGCACCGGCAGCAATGGAGGTTTCGTGGCCGACTTCCCACGACGCGAGAAGACCCTGTACCTGCTGCAGGACGACCGGTTGCTGCACTGCCCGCTGCAGGTGCGCGAGCGCCGCAGCGTGGTGATGCTGGTAGGCGCCGTGCAGTGCGAGCCGCTGGCCGTGGCCCAGCTGCCCGCCGACATCCGCCACCAGGCACGGGTGACGCGGTTGCTGCAGGAGCAGGCGCTGATCGCCGCCACGCCACAGACCGCAGCAGCGGGAGGTGCGAAGTGAGCCGTCGGTTGTGGTGGGTGATGGCGGTGTTGTGTGGGCTGGTGCTGTTGGTGCCACGGGCGATGGCGCAACAGCCGCCGGAGACCGACCCCAGCCCGATAGTCCAGCAGGTCACCCGCGCATGGGATCGATCATCCATGCCCGGTGATCTCGAGATTTGGCCAGACCGGACTGTTCTGGGTTTCAGTCGCGACGTCTCCCGCAAGTTCGGACAAATACACCTGACCTGCCGATCCAACATCGACCCGTCGGAAGGTAGCTGCAATATCTCTGGCGATGAGAGTGTTTCATTCAGGCCGTCAGACATCGTACTTCGGATGGTCGAACAGCGATCTGGTCTTCCAACAGAAGTGAGGTTGAACGGATGGCTAAGACGGATTGTGTCCGGTCGCGCATGCTCTGGCGATTTTTGGACCCCACACGTGTATCCGCTTTATTCGGCTGCTTGGGACCAGTGCAATGTCGATTCCCCACTAGGTACCGGGGTGAGGCTTGTACTTCCCCAAGAAGAACTGAGCCGATTGGTCGCCGGCCATTGGCGGGGCGAACTCCTCCTCGATCTCAGAGTGGATCCAAAGCAGGCCGCAGTGCTCACCAACACGGTCTCCTTCGATTTCACCATCACCGACCACAACGCGGTCTCCATCTACTTCCCGCTTTTCGATCAGGTCACCCCGCACGTCGGTCTGAACCTGCAATACGACCCGATCGCGCAGACCATCGGTGGCCGTACCCAGCTCGACATGTGTCTGTACGACGGACTTGGTTCGCAGAGTGCCTACCTAGGCGTCACCGTGCGTGACAGCGGCGCGCAACCTCCCGGGCCCTCGGGCTACTCGGTATGGCACGTCGATGGCGGCGGTGATGCCACCCAGCGCGTGGACTACACCGTCACCCTGGATCACAACGGCAGTGCAGTGCCCATGCGCAACGGCGTGGAGCAGCTGCTGCATGGCATCGATACCGCAAGGTTGCGCCTGGTGCTGCTGCCCGGCATGACGCAGCCGGTGTTCTGCGTGCCTACACCATTGACGCTGGAAACACCGCGCGTGCCGGTCAGCACCAAGCGCCCCGGCTACTACAGCGGCGATCTCAAGGTGGAACTGCGTGTTCCCACCGTCACGCCCTGAACCCCACATGGAGTCCCCGATGAAACCCCTAGTCCGCTGCCTGCTGCCGCTGTCGCTGCTGATGGCGTTGCCTGCCCATGCCAATCTCACCGTGCACCCCATGCGTACGTCGGTGGACGCGAAGAAAGGCGCACAGATACGCATCTACTCGCAGTCCACCCAACCGCAGTACGTGCAGGCATCGATCAAGCGCATCGTCAACCCGGCGGGGGCAGGTGAACAGGAGGTTGAGGTGGAGCCGAATGAGGCCGCCATCGCCATCACGCCAGGAAAGTTCGCCCTCGCCGGTGGCGGCAACCGGCTGATCCGTGTGATTCCGCTGCAGCCGGTCGAAAAGGAAACGGCCTACCGCGTGTACTTCGAGGGCGTGCGCGGCCCCGAACGTGCTGACCCTGCAGGCGAGGGTGAGAGTGCCCAGGCCAATGTCGGCGTCAGCCTGGTCTGGGGCGCACTGGTCAATGTGCTGCCCGCGCAATCGACGATGGACGTGCAGGTGGAGGGTAGCCAACTGCGCAACACCGGCACGGTACGCGTGGGCATCACCAGCATCGCTGACTGCGATGGCGCGCGCTGCACCGCGCATGACGTCTCGCGCAGCCTGTACCCCGGCAGCGCGCTGGAACTGCCATTTCCCCTGCAGCCGGGCCACACGCTGCAGCTGCGCTATCGGCTGACCCGCGATGGCTATCGCGAGCACGTGCACAACGTCGCGCTCTGAGTGCATCTCGCCGCTGTGGCTTGGTGCCACAGCGGTTCCTTCTGTTCCGTTTGTTAAGGAGAATCCCATGAACAAGATCTATCGACGACTCTGGTCCGCCGCCCGCCAATGTTGGGTGGTTGCAAGCGAACTGGCGGCAGCGCACGGCACGCGCAGGCACCCATCGCGTGGTCCCGGACTGGCGCTGATGCTGGCCATGCTGCCGGCATCGGTCATGGCAGCCACAGCGGGTCATTCCGATACAAGCGCTGATGAGTGGACGGAAGATGCCCTCTACGCTGCCTTTGGCCCGTTCAACACAAGCGCCATGCTTGCGCACGAAGATGCCGCCACCGCTCCCAGCGGGCGAGCGTTCTCGCGCGCGAACGCGCTTCCGCTGGCCTACAGCGATTTCGTCCAGCTCGGTTCGTACGCCGGTGCCCGTGACAGGGCGGTCGCGGTCGGTGTATGGGCATTCTCCAACAGCTACGGCGCGGCACTCGGTTACCAGGCCAATGCCAATGGGCAATACGCGACCGCGCTTGGGCACAAGTCGGTCGCTTGGGAGCTCGGCGGAGTCGCGGTGGGCAACGATGCGAAGTCATACGCGCATAACGCGGTCGCACTGGGAAGTGGTGCGCTAGCTTCCGGACGCAATTCCGTCGTACTGGGGGCTGACTCCAACGACTACGGCGACAATCAGGTGTCGGTCGGTAACGGCAGCATGCGGCGCAAAATCGTATACCTTGCCGACGGTGCGGTCGACGCCAACAGCAGCGATGCAGTGACCGGCAGGCAGCTGCATGCTACCCAGCAGGCGCTGGCCAGCGTGAGCCAGAGTCAGAAGTTGCTGGCGACGGGGACCGCGGCGACCAATGCCAACGCTGCCCAGGCAGTGGGTAACCGTGCGCTTGCGATGGGCATTGGGTCAACGGCTGATGGCGATGATACCGTTGCGTTGGGCGGGGGCGCTCGCACAGCGTCCGGCTCGGGCATCTCCCGCATCGCCATCGGTGCAGGCGCCTTCGCGGGCACCAGCGGTTGGACGGGGGCCATCGCCCTGGGTGGGAGCGCCAGTTCCACGCATGACGGCGTTGCCATCGGCTATCAGGCCAAGACAAGCAGCAGCGGTACGATCGCGCTTGGTCGCGGGGCAACGGTCACGCACGGAAATTCGGTTGCGCTGGGCGCCAACTCGGTGACCTCCAGCGCCAATACGGTGTCGGTGGGCAGCAGCAGCAACAAGCGCAGGATCCAATACCTCGCCGATGGTGTGATTGCGGCGGGCAGTACCGACGCGATCACCGGCAACCAGTTGCATACGACCAATGCATCGGTGGCGACCGCGGCGGCAACGGCCGCTGAGGCAAAGGCCGGTGTTGATGCAGTCAACCGGCGACTCAATGCAGAAGCGCTGGCGTTGGGGGGCGGTGCGCTTGCAGAGTCCAATGCTTATGGCATCAGCACCGCAGTGGGACGCAACGCCAGGGGCTACAACGGCAAGAGCGTCGCGCTGGGTGACGACGCAAGGTCTGGCGTGGACAAGGACGGGAACCGTGTTGCCAATGCCAATGGGGGCGTGTCGGTGGGGGCAATGTCACGCAGCGGCAACGGTGCTGTTGCGGCAGGGTTGCAGGCCAGCGCGGTGGGTGATCGTGCCATTGCCGTTGGCCATGAGGCGTCGGCGGATGTGATTCACGCGACCGCGATCGGATATCAGAGCAAGGCCAGCGCCGGGCATTCCACCGCACTCGGGCGCGGTACCCACGCAAGCGGCCTCTACGCGACGGCCATGGGCAATCTGGCCAGGGCCTCGGCCGAAAGTGCCGTGGCCATTGGTGATCGCTCCCTGGCTCAGCACAATGGCTCGGTGGCGTTGGGCAATGGTTCGCAGACCAGCGCTGCCAATCAGATTTCCGTTGGCAACAGCGCCATCAAGCGCAAGCTGGTCAATCTGGCTGACGGTGCGCTCAGTACGTCCAGCACCGAGGCCGTGACCGGCAAGCAGCTCAACGCTACCAATGCCAATGTGACCACCGCGCAGAATGCGGCCAATGCCGCGCAGACGGCGGCAACCGGCGCCAAGACCGCCGCAGACAACGCGCTGGGCAGGGCCACAGCGTTGAGTGGTCTGGTCAGCCAGGTATCGGCCACGGGCAATGTGCGCCTGGGCGCAGACAACGCTGGCTCCGTGGTGGATGTGGCCAACAAGGACGGCGCGAAGCGGCGCGTCAACAACGTTGCCAACGGCGTGCTGAGCGGTACCAGTACCGATGTCGTGACCGGGCAGCAGCTTCATGCCACCAACCAGTCTGTTTCCACGCAGGGCCAGTCACTGGTGCTGCACGGCCAGCAGCTGGCAACGCATACCCAGGCTCTCGCGGCACAGGACCAGCGCGTCGCGGCCAACCGCGCCGACATCGATCAGCTTCGTACGGACGTGGACAACTTCGATCCGGATCTGGATGGGGTGGTGAAGTTCAGTGCCGATCGCCTGCTTGTGGACATGGAAGGTGCGCGCGTATCTGGAGTGGCGGCGGGAGATGTCAGTTCGGCGGCCAGCACCGATGCCGTGAATGGTGGGCAGTTGTTTGCGACCAACGAGCGTATAGCGGAGATTGAAAGCGCTGGACGATTCCTGAGCATCGGAACGGATAGCCTCAGTGAGGCGGCAAGGTCGGGCTCTTTTGGTGTGGCCATTGGTGATTCCGCACAGGCAAGCACTGACCATGAGGGAGGAACAGCGGTCGGGGCCTTTGCTGTCGCGGGCGGTAAGAATTCTGTGGCCCTTGGCAGAGGGGCGCTTGTGGAGAAGGGGGCAGAAGGCTCTTTTGCCCTAGGTACTGGCTCACGCGTAGCGGGAGTCGAGGCGACTGCGATTGGCGCGAACAGTAGAGCTGAACCAAGTGCTGTCAGAGCGGTCGCCGTAGGAGCTGGATCAGTCGCAAGGGAATCAGACACCGTTTCATTCGGCACTGATGTTTACCAGCGACGCTTGGTTAACGTCAGTCGGGGCATAGGGAAGGGGGACGTATCAACAATCGCGCAGCTCGAGGAGGCTCTTGCTGCATTAGGTGGCGGATCCGGTCTGGACGGTAGTGGTTCAGTCATTGCTCCAACCTATAACGTGCAGGGCGGAAAGCAGAATAATGTTGGTGAAGCCTTGGCTGTGCTCGATGGCGCAGTGATCAAGGCCGGCAGTCGCGTAGATGGCGTTGAAGGCCAGTTGCGCGCGACGTTCCAACAGTCGCCATCAATCAGCGCAGATGGAATCGGCCAACTGAGCCTGGCTGGCGCGCGTGGCATGGTTCTGTCGAATCTCGCCGATGGGCGTATTGATGCGGGTAGTCGTGATGCGGTGACTGGTAGTCAGCTGTATGCCACAGAGCAGAAGATCGAGCGTAATAGACGCGACCTTGATGCAATGCAGCGCGACTGGAGCTCGGATCAGAAGAGTCCGCTGACTGAGGCGAGAGATGGAAACCTCATCGACTTCGGCGGTGCACGCCTGACTGGTGTTGCCGATGCGCACCTCTCCGCTGATAGTTCGGATGTGGTACGTGGGAGCCAGCTGTATGCAACAAACCAGAGACTGAACTCTATCGAGGACCACAGCGGCAACATCGCATTTGGCTGGATTCCAGAGGATTGGCGGTATCCAGCTGAAGCGGGCCCAGCTGGGGTAGCCATTGGCAGGAACGCAAAGGCGTCGTTGCTTTCAGAAGGTGGCGTCGCTGTCGGTGCATGGGCCACAGCTGCAGGAAGAAATTCGGTGGCTTTGGGGCGCGCCTCCTACGTCCATGAACAAGCGGAAGAAGGCTTTGCTGTGGGTGTCCGGACGCAGGTCGCTGCTAAAGGCGGCATTGCTCTGGGTGCAGGGAGTGAGGTCCGTTCTAATGCCAGTAATTCCGTTGCCATCGGCTATCAATCCATCGCCAATGATGCAGACACTGTGTCCTTCGGACATGACTGGCTGAAGCGCCGCCTCGTCAACGTAGCCAACGGCCGCAACGCCAACGACGCCGCCACCATCGGCCAGCTCCGTGGCGCACTGTCTGCCCTCGGCGGCGACATAGACGTCAACGGCAACGTCACAACCCCCGGCTTCAACGTCCAGGGCCAGCACCAGAACACCATCAACGAAGCCCTCGCCACGCTCAACTCGGCCGTAGTCACTGCCGACTCCCGTGTCGACCGTGTGGAAACCCAGCTCCGCTCGGTGTTCCAGGAATCTCCGTCCGTCCGCAGCGACGGCACCGCCCAGCTCACCCTGGCGGGTGCCAACGGGATGGTCATCTCCAACGTCGCCAACGGCTTGATCGCCGCCGGCAGCCGCGAGGCGGTCAACGGTGGCCAGTTGCATGCCGCGCAGCAGCAACTCAACGGTCGCATCGATGGCCTGGAGCAGCGCGTGGACGGCCAGCCGCAGGCGCGTGCAATGGCCACGGCGTCGGCGGTACCGACCGAAGAGATCATGCCAAGCCGGGAAGCCAGCGGTTCGCCGCAGGTCGCTTCGGCGGGCGAGGGCGCTTCGCCTGCACCGCAGCCAAAGTCGAAGAAGGACGATTCGCCCGCGCCCACGCCGCAGGTTGATACCGCCGAGCTGGAAAAAATGCTGGCCCGCGCCAACGAGTACACCGATGGTGCGATCAGCAACTTCGAGCGCCGCCTGGACAAGATGGACAAGCGCTTCAACCGCATGGCGGCGATGAGCAGTGCGCAGACGGCCATGGCCATGAACACCGCTGGCCTGGCCACCTACAACCGCCTCGGCGCGGGTGTGGGCTACGCCGAGGGCGAGTCGGCCATGGCGGTGGGTTACCAGCGCGTACTCAACGACAAGGGCTCAGCCACCTTCAGCCTCAATGGTGCCTTCACCAACAGCGGTGAACGCAGCATGGGCGTGGGTGTGGGCATCGGCTGGTAAGCCATGGCGCCCCGGCGTGGTGCGCGTAACGAGCCCCGCCGCGCCGGGGTCCTTGCCGAGGAGATGGCAATGTACCGATGGGTGAGTCGATTCATCAGCTACCGCACGTTCTACGTTTGGCGGGCACGGTTTTACTACCACACCCGGCATCTGGACGTCTGGATGCTGGCCAGCGTGCTGTGCTTCCTGGGGGTAGTGGCGTTGCTCTGGTACTACTGGCGGTTCACCAATGTGCCGCTTCCGCGCATGCATCCGCAGGTAGCTGCGCTACGGGTGGAGGGCATCACCAACGAGGCGATCCACAGGATTGTTCTGGTGCGCCATGGTGGTACTCCTCCCGGCAAGCCGTTCTCCACGCCGGAGGAGATCCGGGCCAGCACGGTGCGTACGATGCGGGTGCGGCAAGTGCTGGATGGCGAGGTGGCATGGCGGCTGAAGGCGAACCTGCTGGCGGATATCGCCGATTACATCGAGGCGACCGCGGGCTGCGTGCCGTATCAATGCACACGGGTGCAGGCGCACATCAGCCAGCTGCGTGAGGCCGCGACGGAGAACGCGGGCATCAACAGGGCGTTGCAACCCATTCTGGATGGCCCGCGTGATCTGGTGCCCGGTCTCACGAGCGTCGATCGCCAACGGGTGAAGAGCGGCTGGTCGGATTCGTTCAGTGACATCTTTCACCAGGTATGGCTGTTGAACGATCTGCAGACCATGCACGCGCGGATGATGGCGGAGTACCCCAAGCGCGCACCCGCACCGTGGCTGCCGGAGTGGTTGATTGGCCCGGAGCCGACGACCGGTAATGGCATGCCACTGTAGAGCACTGCCATGCTAGGTGGCGCCCGCGGATGCCACGCTCCCTGTAGAGCCGAGCCCACGCTCGGCTGCTCTTCGGTCAGGTATCCGGAAGTCTGAAATGCAGTGCGGACCAACAGTCCGCACCCACCAAGACTGGCGTTGCCGTCACCCGCCGATATACGCGGTGATCTCCGCCTCGGCCAGCACCTGCCGCAACTGCGCCACGGACGCGCGCCGCATCGGCTTCTCATCCACCGGCGACAGCGGCGCTTGGCGCAGGGCGTCGTAGGGCAGCACGGCCAGGTCGAAGGTCAGCTCTTCGGCACTGAACACCCACACCGGCACGTCGAGGCAGCGTTCGCGGTCCATGCGCAGACGACGTGTCCGTGATTCGGCGGGGATGCCATGTTCGTCCAGGAAGCGATGCACGGCTTCCGGGTCGTCACTGTGCAGGTGCAGCTGCACGGGGCTGTTGGCGTCGGCGGTGCCATCCAGTACCGGGCCGACCAGGCGTGGGGCGAAGCCGTGCAGGAACTCCAGGGCGCGCATTGCGGCTTCGCGGCGGCGCTGCAGTTCGTTGCCATGCTGGGGCCCGGAGAACAACCGCTGGTACTCGCGCAGGGCGTCTTCGATCTCGGTGTTGCGGGGCAGGGAGGCATCGTCGTGGATGCCGAGCCGGGTGGCGGCCTTCAACTTGGCCTGGTGGTAGTCGCGGATGCCGCCTTCGGCCATCAGGCGCGCGGCTTCGTGGGCGAGACGGTGACGACGCTCGCGGGTCTGGCTGGCAGCATGCTGACGGGCGCGATGCATGCGATGACTCCCTGTTGCGACCTGGCTACAGACTAGCGCACGGATGTGACATCTGCGTGGGTATTTCGCGGAGGCGCCAGCCAACGGTTGGCACCCACCAACGCTCTGGTAGGTGCCGACCTTGGTCGGCACGGGGCGCCAACCAAGGTTGGCATCTACCAGGGCAGCATCGGTGCCAACCCACGGTTGGCACCCATCGCACCTTTCCTCAGAAGATATCGAACGCGGCGGCGTCGGCCTGCGGGGTATTGAGGTTCAGGTCGTAGTCGGTCAGGCGGTCCATGTCTTCCACCTTCACCCACTCGGTGGCGCCATTGAGGGTGGCCTGCACCATGCCGCTGGGCGGGTCGTTCTGCGCGATCGGGGTGTCCTTCAGCGCGGTGCGCATGTAGTCGATCCAGATCGGCAGGGCGGCCTTGCCACCGTATTCGCGGTAGCCCAGCGAGCGGAAGTCGTCGCGGCCCACCCACACGGTGGTCACGTACGGGCCGCCGAAGCCGGAGAACCAGGCATCGCGGTGGTCGTTGGTGGAGCCGGTCTTGCCGCCTACGTCCTCGCGGCCGAGTACCTTGGCCTGAGCACCGGTACCGCGCTGGACCACGTCGCGCATCATCGACACCAGCTGGTAGGCGGTGCGGGCGTCGATCGCGCGCGGGGCGGTGCGTGCATCCGGGTTGACCGGTGCGGCCGGGGTTTCGGGCTTGGCTTCGGCCTTTGCCGCAGCGGCCGGGTCCACCTTCGGGGCCGGGGCGCCGAAGTTGAAGCCGTCCACCACCTGGTTGACCGGCTGGCCGCTGCTGCCGGCGCAGTCGCGGCATGCCATTGCCGGGTTTTCCTTGAACACCAGATTGCCGTCGCGGTCGTTCACCTGGTCGATCAGCCAGGTGTCCACGCGCGAGCCGCCGTTGGCGAACACGGCATAGCCACGGGCTACCGACAGCGGAGTCAGCGAGGCGGTACCCAGCGACATCGACAGGTTCGGCGGCAGCTCCGACTCGGCAAAACCAAATTCACTGATGTACTTGCGCGCGTAATCCACGCCCATGCCATCGAGCAGGCGCACCGAAACCAGGTTGCGTGACTGCACCAGCGCTTCGCGCAGGCGCATCGGGCCGCGGAAGCCGCCGCCGTCGTTCTGCGGGGCCCAGGTCTTGCCGCGGCGGTCGCGGAACACGACGGGGGCGTCGAGCACGATCGAGGCCGGGTTGTAGCCCTTGTCGAAGGCGGCCGCATAGACGAACGGCTTGAAGCTCGAACCCGGTTGGCGCCGGGCCTGGGTGGCGCGGTTGAACTTGTTGCCGGAGAAGCTGAAGCCACCGACCAGCGCTTTCAGCGCGCCGCTGTGGGCATCCAGCGAAACCAGTGCGGACTGGCCACGCGGCAGCTGGTCCAGCAGCCATTCGCCCTCCTTGGCACCGGCGCGCACGCGCACGATGTCGCCGCGCTGCACCAGCTTGGCCGGGCTCTTGTTGGCCCACTTGGCGGCGCCGGCCGGCAGCACGATCTCGCTGCGGTTGGCCAGCACCACGGTGGCGCTGCCATCGGCGCCGGTGCTGGCAACGATGGCCGGCAGCAGGCCGGCCTGGCCGAACATGCCGCGCAGGTGCTCGGCCAGGGCAGCGGCGTCTTCGCTGGCCCCTACCTGGACCTGCTTCTCCACGCCGTGCCAGCCATGCCGGTGGTCGTACAGCAGCAGGCCGTCGCGCACCGACTGGTTGGCGGCGGTCTGCAGGGTCGCATCGATGGTGGTGGTGACGTGGTAACCCTTGTTGACCACATCGCCGCCGAAGCGGGCGATCATTTCCTGGCGCACCAGCTCGGCCACGTACGGGGCATCGACCTGGACCGGCGGCTCATGCGCGGTGGCGTGCATCGGCACGGCCTTCGCCGCATCGGCCTCGGCCTGGCTGACGAACTTCAGGTCGGCCATGCGCTGCAGCACGTAGTTGTCGCGGCGCTGGCGGGCACGTTCCGGGTTGGAGATCGGGTTGCCCGAAGACGGGAACTTGGGGATGCCGGCCAGCGAGGCCATTTCATCCAGGTCCAGCTCGTTGAGCTTCTTGCCGTAGTAGAACTCGGCGGCGGCGGCCACACCGTAGGCGCGGTTGCCGAAGAAGCTCTTGTTCAGGTACAGCTCGAAGATCTCGTCCTTGCTCAGCTCGGACTCGATCTTCCGTGCCAGCAGGATCTCGGCCAGCTTGCGGGTGTAGCTGTACTCGGAGCTGAGGAAGAACTGGCGGGCGACCTGCTGGGTGATGGTGGAGCCACCGGGTACGCGCTTGTCGCTGGTGGTGGCCAGCAGCCATACGGCACGGCCGATGCCCATGTAGTCGACGCCGCCATGCTCGTAGAAGCGGGCATCCTCGGTGGCCAGGAACGCCTGCTTCAGGCGCTCGGGCACATCCTTCATGGTGATCGGGGTGCGCCGGGTCTCGCCGAACACCGCCATCAGCTTGCCGTCGGCAGCGTAGACGTACATCGGCTCCTGCATTTCCACGTCGCGCAGGGTCTGCACGTCGGGAAGCTTGGAGGAAACGGCATAGTACAGACCGCCTACGGCGGCCGCGCCGATCAGCGCCAGGACCAGGACAATCAGGAAGATCCAGCGCAGCCAGCGGCGGAGTCGAGTCATCGGGTTCAGATTCCGATTGCGAATTTCGTGGTCGCAGAGTATAGATTACGCAAGGTGGCGGCTGGGGTCGCCGCCGGGGAGCGCAAAGGGAACAGTCAGGGGCTGCATGGTGAATCCGTGAGGGACTTCACAGCAGGGCCGTTGCCATTTGCTAAGAATACGTTATTAATGCTCGGGCGCAGGTCTTGCGTCCAAGTGCCCGTCGGCAGGGGAGAAACCGTGGGGCTCATCCCAAAAAGTCAGTCGCCGCTTGTAGGCGTCGACATCAGTTCGACTGCGGTAAAGCTTTTGCAGCTGTCCCGCAGTGGCAACCGTTTTCGTGTGGAACATTACGCTGTGGAACCTCTGCCGCCGAATGCGGTGGTGGAGAAGAACATCGTGGAAGTGGAGGCCGTGGGTGAGGCCATCCGCCGCGCGATGAGCCGCTCGGGGAGCAAGGCCAAGCTGGCCGCTGCTGCCGTCGCCGGGTCGGCGGTGATTACCAAGGTGATCCCGATGCCGGCCGAGCTCGACGAAAACGACATGGAAGCCCAGATCGAGCTGGAAGCGGTCAACTACATTCCATATCCGATCGAGGAAGTGAACCTGGACTTCGAGGTGATCGGGGCGATCCCGAACAACCCGGAGATGGTCCAGGTGCTGCTGGCCGCGTCGCGTTCGGAAAACGTTGAACTGCGCCAGTCGGCGCTGGAGCTGGGTGGCCTGCAGGCCAAGGTGATGGACGTGGAGGCCTTTGCGGTCGAGAACGCGTATGCCCTGGTCGCCAGCGAGCTGCCGGTGTCCATCGAGGGCGTGGTCGCGCTGGTCGACATCGGTGCCACCATGACCACCCTCAATGTCCTGCGTGGTGGCCGCAGCCTGTACAGCCGCGAACAGGTGTTCGGTGGCAAGCAGCTGACCGACGAGATCATGCGCCGCTATGGCCTGAGCTACGAGGAAGCGGGCCTGGCCAAGCGCCAGGGCGGGCTGCCGGAAAGCTACGAGATGGAAGTGCTGGAGCCGTTCAAGGAAGCCACGGTCCAGCAGATCAGTCGCCTGCTGCAGTTCTTCTATGCGGGCAGCGAATTCAACCGCGTCGATCACATCGTGCTGGCCGGAGGCTGCGCCGTGCTCGGTGGCCTGCCGGAAATGGTCGAAGAGCAGCTGGGCGTGCCGACCGTGATCGCCAACCCGCTGGCACAGATGACCCTGGGCCCGAAGGTGAACGCACATGCGCTGGCCCAGGATGCCCCCGCGCTGATGATCGCCACCGGTCTGGCGCTGAGGAGCTTCGACTGATGGCGCGCATCAATCTATTGCCCTGGCGCGCCGAGCGGCGCAAGCAACGCCAGCGCGAGTTCTACGCAATGCTGGGCATGGCCGCGATTGGTGGCCTGCTGCTGTCGCTGGTGATCTGGTTCTACTACGACCGGCAGGTGAGCGGCCAGATGGACCGCAACGCCTATCTGGAAGCCGAGATCGAGAAGGTCAAGGAACAGAACAAGGAGATCGACCGCCTCGACGCCCAGAAGGACCGCCTGCTGGCGCGCAAGAAGGTGATCGAGGAACTGCAGGCCAAGCGCTCGCAGATGGTCCACCTGTTCGACGCGCTGGTGCGCACCATTCCTGACGGCGTGGTACTGACCGCGCTGCAGCAGGAGGGAGACATGCTCACCCTTGAAGGCCGGACCCAGTCCAATGCACGCGTGTCGGCGTACATGCGCAACCTGGAAACCTCCGGCTGGATGACCAATCCGGAACTGTCGATCATCCAGGCCAGTGCTGCGGACAAGAACGCGACCGGCCCGGTGTCTGACATCAAGGCGCTGCCGTACATGTTCAAGGTCACGGTGAAGCTGCCTGCGCAGAGCGAAGAGACCGGCACGCCCGGCCTGAATGCCGATGGCAGCGTGGCGGCCGCACCAGCGGCAGTGCCTGCCGTGGCACCGCTTGCTGCAGGCCCGGACGCGGCAGCTTCGGCCGCAGCACCGGCAGCATCCCAGCCGGCCCCGGCCCCGGCCCCGGCCCAACCGGCCCCGGCGGCTGCACCGGCCGCCGCGCCGGCCAAGCCGAACCAGCCGGCCGCACCGGCACCGGCCAAGCCTGAGGGCAGCCGCCTGGCGCAGCCGCCGCAGGCCTCCAACGCCCCGTTGCAGGGGGACCGCGCATGAGCCAGAAAATCGATCTGAAGAACCTGGATTTCAACGACATCGGCAACTGGCCGCAGAAGGCCAAGATCGTCTTCTGTTCGTTGCTGGCGCTGGTCATCATGTTCGTCGCCTGGATGCTGCTGATCAGCGGCAAGCGCGACGAACTGTCCAGCCTTGAGTCGAGGGAAGGCGACCTGCGCACCGAGTTCACCAAGCAGCAGGAACGCGCGGTGAACCTGGGCCCGCTCAAGCAGCAGCTGGCACAGATGGAGCAGGTGCTGCAGCAGATGTTGCGGCAGCTGCCGAGCAAGACCGAAATGCCGGACCTGATCATCGACATCTCGCAGACGGCGCTGTCCAGCGGCCTGACCAGCCAGCTGTTCGAGCCGGAGCAGGAGCAGGTCAAGGAGTTCTACGCCGAGAAGCCGATCAAGCTGAAGATGGTGGGCAGTTACCACCAGTTCGGCGCCTTCGTCAGTGGCGTGGCCTCGTTGCCGCGGGTGGTGATCCTGACCATGCACGACATCAACCTGAAACCTGCCGACAAGACCGGTGGCGGTGCCCGTGCGGGCGCGCTGGAACTGTCCGGCACGGTCAAAACCTATCGCTACCTGGATGAGACCGAGGTCCAGGAACAGCAGAAGGCTGAAGCTGGCAAGGAGGACAAGAAGTGACGCGTTCCTTCTTTGCACGCTGTGGGATGGTTGCCGCGGTGCTGCTGCTGGCAGCCTGTGGCCGTGGCGTGACCAGCACGCCGGGCGATGCGCCGAACCTGGAAAAATGGGTGGAGGGCGAGCGTGCCCGGCCGGCACAGCCGCTGGAGCCGCTGCCGGTGATGCAGCAGTTCGAGACCTTCGAGTACTCCGCGCAGGGCCTGCGCGATCCGTTTACCGATGCCTGGACCAATCCGCAGGGGAGCGGTGGGTTGCGGCCGGATCCGAACCGGCGCAAGGAGCCGCTGGAAGGCTTCCCGCTGGACGCACTGGACATGGTCGGTACCATCGGCACCGGCAGCGGTACCGTTGCGCTGGTGATGGGGCCGGACAAGGTGACCTACCGGGTACGCCCGGGTGGCTACCTGGGGCAGAGCGACGGACGGGCCACGGCGGTCTTCGAGGACCGCGTGGAGCTGATCGAACTGGTGCCGGATGGCGCGGGTGGCTGGCTGGAACGGCCGGCAACGCTCTCGCTTGAAGATCAATGATCGTTTACTGGGGATAGCACGATGACCTTTCACCAAGCCAAGGGGCTGCGTCCCATCCGGCGCTCTACCTTGAACCGTGTCAGCGCGTTGGGAGTCGCGCTGATGCTGGCCTGCGCTCCGGCGCTGGCCGCCGCACCGGCAGAGAAGCCGGTGGGCACCACCGTGGCACCGGCCGCGGCGCCGGCCGGCCTGTCGGTCGCCAAGATCGATTTCAAGCGGGGCGATGATGGCGCGGGGCGCCTGATCGTCCAGTTCGATGGCCAGGGCGCGATCCCAGACCTGCGTACGCAGGGCAACAGCGTGGTGGTTGATGTCGGCAATGCCCGCCTGCCGGCCAACCTGCAGAAGCCGATGAACGTCATCGACTTTGCTACGCCGGTGCAACGCATCGACGCCAAGCCGTCCGGGGCCGGTACCCAGCTGGTGCTGAGCACCGGCGGTGCGGTCGAATCGCTGGCCTACCAGAGCGGCAACGAGTACGTGGTCGAGATCAGCCCGCGGCAGGCCCCGGCCGCCGTCGGTGCGGTTACTGCCGGCAGCGTGACCCAGGCCGCCAAGGCCGTCGGCCAGCGCGGCTTCACCGGCAAGCCGGTGACCTTCAACTTCCAAGACGTGCCGGTGCGCACCGTGCTGCAGTTGATCGCCGAAGAGTCCAACCTCAACGTGGTGGCGTCCGATTCGGTGCAGGGCAATGTGACCCTGCGCCTGGTGAATGTGCCGTGGGACCAGGCGCTGGACATCGTGCTGCGCGCCAAGGGCCTGGACAAGCGTCGCGACGGCAGCGTGATCTGGGTGGCGCCGCAGGCCGAACTGGCCAAGTTCGAGCAGGAGAAGGAAGACGCGCGCATCGCCATCGAGAACCGCGAGGACCTGGTCACCGACTACGTCCAGATCAACTACCACAGCGCCACCCAGATCTTCAAAGCACTGACCGAAGCCAAGGGCATCGGCGGCGGTGGCGGTGGTGGCGCAGGTGGCGGTGGCGGTGGGTCGTCGCAGGAGGAAAGTGGCTTCCTGTCCGGCCGTGGCCGCATCGTCGCCGACGAGCGCACCAACACGCTGATGATCAGCGACATTCCGAAGAAGATCGCGCGGATGCGTGAGCTGATCAGCGTGATCGACCGCCCGGTCGACCAGGTGCTGATCGAAAGCCGCATCGTCATCGCCACCGATACGTTCGCACGTGAGCTGGGTGCGCGGTTCGGCATCAGCGGCAGCCGCGACAATGCCTACTTCAGTGGCAATCTGGAAGCCAACCGCGATACCCGCAAGTCGCAGGTCGAAGCCGATGCGGCCAATGCCAAGGCGTACCGCGACTGGCTGGCCGGCGGCAGCACCGGTCCGGCGCCGGTGCCGGTGGGTTCGGCGATCACCCGTGGCCTGAACTGGGCCATGCCGGCGGCATCGACCAACCCGGCAGGCTCGCTGGCACTGTCGATCCTCAATGCCGGCTACCTGCTGGACGTGGAGTTGTCGGCCATGCAGGAAGAGTCGCGTGGCGAAGTGATCTCCAACCCACGCGTGGTCACCACCAACCAGCGCGAGGCCCTGATCAAGCAGGGTAAGGAAATCGGCTACGTGACCATCAGTGCCGGTGCGGGTGGTGTCGCCACGCCGAATGTGCAGTTCAAGGAAGTGGTGCTGGAGCTGAAGGTCACCCCGACCATCACCAACGACAACCGCGTGTTCCTCAACATGCAGGTGAAGAAGGATGAAGTGGATCGGCTGATCCAGCTGGAAGGCTACGGTACCGTGCCGTCGATCAACCGCCGCGAGGTCAACACCGCCGTGCTGGTCGAGGACGGGCAGACCGTGGTCATCGGTGGCGTGTACGAGTTCACCGATCGCAACAGCATCAGCAAGGTCCCGTTCCTGGGTGACGTCCCGTTCCTCGGCAACCTGTTCAAGAAGCGTGGCCGCAGCAAGGACAAGGCCGAGCTGCTGGTGTTCGTGACCCCGAAGGTGCTGCGCGTGGCCAAGCAGAACTGAGCCATCGCAACCGGCAACACGAAGAGGGCCGCCCTGTGCGGCCCTTCTTCGTTTGGCCCCCCGTTCACGCATATGGCCGGTAGATCCACGCCATGCGTGGATGCTGTTCAGCCGTTCTTGATGCCATTCGCAGGGCACCCTGCGATGATGTCGGGAACCCGTGCCGTCCTGCGCCGGTCAAAGGCCCCCATGAACCTGCCACCGCCGATGCCCGAAACCGTCTCGCCGCCGCCCGCGCCGGCCATCTCCCGCCTGCATGCCGCTTTCAGCCAGCTGCGCGACGCATTGTCGGCCGAGATCGTCGGCCAGGCCGCGCTGGTCGAACGCCTGTTGATCGCGCTGCTGGCCGACGGTCACCTGCTGGTGGAAGGCGCCCCCGGTCTGGCCAAGACCACTGCCATCCGCGCGCTGGCCGCGCGCCTGGAAGCCGACTTCGCCCGCGTACAGTTCACCCCGGACCTGTTGCCGGCCGACCTGACCGGCACCGAGATCTGGCGCCCGCAGGAAGGCCGCTTCGAATTCGTGCCCGGCCCGATCTTCCACCCGATCCTGCTGGCCGATGAAATCAACCGCGCACCGGCCAAGGTGCAGTCGGCATTGCTGGAAGCGATGGGTGAGCGTCAGGTCACCGTGGGCCGCCACACCTACGCGTTGCCGTCTCTGTTCCTGGTGATGGCCACGCAGAACCCGATCGAGCAGGAAGGCACCTTCCCGCTGCCAGAAGCACAGCTGGATCGCTTCCTGATGCACGTGCGCATCGGCTACCCGGACCAGGCAGCCGAGTCGGAGATCCTGCGCCTGGCCCGCGAGCGTGCCCGTGGCGCGCTGGGCGAGTCGGCACCGGTACCGGAAAAGCTGCCGATGCAGGATGTGTTCGATGCCCGCCGTGAAGTGCTGGACCTGCACATGGCGCCGGCGCTGGAACGCTACCTGATCGAACTGGTGCTGGCCTCGCGTGATCCTTCGCGCTATGACGCCGGCCTCGGCCGCCGCATCGCCTGGGGTGCGAGCCCGCGTGGCTCCATCGCACTGGAGCGCTGCGCGCGTGCGCGCGCCTGGTTGGCGGGCCGCGACTTCGTCACCCCCGATGATGTGCGCGCGGTGGCCGCCGACGTGCTGCGCCATCGCGTGCTGCCCAGCTACGAAGCCACCGCAGAAGGCTGGGACGGCGAGCGCCTGGTGCAGGAACTGCTGGCACGGGTGCCGGCACCCTGAGCCTGCGCATGATCGATCCATCCCTGGAACCCACATCCAACGTCAGCGATGGCGACGGGCTGCGGCCGCAGCTGTCCGAGCTGGTGGCGCTGCGCCGCCTTGCACAGCGGCCTCCGCCGCCGCGCCGTGGCCGCGCCGGCAATGCAGGCCAAGCGCCGTCACCGCTGCGCGGACGTGGCATGGAATATGCCGAGTCACGCGAGTACGTGGCCGGTGACGACGCGCGGCATATCGACTGGCGGGTGACCGCGCGCACCGGCCGCGCCCACACCAAGCTGTTCCAGGCCGAGCGCGAACGCGTCAGCTTGATCGTGGCCGATACTTCACCGGCGCTGTATTTCGGCACCCGTGTACGCTTCAAGTCGGTGCAGGCCGCACGCGCCGGGGCTGTCGCCGCGTGGTCAGCGCAGCGTAGCGGCGACCGCGTGGGCGCCCTGCGTGGCAGTGATCGTGAGTCGCCCATCGCACCCGCAGGCGGGCCGCGCGGCGTGCTGCGCGTGCTCGATGCGCTTACCCGCTGGTATGCGCAACCACCCGCGGACGATCTCGGCCTTGAGCGCGCGCTGGATCATGCGGCCCGCGTGCTGCGCCCGGGTGCGCGCATGCTGGTGCTGGCCGATCCGCAGCAGGCCATCCGTATTCCGCCAGCGCGCTGGAGCGCGCTGGCCCAGCATCACCACCTCAGCCTGGTGCTGCTGGTCGATCCGCTGGAGCTGCAGCCGCCATCGGCCGCGCTGCAGTTCCAGACGCTGCAGCAGCGCATTGGCCTCGACCTGCGCCGCAGCGAGGTACAGGCGCATTGGCAGGCGCATTTCGTTGAACCGCTGCAGGAGCTGCGGCGTCAGCTCGGTGCGCGCCGTGTCGACGTGCAGGTGTTGTCCACCGATGCGCCCAGCGATGCCTGGCTGGCACCGTCGCCGACCGAGGTGCCGGCATGAGCGCCAACCTGCCGCTGCGCGATGTGCAGCTGCCACCGCCACCATCATGGTGGCCACCGGCACCGGGCTACCTGATGATCGGCAGCGCGTTGCTGCTGGTGCTGTTGGTGGTGGCTGTGCTGGGGTGGCGCCGCCGCCGTCGTCACCAGCGCTGGTTGCAGCTGTTCGACCAGGAGTTGGCTGCCAGCCACGACGCCGCTGCGGAACTGGCGGCCATTGCGGGACTGCTGCGGCGTGCCGCCCGCCATGCGCGTCCGGGCAGCGAGTCGCTGCGTGATGAGGCCTGGTGGCAGCGCGTGGATCCGCAGGGCACATTGCCGGAAGCACGCCGAAGCCTGTTGGCCGAAGGTGCCTATCGCCCACGCGTGGACGTCAACGAGGTGGCCGCAGTGCGCCGCTGGGCGCGCGAACGCTACCTGGCGCTGCTGCTGGAGCGCCGCCGATGAATGTGCTGGCGAGTTACTGGCCGTGGCCGGACCTGCAGCTGGCGTGGCCGCTGGCGTTGCTGGCGCTGCCGCTGCCATTGCTGATGCATTGGTGGAAACGCCGTGCCGATTCGGGCGCGGCGCTGCGCGTGCCGTATGCGGCCACTGAACTGGAAGCGCTGGCCGGTGGCGGCCGCGTAGATGTGTCATGGCTGCGCACGCTGCTGCTGTGGCTGGGCTGGTGCGCGTTGTGCGTGGCGCTGGCGCGTCCGCAGCAGTTGGGTGAGGCGATCACGCCGCCGCAGGAAGGCCGGCAGATGATGCTGGCGATGGACGTGTCCGGCAGCATGGGCGAAGGCGATATGGTGCTGGGCGGACAGGCGGTTGATCGCCTCACCGCAGCCAAGGCCGTGCTGGCCGACTTCCTTGACCGTCGAGCTGGCGACCGCATCGGCCTGCTGGTGTTCGGTGACCGCGCTTACACGCTGACGCCACTGACCGCCGACCTGGCCAGCGTGCGCGACCAGCTGCGCGACAGCGTGGTCGGCCTGGCCGGCCGCGAGACGGCCATTGGCGACGCCATCGGCCTGGCGGTGAAGCGGCTGCGCAGCCAACCCGAAGGCCAGCGCGTGCTGATCCTGCTGACCGATGGCGTGAGCAATGCCGGCGTGCTGGAACCGCTGCGCGCGGCCGAGGTGGCGCGCGCGGAAGGCGTGCGCATCCACACCGTGGCCTTTGGCGGTGACGGCAGCATGCGCCTGTTTGGTATTCCGATTTCCGCCGACCAGGATCCGGTCGACGAAGCGACGTTGAAGAAGATCGCCAACATGACCGGCGGCCAGTTCTTCCGCGCACGTGACACCGCACAGCTGGCCGGCATCTATGCCGAGCTGGACCGGTTGGAGCCGATAGCGGCGAAGGGTCCGAGCCTGCGCCCGCGCGAGGAACGCTATGCGTGGCCGCTGGGCCTGGCCTTGCTGCTGGGCGCATTGGCCTGGTTGTGGCCGGAGCGTCGCCGATGATCGCGCTTGCTTCGAATCTTCCTGATTGGAACGCGCTGCACTTCCTGCGTCCGGAATGGCTGTGGGCGCTGCTGGCGCTGCCGCTGATCATCGCGGTGGCGCTGTACCGGCAGCGGCGCAGCGACGTGTGGCGGCACGCAGTGGATGCGCACTTGCTGCCGCATCTGCTGGCGGCGGGCACGCGCCGTCGTGCGCGCCTGCCGTGGGCGCTGCTGCTGGGCTGGACGCTGGCTGCGTTGGCGATGGCCGGGCCAAGCTGGCGCCAGCAGGCGCAACCGATGTTCCAGGCCAGCGCACCGTTGCTGGTGGTGCTGGACCTGTCCAGCCGAATCACTGCCACCGACCTGCCGCCCTCGCGCCTGCTGCAGGCGCGGGCCAAGGTGGGTGAGCTCCTGCGCGCGCGCCAGGGCGGGCAGGTCGGCCTGGTGGTGTACGCCGACGACGCTTACACCGTGGCGCCGCTGACCGATGACGGCAGCAATGTCTCGCTGTATCTGGATGCCTTGTCGCCCGATGTGATGCCGCGTGATGGCCAGCGCGCCGACCGTGGCATCGACTGGGCGACCCGGCTGATGCGGCAGATCGGTGCATTGCGCGGGCAGATCCTGCTGGTGACCGACCAGGCCGACGGCGAAGCCGGATTGGCCGCAGCACAGGCACGCGGTCTGGGCATGCAGGTGTCGGTGCTGGGCCTGGGTACGCCAGCCGGTGCGGCCTATCGCGACGGCAGTGGTCAGATCCGCCAGGCCGCACTGGAAGAAGCCAGCCTGCGCGCGGTGGCCACGGCCGGCGGCGGACGCTATGCGCGCATTGCCGCCGATGACAGCGATCTGCGCGCGTTGGGCGTGCTCGATGTGCGTGAGGGCACGACGGCGGAGCGACCGGGCGAGGGCAGGCAATGGCGCGATGAAGGTTTCTGGCTGCTGCCGCCCCTGATGCTGCTGGCGCTGTTGGCGTTCCGTCGCCGTGCATTGCTGGCTGCCGTACTGGCAGTGGGCCTGCTGCCATGGATGGGCGAGGTGCAGGCGCAGGCGCCGTCGGCCGCCACGCCGCAGCCGATACAGGGCACGCTGTGGAAGCGCAGCGACCAGCTGCAGCATCAGCGCCTGGCCGACGGCGTGCAGGCGTACCGCAATGGCGACTTCGCCGGTGCGCGCAAGCAGTTCGAGGGCATCGACAACGATGCCGGTTGGTACAACCTGGCCAACGCACTGGCACGCCAGGGCAACTACGACGAAGCCATTGCCGCCTACGATCGCGCATTGGCGCTGCATCCGGGCATGGCCGATGCGGTGGCCAACCGTGCGGTGGTCGATGCCGCGCGCAAGCGCAAGTCATCCGGTGGCCAAGGCCAGGATCAGCAGAAGCCACAGCAGAGCGGCCAGCAGAAGCAGAACGATTCGCAGGGCAAGCAGAATCCGCAGGGCCAGCAGCCGCAGCAGGGCCAGCAGAATCCCGGCCAGGGCCAGCCGCAGTCGGGCCAGCAGGGCCAGCCCAAGCCGGATGATGACAAAGCGCAGCCGAACCCGCAGCCCGGCGAGCGTGGCCGCGATGGCCAGCAGGCACCGCCGCAGGTGGAAGATGCCAAGGCGCAGGCACAGGCCGATGAACAGCAGCGCCAACGCATGCAGCAGGCGATGCAGCAGGCACGCGAGGGTAAGGCCGACAAGGACGGCAAACCGGTACCGGGCAGCGATGGCGCCACGCCACGCCAGCGCGAGGAGCAACAGGCGGTGGAGGCGTGGATGCGGCGTGTGCCGGATGATCCGGGCGCGTTGCTGCGGGCCAAGTTCCAGCTGGAAAACGAACGCAGGAAGAAGGAAGGGCGATGACGCGGGCGATGAACATGCATGGGCGCTGGCCGCTGCGGGTACTGGCGGCACTGCTGCTGTGGCTGCCGCTGCTGGCGTGGGCGCAGCCGCGCGCCTGGCTCGACCGCGACCGTGTTGCTATGGGCGATACGGTCACCCTCAACGTCGAGAGTGACCAGGGCGCACCCGACTTCAACCCGCTGCGTACCGACTTCGACCTCAGCGGACAGACCAGCAGCCGCCAGGTGGAGTGGAGCAACGGCGCCATGCAGCAGCGCAATCTGTACGGCGTGGCGCTGACGCCGCGTCGCAGTGGTGCGCTGGTCATTCCCGGCCTGCAGGTAGGCAGCACGCGGACCGCGCCGCTGACCCTGCAGGTGGACGCCGCCACCGTTGCCGGTGCCGACAGCAACGCGATGGCCTTCATCGAAACCGTTGTCGATGATCAGACGCCGTATGTGCAGCAGAGCGTGGGTGTGGTGGTGCGCTTGTATTTCGCCTCGCAGCTGGCCTCCGGCGAACTGGTGCTGGATACCCCGGCCGGTGCGTCGCTGCAGCGGGTAGGCGATGACCGCACCGACGTGCGCCAGGTCAACGGCCGCCGCTACAACGTGGTCGAGCGCCGCTTCCTGCTGATTCCGGAGCGCAGTGGCCCGCTGCGCCTCGTCGGTGCCCGCTTCAACGGGCGCAGCGCCGGTGGCTTCTTCGATGACTTCTTCGGTGGCGGCGACGGCCGCATGAATGCCACCGGCGCGGATCGCACGTTGCAGGTGCAGGCCCAGCCGGCACAGGCGCCGCAGCCGTGGCTTCCGCTGCAGAGCCTGCAGCTGCGCTACACCAGCGCGCCGACCAGTGCGCGCAGCGGGGAAGCCGCCAACATCGTGGTCGAAGCGATTGCCGAAGGCGCGACCCGCGCGCAGTTCACCGATCTGCCGGTGCCCGAGGTCGGCAGCAACGCGCAGGTCTTCGCCGAGCCTGCGCAATATGAGGAGACCTTCAACGGCAGCACGCCGCGGCTGAAGATCACCCGCCGCTATTCGATCGTGCCGCGCCAGCCGGGTTCGCTGGTGGTGCCGGGGCCGCGCCTGCCGTGGTGGGACGTGCGCAATGGCAAGGCGCAGGAAGCGCGCCTGCCGGACCTGACGCTTGCCGTCGCAGCGGGCAACGGCGGAAGCAATGCGTCGCCTGCGCCCTTGCCACCGATCGACACCGATGCGGCGCTGCCCGGTGCCGATGGACAGGACAGCCGCATCGCGGCGACCGATCCGCGCGCCAGTGGCCTGTCCGAACGGCCTTGGCCGTGGGTGGGGGCTGTCATCGGCCTGGCGTTGCTGTGGCTGCTGACCCTGCTGTGGGGGTGGCAGCGTGGCCGTCGCCCGCGCGTGGCGGCGCCGGTAGCGGGGCGCTCGGCTGTGCCGGTTGTGGCGAGCGGACGTGCTGGTCTGGCCGAACTGCGCCGCGCGCTGGATGGCGAAGGTTTCGAGCAGGTTGAAGCGCAACTGTGTGCGATGGCCGGTGTCGAACGTATCGAGCAGGTCATCGACCGCCTGGCCGAGCCGGCCCAGCGTCAGGTGCTGCAGGACCTGCAGCAGGCACGCTGGGGCGGGCAGGGCGACCTGGCGTCACTGCGTACCCGCCTGCGCGAGGCCTTCCGTGACGGACCGCACTGGTCGGCGGCTGCGGGCACCGCTGACACTGGCCTTGCGCCGCTGTATCCGCCACGGCGAACCTGAACCAGCGCCGCTTGCGCGCTTTGTTAGAGTGCATTCATTTTTCGAGGAAACCCCCGTATGACAGCAGCTGCTGCCGACAAGAAGAAGTTGCCCCTGCATTGGAAGATGGGCATCGGCTTCGCGATCGGCCTGGTCCTGGGACTGATCGTGCACGCCCTGGGTGGCAGCGTCGATGGTCTGCAGGCCGGTGCCAAATGGGTAATGGACTACATCACCACCCCGGCTTCGGGCCTGTTCCTCAACCTGATCTTCATGCTGATCGTGCCGCTGATCTTCTCGGCGCTGATCATGGGTGTGTCGGAGATGGGCGACATCCGCGCCCTTGGCCGCATCGGCTGGAAGACGCTGGCCTACACCGTGCTGCTGTCTGGCATTGCAGTGGGTATCGGCCTGGTTCTGGTCAACCTGCTCAAGCCCGGTGCCGGCGTCGACCCGCAGGTCGCGGCGATGATGCTGTCGGAGAACGCCGAGCGCAGCAAGGAGATCGTTGCTGGCATCCATGGCACGCCGAAGGGCATGGACATGCTGCTGTCGATCGTGCCGAGCAACGTGCTGCAGGCCGCGTCTGACAATGGCGCGATCCTGTCGCTGATGTTCTTCGCGCTGATGTTCGGCATCGGCATGGTGCTGACTGACAACGAGAAGGTCGCCCCGCTGCGTCGCGCCATCGAAGGCGTGTTCGAAATCTCGATGACCCTGATCAACCTGGTCATCCGCCTGGCGCCGTATGCGGTGGCCTGCTTCATGTTCAACCTGGCCGCGCTGTTCGGTTTCGAGCTGATCATCCGCCTGGGCGCCTACGTGGGCGTGGTGGTGCTGGCGCTCGGGCTGCACATGGTGGTGACCTACGGTACCGCCGTGTGGCTGTCCGGTCGCTCGCCGCTGTCGTTCTTCCGCGATACCCAGGAAGCCACGGTGATGGCGTTCTCCACCGCCTCCAGCAATGCCACCCTGCCGACCGCGCTGCGCGTGGCCGACCAGATGGGCCTGCCGCAGCGCGTGTCGCGCTTCGTGCTGACCGTGGGCGCCACCGCCAACCAGAACGGCACCGCGCTGTTCGAGGGCGTGACGGTGATCTTCCTGGCCCAGTTCTTCGGCGTGGACCTGAGCATCGGCCAGCAGATCATGGTGATGGCCGTCTGCATCCTCGGTGGCATCGGCACCGCTGGCGTACCGTCCGGCTCGCTGCCGGTGGTGGCGATGATCTGCGCCATGGTCGGCGTGAACCCGCTGGGCATCGGCCTGATCCTGGGCGTGAACCACTTCCTGGACATGTGCCGTACCGCGCTGAACGTCACCGGTGACCTGGCCCTGACCACGCTGGTGGCCAAGGGTGAAGGCCACGACGGCCCGGCGCTGACCCCGCACAAGGACTGATTCGGGAGCCACTGCTGGCGACCTGATCGGGGTCGGATCCCTTTCCGCAAGGAAAGGGATCCGACCCCTTTTCACATGCGGAATCCGGCGGAGATCATGAAGTGCCGGCCAGCGGCCGGCACCTACCAGGCACGTTGGACTGACCCCCGCCCGACGACTATGGGACAATAGGCCGCCCGCACGTCCGCGGCCGCCTCCCGATTCCGACAGAACCATGACGCAGCCTACCCGTCGCCAGTTGGCCAACGCCATCCGCTTCCTTGCCGCCGATGCGGTTGAAACCGCAAAGTCCGGCCACCCCGGCATGCCCATGGGCATGGCCGACATTGCCGAAGTCCTCTGGAACGACTATCTCCGCCATAACCCGAGCAACCCGCACTGGTTCAACCGCGACCGTTTCGTGCTGTCCAACGGCCACGGTTCGATGCTGCAGTACGCGCTGCTGCACCTGAGCGGTTACGACCTGCCGATCGAGCAGCTGAAGCTGTTCCGCCAGCTGGGCAGCCACACCGCCGGTCACCCGGAACGCCACGAGACCCCGGGCGTGGAAACCACCACCGGCCCGCTGGGCCAGGGTTTTGCCAATGCCGTGGGCTTCGCCCTGGCCGAGAAGCTGCTGGCACAGCGCTTCAACCGCCCGGAGCTGGAAGTGGTCGACCACCGCACCTGGGTGTTCATGGGCGATGGCTGCCTGATGGAAGGCGTGTCGCATGAAGCGGCGTCGCTGGCTGGCACCTGGGGCCTGCACAAGCTGGTCTGCTTCTGGGACAACAACCACATCTCCATCGACGGCAACGTCGAGGGCTGGTTCACCGACAACACCCCGGAGCGTTTCGAGGCCTATGGCTGGAACGTGGTGCGTGATGTCGACGGCCACGACCCGGAAAGCATCAAGGCCGGCATCGAGGCCGCGCTGTCGCAGAGCGACAAGCCGACCCTGATCTGCTGCCGCACCACCATTGGTTTTGGTTCGCCGAACAAGGCGGGCAAGGAATCCAGCCACGGCGCACCGCTGGGCAAGGACGAGCTGGAAGCCACCCGCAAGCAGCTGGGTTGGGAATACGGCCCGTTCGAGATCCCGCAGGCGATCTACGACGGCTGGCGCGCCAATGGTGCTGGCACCCTGCGCCAGGCCGAGTGGGAGCAGCTGTTCGACAAGTACGCCAGCCAGTACCCGGGCGAAGCCGCCGAACTGACCCGCCGTTCGCACGGCGACCTGCCGGCCGACTTCGTTGCCAAGGCCGATGCGTACATCGCCCAGGTGGCCGCTGAAGGTCCGACGATCGCCTCGCGCAAGGCCTCGCAGCTGGCCATTGAAGCCTACGCGCCGCTGCTGCCGGAAATCGTCGGTGGCTCGGCTGATCTGGCGCACTCCAACCTGACCCTGTGGAAGGGCAGCAAGTCGGTCGCCAGCGACGACGCCAACGCCAACTACGTGTACTACGGCGTGCGCGAGTTCGGCATGACCGCCATCGCCAACGGCCTGGCCCTGCACGGTGGTTTCATTCCGTTCGACGCCACCTTCCTGGTGTTCAGCGACTACGCCCGCAACGGCGTGCGCATGAGCGCGCTGATCCCGGCCCACGCCATCCACGTCTACACCCACGACTCGATCGGCCTGGGCGAAGACGGCCCGACCCACCAGCCGGTGGAGCACCTGGCCGCGCTGCGCTACATCCCGAACAACGACGTGTGGCGTCCGTGCGATGCGGTCGAGTCGGCAGTGAGCTGGAAGGCCGCGATCACCCGCCAGGACGGCCCGAGCTGCCTGGTGTTCAGCCGCCAGAACCTGCCGCACCAGCCGCGCAACGCCGAGCAGATCGCCCAGATCGAGCGCGGTGGTTACGTGCTGGCCGATGCCGCCGGTACCCCGGACGTGATCCTGATCGCCACCGGTTCGGAAGTCTCGCTGGCCACCGAAGCCAAGGCCCAGCTGGACGCGGCCGGCCTGAAGACCCGCGTGGTCTCGATGCCGTCCACCGATGTGTTCCTGCGCCAGGATGCGGCCTACCGCGAATCGGTGCTGCCGAACGCCGTGCGCAAGCGCGTGGCCGTGGAAGCCGGCGTCACCGGTTTCTGGCGCCAGTTCGTCGGCCTGGACGGTGCGGTGATCGGTATCGACACCTTCGGCGCTTCGGCCCCGGCCGACCAGCTGTACAAGCACTTCGGCATCACCACCGCGCACGTGGTGGAAGCCGCCAAGGCGCTGTAAGCAGCCCGGCAGTGAGATGAAGAAAAGGCCGGCGCACGCCGGCCTTTTCTTTGGTCGAGAGAAAAGGGGATGGAGGAGATTAAGTTGTTTGTGCACAAACGACTTAATCCCCTCCGTCAGTTTTTTTCGTCCGGCATGTTCCGCCCGACGGCTCCGGTGTCGCGTTGGCCTCTTCATCTGACCTGCGTTCTCTGCGAAAAGGAGGGCCTGCCGAGGCACCGCCAGAAGTAGGCATGGACAGGAAGAGCAGCGCAGGATCCCATGTTGGATTTGCGGAGTGTAAGGTGATGCCTTACAATGATGCCGCGTGATCGTCAGCTTCAGGCATAAGGGCCTGAAAGCGCTCTATGAGCGGGGCGACATTTCGGGAGTCCGTGCCGATCATGTCGCTCGATTGCGGCGTTTGCTTGTGCAGTTGGATCAAGCCCGGCTGCCTGGAGACATGGGGCTGCCCGGAAATCGCCTGCACCCTCTGCGCGGAAGCTATAGCGGCTACTGGGCTGTAAGTGTCTCGGCGAGTTGGCGATTGGTGTTCCGCTTTCGTGGGCTCGACGTCGAACTGGTCGATTACCTTGATTATCACTAGGAGTCTGCTCGATGCCGTTGCATGATCCGCCGCATCCCGGAGAATCGCTGCGCGAAGACATCCTGCCGGCGATCAGCATGTCGATCAGTGCGCTGGCGCAGCATCTTGGCTATTCCCGCGGACAGTTGTCGACCATCATCAACGGGCACGCCGGCATTTCCGCGGAACTCGCATTCCGCCTTGAGCTTGCAGGTCTGGGCAATGCCCGCATGTGGCTGGCGATGCAGGCGGCATACGACCTGTGGCAGGTCGAGCATCGAGCGCATCCACCGATTGCCCGTCTGTATCTTGAGGATGCAGTAAGGATAGAGCGGTAGATCTACGCCATGCGTGGATGAGAAAAAGGGGACGGAGGGGATTAAGTCGTTTATGCACAAACGACTTAATCCCCTCCGTCCCCTTTTTTCAGGCGGTGCGTGCCAGTGCGAGGCGCAGCAGTCGCGCGTCCAGGCGCTCGGCGAAATCCTTCGGTGCCTGCAGGCCCATGCGCTGCAGGTACACGGCATCGCCGTCGCCGGCTGGTTGCCGCAGCGCCGCCCAGATGGTACGCAGTTTGTCGCCGCGGGTCTGCGTGTTGGCCTTCAGCCAGCCCAGTGCCTTCACCAGCACTTGCTCGATCTCGTTGAAGTCGCTGCCCAGCGGATAGTCCGGCAGCGTGCCATCGGCGCGGAACGCTGCCAGCGCCGCGGCCAATGCCTGCGGTGTGTTGCGTTGCTGTCGCTCGGGATCCGGTTGCGTGGCCGCCAGCACTTTGCGCGCGGCATGCGCCTGCTGCAGCAGCCCGCTCTGAAACGGTGCTTCGGTGATCGCAGCCATCGCATGCACGCAGTCCTCGTCGGTCAAGCCGCGCAGATCGGCGATGCCGTATTCGTTGAGGTAGATGTCGCGTAGATGGCGCGGGATGGTGGTGTGTCCGTAGTTCCAGCGCACGTTGGATTCACGCTGGCCCTTGTCATCGCGCGCCGCGCGGAACATCAGCACGCTTCGGGCTTCGGGCAGGGCATGTGCCATCGCCACGAAGTTGTATTGGCCACCAACACCGGATACCACGCGTCCATCGTCCAGCGCATCCGACACCGCCGCGCCCAGCGCGGTGGCCATCATGCAGGAGTTGAAGAAGCGCGCGTGCCGGCGCTGCAGGCGTTCCAGCGTCTCGTTGCCGCCGTACAGCTGGTTGATCTCGCTGATGCGGCGCATGCCGATCGCGCGGCACTCGTCTTCCGGCAGCGTGCGCAGCCATTCGTAGAACTCGGGTGAGCCCAGGTAGAACGCGCCGTGCAGGTACTCGCCTTCGGCGGCGAGGGTGGCGTGATCGATGGACAGGGTGCTGCCGTTCTCGATGCGTTGCATCAGCGCCAGGTCGTCGTGCACCTTGCGCTTGATCACGCCTGTCTGCACCAGCCGGCGGAAGCCCTCGTTGAGCATCTCGCTGCAGCCGTACAGGCCGACTTCGAACGGTTCCAGTCCGCCGACTTCCTGCACCAGCGGGTGGCTGGCCAGCTGTGGATCCAGCGCATGCAGCACGCGCCGGTAGCGCGCGTTGTCGGTGTGGCGCAGCACCAGCGCATGGCTGAGCGCGTCGGCCAGCGTGCCGATGCCGATCTGCAGCGTGCCGCCATCGCGCACCAGCGTGCTGGCATACAGGCCGATGGCGTAGTCGGCGTCGCCGACCGGCTGCCGCGGCAGGCCGAACAGCGCCGGGTACGGCGGTGGCGGGGTGATCACCAGATCGAAGAACGACACATCGACCGTGGCCGAGCCGCCCAGGTAGGGCAACTGCGGATCGATCTCGGCGACCAGCAGCGGGCGCGGCAGGCCTCGCGCGGCGATTGCATCCAGCGTGTCCTGGGTGATGTCGTTGTTGCACGACAGCGAGAGCCGCCGGTCGTCCGGTCGCATTGCGACCTTCTGCACGATTACCTGCGGCGCGCGTTGGGCCACGGCATCGGCGGCGTGGGTGTAGTTCAGGCTGGTATAGCTGGATTGAGCCTGCCGCGAGCCGAGCAGGGCGCCGGACTGCATGTAGAACTCTTCCACCTGCACATGTGCCGGCAGCGCATCGCGGGCGATCGCATCGGCATAGGCCAGGCGTGGGAAATCGTCGCCGAAATGGCGCTGCGCGAACGGTGCCATGAAGCGCGCTTCCAGGCCATTGCCGCGTGCCTTCGGCGGGTTCAGCGAGAGCGCGGTATACAACTGCAACGGTCGCGACGGGTCATGTTCGACGCGTGCGTACAGCGCATTGAGCAGCCGATGCGGCTTGCCCAGTGCCAGCGGTGCCCCGATCCGCAGCGGCCCGTCCACGCGCGCAAACAACCAGTCGACGGCGGCGTCCAGGTCGGTGAGGTGTTCGGTCATGCGCGGCGGTCCTGCGAGTGGGGGAGTGCTGGCATTACAGCATGTCGGGCTTGAACCGCCGTCGACGCGAGACTTCGGCGCCAGACACCATGAACTGCCCATCGCCCCGGTAATGCACCGTGCGCGGCAGCTTTGGGCGTGGTGCAACATGGGCCCGCACGATTTCCCAGATGAACAGGTTGCTCGATTCCACTTGGCTATCGTCGTAGAGGCGGCATTCGAAGCACGAATGACATTGCCCGACCAGAGGTGCACCGACCTCGCGCGCGGGCTGTGCATCGAGCCCGAAGTGGGCGAACTTGTCGACCTCGCGGCCACTGCAGTTGCCGATGTCCACCACGGTATCGAGCAGTTCCACCCCCGGCACATTGATCACGCATTCGCCGCTGCTGCGCGCCAGTGAATGGCTGTGGTTCTCGTTCCACAGGTAGGTGGCGACCAGCGAAGGCGAGAAGCCCATCACCATGTGCCAGCCCATCGTCATCAGGTTGCGCTGGCCGCGCCACGCCGTGCTGACCAGCACGATCGGGCCGGGTTCGAGGAAGCGGCGCGCCTGCTCGACCGGGAAATCCTTCTTGGGCAGCGCTTTCATCCGGGGCCTGGGGCGGGAGGTATCGATGCTGGCGCAGGTGCGATGAACCTGGAGTCGAGGGACTTGACAGGCGATTCGATTACGCGCGTAATCGGCTTGTCGATTACGGATGTAAACCATGAGCCCGATCAGCGAAGCCGAAGCCGTTGTGATGGAGGTGCTGTGGCAGCAGGCGCCGCGTAGCGCCGACGAGGTGGTGGCCGCGCTGGCCCACCGTGACTGGGCCGAGCCGACCATCAAGACCCTGCTCAACCGCCTGCTGACCAAGGGCGCGATCGCCGCCGAGCGCGATGGCCGGCGCTACCTGTACCGGCCGCTGCTGCAGCGCCAGGCGTGGGTGGAGGCGCAGAGCCAGGACTTCATCGGCCGCGTCTTCGAAGGGCGGGTGGCACCGCTGGTCGCGCACTTCAGCGAACGCGGCCAGTTGAGTGCGCAGGACATCGCCGAACTGAAGAAGCTGATCCAGGAGCTGGACCATGACTGAGCTGCTCGATGGACTGTGGCAAGCCAGCCTGTGGCTGGCAGTGGGCGTGGTCGTGCTGGCGGTGCTGCGGCCCTTGCTGGTGCGCCTGGGGGGCGTGGCGTTGGCCTACCGCAGCTGGTGGCTGCTGCCGTTGCTGCTGCTGGCACTGATGCTGCCGTTGCCGCAGGTTGCGTTGTTGCAGCAGGTACCCACGCTGCCGCTGAAAGTGCTGCCTGGTGCCATCGATGGCGCGGCCGGCCAGTCGTTGCCATGGGCCGGGGTGTTGCTGGCACTGTGGGCATTGGGCACGGGCCTTTGCCTGCTGCGCGACCTGCGCGCGCAGCGGCGTTTTGAACGTGGCATGGGTCAACTGTGTGCACGCGCCGATGGCAGCTGGCAGGCCAGCGCCGACCCGGGCCTGCCAGCGTTGGTTGGCCTGTGGCGGCCGCGCATCGTGGTAGGCCCGGACTTCGACCAGCAGTTCACCGCACAGGAACAGGGCCTGATCCTGCAGCACGAGCGCAGCCACCGTCGCAATGGTGATCACTGGGCCAATGGGGCGCTGCTGATGGCACGCGCGGTGTTCTGGTTCCATCCGCTTCTGCCGTGGGCCGCCCGCCGATTCCTGCGTGACCAGGAGCTGGCCTGCGATGCCCGCACCATTGCCCCGCAGCCTGCGCTGCGCGGTCTCTACGCCAGCACGCTGCTGAAGGCGCAGCTGGTCCATCCGGTTGCGCCAGCGGTCTGCCATTGGCGCAGCCAACCCGTGTTGAAGGAGCGTATCGCCATGTTGAAGCAGTCCAAGCGGAAGGCATTGCCGTGGGTGTCGGGGCAGGTGCTGGTGGTCGGGTTGTGCCTGGGAATGGGGGCGGTGGCATGGGCCAGCCAGGGGGGCGTGGCCGGGAACCCGAGAATCGGTGTCGAGCCGTTTGAACACGCGGAAGAAGATGCCGCCAAGGCGGGTCTGGACAGGCCCATCCAAGTCGACAAGATGCCGCCACCGTCCTACCCGAAGTCCGCCATCGAGCAGCGTCAGGTGGGCGTGGTGAACCTGCGCGTGGAAGTGGATGCCAAAGGCCATCCGACTGACGTCCAGGTACTCAGCGCAACCAATCCGGGTGTGTTCGATGCGGTGTCGATCGCCGCTGCGCGGAGCTGGACCTATCGTCCGGCGATGAAGAACGGAATGCCCGTCGCAGGGGCTGTGAAGATTCCGATCACCTATGCCATGGACAACACCGAGGACTCCCAGTGAAGTCCGCGCCGCTGTTGATGGCGGCGGCGCTGTTGGCAGGGTGCGCGACCCAGGATCGCCTGACCACCGTTGATACCCGCAGCGAGAATGTCGGCCATCAGCGCCTGCAGCCGCAGACCGGTGGCGGCAGCGGGCAGCTGCAGACCTATTCGCTGGGCGCGAGCGAGGGCTACCGGATGCCGCAGTTGTACGCGGCACCGGATCCGCAGGTTGGTGACCGTGACCCACGCGTGGAACTGGCGCCTACCACCATCTGCCTGCAGGTGGTGGTCGATGCGCAGGGCAGCGTTGAACGCAGCATGCCGTTGACCGATCGCCCGGAGTGCGCGGCAGGTGCTTCGGGCGAGAATGCGCCCCTTCTGCAGGCCGCACAGGAAGCGGTGGCGATGTGGAAGTACTCGTCCGCAGCGGTATGTCACTTTGCCGCTGGCAAGGCGCCTGCAGACCGCGGCGACTGCCGCGGCGCCGAGCGCGTCGAACCGGTGGCGGTTACCCTGCAGTACGCCTTTACGTTCGAAATCGTGAAGGGTCAGCATGTAGTGCGCACGCAGGGGAAATGAACGCCCGCGATGCGTGACCGAAAACGGTAGCGCCGGGCCATGCCCGGCGAGCGCAGCGGTGTGTGTCAGGCACCGCCCTGGATGTTGGCCTTCACCGCTGGCTGCATCAGCGTCGGTTCGGCCAGTGTGGCATCGCGGGCCTGGCGCACGCTGACGAACTCCGCCTCGGCCACGCCGTCATGCACGTGGATGTTGTGTGCGCGCTGCTCGCCGATGGTGGTTTCGTTGGCGAATGCGCGGCCGCCGGGGCCGTAGTCGTGGCAGACGAACACGCGCGTCGCATCAGGCAGCGCCAGCAGACGCTGGATTGAACGATACAACTGCGCGGCGTCACCGCCCGGGAAATCGCAGCGGGCGGTACCGCCGTCGGGCATGAACAGCGAGTCGCCGGTGAACAGCGCATCGCCGATCAGGTAGGCGATGCTGTCGCTGGTATGGCCGGGCACGGCAATCACCTGGCCGCGCAGTCCGCCAAGAGCGAAGGTCTCGCCATCGCCGAACAGGTGATCGAAGATTTCATCCGCCGCAGGAAGCTGCAGGCCGTAGCGCGGCGCGAAGGTGGCCTGCACCGCGCGGATGCCTTCGCCGATGGCCAGCGTAGCCCGCGGGAAGCGTTGCTTGAGACGGCGCCCACCCGATACGTGATCGGCGTGAGCGTGTGTCTCCAGCAGCCAGCGCAGCTGCAGGCCCTGTTGTTCGATGGCCTGCAACGCGGCATGCAGCGGCGCTTCACTGCTGGCGTCGGTATCCGGGTCGTAGTCCAGGACCGGGTCGATCAGCGCCGCTTCGGCGCTGGCCGGATCACTGACCAGATAGCTGAAGGTATTGCTGTCACGGTGGAAGAACGACTGCACCTGGACTGACATTGGAACGCTCCTCAGCGCGTGCCCAGCACGCGGTTCAGCAACTGCGCCAGGTTCTCACCGGCCAGTCGCAGCTGCGCTTCGGCCAGCGGCCGGTAGCGCTCGGTGTATTCGTCACCGATTTTACGCGAGGCCGGATAAACGCCAGCTTGCATGGAGATACGGCAGCTGGCCTCGGCCCACGTCTGCGGGTCGCGCTGCGGGTTGGACTGGCGCGCCAGCTTCGGCGCGCGCTGGCTCTGCAGCAGCGGCAGATAGCCTGCGTCGTCAAGCTTGCGGGTGTTGAGCATGCCGCTGTCCCACAGCGAGTGCAGGTTGGTACCGCGGTTGCCGAACTGCAGCTGGAAATCGTTGCCGCCCTTGTCGTGTGCGTAGCCGGCATGCATCGGCTGATGGATGTCGCCGACCAGGTGCACGACGAACTTCAGCGCCTGCAGGCGCTCGCCATCGGTCAGGCTGCGGTCGCCGAGGATGGTGCTCTGCGCCTTCAGGGCTTCGACGATGCAGTTGCCGTTCTTGCAGTGCTTCGGTGCTTCGTAATGGCAGTTGTCTTCGGCGATGTTGACGTAGTGCCAGCCGGCCGAGCGACGGCCCAGGCCCGGATCCTTGGCACGCAGCTGGTCGGCCCAGGGCGCGATGCTGGCCAGCGTGGCGTCCGGTTCGGTGGCCAGCAGACGGTCCACTTCGGCGCGGGCGGTGGGGTTGAGGCGGGCGTCGGCGACTTCGGCGACAAGGCGGTGGCCTTGCGCGCCCCAGGCATGGACGGGGGCGGAGACGGACAGCAGGACCGGCGCCAGGGCGGCGGCGAGGAGGAAGGAGTGCAGGGCTTTCATGCGCACATTCTAGCGGGGGGAGGCGGATTGAAGAGCGGCGCGTTCCTGTCTGCTGGGGGCTGGCTGCAGCGCCTGCCCCTGCAGCCCCATCCAACATGGCCGCGGAGGCGGATGCAAAGGTCAAAGGCAACATCGAAGACAAATGCAGGATCAAAATCGGCCTCCCGCAATTGCAGGCAACCACTACGCCTCGGATGTACAGGTTCTGCTCTTGCCTTTGCTTGAGCTGGCACGCGCGCGCAGATGGGAAGGGTGGAAAGGGTTGGGTGATCGGGACCGTTCGCCGCATGGATACGGCGATCGAGCCTACAGGGACGTATTTACGGCGTGTCCCGATCACCCAACCCTCTCCACCCAGTTCCAGATGCCGGTGCTTTTCGCGCAAAAAAAAAAGCCCCGGCAATCACCGGGGCAACATGCTGCGAGGGTTTTGCATGTAGCGGGGGAGCGGGGGCGAAGCCCCCGCACTCAACACACCGCTTAGAACTTGAAGACGTACGACGCGCCGTAGACCAGCGGATCGATGTTGACCGTGCCGATCTTCTCGCCATCCAGCTTTACCTTGCTGTCGATGTCGATCCAGCGCATGTCCACGCGCAGCGCGCCCTTCTCGCCGATCGCGAAGTCCACGCCCGCATGCGCGGCCAGACCCCACGAATCCTGCAGCTTCAGGCGGCTGTCCTTCAGCGCACCGGTGGTGTCTTCGCTGAAGAAGGTCGTGTAGTTCACGCCCGCACCGATGAACGGCGACACCTTGCCCTTGCTGTTGAAGTGATACTGCAGGGTCACCACCGGCGGCAGCTGCTTGGTGCTGCCCACGCGGCCGAGGCCGTTGATGTTGATGTCGTGCTTGAACGGCAGCGCGGCCAGCACTTCGATGCCCAGGTTGTCGGCGATGAAGTACTCACCGGTGATGGTCGGCTTGACGTCGTTGTCGACATCGACCTTCAGGGTGCCGTTGGCCAGCCAGCCGTTGTTCGACTTCGGCGCCACCTGGTGCACGCCGGCGGAGACGGTCCAGTCGCCCTTGGACTGGGCCATGGCCGGGGCGGCGGCAAGGGACAGGGCGGCGGCCAGGCTGGCCACGATCAGGGGGGAGGTCTTGCGCATGGGGGTAGTCTCGTTGCTGGGTGGATGGCGACAGTCTCGGCCTCACGCCGCGCTAACGCTTTGATCCGGATCAAATCCTGTCCGCCAGCCCGTTGCCGGCAGGGGCTGGCCCACGGTGGCCATGCCCGGTTTGCTAGACTTGTGGGCCCTATCCATCCCGCCGCACCCGACGCGGCCGCAGGAGCTTGAGAACATGGCAATCAAGGTTGGTATCAACGGTTTCGGTCGCATCGGGCGTAACGTCCTGCGCTCGGCGGTGCTGAACTTCGGCGACGACATCGAAATCGTGGCCATCAACGATCTGCTGGAGCCGGATTACCTGGCCTACATGCTCAAGTACGACTCCGTGCACGGGCGCTTCAAGGCCGACGTGGCGGTGCAGGGCAACGACCTGCTGGTCAACGGCAAGAAGATCCGCCTGACCCAGGAACGCGACCCGGCCAACCTGAAGTGGAACGACGTGGACGTGGACGTGGTGATCGAGTCCACCGGCCTGTTCCTGACCAAGGAAACCGCGCAGAAGCACATCGATGCCGGCGCGAAGAAGGTGATCATGTCGGCGCCGTCGAAGGACGACACCCCGATGTTCGTCTACGGTGTGAACGACAAGACCTACGCCGGCCAGGCGATCGTCTCCAACGCCTCGTGCACCACCAACTGCCTGGCCCCGCTGGCCAAGGTCATCAATGACAAGTGGGGCATCAAGCGCGGCCTGATGACCACCGTGCATGCGGCCACCGCCACCCAGAAGACCGTCGATGGCCCGTCCAACAAGGACTGGCGCGGCGGCCGCGGCATCCTGGAAAACATCATTCCGTCGTCCACCGGTGCGGCCAAGGCTGTCGGCGTGGTCATCCCGGAACTGAACAAGAAGCTGACCGGCATGAGCTTCCGCGTCCCGACCTCGGACGTGTCGGTGGTCGACCTGACCGTCGAGCTGGAAAAGGAAGCCACCTACGCCGAGATCTGCGCTGAAGTGAAGGCACAGAGCGAAGGCCCGCTGAAGGGCATCCTGGGCTACACCGAAGACAAGGTCGTGGCCACCGATTTCCGCGGCGAAACCTGCACCTCGGTGTTCGACGCCGAGGCCGGTATCGCCCTGGACGGCACCTTCGTCAAGCTGGTGACCTGGTACGACAACGAGTGGGGCTACTCGAACAAGTGCCTGGAAATGGCCAAGGTCGTCGCCGCCAAGTAAGGCCGGCAAAGATCGCACGCGGACCCCGGCCTGGCCGGGGTTCGTCGTTTATGGGGCCGGCACTGTCGTAGCATGGGCCGGTCGACCGCTGCCGCTGGGGCGCGGGATCGCAATGGAAGCACGCAATGGAAGCACTGATAGCCCTGGTCGTACTGGTCCTGCTGGCCATCCCGCTGCTGCTGGTGGTGGCACTGGTGATGATTGCCGGCCTGCGTCGCCGCGTCGCCGCGCTGGAAAGCGCACTGGCCGCCGAACCTGTCGCCAGGCCGGTCGCCGCCGCGCCCGCGCCTGAACGGCTGGTCACGCCCGCCGCCAGTGCCGATCCCCCCTTCCTGCGGCCGGTCGCTGCGGCTGTGCCGCCCTCACCTCAGCCTCCGCAGCCGCCGTTGCGCGAGGCCGCGCCCACCGAGGCGCCTGTTCCCCGTCCTGCCGCGCCACCGCCGGTGCCGGTGCAGCCACCGTTGCCGCCGTTGCCGCCAGAACCGGCGCTGCCTAATTTCATCGAGCGTGGCGTCGGTGCGGTCAAACGCTGGTTCACCGAAGGCAACGTGCCGGTCAAGATCGGCATGCTGGTGCTGCTGGCCGGTGTCGCCGCACTGCTGAAGTACGTCAGCGACCAGGGCTGGCTGGTGCTGCCGATCGAACTGCGCCTGGCCGGCGTCACCGTGGGTGCGCTGGGCCTGCTGGCCTTCGGCTGGCACCAGCGCGAACGTCGGCGCCTGTTTGCGCTGGCCCTGCAGGGCGGTGCCATCGGCGTGCTGCTGCTGACCATCTTCGCCGCGTTCAAACGCTTTGAACTGCTCAACCCAGGCTTTGCCTTTGCCAGTTCGATCGCACTGGTGGCCGGGCTGTGCGTGCTGGCAGTGGTACAGAACTCGCGCACGCTGGCGGTGCTGGGCATCCTGGCCGGCTTCATGGCGCCGTTGTGGCTGTCCACCGGCAGCGGCAACCACGTGGGGTTGTTCAGCTATTACGCGGTGCTCAACGCAGGCATCTTCGCCATCGCCTGGTTCCGTCCGTGGCGTGCGCTGAACCTGCTCGGCTTCGCCTTCACCTTTGGCATCGGTACCTTCTGGGGCGTGCTGCAATATGCGCCGGACAAGTTCAGCAGCACCGAGCCGTTCCTGTTGCTGTTCTTCGCCTTCTACCTGTTGATTCCGCTGCTGTATGCGCGCCGGCAGCCGGCAGGTCGGCGCGATCTGGTCGACGGCAGCCTGGTGTTCGGCACGCCGCTGGTCGCGTTCTCGCTGCAGGCCGGCATGCTGCATGAGCAGCCGATGACGCTGGCGCTGTGCGCACTGGGCCTGGCTGCGATCTACGCGGTGCTGGCGCGGGCGCTGATCGCGCGTGCGTCGTACACCGTGCTGGCGCAGTCGCATGCAGTGCTGGCGGTGGGCTTCGCCACGCTGGCGGTGCCGTTGGCGCTGTCGGCGCGTGCCACCGGTGCGGTATTCGCGCTGGAAGGTGCCGGCCTGGCCTGGTTGGGCCTGCGCCAGAAGCGCTGGCTGCCGCAGGTGTCCGGTGCATTGCTGCAGATGGGTGCCGCGTTCGCCTTCGTTGCCGGTGGCGATCACTGGCATGAAGACGTGCGTTTCCTGCTCAACCCAACAGCGATTGGTGCGCTGCTGCTGGCCGTGGCCGGCTTCGCGTCGGCGTGGAGTTACCAGCGCAGGGAGCGTCACGAGATCGCGCTGGTCTACTACCTGTGGGGACTGCTGTGGTGGTTGGGCGGCCTGGTGCACGAGATCATCCGGTTCTTCCCCTACCGCATCGAAGTGGATGCACTGCTGGTGCTGGCCGCGGTTACCGCATGGCTGGCCGCGGAAATGCAGCGTCGCCAGCCGGCGCGCGCGCTGGGCGTGACCGCACTTGCAATGCTGGCGCTGGGCTTCCCGCTGGCGCTGATGCAGAGCGATGCGCACCAGCAACCGTTCGCCGGCTACGGTGCGCTGGCCTGGGCGGCGTTCGCGGTGCTTGGTGTGCGCACGCTGCTGTGCCTGCGCCAGGGCGGCGACACCGTGGCACGTATCGCGCAGTTCCTGTGGTGGCTGCTGTGGCCCTCGCTGCTTTCGCTGCTGGCCTTGTGGGGCGGTGGCGAGGCCAACTTGGCGCAGGGCTGGACGACCCTGCTGGTCACGCTGCCGTGGCTGCTGATGGCGGCGCTGTCGCTGTGGCGCTGGAACGTCCTGCGCTGGCCGCTGGGCGTGGCCTTCGACAGCGTGCGCCTGCCGCTGCAGTGCGTGCTGTTCGGCCTGTTGTCGATCGGCTGGTTGTTCGGCCAGCTGCTGCCGGGTGATGCCGCGCCGCTGCTGTGGCTGCCGGTATTGAATCCGGCCGAGATCGGGCAGTGGCTGAGCCTGCTGCTGCTGGCGCGCTGGCTGTACAGCGACCAGGCGCCGCAGGCACTGCTGAAGATCCGCCTGCCCGTGCTGGCGCTGGCGGCCTTCATTGCGCTGACCAGCCTGGTGCTGCATGGCGTGCACCAGTGGGGCGGCCTGTCCTGGAACGCCTCGATGATGCGCTTCAGCCTGGCCCAGACCAGCCTGACCGTGCTGTGGAGCGTGCTTGGCGTGATCGCCTGGGTATGGGGCTCGCGTCGCGGCCAACGCGTGTTGTGGATGGTGGGCGCCGTGCTGATGGGCGTGGTGCTGGCCAAGCTGGTACTCATCGATCGCCAGCACCTTGGCAACCTGCTCGGCATCGCATCGTTCATCGCCTACGGCCTGCTGTGCACGGTCGTGGGTTATCTGGCACCGGCACCGCCCAGCGCGGCGCCGTCCGTGGAGGAAAAACAATGAGGAAGTGGAGCAGGGCGCTGCTGCCGGCGATGTTCGGCATGCTGGCCGCCGTCGCGGTGCAGGCCGCCGAGTACCGCACCCAGTACGCCGAACAATGGCCGTTGACGTTGTCCAGTGCACAGTCCGGTGCGTATCGCGTCGTGCTGGAACCGGCGATCTACCGCCGTGCCGGTGCCGCCGACCTGGGTGATCTGCAGGTATTCAACGCGGCGGGCCAATCGCTGCCATCGGCGCTGCTGGCACCGGACCAGCCGTTGGCACAGCCGCCGGTGCAGCGCGAACTGCCATGGTTCGCGCTGCCGCCGCTGGCCGCATCGCAGCGCAATGACCTGCAGCTGCTGACCGAACGCGATACCGACGGCCGCGTGCGCCGGGTTGAAGCGCGCGTGGGCGGCAGCGCGGTGACGAACGGGCAGGGCGGTTGGCTGATCGACGCCAGCGTGCTTGGCCAGCAGCCGTTGGCAGCGCTGGTGCTGGACTGGGCTGACAGCGGCCAGCCGCTGCAGGCGCAGGTGCAGCTGGACGCCAGCGATGATCTGCAGAACTGGCGCCCGATCGCGCGGGATGTGCCGCTGGTGGATCTGCAGCGCGCCGGCAAGCGCCTGTTGCAGCGCCGGCTGCAGGTGGACAGCAACGCCCGCTACGTGCGCGTGCTGGCACAGGGCGAGGCACGCCTGCCGACCCTGCGCAGCGTGCTGGCCGAGCTGCCGCCGGCGCCGGCCACGCTGCCATGGGAATGGCTGTCGCTGGAGCCGACGTCGAAGGGCAAGGGCGAGTACACCTTCGAGTTGGACGGCCGCTTCCCGGTGGCGCGCGCTGACGTGGCCAGCACCGACAACAGCCTGGTGCAGTGGACGCTGTTCAGCCGCGATGACGAGAGCGCGGAATGGCAGCGACGCAGCGCACCGTGGATTGCCTACCAGCTGCAGCAGGGCACCCAGGGCCAGCGCCAGCAGTCCGCCGCGCAACCGCTCGGCGGCATCCACCGCGACCGATACTGGAAACTGGTGGCGAACCCGGCGGAAACGGCGACAGCGCCGACCCTGCGCCTGGGCTATCAGCCGGAAGTGCTGGTGTTCCTGAGCCAGGGCGCGGCACCGTATGCGCTGGCGGTAGGCAGTTCGACCGCACGCCGGGCGGAAGCACCGGTGGGCGTGCTGATCGAGGAGCTGCGGCAGCGCAATGATCCTTCCTGGCAGCCGACGCTGGCGCGCCTGGAAGGCAGCCCGGAACCGCTGGCCGGCGACGCGGCGCTGAAGCCGCAGCGCGATTGGAAGGCGTGGTTGCTGTGGGCGTTGTTGGGGTTGGGCGTGCTGGTGGTGGGCGGCCTGGCGGTCAGCCTGCTTCGGCAGAAGCCTGCGCCTTCGGCGTAGGTTCCGGCGAACGGCGCAGCCCCTCGTGGGTGGGGTTGGTCGTGCAAAGCAAAAGCAAAAGCCGCGCTTGGCCGGGCGGGGTAGGTTCGCGGGGGACGCCGCAAGTACGTCCTTGTAGGCTTGGCAGCCGCATCCATGCGGCTGACACCCCCGCGAACCCACCCCGCCCGGCCTCTGACAGTTTCCGTGTGCGTCCACCCACGGAAGAGGAAAAAGAAAAGCAAGAGCGGAAGCGGGTCGCTTCGCTCGACGGCCATCGGGGTCAGATCCGTTTTCCGCAGGAAAACGGATCTGATCCCTTCTTTCTCCATCCGACATCAGAAACTGCTTTTGCCTTTGCCATCCGCATCACCTCATGAACCTGTCGAGGCCGGGGTGGTGTGGGCTGGCAGGGGTGTCAGCCGCATGGATGCGGCTGCCAAGCCTCCAGGGACGGATTCACGGCGTCCCCTGCCAGCCCACACCACCCCGGCCCATCCACAGCATCACAAAGCGCCAGTGCTTTGGCTTCGGCCGTTGCTGTCGCTGTCGCCCTGCGCTTCTGCCTGCCGCAGGCATCGGCCCTCCCACCACCCGCACCCGATACAATGGCCGTCTGCCGTAGCCCGGCATCCCGTCCCTGAGCCAAAGAGTTGCCCATGTCCATCGTCCGCATGACCGACCTCGACCTCTCCGGCAAGCGCGTGCTGATCCGCCAGGATCTGAACGTGCCGATCGAGAATGGCCGCATCACCTCCGAACAGCGCATCACCGCTTCGCTGCCGACGCTCAAGCGCGCGCTGGAGCAGGGCGCGGCGGTGATGGTCACCTCGCACCTGGGGCGCCCGAAGGAAGGCGTGTGGAGCGAAGCAGATTCGCTGGCGCCGGTGGCCCAGCGCCTGTCCGAGCTGCTCGGTCGCGAGGTTCCACTGGTGCGCGACTGGGTCGACGGCGTCGAGGTGCAGCCGGGTCAGCTGGTGCTGCTGGAAAACTGCCGCATGAATGTCGGCGAGGCCAAGGACGATGAAGCCCTGTCGAAGAAGTATGCCGCGCTGTGCGACGTGTTCGTGATGGATGCCTTCGGTACCGCGCACCGCGCCCAGGCCTCAACCCATGGCGTCATCCGCTTCGCACCGGTCGCGGCCGGTGGCCCGCTGCTGATGGCCGAGCTGGATGCGCTGGCACAGGCGCTGGACGCCCCGGCCAAGCCGCTGCTGGCGATCGTCGCTGGCAGCAAGGTCAGCACCAAGCTGGAACTGCTGGCCAGCCTGGTTGGCAAGGTCGATCAGCTGATCGTCGGTGGCGGCATCGCCAATACCTTCATCGCCGCCGCTGGCTACAACGTCGGCAAGTCGCTGTATGAGCCGGACCTGCTGGACACCGCGAAGAAGATCGTCGCCGATGCCAAGGCCCGTGGTGCGGACATCCCGCTGCCGGTCGACGTGGTCACCGCCAAGCAGTTCCTGCCCGACGCCGTGGCTGAAGTGAAGGCGGTCGACGCCGTCGCCGAAGACGACCTGATCCTGGACATCGGCCCGCAGACCGCTGCGCAGTATGCGCAGCTGATCGAAAACGCCGGCACCGTGGTCTGGAACGGTCCGGTTGGCGTGTTCGAGTTCGAGGCCTTCAGCAAGGGCACCGAAGCGCTGGCGCGCGCCATCGCCAGCTCCAACGCGTTCTCCATCGCCGGCGGTGGCGACACCCTGGCTGCGGTCGACAAGTTCGATATCGCCGCGCAGGTCAGCTACATCTCCACCGGCGGTGGTGCGTTCCTGGAGTTCCTGGAAGGCAAGACCCTGCCGGCCGTGGCCGCACTCGACGCGCGCGGCGCATGAATGCCGACCACGGCAGGGATGTGCTGTTCTTCGACCTCGACGGCACGCTGATCGATTCGCAGGTGGGCATCACCGCCTGCATCGCCTACGCGCTGCAGAAGATGGACCATCCGGTGCCGCCGCAGGACACCCTGCTGGGCTGGATCGGTCCGTCGTTGCGGACCACCTTCGCGCCGCTGTTCGTCGAACCGGCGCGGGTGGAACAAGCCGTGGGCTACTACCGTGAACGTTTCGATGCCGAAGGCTGGCGCGAGCACACGGTGTATCCGCAGGTGGAAGACACGCTGCGCACGCTGCACGGTCGTGGCCACCGCCTGGCGGTGGTCACCGCCAAGAACGAGCCGCACGCGCGCCGCATCCTTGCCCACCTGCCGTTCGGCGGGTTGTTCGAGGAGATTGTCGGCTCGACCCTGGACGGCTCGCGCAGCCACAAGCCGGAACTGGTCGGCGAAGCGCTGCGCCGGTTGCAGGTGCAGCCGGCGCAATGCTGGATGATCGGCGACCGCCGCATGGACATCGAAGGTGCGCGTCACCACGGCCTGCGCAGTATCGGTGTGCTGTGGGGCTTCGGTGGCGAGCAGGAGCTGACCGAAGCCGGCGCCGGGCAACTGGCACGCGAACCGGCGCAGTTGGAAACGCTGCTGGCGTGATGCGCCTTTGATCGGTAGCGCCGGGCCATGCCCGGCGGTTTTGCCCAGCACCCGCCGGGCCCTGCCCGGCGCTACCACGACCCTGCGCCAGCGTATGTCCGGCCGATGTCCGTTCGATGACCCGCGAAGTCAGGCAGCGCAAGGCTGTAACCGTATACATGCGGCGTGAAGGATGTGCTAATTTCCGTTCTTTATCGGGAGAGGCCCATTCACCATGTTCGAGCGTCAGCGTCGCACCAAGATCCTTGCCACCCTCGGCCCGGCCACTGATCCGCCGGGCGTGCTGGAGGATCTGTTCCGCGCCGGCGTCAACGTGGTGCGGCTGAACTTCAGCCACGGTGATCCGTCCGGCCAGGCCAAGCGTGCCGCCGAAGTGCGTGCGGCTGCGGCCCGCGTCGGCGTGGAAGTGGGCATCCTGGCCGACCTGCCGGGCCCGAAGATCCGCATCGAGCGTTTCGCCGAAGGCAAGGTGCAGCTGAAGGCGGGCGACCGTTTCGACCTGATCGCCAGCACCAATGCCGGCCCCGGTGATGCGACCCAGGTCGGCGTCAGCTACCTCGGCCTGCCGCAGGATGTCGGCCCAGGTGATGTCCTGCTGCTCGACGATGGCCTGATGCAGCTTCAGGTAGTCGAAGTGGAAGGCGAGCGCATCATCAACACCGTGCTCAACGACGGCGCGCTGTCTGATCGCAAGGGGTTGAACAAGCAGGGCGGCGGCCTGTCGCTGGGTGCGCTGACCGAGCGCGACAAGGAACTGATCGGCATCGTCGCCAAGATCGGCGTCGACTTCATCGCCGTGTCGTTCTGCCGCAATGCGCAGGACATGAATGACGCGCGCGAGATCGCTGAATCGCACGGCTGCTACGCCGCACTGGTGTCGAAGATCGAGCGCACCGAGGCCATCGAAAACCTCGAAGAGATCGTCGAGGCCAGTGACGTGGTGATGGTTGCGCGCGGTGACCTCGGTGTGGAAATCGGCGATGCCGAACTGCCGGGCCTGCAGAAGAAGATCATCAAGGCCTCGCTGGCGCAGAACAAGGTGGTCATCACCGCTACGCAGATGCTGCAGTCGATGGTCGAAAGCCCGATCCCGACCCGCGCCGAAGTGCTGGACGTGGCCAACTCGGTCATCGACGGCACCGACGCGGTCATGCTGTCGGCCGAAACCGCTGCCGGTGCCTACCCGGTCAAGGCCGTGGAAGCGATGGCGCGGATCTGCCTGGGTGCTGAGCGCCAGTTCCAGACAGAGACCGACTTCAATGCCTCGCCGCGCAACCTGGAACGTGCCGACCAGGCCATTGCCATGGCCACCATGTTCCTGTCCCAGCACGTGGGCGTGCGCGCGATCGTGGCGATGACCGAATCCGGTGGCACCGCCCGCTACCTGTCGCGTTTCCGTGCCAAGGCGCCGGTGTTCGCGGTCACCCGCCATGACGGCGCCCGCCGGCAGATGGCGCTGATGCGCGATGTGTATCCGATCAACTTCGACAGCCGTGGCCTGACCCCGCGCGAAGCCGCGCGCGGCAGCATCCGCCTGCTGGTTGAAGCCGATCTGCTGCAGGCCGGTGACCGCGTGGTGTTCACCAGCGGCGAGCACATGGAAACCCTGGGGGCGACCAACACCCTGCGCCTGCTGGAAGTGGGCGAAGACGGCCGTGCCAGCGGTCTGGGCGACCTGTAAACCCTGGAGCCCGGGTCAGTTCCCCGAAGGGGCTCTGACCCGGCGCAACAGGACATCGCCTGTCCTGTGCGGACATTGGAATCGTTTCCAGCCTGGCCTCCACGGCGAGGCAACGGGTAGCGGGGCTATACTTACGTTTTTCCCGCACCCGCCACAGGAAGTACATGAGCATCGAACAGCTGGCTGAAACCGCCCAGGCCATGGTTGCCCCGGGCAAGGGCATCATCGCGATCGACGAATCCACCGCTACCATCGCCAAGCGTTTCGCCGGCGTCGGTATCGAGAACACCGAGGAGAACCGTCGTGCCTATCGCGAACTGCTGCTGACCACGCCCAAGCTCAACGAGCATATTTCCGGCGCCATCCTGTATGACGAAACCATCCGTCAGTCGACCAAGGACGGCGTGCCGTTCGCCAAGTACATGGCCGACCACGGCATGATTCCGGGCATCAAGGTGGACAAGGGTGCGCACCCGCTGGCCGGCTGCCCGGGCGAGCTGGTGACCGAAGGCCTGGACGGCCTGCGCGAGCGCCTGCAGGAGTACTACAAGCTGGGCGCGCGCTTCGCCAAGTGGCGTGCGGTGATCAACATCGGCGAGAGCATTCCGTCGGGTACCTGCATCGAGTCCAACGCCCACGCGCTGGCCCGCTACGCAGCGCTGTGCCAGGAATGCGGCCTGGTGCCGATGGTCGAGCCGGAAGTGATCATGGACGGCGACCACGACATCGAGACCTGCTACGAAGTCACCGAAGCGACCCTGCGTTCGCTGTTCGATGCGCTGTACCAGCAGAACGTGCTGCTGGAAGGCACCATCCTGAAGGCCTCGATGGTCATCTCCGGCAAGAACTGCGATGAGCAGGCCGACGTCGAGGAAGTGGCCGAGTCGACCGTGATGTGCCTGAAGAGCACCGTGCCGGCGATCCTGCCGGGCGTGGTGTTCCTGTCCGGTGGCCAGAGCGACGAGCAGTCCACCGCTCACCTCAACGCCATGAACCAGATGGGCAACCTGCCGTGGCCGCTGAGCTTCTCCTACGGCCGCGCGATGCAGCAGGCTGCGCTGAAGCTGTGGGCCAAGGACATGAAGGGCAACTACGCTGCTGCCCAGAAGACCGTGTACGAGCGCGCCAAGGACAATGGCCTGGCCGCGCTGGGCAAGTGGAACGGTTGATCCGTCCCATCGCAGGATGAACAGGGCAACGCCGGCATCACGCCGGCGTTTGCTTTTGCGGGTATCTTTTCCGCCCCCACGCACCGGGCCGGTGTGCGGGACATACATGGAAGGCCAAGGAGAAAAAACATGCGTTTGGCAGCAATCACAGTGGCCGTTGCCACGGTCCTGATCGCCGGCGGTTGCAACCGCATCGGTGGCGGTGGTGACGCAGGCAAGGCCGCGTCTCTCGATTTCGACAAGCCGGTGTCCGGCGAAATCACCTCGCGTAGCGGCATCAACTTCAACGACGGCAGCCACCACCAGCTGTACCAGATCAAGCTGGAAGACAAGGACCTGGTCGGTCTGAAGCTGACCGGTGCACTGACCGGTTCGATCGCCGTGTTCAACAACGGCAGCCTGGTATCCACCAGCAATACCGGCTACGAACGCGAAGGCGACGTCTCGCTGGCCTTCCGTGCAAACGGTGGCGGGACCTACCAGGTGGCGGTCAACGCCGATGGCCCGAGCGCCTTCGGTCCGTATCGCCTGCGCGCCGAGAAGCTGAAGCCCTATGACGGCAAGCCGCTGGTGGGTAGCGGCGAGATCGCCGACATGCTGGCCGGCAGCTCGCAGGACTACACCCTGCAGGTGGAGAAGGCAGGCCTGTACGAGATCCGCCTGGTGTCGGATGTGTTCGACCCGGTGCTGAAGCTGTCGGGCCAGGGCGTTGAGGCCGAGAATGATGATGGCAACGACAGCACCAACTCGCGCCTGACCCTGTCGCTGAAGCCGGGCAAGTACACCTTGACCGCGCGCGGTCTGGGCGACGGTGTCAATGGCATGTTTACCCTGTCTGCCAACCGCATCGAACTGCCGGGCAATCTGGTTGAACGCGATGGCACCGCCCTGCCGAAGTCGGGCAGTGTGTACACCATGCTCGACAACGATGGCCGCCGTCGTTTCCTGCTGACCCTGGACCGCCCGGCCGACGTGCGCCTGGATGCGATCTCCAGCCAGGTCGATACCGTGCTGCGCGTGGTCGGCGGTGATGTCGAGCTGACCGACGACGACGGTGGCAACGGTACCAATTCGCGCCTGGAGGAGACCTTGCCGGCCGGTCACTACACCATTGACGTGTCCAGCCTGAACAATGGCGCGGGCATGGTGGAAGTGCGCGTGCAGGTGGAGGGTGCCAGCGCCGACGGTGCTGCCGCCTCGGCCGCGCGTGCCGCTGCGGACGCTGCTGCGGCAGTGGCCGATGATGCCGCCGCAGTGGATGCCGCCAGCCGCTGACATCGCTCCATGCGGCGCATGGATGGGTAGATCCAAGCGACGCGTGGATGGAAGCAGTCGCACAACAGAAAAGGCCGGGCATCGCCCGGCCTTTTCTGTTCCAACCACGTCAGCCGTTCAATGCGCGGCTGCAAATCCGGTATCGCCCAATGGCGGCAGCATCGAGCTGCGCGGCTCGTTGTCCGCGTTCTGTCCGGCAGCGGTCAGCGCCTGCTGGTAAGCCTTGGCGGTAGCGGTATTGAACGCCACCAGCACGATGCGCATCGGCTGTGCATGGCTGCGCTGCCATGCCAGCGTTTCGGTCACTGCGATCTGCGCGGCCTGGTACAGCGGGTAGCCGTACACGCCGCAGCTGATCGCCGGGAAAGCGATCGATGTCACTCCCAGCGATTCGGCCAGCTGCAGGGATTTCCAGTAGCAGTTGGCCAGCAGCGCCGGTTCGTCGCGTTGACCGTCGTGCCAGACCGGGCCGACCGTATGCAGCACATGCCGCGCAGGTAACGCATGGGCGTCGGTGGCACGCACTTCGCCGGTCGGGCAGCGCACACCGGGCCGCAGTTCCGGCAGCTGTTCGCATTCGGCCAGCAGCGCTGGGCCTGCGGCGCGATGGATCGCACCGTCGACACCGCCACCGCCGAGCAGTGTTTCATTGGCCGCGTTGACGATCGCATCCACCGCCAGGGTCGTGATGTCGCCCTGCCAAACTTCGATCTTCATGCGCCCGTCTCCTGCCTGTGAGGTGTTCCGCGCAGCATCTGCGCCGGCTGTTCCCAAGGTAGGGCACAGGGCATTGATACTGCGTCATGACCGTCTCACGCGCTGCGATCCGGCGGCCTTCACGCACGATGGCGGGTGGCGCCTTCACGCAGGCTGAAGCAGAAAGGGGTCAGAGCCTTTTTCCGCACGGAAAATGCTCTGACCCCTGCGATCCATAGTTCTGGCAAACCGGGTCAGAGCCCTTTCCCTGCAGGAAAGGGATCCGACCCGATGCATCACGGCAGGCCGGCCAACCAGTCGTCGTCGGAACCTTCGTTCACATCGGCAAATAGCGGCGTGGAGAAGTAGCGTTCGCCGGTGTCCGGCAGCATCGCCAGGATCACCGAGCCCGGTTCGGCGCGCGCGGCGACATCCAGCGCGCTGGCGACAGTGGCGCCAGCGGAGATGCCAACGAAGATGCCTTCCTCCGCCGCCAGGCGGCGGGCGGTGGCGATCGCGCGGTCATCTTCCACCGTCACCAGTTCATCCACCACATCACGGTTGAGTACATCGGGCACGAAGTCCGGGGTCCAGCCCTGGATCTTGTGCGGCTTCCAGTCATCGCCCTTCAGCAGCGCGGCACCGGCCGGTTCGGTGGCGATGATGCGCGTCTGCGGGCGCGCGACCTTCAGTACTTCGCCCACGCCGGTGAGCGTGCCGCCGGTGCCCCAGCCACTGACGAAGTAGTCCAGTCGCTTGCCGGCGAAATCGCGCAGGATCTCGGCGGCGGTGGTGTTGCGGTGGTAGGCCGGGTTGGCCGGGTTGGCGAACTGGCTGGCCAGGAACCAGCCGTGCTGCTCGGCCAGTTCGGCCGCCTTGCGTACCATGCCGCTGCCGCGCTCGGCGGCCGGGGTCAGGATCACCTTGGCGCCATACGCGCGCATCAGCTTGCGCCGTTCCACCGAGAACGTTTCGACCATGGTTGCCACGAACTTATAGCCGCGCGCGGCGGCGACCATCGCCAGTGCCACGCCGGTGTTGCCCGAGGTGGCCTCGACGATGGTGTCGCCCGGCTTGAGCAGGCCACGCGCTTCGGCGTCGAGAATGATCGCCAGTGCCAGGCGGTCCTTCACTGAGCCGCCCGGGTTGAACGACTCGACCTTGGCGTAGAGGCTGACCTGCGGCGGAGCCAGGCGCTGCAGCTTGACGATGGGGGTGTTGCCGACGGTGTCGAGGATGGAGTCGTACAGGGCCATGGAAGCGCTCCGGAGAGGGGCCGCGCCGGGCTTCGGCGGGCGAAGGGGGAGGGCTGGCTGTTGAGGCCAGCGGCTGCCGGCTGACCGTAGCGCCGGCATATGACGCCCGGAAATGACCAGATACCTTTCTTAAACAACCTTTGGTTATAAGCTGGTGACGGCAATTGACCCTAGAGTGGACCTCCGCCCCCACATCGCCCGCCTGCCATGACGCTGACCCAGCTGCGCTATCTGGTTGCCATCGCCGACGCCGAGCTGAACATCACGCTGGCCGCCTCGCGCGTGCATGCCACTCAGCCCGGCCTGTCCAAGCAGCTCAAGCAGCTGGAAGACGAGCTGGGTTTCCTGCTGTTCGTGCGCAAGGGCCGCAGCCTGGAGTCGGTCACCCCGGCCGGCACCGAGGTCATCGCCCGCGCCCGCTCGGTGCTGGCCGAGGCCAACAACATCCGCACTTACGCGGCCAACCAGCGCCGCGAGAGTCAGGGCCAGCTGATCCTGACCACCACCCACACCCAGGCGCGCTTCGTGCTGCCGCCGGCGGTGGCGGCGATCAAGCAGGCGTATCCGCAGGTGAGCGTGCATCTGCAACAGGCCGGTGAAGCCGATGCACTTGATCGCTTGAACCAGGGCGATGCCGACATTGCGATCATCAGCACCGCCGGCAGCGAGCCCACCGATGGCATTGCGGTGCCGCTGTTCCGCTGGCGGCGCCTGGTGGTGGTGCCCAAGGGCCACCCGCTGGACCGCGCAGGCCGCACCCCGGACCTGGCCGCGCTGGCCCGGCAGCCGCTGATCAGCTACGAATCATCGACTCGGCCGAATTCCTCGCTGCAGCGTGCCTTCGCCGCCAACGGCCTGGTGCCGGATCTGGCGTTGACCGCGCTCGATGCTGATCTGATCAAGACCTACGTGCGCACCGGACTGGGCGTGGGGTTGCTGGCGGAGATGGCGGTCAGTTCCAACGACGAAGACCTGAAGGCGTGGCCGGCGCCGGCACCGATTGCCGAGTGCATCGCCTGGGCGGTGCTGCCGCGCGACCGGGTGCTGCGTGATTACGCGTTGGAGCTGGTGCACGTGCTGGCCCCACAGATCGATCCGCGCGACCTGCGCAGGGTGCTGGATGGCAACCAGGCGGCGGCGTGGCCGGTACCACCGACGTGGGAGTCACTGACCCAGACCATCACGGTGTGAGGCTGGTCGAGCAGGGCTGCGCCCTGCACCTGCTGCAAACCGGAGCAACAGCAACAGCAACGTCAAAAGCTCGCTATCCGTGGGATGGCGGGGCGGTGTCGGACTGCGGGGACGCCGTGAACCCGTCCCTGGGGGCCTGGCCGCGGCATCCATGCCGCGGACACCCCGCACTCCGACACCGCCCCACCTCTGACAGATTCCGATGGCTGTTGGTAGGTGTCGACCTTGGTCGACACGGTAGATCCACGCCATGCGTGGATGGAAACTGTCAGATATCGAAATACATGTGGGGTCAGATCCGTTCCAACAGACCGCAGGAATCTGTCGAAGGCGGGGTGGGTCCGGTTGCGGGGGCGTGAGCGCCATGGATGGCGCGACCGAGCCTCCATGGACGGATTTACGGCGTCCCCCGCAACCGGACCCACCCCGCCATCCCTCAGGAAACCAGCTTCTGCTGTTGCTTCGGCACCTGCCGTGGCCTCTGCGGGTGCAGGGCGCAGCCCTGCCGACAAACCCCCTCCTGCGACGGTTCGTCGCACGGGCAACCCTGGACCCCGCTCTACACTAGCGGGGTGACCCGCCTGTCCCGCCCGCAGCGCCTTCTGCTCCAGCTCGCCATCCTGGCGACGCTGCTGATGGTGCTTGCGCCACTGGTCAGCCGCGCGCTGCAGGCACAGCCGATGGAGCACGCCGCGATGGCAGGCATGGACCACGCCGCCATGGGCCATGACATGCACGCCATGGCCATGGCCGGACACGATCGGCACGGCGCTGCGCCTGCAGCGCCCAGCCGTCCGGCCGACCCCCACGCCATGCATGGCGAAGCCTGCGAATACTGCGTGCTGGCGATGCGCCTGCTGCCGTGGCTGGCCGTGCTGGTGCTGCTGTTGCCGCTGTTGTGGCGGCCGCAGCTGGCGTTCCCATGGTCGCAGCAGGTGCTGCCGGCACTGCGGTGGCCGGCACATGCCGCGCGTGGGCCGCCGCGCTTCTCCATCGTTCGCTGATGTCCCTATCGAATCCGCCGCACGACGCCTGACCGGGCGCCGTGCGCGCGTGCGTACTTTGGAGCTGTTCCGATGAAAATGACTTCCCGCCCTGCGGGCGCCTGCGCGCGCCTGCCGGTTGCCCTTGGCCTGGCCGTGGCCGCATCACTGGCACACGCCGCGCCTGCCGACGAGGCGCGCACTCTCGACACCCTGGTGGTGACCGCCGCTGCACCGTCCTCGCCGCTGCATTGGGTGACCGATCCGCGCCTGCCGCGGCAGCCGGTGCCCGCCAGCGACGGTGCTGATTACCTGAAAACCGTCCCCGGCTTCGCCGCCATCCGTAACGGTGGCACCAATGGCGACCCGGTGCTGCGCGGCATGTTCGGTTCGCGCCTGAACATCCTCAGCAACGATGGCAACCTGATCGGTGCCTGCCCGTCGCGCATGGACAATCCGCTGTCCTACATCGCGCCGGAGAGCTTCGACCGGTTGACCATCATCAAGGGCCCGCAGAGCGTGCGCTGGGGCGCAGGTGCCTCGGCCGGCACCGTGCGTTTCGAGCGCGATACGCCGCGTTTCGATGAGCCGGGCCTGCGTGCCGATGCCAGTGCGCTGGTCGGTTCGCGCAACCGCAACGACCAGGTGCTGGACCTGACCCTGGGCAATCCGACCGGCTACGTGCGTGCAAGCGGCAACCGTTCCGAAGCCGATGACTACAAGGACGGCCACGGTGACGTGGTGCCGTCGAAGTGGCGCAAGTGGAATGGCGACGTGGCCATCGGCTGGACGCCGGATGCCGACACGCTGCTGGAAATCTCCGCCGGTGCCGGTGATGCGATCGCGCGTTACGCGGGCCGTGGCATGGACGGTGCCGCGTTCGAGCGCACCAGCTACGCGGCGCGCTTCGAGAAGCGCAACCTGCCGGGTGCGTGGGACACGCTGCAGGCCAACGTGTACTACAACAATGCCGACCACGTGATGGACAACTACACGCTGCGCACGCCGAACCCGCACAGCATGATGCCGATGCCGATGGCCTCGAACGTGGACCGCCGTACCCAGGGCGGGCGGGTCAGTTCCGAATGGCGCTGGCAGGATGTGCAGCTGGTGGCCGGTGTGGATGGCGAGGACAGTCGTCACCGCGGCCGCATGGGCATGGGCCGCGACACCTACCGGCAGGCAGCCTGGGAGACCGATGCCAACTTCCGCCGCTATGGCGTGTTCACCGAATTCACCCTCGGCGCCGGCACCGACCAGCGCTGGATCAGCGGGCTGCGCATCGATCGCGCCAGCGTCCGCGATGAGCGGCAGTCGGTGCGCGGGATGATGGGCAACCGGCCGAATCCGACCGCTGGCCTGCAGCGCAAGGAATGGCTGGGCAGTGGTTTCCTGCGCTACGAGCAGGATCTGGCCGACGGCTTGACCTGGTACGCAGGCCTCGGCCACAGCGAGCGCATGCCTGACTACTGGGAGCTGTTCTCGCCCAACCAGGGACCGGCCGGCACGGTGAATGCATTCAGCGGCGTGCAGCCCGAGCGCACCACCCAGCTTGATGTGGGCATGCAGTACAAGGGCCCGCGCGTGCAGGCCTGGCTCTCGGCGTACGCCGGTCAGATCCAGGACTACATCCTGTTCACCTACCACGGCAGCGGGATGATGGGCATGAGCCAGGCCCGCAACGTCGATGCCCGCATTGCCGGGGCCGAGGCGGGCGTGGAAGTGGCGCTGGCCGAACAGTGGAAGCTGGGCGGCACGCTGGCCTATGCCTGGGGCGAGAACCGCGACCAGCAGCGACCGCTGCCGCAGATGCCGCCGCTGGAGGCGCGCCTGAGTGCGAACTGGGAAGGCCAGCGCTGGAGTGCTGGTGCGCTGCTGCGTGTGGTGACCCACCAGCACCGTGTCGCCGATGGCCAGGGCAACGTGGTCGCCCAGGACCTGGGACCGAGCGCCGGCTTCGCCACCTTCGCGCTCAATGCGGCTTACCGCTTCAGCTCGCAGCTGCAGCTCAGCGCGGGTGTCGACAACCTGTTTGACCGTGCCTACAGCGAGCACCTGAACCTGGCCGGCAGCGCCGACTTCGGCTTCCCGGCCGACCCGGTACGCATCAACGAGCCGGGCCGCAGCGTGTGGATGAAGGTGAACTACCGGTATTGATCCGCCGGGCAAAAAAAAACGGGGCCGGATCCCCGCCAGGATCCGTCCCCGCCCGACGCCCTCTGTCGGGCAGCTTCGACTCTACGATGGCAACGTCGGTAATGGGTCGCTGGATACACCCCGACACAAGCCGACACCGCCAGCACCAGCCTTGCACGGAACCGGTTGAAGGCGCTAGCGCGGTGCCGGTTCCACGCCGGTAAACGCTTGGCACATACCGCTTTTGCGGGCCCTTGCCTACACTCGGCGGCCGTGGATCAATCAGGACCGTTCATGTTGGCTCGTATCGCTTCGACCCTGGCCTTCGGCCTCAGCCTGGCCGTGCTGGCCGGGTGCGCAGGCAAACAGGAGGCTGCCGCACGTCGGCAGGGCGAAGCAGTGCCGGTCACCGCGCAGGTCGTGCAGCCCACGCAGTGGAACGACACCCTGCAGGCGCTGGGCACGGCCAAGGCGCGCGAATCGATCAGCGTCACCGCCAAGGTCAGCGAAATCGTCGAGAAGGTGCACTTCGAGAGCGGCCAGCACATCGCCGCCGGTGCGCCGATCGTGACCCTGCGCGGGCAGGCCCAGGAAGCGGCACTGGTGCAGGCCCAGGCCACCTTCCACGAGGCCGACCAGCTGTACAGGCGCCAGCGCGAGCTGGCCACGCAGCGGCTGGTATCCAGTGCCACGCTGGATACGCAGAAGTCGATCCGCGATGCCGCCGAAGCGCGCGTGGCGCAGATGCAGTCGGACATCGGTGACCGCCGTGTGCGTGCGCCGTTTGCCGGCGTGCTCGGCATCCGCCAGGTCAGCCCGGGCACGCTGCTGACGCCGACCACGGTGATCGCCACGCTCGACGACATCGAACACATGCATATCGATTTCCAGGTGCCGGAAGTGGAACTGGCCGCACTCGGCGTCGGCGACAAGGTCAGTGCATCCAGCGTGGCCTGGCCGGGCCGCACCTTCGAAGGCGTGGTCAGTACCATCGATGCACGCATCGATCCGGCGACCCGTGCAGTGACCGTGCGCGCCGACTTCGCCAACAGCGACCACGCGCTGCGTCCGGGCATGCTGCTGGACGTACGCCTGTTCCATCCCGAACGGCCGGCGCTGGTGGTTCCGGAAATCGCGGTGGTGCAGGTCGGCCGCGATACCTTCGTGTATCGCATCAAAAGCGACGACAGCGTCGAGCGCGTGGATGTGGTCACCGGTGCGCGCCGTGCCGGTGTGGTCGAGATCAAGCAGGGCCTGGAAGCGGGCCAGCGAATCGTGGTCGATGGCACCGGCAAGCTGCGCCCGGGACTGAAGGTAGCCGCCAAGGACGCAGCACCGGCGAGCGGCGCCAAGCCGGCTGACGCGCCGGCGGCGGTGGTCGCCGAGGGCCACGGCGGATGAAGCTGTCCGACACCTCCATCCAGCGGCCGGTGTTCGCCGTGGTGATGAGCCTGCTGCTGCTGGTGCTGGGCGTGATGTCCTTCACCCGCCTGACCCTGCGTGAGCTGCCTGCCATCGATCCGCCGATCGTTTCGGTGTCGGTGGATTACACCGGTGCCTCGGCGGCGGTCATCGAAAGCCGCATCACCCAGGTGCTGGAAGACGCGCTGGCCGGTATCGAAGGCATCGATACGATCAACGCGCGCAGCACCAATGGCCGCTCGCAGGTCAGCATCGAATTCACCTCCAACCGCGATATCGAGGCCGCAGCCAACGACGTGCGTGATGCGGTCAGCCGCGTTGCCGACCGCATGCCGGAAGAAGCGCGCCCGCCGGAAATCGCCAAGGTCGAAAGCGATGCCGACCCGATCATCTGGTTCAACATGGTCTCCTCGACCATGGACACGCTGGAACTGAGCGACTACGCCGACCGCTACGTGGTCGACCGTTTCTCCAGCCTCGACGGCGTGGCCCAGGTCCGCATCGGCGGCCGCCAGCGCTATGCGATGCGCATCTGGCTGGACCGTGACCAGCTGGCCGCGCGCGGGCTGACCACCGGCGACGTGGAAACCGCGCTGCGCAACGAGAACGTGGAACTGCCGGCCGGCCGCATCGAATCGACCGACCGCGACTTCACCCTGCGCGTGGAGCGCAACTACATCAAGCCCGAAGACTTCGCGACCATCCCGCTGGGCAAGGGCCGCGACGGCTACGTGGTGCGCATGGGCGACGTGGCGAAGATCGAGCTGGCTTCGGCCGAGCGTCGCGCCTACTACCGCAGCAACGGTGAACCGGGCATCGGCCTGGGCATCGTCAAGACCTCCACCGCCAATTCGCTGGATGTGGCACGCACCGCGCGCGCTGAGGCGGAGCGGGTCGCGCTGACGCTGCCCAAGGGCACGCAGATTTTCGTTGCCTTCGACAACACCACCTTCATCGAAGCCGCAGTGGACCGTGTTTACGCCACGCTGGTGGAAGCGATGATCCTGGTGCTGGCGGTGATCTGGCTGTTCCTCGGCAGCTTCCGTGCTGCACTGATTCCGGCAGTGACGGTGCCGGTGTGCCTGGTCGCCGCCTTCATCGCGCTGTATGCGTTCGACTTCTCGATCAACCTGCTGACCCTGCTGGCGCTGGTGCTGTGCATCGGCCTGGTGGTGGACGACGCGATCGTGGTGGTGGAGAACGTGCAGCGCCGCATCGATCTGGGTGAACCGCCGTTGGTGGCGTCCAAACGCGGTACCGCGCAGGTGGCGTTCGCGGTGATCGCCACCACGGCCGTGCTGGTGGCGGTGTTCCTGCCGGTCGGTTTCCTTGAGGGCAACACGGGACGGCTGTTCCGTGAACTGGCGGTGGCGCTGGCTGCGGCAGTGGCATTGTCCGCGTTCGTGGCTCTGACGCTGACGCCGATGATGGCCTCCAAGCTGCTCAAGCCCCATACCGGGCAGGCGCCGCGTGGCCTGCATGGTTTCATCAACCGCAACCTGGAGCGCCTGGCCGGGGCCTATGGGCGGGTGCTCGACCACCACGTCGATCGCACCTGGATCTACCTGCTGGTGATGGTGGCTGCACTGGCCGCCAGCTGGGGCCTGCTCAAGCTGCTGCCATCGGAACTGGCACCGGCCGAAGACCGCGGTTCGTTCCAGATCATGATCGACGGCCCGGAAGGTGCCGGCTACGACTACACCGTGCAGCAGGTGCAGCAGGTGGAAGCGATGCTGGCACCGCATGTCGGCCCTGACAAACCGATCGTGCGCGCCAACCCGCGCGTGCCGGGTGGCTGGGGCGCCAGCGAGGAAATGCACACCGGCCGCGTCAGCATCTTCCTGCAGCCGTGGCGCCAGCGCAGCGAGGGCACGCCGGAAGTGGCCAATGAGCTGCAGAAGGAACTGGACACCATCCGCGGCGTGCGCGTACGTACGCAGGTGGGCGGTGGCCTGGTGCGCAGCGGCGGCCAGCCGTTCCAGATCGTGCTGGGCGGCCCGGAATACGCCGAGATCGCGCAGTGGCGCGACCGCATCCTGCTGCGCATGGCCGACAACCCCGGCCTGGTCGGCCCAGACTCGGACTACAAGGAAACCCGCCCGCAGATGCGGGTCAACATCGACCGCCAGCGTGCGGCCGATCTGGGCGTGCCGGTCACCGCGATTGGTTCGGCACTGGAAACCATGATGGGCTCGCGCCGCGTCACCACCTTCGTCGACAACGGCGAAGAGTACGACGTGCTGGTCCAGGCCGGCCGCGACGGGCGTGCCAGCCCGGCCGACCTTGCCGCGATCCGTGTGCGTGCCACCTCCGGCGAACTGGTGCCGCTGTCCAACCTTGTCACGCTGAGCGAAGTGGCCGAGGCCGGCACCCTGAACCGCTTCAACCGCCTGCGCTCGATCACCATCAATGCCGGCCTGGCGCCGGGTTATCCGCTGGGCGAGGCGATTGCCTGGGCGCAGCAGGTCACGCGCGAGGAGCTGCCACAGTATGCGCAGGTGAATTGGAAGGGCGAATCGCGCGAGTACCAGAGTGCTGGTGGTGCAGTGCTGCTGACCTTCGCGATGGCGCTGCTGGTGGTGTACCTGGTGCTGGCCGCGCAGTTCGAGAGCTTCATCCACCCGCTGACCATCATGCTGACTGTGCCGCTGGGTGTGCTCGGTGCGCTGGTTGGCCTGTGGGTCAGCGGTGGCACGGTGAACCTGTTCAGCCAGATCGGCATCGTCATGCTGGTCGGCCTGGCCGCGAAGAACGGCATCCTGATCGTCGAATTCGCCAACCAGCTGCGCGACGACGGGAGAACCGTACGCGAGGCGATCATCGAATCGGCGATGGTGCGCCTGCGTCCGATCCTGATGACCTCGATCGCCACCGTGGTCGGTGCGGTCCCGCTGGTGGTGGCCGGTGGCCCCGGTTCGGCCAGCCGTGGCACCATCGGCATCGTGATCATCTTCGGCGTGACCCTCTCGACGTTCCTGTCGCTGTTCGTGGTGCCGGCGTTCTACGCGCGGCTGGCGCCGTACACGCGCTCGCCGGAAGCGGTGAAGCGCGAGCTGGAGAAGCAGGAAGCGGAGTCGCCGTCGGTGGGTGGACATGCCTGACCTGACCACCAACGGGATGGCTGGCGGGGTCGGATCCCTTTCCCAAAGGGAAAGGGCTCTGACCCCACACCTGCAGGGCGAGGGCCTCCTCCTGCGCCCTTGGCGCAATGAAGACCTCGAATCGCTGCTGCGCCATGCGAACGATGCCGAGGTGTCGCGCGGCCTGCGCGATCGCTTCCCGTACCCGTACACGCGCGAGGATGGCGAGGCCTTTCTGGCTGGCCGCGTGCTGGCGCCGGGCACGCTCAACCTGGCCATCGAGATCGACGGCCAGGCCTGCGGCAGCGTCGGGGCCCAGCAGGGCATCGCCGAGCGCGGTCACATGGCGGAACTGGGCTACTGGCTGGGCCAGTCCTACTGGGGCCAGGGCCTGATGACCCGGGTGGTCGGCCTGTTCGCACCGTGGGTGATGGACGAGCTGCGCCTGTTCAGGCTGCAGGCCGGGGTAGTCGACTTCAACCTTGGTTCGGCCCGGGTGCTGGAAAAGAACGGCTTCCAGGAAGAGGGCGTGGACCGCTGCGCGGTCTACAAGCGCGGCGTGCTGCACGACCTGCGCCGCTTCGCCCGGGTGCGCACGCAGCTTCCGTAACCGGCCGCCGGGCACGGCCCGGCGCTACCGTGGGGGGCACGGTCATTGCCGGTAGCGCCGGGCCATGCCCGGCGGAGAACACGCCCCCACATCCGGCGCTATCGCAGCGACCTTCGATCAGGGAGAATCGACCGGTCCCTTCCAGCCGACGGGACGTCCTCACAACCCGCCGACTGGAGAGAGCGCGCGTGGAAGCTACCGTACATTTCATCAACAGCATCATCTGGAGCAAGGCGCTGATCTTCATGTGCCTGGCCGCCGGCCTGTTCTTCAGCCTGCGCACCCGCTTCATGCAGATCCGTGGTTTCGTCGAGATGTGCCGCCTCACCGTGTCCGGTGAGAAGTCCGACGCCGGCGTGTCCTCGTTCCAGGCCCTGGCCATGTCGATGGCCGGCCGCATGGGCATCGGCAACATCGCCGGCGTGGCCACCGCCATCGCCTTCGGCGGCCCCGGCGCCATCTTCTGGATGTGGGTGATGGGCTTCCTCGGCGCCTCCACCTCGTATGTGGAATGCACCCTGGCGCAGATCTACAAGACCAAGGATGCCGAAGGCCGCTACCGCGGTGGCCCGGCCTACTACATCGAAAAAGCGATGGGCCTGAAGTGGTATGCCATGGCCTTCGCCATCGCCACGATCATCGCCGCCGGCTTCCTGATGCCCGGCGTGCAGGCCAACGCGATCGCCGACAGCGTCATCAACGCCTGCCGCGGTACCGCGCTGTGCGGTCCGCTCGATGGCCAGGCCTTCGGCATGGAATCGGCGCAGGCGCTGAAGCTGGGCATCGGCATCGTCGTCGCCCTGCTGCTGGGCGTGGTGATCTTCGGTGGCGTCAAGCGCATCGCCAATTTCGCCGAAGTGGTGGTGCCGTTCATGGCCGCCGGTTTCATCCTGATGGCCATCGTCATCATGATCATCAACTACGATCGCGTGCCGGAAATGTTCGGCATCATCTTCAAGAGCGCGTTCGGCACCCACGCCGCGTTCGGCGCGATGATGGGCCTGGCGGTGGAGTGGGGCATCAAGCGCGGCATCTACGCCAACGAAGCCGGCCAGGGCTCGGGTCCGCACGCTGCGGCGGCCTCGGAGGTCTCGCACCCGGCCAAGCAGGGCTACGTGCAGGCGTTCGCCATCTACTTCGACACCATGATGGTGTGCACCGCCACCGCCTTCCTGATCCTGGCCAGCGGCACCTACAACGTGTATTCGCCGGTCGCCGGCGCCGCGCCGATCTTCCAGGGCCTGGCCGGCATTCCCGAAGGTGCGGGCTACGCGCAGGCGGGTGTGGAAGCGGTGCTGCCGGGCTGGGGCTCGGCCTTTGTGTCGGTGGCGATCTTCTTCTTCGCCTTCACCACGATCATGGCCTATTACTACATGGCCGAAACCAACCTGACCTACGTCAACCACAACAAGCGCCGGCCGCTCACCGTGCTGCTGCTGCGCCTGGGCATCATCGGCATGGTGGTGTTCGGTGCCTTCCACAACGCCACCCTGGCCTGGGCGCTGGGTGATATCGGCGTGGGCCTGATGGCCTGGCTGAACATCATCGCCATCCTCATCGTGCAGAAGCCGGCCATGCTGGCGCTGCGCGATTACGAACGACAGAAGAAGCTCGGTCTCGACCCGATCTTCGACCCCGATGCCCTGGGCATCAAGAACGCCGATTTCTGGCGTCAACGCAAGCTGGAGTTGTCCCGTAGTGAATGATCCCTGGAAGAATGCCCGCCGCCCGTCGTCGCGACCGCCGCGGGCCACCCCGCTGCCACCGCGTGAGGGCGGCACCCCGCCACCGCCGGGGCGTGGCAACGACGAACTGCGCCTGTATGGCTGGAACGCGGTGCAGGCGCTGTTCGCCAAGCGTCCGCAGGCGCTGCGCAAGCTGTACCTGGTGGAATCGCTGATTCCGCGCATGCAGCCGGTGCTGAAGTGGTGCGTGGCCAACCGCGTGGGCTATCGCGTGGTGGAGGAGGGCGACCTCAACAAGCTGGCTGCCACCACCCACCATGAAGGCCTGGTGGCCGACGTGCTGCGCGCGCCGGTGTTGCCGCTGGCGCAATGGCTGGCCGAACTGGGCGAAGGCCCGGCGCTGGCACTGTGGCTGGATGGCGTCGGCAATCCGCACAACTTCGGTGCGATCCTGCGCTCTGCCGCGCATTTCGGCGCCAAGGCGCTGCTGCTGCCGGCCAGCAGCACGCTGGCGCTGTCCGGCGCGGCCGCACGCGTGGCCGAGGGCGGCGCAGAGTCGGTGCCGCTGGTACAGTTGCCTGAGGATGCAGAAGCGATGGCGCAGCTGCGCGCGGCCGGTTTCGGCCTCGCCGCGACCCTGGTTGAGGGTGGCGATGACGTGTTCCGCGCGTCGTTGCCGGCCCGCCTGGTCTACGTAATGGGCGCGGAAAGCGAAGGCATGGATCGCAGCCTTGCCAGCGAATGCGACCTGCAGGTCTCGATTCCCGGCAGCGGCGCGGTGGAGAGCCTGAACGTGGCCTCGGCCACGGCCGTGCTGTTGGCTCAGTGGGTCAGTCGCCGCGATTGAACCTCTGCGCGGGGTCAGATCCCTCGCCACGGCGAGGGCTCTGACCCCGTCCGGTTCCCAATGCAGGATCTGCCGTGGTGGGTGCGAACCTTGGTTCGCACCGCTCCCGCCGCTGCGCTCGCCGGGCATGGCCCGGCGCTACTGCGTCATTCGTTCGGCGGCGTGGTCGCCTTGGCTTCGCTGCCGAAGCTGCCATCGGCTTCCGCCGCCAGATACGCGAACACGGTGTAGGCGGCCACGTTCTGCGCCAGCGCCTTCGGATCGATCTTGTCGAGGGTGTCGTCGGCGGTGTGGTGCAGGTGGAAGTAATCCGAGCCATCCTGCGCCAGCCACGCCCATGCGCCACCCTTGGCGGCCAGCGGACCGACATCCGGCCCCGGGCCACCCTTGTCGGCGGCGTACTCGATGCCCAGCGGCTTCATCACCTCGGCAATCTGCCTGGTTGCCTCGCGCGAGCCTTCCGGGTTCGGCGAACCGGTGTTGAAGGCGTAGATGCGGCCAGCACCGAAATCGCTCTCGGCGGCCAGCTGGTGCAGGGCTACGTCCTTGGCGTGCGCCTCGGCGTAGGCCTTGCCGCCATACAGGCCCTGTTCTTCGTTGGCGAAGGCGACCACGCGGATGGTGCGCTTCGGCGCCTGCTTCAGCTGGCCGATCAGATGACCGGCGGCCATGGTGATGCCCACGCCTGCGCCGTCATCGACCGCGCCGGTGCCCAGGTCCCACGAGTCCAGGTGTCCACCGATCACCACCACTTCCTTCGGCAGCGTGCGGCCGGTGATCTCACCGATCACGTTGTACGAGGTCGCCGTGCCATCCCAACCGCAGTCCAGTGCGACCTTCACCGTGGTTGCGCCACGGGCAAGCAGACGCGCCAGCTGGTCGGCGTCGGGCACCGACAGCGCCGCCGACGGCACCGGGGTCAGGCCGTCATCGAAGCGGGTGATGCCGGTGTGCGGCACGCGGTGCGAATCGGTACCGGCCGAGCGCATCAGGAAACCGATCGCGCCCTTGCGGATGGCCTCGGACGGGCCCTTGCTGCGGATCGCGCCGCCACGGCCATAGTCGCGGCCATCGCGGAACGGCAGCATCTGGTAATCGACGAAGGCGATCTTGCCCTTCAGCGAACCCGCCGGTGCGGCCTGCAGCGCGGCCAGATCGGCAAACCGCACTACCTCGGCTTCGACCGTGCCGCCCGGGCTGCCGCCCAGCGCGGTGATCTGCAGCGGCTGCGGGTTCCTGCCGGTTACGGCGGCGTGTTCACTGCGGCGCTCCCATTTCGGGAAGGTCACCGGCTCTTTCCAGACCTTGTCGAAACCGAGTGCCTTGAACTTGGCTTCGGCCCAGGCCACGGCGCGAGCGTCAGCTTCGCTGCCGGCGATGCGCGGGCCGATCTCGGTGGTCAGCGATTCGACCACCTTCCAGCCGGTGTCGTCAGCCAGTGCCTGGTCGCGCAGCTGCGCAGCGGTGGCCAGCGAAGCCGGGGGCAGGGTGGTGGTGTGCGGCGCCGCGAAGGCCGGGGCGGCCAGCAGGGCGAGGGAGGATGCGATGGCAAGGATGCGGCGACGCATGGACAGCTCCGGGAAGGGACCAAGCCTTGGAGCTTAACAGTCGTTCAGGCCCGCGCATGGGCGGGAGGTCATGGCTGGCGCGAACGCTGTTTTCCGCCACGTCCGGCAAAGCGAAAGCCCCGCCGGAGCGGGGCTTTCGTGCAGTCGCGGTAGTGCCGGCCGCTGGCCGGCACCACGGTTGTTCCGACGTTGCCGGCCAGCGGCCGGCACTACCGGTAGGCCGCCTTATTTCTTCAGGCTGTCGCGGATCTCGCGCAGCAGCACCACTTCCTCGGCCGGTGCGGCCGGAGCGGCTTCCTTCTTGCGCGACAGGCGGTTGATCACCTTGATCACCAGGAAGATGGCGAAGGCCACGATCACGAACTGGATCAGCGTGTTGATGAAGTCGCCGTAGCCGATCACCACGGCGGGGATTTCCTTGCCGTCGGCACCGATGCTGGCCGGTGACAGCGTCCACGCCAGCTGCGAGAAATCCACCTTGCCGATCAGCATGCCCAGCGGCGGCATGATGATCTTCTCGACCAGCGCGGTCACGATCTTGCCGAAGGCCGCGCCGATCACCACGCCGACGGCGAGGTCGATGACGTTGCCGCGCATCGCGAATTCCTTGAACTCGGTGAGCATTCCCATTGTTGTTTTTCTCCGGTGGGGGAAGTGGACAGCGCGCAGGGTAGCGCAGGTGATGTCAGCCGGCGATCACGCCGTGGCGCTCGGCCACGTTTTCCAATCGGGCACTGAAACGGTCGCCGGGCTTCAGCGCCGCCACCCCGGACGGGGTACCCATGAACACAAGGTCGCCGGCACGCAGCTGCCACAGCTTGGACAGCTCATGCAGGATCTCCGGCACGTTCCAGATCATCTGGTCGAGCAGGGCCTGCTGGCGGACCTCGCCGTTGACCTCCAGCGACAGGTTCAGCGCGGCCAGGTCGCCCACTTCAGCGGCATGCACGATCTCGCTGATCGGTGCCGAAGCATCGAAGCCCTTGGCTGCATCCCACGGATGGCCCTTGTCCTTGGCGGCGGCCTGCAGGTCGCGACGGGTCAGATCCAGTCCGACTGCATAGCCGTAGACCAGCGCATCGGCATCGGCCACGGCCAGTTCACCGGCCGGCGCATCACGGCCGATCGCCACCACCAGTTCCACTTCGTGGTGCAGGTTGGCGGTTGCCGGGGGATAGGGGATGGCATCGTCGTGGCCGACCACGATCGCATCGGCCGGCTTGCTGAAGAACATCGGACGGCCGCGGTCGTCGGCCGCCGGCACCGCTGCGCCCATTTCGCGGGCATGGTCGGCGAAATTGCGGCCGACGCAGTAGATACGGTGCACGGGGAAGCTGCCACCACCCACCACCGGCACACGCGGCAGGGCTACGGCAGGAATCACATCGGAGACATCGGACATGCGGGCATCCAGGAAGGGCGTGCCCGCAGTCTAGAACGCATGGCGCCCGCCGTCAGCGGGCGCGGAGGGCGTGGATCAACGCGAGGCCGGCAGCACCGGCTTGCGCACCACGCGGAACTCGCCCTCGACCACGTTCGGGTCGAGAGGACGGGCAGTGCCCGGCTTGCGCGAAGCCAGCAGCTTCCATGCCAGGCCGACCAGGATCATCGCCGCACCGACGAACACGCCAATGAACACCATCGCGGCCAGGATCGCCAGGCCGAGCAGGCCCACGGCAACGCGCACCAGCGGGTGACGCGGCTTGCGCGGCGCGAACAGGGTGCGGAACTGGTTGAAGGCGGATGCGCGATTGAACATGGCGGCTCGATAGGCTGGAATCAGCGAAACCAGAGTATCGGGAGGTGCCACTGTCTTTGAGTGAAAAACTCGTTAAATATAGCCTGTGCTTATTACGAATCAATGACTTGTGTTCATGTTGCAGCCAGTCACCTGAGTGGGCGTGCGACAATGCGCGTTTACTGTCCGAGCCTTCGCCATGACTGCCGCTGCTGCCCTGATCGCCCTTGATGCCATTGCCGATGGCGCGTTCGCCGAGGTCGAGGCGGTGGTCGATGGGGATGCCGAGTCGCTGGTGTTGTATCGCGACGGGTCTCAGGTGCGGGCGTTCCTGAACATCTGCCCGCATGCCGGTCGCCGCCTGGACTGGGCACCGGGCCAGTTCCTGAAGAGCCGCGAAGGCCACCTGGTATGTGCAGCGCACGGCGCCTCGTTCGCGCTGGACAGCGGCGACTGCATCGCCGGCCCCTGCAAGGGCGACCGCCTGCGCGCGGTGCCGGTGGACGTGCGCGACGGGCAGGTCTACCTGGCCTGAGGCCGGAAGCAGTCGAGCACGGCTCGACTCTACAAAAGTCGTGTCGACCAAGGTCGACACCTACCAACAGCGGTCCATGCCGTTCCGACAGATCGCGGAAATCTGTCGAAGGCGGGGTGAGTCCGGTGGCGGGGGTGTCCGCGGCATGGATGCCGCGGCCAAGCCCCCATGGGTGAGGGCGCTTTGCTTGCGAAGCACTGCTTCGCAAGCGCCCGAACGCACAGCCGCCAGCGGCTGGGCCGGTCTGGGGGTTTACGGCGTCCCCCGCAACCGGACCCACCCGCCATCCCAAGGAATGCAGGCCGTTGCCGTTGTCGTTGCCTCGGCGGGTGCAGGGCGCACCCCTGCCAACAAATCCCAACCCTCAGAACATCAGGTTGATCATCAACACCACCACGCACGTATAGATCAGCGACAGTGGTCCGCCGACCCGCCACATTTCGCGTGGGGTGTAGTTGGCCGGGCCGGTGATCATCGAGATCACCGGATTGGAGGCCGTCATCAGGTTGTTGGACGCCGACAGCGCCACGATCAGCGCGAACGCCGTCGGGTTGCCGCCCGCGGCCAGCGCCAGGTTCACCGCAATGGGCACCATCACGATGGTCGCGCCCACATGGCTGATCACCAGCGAGAACGCCGTGGTCAGCAGCGCCAGTGCGACTTCCAGCACCCATACCGGGATGCCGGTGGGCAGCTTGTCGATGGTGTGGCCGGCCACCCATGCCGCCGCGCCGCTGGAGTCCATCGCCCAGCCGAGCGGGATCAGCCCGGCCATCATGAACACTGTTTTCCAGTTGATCGAGGCGTAGGCCTCGTCCATGCGCAGCACGCCGGTCAGCAGCATGCCGGCCACGCCGGTCATCAGGGTCAGCGCCACCGGCAGCTTGCTGGTCAGCGCGATCAGGATGGTCAACGCGAAGATCGCCATCGCGATCTTGAACTTGTGCGGGCGCTGCTCGCCGGTCGGGTAGTCGGTTACCACCACGAAGTCACGACTCCTGGCGGCCTGTGCCAGGTCGGTCCAGATGCTGTGGAAGACCAGCATGTCGCCGGCACGCAGCTGCACATCGCGCACGTCCTCGCGGATCACCTGCTTGTCGCGGTTGATCGCCAGCAGGCTGATGCCGCGCTCCTTGCGCAGGCGCAGGTCGGCCGCGCTCTTGCCGATCACGTTCGAGGTCGGTGGCACCACTGCCTCGGAGATGCCGGCGCGGCTGGGGTTGAACAGGTCACCGAGGTGCTTCAGGCGCGAGGACATGCGCAGGAACTGGTTCTGCGCGAAATCGTGGATCTGCTCGCGCGGGCCCATCGCCCCCAGCACGCTGCCGACCCAGATGCGCATTTCCGCCGGTGGCGCCAGGCGGGTGTCATTGCCGGTTTTCAGGGCCAGCAGCAGCGGCGCATCATGCAGGTTCTCGGCCTCGCCCAGGGTCATGCCGACCAGCGGGCTTTCAGCGCTGACCACCAGTTCGAACACGTCGCCTTCGATGCCATAGGTCTTTGCGAAGTAGCTCTCGGTGCGTGCCGGGGTGACCCCGTCGTTGACCAGGCTTTCCTCTTCCACCAGCTTGCGGTCGCCGTAGTAGCGGAAGTACAGCAGCGAAGCGATCAGCAGCGCCACGCCGATCGGCAGCGGCGCGAACATGCGCAGCGGTTCGATGGTGGCCAGGCCCGAGGGCAGGTTGTTGTTGGCCGAGGCCAGCAGATCGTTCAGCAGGATCAGCGGCGAGTTGCCGACCATGGTCAGCGCGCCACCCATCACGATCGCCGCCGAGATCGGCAGTAGCAGCCGCTGCATGGTCAGGCCCGTGCGCGCCGCCAGCCGCGAGGCCACCGGCAGGTACAGCGCCATCACCGACGGATTCTGCATGAAGGACGAGTTCAGGCCGGCGATGGCCGTGGTCATCATCAGCAGCCGCTGCTCCACGCCATGGCCGCGCCGCAGCAGCCATGCGGCCAGCCGGTTCAGCGCCCCGGTGCGGTCCAGGCCGGCACCGAGGATGGTGGTGGCGATGATGCTCATCACCGCGTTACCGGAGAAACCACCGAAGATTTCCTCCGGCGCGATCAGGCCGGTGACGCCGAGCACCACCAGCACCACCAGCGCGACCACGTCGGCGCGGATGCGCTCGAACAGGAACATCGCCATCGTGAAGCCGACCAGCCCGAGCACGAGCTTCATGTCGTTGGTCAGCGTCAGCGCGGTATCCATGTGGGGAGCGGCGTCCTCAGGCGATCGTCAGGTGCGGTCGTACAACAGGTCCCAGACGCCATGGCCGAGCTTCTGGCCGCGGGTCTCGAAGTGGGTCTGCGGCCGCCAGTCCGGGCGCGGCACGCTGCCACGCGGACCGGCGCGGTTGACCAGGCCAGCGGTGGCGTCCAGCACGTCCCACATCTGCTCGGCGTAGTCCTCCCAGTCGGTGGCGCAGTGCAGGCGGCCGCCCGGGCGCAGCTTGCGCACGATCAGTTCGGCGAACGCCGGCTGCAGCAGGCGGCGCTTGTTGTGGCGCTTCTTGTGCCACGGATCCGGGAAGTAGATGCGCACTTCATCCAGCGCGCCATCGGCGATCTCGTTCTGCAGCACCTCCACCGCATCGTGGTGGTACAGGCGCACGTGATCGGCGTTGTCATCGGCCAGCGCGTTCAGCAGGCGGCCCACACCCGGGGCGTGCACTTCGATGCCGATGTAGTCGCGCGACGGGTCGTGCTGGGCGGCGAAGCGCATGGCCGCGCCATTGCCGAAGCCGATTTCCAGCACCTTGTGCGCGGGACGGCCGAAGGTCGCATCCAGGTCACGCGGCTGGCCGCTGTAGTCCAGGCCGAAGCGTGGCCAGCGTTCGTCGAACGCGCGCTGCTGGGCCGGAGTGAAGCGGCCCTGACGCAGCACGAAACTGCGCACTTCGCGGCGACCTTCACTGACCGTGAAGGGCTTGGGCGGGGCCTTGGAACCCGCGCTGTCGAAAGGATTGGTCATCAGCCGATCAACCCGTCAATCGGCGACGACGCACTGGCATAGCGCTTGCGCGGGATTCGCCCGGCCAGGAAGGCCTCGCGTCCGGCTTCGACCGCCTTGCGCATGGCGCTGGCCATCAGCACCGGGTGGCGCGCGCCGGCAATGGCGGTGTTCATCAGCACGCCATCGCAGCCGAGCTCCATCGCGATCGCCGCATCCGAAGCGGTGCCGACGCCGGCGTCGACGATGATCGGCACCTTGGCGTCTTCGATGATCTGCAGCAGGTTGTACTTGTTCTGGATGCCCAGGCCCGAACCGATCGGCGCGGCCAGCGGCATCACCGCAGCGCAGCCGATCTCTTCCAGGCGCTTGGCCAGGATCGGGTCGTCGGAGGTGTAGACCATCACCTCGAAACCGTCCTTGACCAGCTGCTCGGCGGCCTTGAGGGTCTGCACCACGTCCGGGTACAGCGACTTCTGGTCGCCCAGCACTTCCAGCTTGGTCAGGTTGTGGCCGTCCAGCAGCTCACGGGCCAGGCGGCAGGTGCGCACGGCATCCTCGGCGGTGTAGCAGCCGGCGGTGTTGGGCAGGATGGTGAAACGCTCCGGCGGCAGCACGTCGAGCAGGTTCGGCTCGCCCGGGTTCTGCCCGATGTTGGTGCGGCGGATGGCCACGGTGACGATCTGGGCGCCTGCAGCCTCGGTGGCCAGGCGGGTTTCTTCCAGATCCTTGAACTTGCCGGTGCCGGTCAGCAGCCGCGAGCCATAGGTCTTGCCGGCGATCACCAGCGAATCGGGGGAGACTTGAACGTTCATGGCGCGATTATCGCTTATCCGCCTGAAGATGGGGTCACGTAGAGGGCTGGGTCGGATCCCTTTGCCAGGGCAAAGGGCTCTGACCCGCTGCGAAGTGGTTCTGGGGCAGAGCCCATCGCAATTCGATGGGATCCGACCCCGGCCATCAGCCCCCGCCCAGCGCGTGCACGATCTCCACTACGTCGCCTTCGGCCAGCGCATGTTCGCCATGGCGGCTGCGGCTGACGATCTCGCCGTTGACCTCCACCGCCACCCGGCGCTGCAGCAGCTGCTCGGCCTCGAGCAGGTCGTGGAGGGTCGCCGAAGCGGGCAGGGTACGCGGTTCGCCATTGAGCTGGATGTTCATCCGCTCATTGTCGCTGATGGCACGTCAGGATCGGAATGCTTGCAACTTCCTCCGGGCGCCAACGCTGGCACAGCGCACTGTCAGGCGATCAGGCGACAATCCATGCGGCGGCGCAGCGTGAGCAAAAGGCGGCGCGGTGAAACCATTCACCGTGCGCCGGCGTACGTGCGCCGGATTCCTACCTATCTTCCCCACAGGAGTTTCTACATGCAGCTCAGCAAACACCCGATCCGCTCCCTGATGGCGGCCGCGATCGCGCTGGCCGCGCTTCCGGCCATGGCAGACGAAAACCCGTACTCGAAGGCCGTGTTCTTCGGTGACAGCCTGACCGACGCCGGTTACTTCCGTCCGCTGCTGCCGGCGGCCACCCAGGGGGCCACCGGTCAGTTCACCACCAACCCGGGCTGGGTGTGGTCACAACAGGTGGCCAACTACTACGGCCTCAACAACGGCGCCAACGGCAATGGCCAGAACGGTGACAATTACGCCGCAGGCGGTGCCCGTGTCAGCGTGGACGTACCGAGCGCGCTGGGCGTCATCCCGTCGCTGAAGACGCAGGCCAACCGTTACCTGGCTGCGAACGGCGGCAAGGCAGATCGCAATGCCCTGTACACCGTATGGGGTGGCGCCAACGACCTGTTCGCTGCAGCTGGCGCTCCGACGCAGGCCCAGGCCATCATCGGCGCAGCCGTTACCGATCAGATTGCCCTGGTCGGCGCGCTGAAGCAGGCAGGGGCACAGTACGTGCTGGTGCCGAACCTGCCGAATGTCGGCCTGACTCCGGCATTCCGTGGCCCGAATGCGGCCACCGCCACTGCGCTGTCCGCGGGTTACAACAAGGCCCTGTACGGTGGCCTGAAGCAGGCCGGCATCGAGTTCATTCCGCTGGATACCTTCACCGTGCTGAGTGAAGTGGCTGCCAACCCGGCCATGTACGGTTTCACCAACGTCACCAGCACCGCCTGCAAGATCGATCCGAACAACTCGACGGTCAGCATCCTGACCTGCAATCCGACCAGCTATGTCAGCCCGGATGCGTACCAGACCTATCTGTTCGCCGATGGCGTGCATCCGACCGTCGCTGGCCACCAGCTGCTGGGTCAGTACGCCGTTTCGGTGCTGGAAGCACCGCGCCTGCAGCAGGTGCTGAGCCACTCGGCACAGACCATCGGCCGCTCGCGTGCCGATCAGGTCAGCAATCACCTGGGCGCCCGTCCGGCCGATGGCCTGTCGTGGTGGGGTGGCGTGCGTGGCGACCTGCAGCGCTACGACCACGCGGACCTGTATGACGGCCTCGCTCCGGCCGGCCTGTTCGGCATCGACTGGGCGCGCGACGGCGTGGTGCTCGGCGGCTTCGCCGGCTTCGGTCGCCTGAATGCCGACTTCGGCAACAGCCGTGGCGACTTCACCCAGAAGGACACCACCGCCGGCCTGTTCGCGGCATGGTACGGCGACCGCGTCTGGGTCAACGGCCAGGTCAGCTACACCTGGCTGTCGTATGACGTGAACCGCAAGGTCCAGCTGGGCCCGGCCACCCGCGAGCACGGTGGTTCGCCGGATGGCAGCAACCTCACTGCTGCACTGAACGCCGGTTATGAGTTCGGCACCGAAGGTGGCTTCCGCCATGGTCCGGTCGCTGCGGTGATCTGGCAGAAGGTCAAGATCGACGGTTACAGCGAAAGCGCCGCCGCCGGCACGCTGGCCACTGCCCTGGGCTACGACCGCCAGAACGTCGACTCCACCGTTGGCCGTATCGGCTGGCAGGCCCGCTTCGATGGCGGCACCGTCAAGCCGTACGTGCAGGTGACCTACGACCACGAGTTCGAGGACACCAAGCAGGCCAGCGCCTGGCTGCAGACGCTGCCGGAACTGGGCAGCTACCGCGTGCCGGGCCTGGACTTCGACAAGAACTACGCCACCGCCGTGCTGGGTGCGCGCATGGACCTGTTCGGCCTGCAGGGCAACGTTGGCCTGAGCACCACGGCCGCGCAGAAGCGCGCCCGCGATGCCTCGGTCTTCGCCACCGTCAGCGGCAGCTTCTGATCCAGAGCGGGGTCGGGGTCCTTTCCGCAGGGAAAGGGCTCCAACCCCGCCGCTGCATGGCAGGATGGACCGGCTACCATTGCGCAACACCGGCCGCTCCGCATAGACTTTCCACCGCAACGCGGGCGTAGCTCAATGGTAGAGCTGTAGCTTCCCAAGCTACTGACGTGGGTTCGATTCCCATCGCCCGCTCCATGTCTCCAGGGTATTCACCCCAGGCAGACGCGGCGCAATGGTTGAACCACACCGAAGCCAGGGTGTGGTGGCAGCGCCCTGACTTCTCTCTTCAATGCGTTGGGCTGTGGCTCCTCCGAACCACAGCCCGAGTGGCTTATGCGCCCGCTTGCGCGGCCGCGTCCTTGGCGGCGGCAGTGATGGAGCTTCCGAATCCGGTATACGTTGACCCGTTGCAATGCAGATAGGCACGGAATACGACGCCATTCAGTTCGGCATTGTCGAAGTAGCAGTGCGTGCCTGTTTCGGACGATTTCTTCACAAGGCGCATTGCAATCGCGTTTGAATCATCGACGCTGGAGCCAATGCCGGCAATGCTCCAGGACTGACCTGCTCGGCTACAGGTGTAGGGATACCTGTATCCGTGTGCCGACCCGTAGTAGTAGTCAACATTGCAGCTTGCCTGCGTCGCAGCAAGATTGATGGCCAGTTCGAGCAGGTTCCTCCCCGCGGTCGTTGTCGACAGGCCGTAGGCGGAAAGGGAGGTGGAATCGCACTGCCCTTTGATTCCGACGCCGGGTGCTGGGATGCTGACATATGGATCGTGTGCGAGGACGCTGCATACGGGGCCTTCCTCGGCGACGGCGAGGAGCCCATTCGCATTGGCTGTCGCATCATCGATATTGCTGCCAACGCCCGAGACCGTACCATTCTTGCCGCATCGCCGGACCGCCACGCCACCGTGGTTCGGCAACATGTCCATGCCAGGATCACAGATGCCCGGCCCGATCGAGGATGCCCCTGAGTGCCCGCTGTGCTCACGTTCCACATTCGGTGCCACCGACGCCTGGGCCGAAAGCAGTGCAAGCATCAGGGGAAAGGAAATCGCAGCCATGTAAAACCTCAAATCCATGAGTGAGTGATGAAGCTAGCAGAAGCGTCTTTTGGGAAAACCGGAATTGAACCAATCCGTCGCTTCAGGAAGCCAGTGCTTCGATTCAAGATGCTCACGGCCATGAAAGTGCGAGGCAATTGGTATGTTGTTCTTGGCTGCGCGGCCTCCTCGGCAACGCCCGCTGTCTCCCAGGCTGTGTCGCGCCGGAAGATTCAGTCGGTGCTCGGCTTGGGGATGCTAAAAGATCGTTAACTTTTGGTTCCCAGCGCCCGCTGCCCGGAGCGAGAATGATCGCTGCACTCATGCCCATCAGGCGATGCCTTGATTTTTCAGGGCGATCCAACCGGACAGAATTCTGGTCGTATTCCCTGCTTGGCGGGTTCGTGGCGGGGTTGGGCTACATTCTGATGAATGCCAGCTCCTGGCTGATCGGTAGCGATCTCTACGATGGGGAAATGTCCCAGCGTCTGCAGGGAGCAGGAGTGGCAGTGGCGATGTTTGCCGTCATCGTCCTCCTCCCGCCGATGCTGGCCCTGGCCGTTCGGCGATTGCACGATATCGACGAGTCCGGCTGGTACGTGGTGATCGCATTCATTCCGTTGGGTGTGTTCGTTCTCTTTCCTCTCATGCTCCTTCCGGGGAGCGAGGAAGAGAATCGATTCGGCGGAATGCCTGGAGTGCCGGGCGCTTGAATCAGCGTTCTGGTGCGAAGTCGCAGCCACCACACCCGCATGATTGTTGATCGCATCACCCTCCGCCGATACACCCAATGGCTGCCGTTCCTGGCTTGGGTCGCCATCTGCGTGGCCTGGTGGTCGCCCTTGGGCGTGGTCGTTGGCCTGGCCGCATGCCTTGCCCTGGGAGGCGTGCTGCAGCGCTTCGATCTGGTTGGCGATGCCGTAGGCGGCGCACAGCTGCGCTCGCGGGCGACGCTGCCCTTTGCCACTCGGCCGCCCAGGCACGATGTGCTGCTGGACTGGGGCGAGCTGGGTATGGGCGGGCCTGCCTACAGCACCCAGATGCTGCGCGACGGCGCCATCGTTGAAGGCGTATCGACCAGCGGCAGCCACGATGCCAGTGGTGAGTGGCAGCAGCTGGCAGGAAGCGCGCTGCGCGTGGCCAGTGGCTACATTGATCGCAGCGAAGCGGTGATCGTCTACGACGAAGCGGACAAGAGGGTGATGCACCTGCTGACGATTGTTCCCAGCCTGTTCTGGCAGGAACTGCACGAGCGTCGGCAGCTTGGCGGGGATGCCGAAGCTGCGGCGTGGCTGCGCGATCTTCCCAGTCGATTGACCACGCTGCGCCCCTGTCGGGGTCTATGGCTGGAACAGGAACATCCGGCAGTGGCCGCCGGGTTGCCGCAGGCATTGCGGCATGTCCTGCCTGACGGTCGGGTTCTGCAGGCCATCCCGCTGCTTCCCGACGACCTGCGCCTGACCGCACATCCGTCCCTGTTCACCCGCGTCTGCCCGTACGCCCTCTGCCTTGATGGCGAGGCCAGTGACCGTCATGCCTGCGATCTGGACACGGTCATCGCCAGCCCGTCAGGGCGATGCGTGGCGGTGGCGGGCAGCGTACTTGATGGGGATCTGCGTCCCATCGAGGGTGTGTGGCTCGTCCAATGGCAGGGGCATTGGCAGGCCATCGGCCGCCGTGCGATGGGCGGCAGTGGCAAGACCCGGAGTGGGGCCTGGATCGATGTGATCGCGGTCGGCGATGACGGAACGCTTCGCTGCGAAGCCTATGAGGAACACTGGACGTTCGAGGCGATCACACGCATCCCCACGCCACACACGGCATTGGCGCTGCCTGTGGAATGGCGGGAAACCGCATTGGCCGTGCGTGTCCGCGATGGGTGCTTCTCGTTGCGCCTGCCCCGTGCTGATCAGCGGCACGCATCCCCTGGATGAGCCATGAGGATGTCCCCGGCGATGGCCCTTCCACCGCCAGAGACGGCAAATGGGTGCGGATGACCGGATTTCCGGATGACTCATGTGCCTGCCGATTGCATCAGCTGCGCATACTCCTCGGTAAACAGCCCCGACAACGCCCGGCGCTGCTCTACATCGATGGCGCGCGAAGCGTTGGCTGTGTAGTCGAAATGCACCATCACGCAGCGCCCGCTGGCCACCAGGGCCTCGAACTGGAACGCCTGCTGCACGATCGACAGCGAGGAGCGGCCGATGTTCTCGATGCGGGTCTCGATGCGCACTTCGTGACCGGCCTGTATCTGCTGCAGGAAGTCGATCTCGTAGCGGCGCAGGATCAGCGTCAGGTCGCGCATGCTGGCCTCGCGGCTGAAATGCCGGAAGATCTCCTGGCGGCCTTCCTCGAACCAGACGGGCAGGGCGGTGTTGGTGACGTGGCCGAGTACATCCACTTCGGAGAAGCGCGGAAGGATCGTCAGCGGCATGATGCCTCCGGGGCGTAGTGGGTGGGGTCTCCGGCGACGGTGCTGCCTTCGCCGGAGACAGTGCGGCGACTACTGGGCGTCAGTCTGAGTAGAAACCGTTGCCGAGGGTGCCGGGCAGGCCGGGTTCGGGCCACGGCATCAGTGACGTGCAGGCGTCATACAGCGTGCAGAAATCCTGCCGCAGCTGGGCAGGTACCCAGCTGCCGTAGGAAACGTCGGTCGAGTCGCCCTGGCAGGCGTAGGAAACATCGATCCAGCGCGTATTGGCGTGTGAGGCAACGCCCTGGTGCTGTGTCTTGCCTGTGCAGTAGCGCAGGCCCTGGCCGATCAGGGTGTTGTTGGCATCGAAGTAGAGCCGGGAGACTGCATGGGTCGGCGCAGCTTGTACGTCTGTGGCGCCTCCCACCAGGCCAAACAGCAACAACAGCGGAATTCCCATTCGCATCTGTGGTTCTCCTTGGTTTGTGCAAGCCGGCCGTGTCCTGTCCATTGGCCGGCAGGGGCATCTTCGCACAGCACTGCCAGGCGAGCAGATGCCGCCGTTCGCAGAGCATCATCCACCCGCCACACGCCCGCGCTATGCTGCGCGCCTGCCGTCCGATCCCGCCGCGATGAAGCTCGCCATCCTGTCCCGCAACAGCACCCTGTACTCCACCCGCCGGCTGGTCGAAGCGGCGCGCGCGCGCGGCCACACCGTACGCATCCTCGACCCGCTGCGCTGCTACATGCGCATCGCTGCCGATGGCTTCTCGATGCACTACAAGGGCCGGCCGATGACCGGTGTGGACATGGTCATTCCGCGCATCGGCGCCTCGATCACCCGCTATGGCACCGCCGTGCTGCGCCAGTTCGAGCTGATGGGCGCACGCACCCCCAATCCGTCCGATGCGATCCTGCGTTCGCGCGACAAGCTGCGCGCGCACCAGCTGCTGGCGGCCAAGGGCATCGACATGCCGGTCACCGTGTTCGGCGACAACCCCGATGACACCGTCGACCTGCTGTCCATGCTCGGCCCGCCGCCGCACGTGGTGAAGCTCAACGAGGGCACCCAGGGGCGGGGCGTGATCCTCACCGAGAAGGCCAGTGCCTCGCGCGGCATCGTCGAGGCCCTGCGTGGTCTGTACGCCAACTTCCTGATGCAGGAGTTCATTGGCGAGGCCAAGGGCGCCGACCTGCGCTGCTTCGTGGTGGGTGACCAGGTGGTGGCGTCGATGCAGCGGCAAGCGCCGGAAGGTGATTTCCGCTCCAACCTGCATGCCGGGGGGACCGCGGTAGCGGCCAAGGCCAGCCGCGCCGAGCAACAGGTGGCAGTACGTTCGGCCAAGGCACTGGGACTGTCCGTGTGCGGGGTGGACCTGATCCGCTCAGCGCGCGGGCCGCTGGTGCTGGAAATCAATTCCACGCCTGGGCTGGAAGGGATCGAAGCCGCCTGCGGAGTGGATGTCGCCACGCGTATCATCGAGCACGTCGAGAAACTTAAAAAACCCTGATATTTCAATTAATTATGATTCTCATGGGCAAATGACGCCGGCTTTAACGAGCCTTTAATCGGTGCCGGCGTAGGCTTCAGCGAACCGCAGCTCTGCCTCTCAGCAGGATCGGTATCGGGATACAACTTCAGACCCAGGCGGGGGCACCGCCTGGGTCTTTTTTATGCCTGCCGAAGGCCCCTTGTGGAGGCCGCGTGACGGCCGTAGAGTGACGCGCATCGTTCCTGGATGGATCGGAGGCTGGCGATGTACCGCATCACGATGATCGCGTTGTTGCTGGGGCTGTCCGGCGCGGCTGCCGCCAAGCCGGAAAAGACCGCCCTGCAGATGGACCGGCAGGCGCCGGTGGCCGGACAGATCCGCCAGGTGGAGGCAGCCCTGGCCACTCCTGAATACGCCGAGTTGTCCAATGAGGACCGCAGCCGCGTGCAGCAGTCACTGGAACGGATCCGCTCGCGGATGGGCGAACGCCAGACCGTGCAGGAGCTGCCACCGCAGGAGCAGGCCGACGTCTTCAACGAGCAGGAGCGGATCAATACCCTGCTGACCCGTGGCCATGACGACAGCCGCCAGATCTGCACCTACCAGCGCACCACCGGCAGCAACATGCCCAAGGGGCGCTGCCTGACCGTGGCCGAGCGGCGCCGTATCGAGGAAAAGGGCAAGGCCCTGATCAACGACCAGCGCAGCTACAGCAACCTCGTTCCGCCTTCCGGGCGCTGATCCCCGTGTCCCACACCTGCCTTGCGCTGCGCATGGCCGCATCGACAGATTCCCGTTTCTAGCCGTTCAATCATGGACGAACATGGAGGTAGTGATGCAACGCATGACCCCGATTGCCCTGATGGTGTGCCTGGGCCTGGCCGCAACGGCGCAGGCGAAGCCAGAAAAGAGTGAAGTGAAGTTCGACGCCAAGGCACCGGTGGCCGAGCAGATCCAGGCCGTCGAAAAGGCGATCAGCTCCGAGAACTACAGCGAGATCGGCCTGGAGGACAAGAGCCGGGTGCAGCAGGCGCTGGGCCGGATCAAGCTGGCGGTGGGTGACCACCAGCACGTGGAGCAGCTCAGCCCGCACGACCAGACCCAGGTCTTCAACGATCAGGAAGTGATCAACACGATCATGACCCGCGCCCACGCCGACAGCCGCATGGTCTGCCGTCGCGAGCGCAGCACCGGCAGCAACATGCCGCAGAGTGTCTGCCTGACCGTGGCGCAACGCCGCAAGGCGCAGGAAGAAAGCCGCAAGGCGCTCAACGACACCCAGCGCTTCAACAACTACAAGCCCTGATCGCAAGGCATCGCCAACGGTCACCCTGCCGAGCGTCCCTTGTGGGCGCATCGGCGGAGTCGTAAAGTTGGTCCCCATTCATGGAAGAACCTGGAGTGCGTTATGTACCGCAAGACCACGCTGGCCCTGATGCTGTCGCTGGGCCTGGTTGCCACTGTGCACGCCAAGGCCGAGAAGCAAGGCGTTCGGATGGACGGCGGCGCACCGGTGGCCGAGCAGATCCGCCGCGTTGAAGCGGCCATCGGCAGCGAGGACTACAGCGAGATCGGGCTGGAGGACAAGAGCCGGGTGCAGCAGGCACTGAACCGCATCAAGATCAAGATGAATGGCCGTGAGAAGGTTGATGAGCTTGCGCCGCAGGAGCGTAACGACGTCTTCAACGAGCAGGAGATCGTCAACACGATCATGACCCGTGCCCATGCCGACAGCCGCATGATCTGCCGCCGCGAGCGCCTGACCGGCAGCAACATGCCGCAGAGCGTCTGCCTGACCGTGGCCCAGCGCCGCAAGGCCCAGGAAGAAAGCCGCCGCGCGATGACCGACCAGCAGCGGATGAGCCGCTGACCGACGGCCCCGGCCCAGGCCATTCGCGACGGTCGCGGCGCCGGTACGAAATGTTAAGAATGGAACCTGTATCGTTCAGCAGGTAGACGTCGCGTCCACTCCGGCAGGTCCATCCTGCAGGGGTGGGCCTGGCCCCCCGACGACCCTTCAAGAACCAGAGGTTCCAGTGCGCATTCTCGTAATCGAAGACAACAGCGACATCGCCGCCAACCTGGGCGACTACCTTGAGGATCGTGGCCACACCGTGGACTTCGCGGCCGATGGTGTCACTGGCCTGCACCTCGCCGTCGTGCACGAGTTCGACGCGATCGTGCTGGACCTCAACCTGCCTGGCATGGACGGCATCGAAGTGTGCCGCAAGCTGCGCAATGAAGCGCGCAAGCAGACGCCGGTACTGATGCTGACTGCCCGGGATTCGCTGGACAACAAGCTGGCGGGTTTCGATTCCGGTGCCGACGACTACCTGATCAAGCCGTTCGCGCTGCAGGAAGTGGAGGTGCGCCTGAATGCCCTGTCGCGCCGCGGCAAAGGCGTGCAGACCCGCGTGCTGGAAACCGGTGACCTGGAATACAACCTGGATACGCTGGAAGTCCGTCGCCAGGGCAAGCTGCTGCAGCTCAACCCGACCGCGCTGAAGATCCTGCAGGCGCTGATGGAAGCGGCCCCGGCCGTGGTGACCCGCCAGGAGCTGGAAACCCGCGTGTGGGGCGAGGAACTGCCCGATTCGGATTCGCTGCGGGTGCACATCCATGGCCTGCGTGCGGTGGTCGACAAGCCGTTTGAAGTGCCGCTGATCCAGACCCGCCATGGCATCGGATACCGCATCGCCACCCCGGAAGCCTGATTCCGTGGCAGCCAAGGGGGAGCGCCGACGCACGCCGTATCGGCGACGCCTGCGCAGCCGCATCATCGTGTCGTTCGTGTTGTTGGGCTTCTGCCTGACAACACTGTTCGCGTTCGCCACCAACTGGGCCCGCCTGCGCGTGGAAAACCAGCTGGTGGAAGAGCTGATGAACCGCAACATCGATGAGTATGCGCGGCGCTATTACGAACATCCGGGTCACAACCCGGATGCCCCAGTGCTGCAGATCAAGGCGTACGCCTACTCCAAGGACAAATTCGACCGGGTGCGCGAAGAACGTGCGCAATGGGCGGGCTTCTCAGATGGCATCCACAGCGTCAGCGGCGATGAGCACGGCGAGGCGTATTCCTACAAGCTGGCGGTACGCAAGACGCCTGACGCCTGGTTCTTCCTCGCCTATGACATGACCGACAGCGTGCGTGGCGGCAAGCAGCTCAACCGCGCGCTGGTGCTGTCGGTGCTGGTGTTCAGCGTGCTGTCGCTGGTGCTGGGCTGGTGGTCGGCATCGAAGGTGATGAAACCGGTGTCGGACCTGGCCGCGCGGCTGCGTGCCTATCGTGGCGGTACCAGTGATCCCGAACCCTTGGCGCCACGCTTCCCCGACGACGAAGTGGGGCAGCTGGCCCAGGCGCTGGACGACTATTCCTCGCGGCTGACCGAGGTGGTGCAGCGCGACCGGGAGTTCAACGCCGACGTCAGCCATGAACTGCGCACGCCGCTGGCGGTGATCCGTGGCGCTACCGAACTGCTGCTGACCCGGCCCGGCCTGGACGAGAAGGTGCTGCAGCGCCTGCAGCGCATCCAGCGCGCCGAACAGCAGTGCAGCGACCTGATCGGCGCGCTGCTGCTGCTGTCGCGCAACGAGCGCGGGCAGGGCACCAGCAACGTCGCCCGCGTGGCCGAGCAGCTGCTCGATGCACATCGCGCACAGCTGGGCGGCAAGCCGCTGGAGCTGCTGCTGGAAGGCGAGCGCAACCTGGTGATCGATGCGCCCGAAGCGGCCCTGTCGGTGGCGCTGGGCAACCTGATCGGCAATGCCGTGAAGTATTCGCAGGACGGCGAGGTACGCGTGTTCGTCGGCACCAACTCGGTGTCGGTAACCGACAGCGGCCCGGGCCTGAGCGAAGAAGACGCCGCCAAGCTGTTCCAGCGTGGCTACCGCGGCACCCATGCCGGCCATTCGCAGGGCGGTGGTATCGGCCTGTCGATCGTCAGCCGCCTGTGCGACCTGTACGGCTGGCAGGTCAGCGTGCGCCCTGGCGGCGAACGCGGCGTGATCGCCACCCTGACGTTCTCGCCGAAGCCACTGTAAACGGTAGATGCCGACCTTGGTCGGCGCTGGCCCTGACGACCATGTAGAGCCGAGCCCACGCTCGGCTGCGTTGGGCTCCCGGAGCCGAGCATGGGCTCGGCTCTACAGTAGCCTGCGCCATGCATGGACGCCCGATCAGTAGATCCGCGCCATGCGTGGATGCGCTTCGGTAGTGCCGGCGGCTGGCCGGCAACCCGGCCTCAGCCCCCGGCCAACCCCAGATACCGTGCATGCAGCCGTTCCACCTGCACCTGCAGGTCCTCCGGCTGCCCATCATTGACCACCACGTCATCGGCCAGCGCCAAGCGCTGTGCGCGGCTGGCCTGCGCAGCAATCATCTGGTCGGCCAGCGCGGCGTCGATGCCGTCACGCAGCATCAGCCGGGCATGCTGCACGGCTTCCGGCGCATCCACCAGCAGCACCCGGTCCAGCCACGGATAGGCCTGCCGTCCACCGACCTCGGTCAGCAGCGGAATGGCGGCAATTGCATAGGGGCTGGCGGCCTGCTCGCACTGCTGTTGCATCAGCAGGCGGATGGCCGGGTGGGTGATGGCTTCCAGTGCCGCCCGCTCGGCCGGGTCGGCAAACACATGGGCGCGCAGCCGGGCCCTGTCCAGGCCGCCATCGGCCAGCAGCATGTCGGCGCCGAAGCGCTCGGCGATGCGGGCCAGCGCCGGGCTGCCAGCGGCAACCACGGCGCGGGCGGCCAGGTCGGCGTCGGCCACCACGATCCCCAGCGCCTCGAAGCGCCGGGTCACTTCACTCTTGCCCGAGGCGATGCCGCCGGTCAGGCCAACCACATAGCGGCTCATGGGGACTCCCCTCAGCGCAGCCCGCTCATCACCAGGTACTGCTCCACCAATGGCGCACCCCACATGAAGTACAGCCAGCCGGCGATGGCCAGGTAGGGGCCGAACGGGATGGGGGTGGCGCGGTCACGGCCCCTGCTGTACAGCCAGATCGAGCCGATGATGGCGCCCAGCACCGAGGACAGCAGGATGATCGGCAGGATGCCCTTCAGCCCGCACCAGGCGCCCAATGCAGCCAGCAGCTTGAAATCGCCATGGCCCATGCCTTCCTTGCCGGTCAGCTGCTTGAACAGCCACCAGACCGTCCACAGCGACAGGTAACCCACCGCCGCGCCCACCAGGGCAGGCTTGGCCGGCATGTACAGGTTGTCGATGCTGCCTATCAGCCCCAGCCACATCAGCGGCAGGGTCAACTGGTCGGGCAGCAGCTGCGTGCGCAGGTCGATGCCGGACAAGGCGATCAGGAAACAGGTCAGCACAATGGCGCCGAAGCCCTGCCAGCCGAAGCCGAACTGCCAGACACAGGCCAGCACCAGCACCGAGGTCAGCGCCTCCACCAGCGGGTACTGCAGTGAGATGGGCGCCTTGCAGTGCCGGCATTTGCCGCCCTGGATGATCCAGCTGAACAGGGGGATGTTCTCGTACCAGCTCAGCTTGTGCTTGCAATGCGGGCAGTGCGACGGCTCCACCACGATCCCCGGTGGGGGTGGTTCATAGAAGTCCGGTTCCTCCAGGACTTCGCGCGCATCGCGCTTCCACTGCCACTCCAGCCGCTTGGGCAGGCGCAGGATGACGACGTTGAGGAAACTGCCCAGCAGCAGTCCCAGGGCGGCCGCGGCGGGGTAGCCGAGGCCGGGATGCTGGTCGAGAAAAGCCATGTATGTGTTATCCGACGACGGCGCCGAGTTTGAAGATGGGAAGGTACATGGCAATCACCATGCCGCCAACAATGGTACCAATGAACACCATGATCATCGGTTCCAGCAGGCTGCTCAGGGCATCCACCGAATTGTTGACTTCCTGCTCGTAGTACTCCGCCACCTTGAACAGCATGGCGTCCAGCGCACCGGCCTCTTCGCCGATGCCGGTCATCTGGATGACCATGTGCGGGAACAGGTTGGTCTGCTTCATCGACATGTTCACCGGGTAACCCACCGAGACGTCGTCGCGCATGCGCAGCACCGCCTCTTCGTACACGGTATTGCCGGTGGCGCCGGCCACGATGCCCAGCGCCTCCACCAGCGGCACGCCGGCTTTGAAGGTCACCGCCGTGGTGCGCGAGAAGCGGGCGATGGCGCTGTTGTGCATGATCTGCCCGATCACCGGCACCTTCAGCACGAACCGGTCCATCGCATGCTGCATCTTGGGTGAGCGCTTGTAGGCCATGACCAGGCCGACCGCCGTACCGATCGCGACCAGCAGCATCAGCCACCACCACGACACCATGAATCTCGACAGGTTCACCACCAGCTGGGTGAAGGCGGGCAGCTCGGCGCCGAAGCTCTTGAATACGTCCTCGAACTGCGGCACCACGAACACCAGCATGATGCCGCTGACCAGCATGGCCACCACCACCACCATGATCGGGTAGAACAACGCCTTCTTGATCTTGCCCTTCAGTGCTTCGATGTTTTCCTTGTAGGTGGCCACCGTGTCCAGCACGGTTTCCAGTACGCCGGCGCCTTCACCGGCCCGCACCAGGTTGCGGTACAGCTCGTCGAACTGCACCGGGTGCTTGCTGACCGCTTCGTACATCGAGGAGCCGCCCTCGATGTCGGTGCGGATGGTGTCCACCAGTTTCTTCATGCGCGGGTTCTTGTGCCCGCTGGCAATGATGTCCAGCGCCGAGACGATCGGTACACCGGACTTCATCATTGTGGCCATTTGCCGGCTGAAGAAGGCGATGTCCTTGGGCTTGACCGGGCTGCCGGCGGCGCCGAACAACGGTTTCGACTTCGGCTTGACCTGGCCCGGATTGATGCCCTGGCGGCGCAGCTCGGCACGCAGCAGGTTGGCGTTCTTGGCCAGCTGCTCGCCCTTCATTTTCACGCCCCGCTTGTCGGTCCCCACCCAGACAAACGGCTGCAGTTCCATGGTGGCGCGCGCCACCGGCTCTTTCTTGATCGCACTGCGACTGACAGACATGTTGGCTCCCCAAGACCCGCCATCCCCAGGCGGGTAACTAGCCATCGATGGTAGCGGGTTCAAGGCCGGATGGGCAGTTGCCAGGGGGCCCAGCGTGCGATTTCGTGCCGGGTGCCGGCCAAAGGTGACGCACTGCGTCACATTGCCGCGTCCATCGCAGATTCGGATGCGGGGGGTTCCCATCCACGAAATTGCTGCCATCATGGGCGCGGGGAAATCCAGGGGGAGGCGTGCCGGGGTTGGCACGCAACCTGCGTTGATCCACCCGCAGGGTATGGGGCCCGCTCAACCGGCGCTGTCCGGTCCGATCCCGTGCACTGAACTCAACCACCACTATCTTGGGGATGTACCAATGAAGAACCAGAAGGGCTTCACCCTTATCGAACTGATGATCGTTGTCGCGATCATCGCCATCCTGGCCGCCATCGCACTGCCGGCTTACCAGGACTACACCGCGAAGTCGAAGGTCACCGCTGCGCTGGCCGACCTGGCCTCGCACAAGACCCAGTTCGAGATGGAAAAGAGCGCGGGCCGTGCACCGACTCTGGGCACTGCTGGCTTCCAGGCGGCCAACACGGGTTCCTGCGAGACCATCACCGTGGCCGACACCGGCATGATCTGCGCCATCCGTGAGCCGGGTAGCCGCATCGGCGAAGGTGCGACCTTGGCTCTGAACTACACCGATACCGTGACGAACGACTCCGGCGCAATCACCACCCCGGGTGGCTTCGCTTGCGTTGTCACCGGCATGGACAAGAAGTTCATCCCGAAGGGTTGCGGCACCGCTAAGCCCTGATCTAGTTGATGCGTAGGGTGCTTGGGGCTGCGGCTCCTTGCATTCCCGCGAGTTACACAAGGCCCGCTTCGGCGGGCCTTGTGCTGACTGGGCTATGGCATCCGGTCAGCAAGCAGCAATGGGGATTGCTGGACTAAACAGGGGGAATCATGAAAACGTACAAGGGATTCACGCTCATCGAGCTGATGATCGTGGTTGCCATCATCGCCATCCTGGCGGCGATCGCGACGTCGGCGTTCCAGCCCTACGTCGTGCGCACCCAGTTGACCGCCGCGCTGGCCGACATCACGCCGGGCAAGACCAAGGTCGAAATTCTCATCAATGAAAGCCGTTCGGCCAGCCTGGTCACGCCGAACTACATCGGTGTCGCCCAGAACGCCCACTGCTCGAACGTGGAAGCCGAACTCAGCGACTCCGGCGTCGGCCACATCAGCTGCACCTTGAAGGGCCACAGCGCGCTGGAAGGCAAGGACTTGATCCTGCGCCGCTCGGCCGAGGGCATCTGGAGCTGCGACGGCAGCGCCTTCGAAGCGCGCTATCGCCCGAGCGGCTGTTGATCACACTTCCGCTCTCCGATGGGATGCTGGCCGACCCTTGACGGGGCTATCATCACCGGGGGAGTCAGGATCGTGCCTGCCGGGTAGGGAGTGCCAGGCGAGGCAGTGTTGCTCATGGATTGGCGATGCCGTTGGCCGTTGGCTGCGGCAGGTTCTGCTGCCCCGTGCGGTGCCCGTACAAGGCGCACGGCAGTGCATGACCCCATGAGCCAAGGATTCATATGAACGCTGTAACCACCGCCAATCTTGTCGGCATCACCGGCCTGGCCCGACGCCTGGTACAGGACGGCGCCCTGGACGAGACCTCGGCCCGCGACGCCATGGCCAAGGCCGCGGCCGCGCGCCAGCCGCTGCCCACGTGGTTCGCGCAGAACAAGCTGGTCAATGCCTCGCAGCTGGCCGCCGCCAACGCGGTCGAGTTCGGCATGCCGCTGTTCGACGTGTCCACTTTCGATGCCAGCCAGAACGCGATGAGCCTGGTCAGCGAGGAGCTGCTGCGCAAGCACAACGTGCTGCCGCTGTTCAAGCGTGGTGGCAAGCTGTTTGTCGGCACCAGCAATCCGACCCACTCGCTGGACGAGATCAAGTTCCACACCAATCTGGTGGTCGAGCCGATCCTCGTCGACGAGGACCAGATCCGCCGCACGCTCGAACAGTGGCACGCCAGCCATGACACCATCGGCGACGCCCTGGGCGGTGACGACGACGGCATGGGCAACCTGGATGTCGCGGCCGGTGACGAGGATCTTGGCACCAGCAGTGGCGACTCCGGCATCGATGCCAAGGGCGACGACACCCCGGTGGTGAAGTTCGTCAACAAGGTGCTGGTCGATGCGATCCGCAAGGGCGCGTCGGACATTCATTTCGAGCCCTACGAAGACGATTACCGTGTGCGCCTGCGCATCGACGGCCTGTTGAAGATGGTGGCGCGCGCGCCGGTGAAGTTGAACCAGCGCATCGCCGCGCGCCTGAAGGTGATGGCGCAGCTGGACATCGCCGAGAAGCGCGTGCCGCAGGACGGTCGCATCAAGCTCAACCTGTCCAAGACCAAGCAGATCGACTTCCGCGTCAGCACCCTGCCGACCCTGTTCGGCGAGAAGGTGGTGCTGCGTATCCTGGATGGCAGCGCGGCCAAGCTGGGCATCGACAAGCTGGGCTACGAGCCGGACCAGCAGAAGCTGTTCCAGGACGCCATCCACAAGCCGTACGGCATGGTGCTGGTGACCGGCCCGACCGGCTCGGGCAAGACCGTGTCGCTGTATACCGCGCTGGGCATCCTCAACGACGAGACGCGCAACATCTCCACCGCCGAAGACCCGGTGGAAATCCGCCTGCCCGGCGTCAACCAGGTGCAGCAGAACAACAAGCGCGGCATGACCTTTGCTGCGGCGCTGCGCTCGTTCCTGCGCCAGGACCCGGACATCATCATGGTCGGCGAAATCCGCGACCTGGAGACGGCGGAAATCGCGATCAAGGCGGCGCAGACCGGTCACATGGTGCTGTCCACGCTGCACACCAACGACGCGCCGCAGACCATCGCGCGCCTGATGAACATGGGCATCGCGCCGTACAACATCACCAGCTCGGTGACGCTGGTGATCGCCCAGCGCCTCGCGCGCCGCCTGTGCGGCAACTGCAAGCGGCGCTCGACCCTGCCGGAGCATGCGCTGCTGGCCGAGGGCTTCACCCAGGCGCAGCTGGACGCGGGCATCGAGCTGTATGAAGCGGTGGGCTGCGATGAGTGCACCGAGGGCTACAAGGGCCGTACCGGTATCTACCAGGTGATGCCGATGACCGATGAGATCGCCACCATCGTGCTGGCTGGCGGCAATGCACTGCAGATTGCCGAGGCGGCGCAGCAGATCGGGGTGAATGACCTGCGGCAGTCGGCGTTGAAGAAGGCGGCGGCAGGCGTGACCAGCTTGGCCGAGATCAACCGCGTGACCAAGGATTGACGTCGATCCACGCCATGCGTGGATGACGTCGGTCGGCATCGGGTCAGAGCCCTTTCCTGCGGAAAGGGATCCGACCCGGCCGATTACTCCATTCCCAGCTTCTTCAGCTTGTAGCGCAGTGCGCGGAAGGTAATCCCCAGCTGCGCGGCGGTGCGGGTCTTGTTCCAGCGGTTCTCTTCCAGCGCGCGCTGGATGGCACTGCGCTCCAGCTGCTCGATGTACGAGGGCAGGGCGGCGCTGCCGGGCTGCAGGTCAGCCACGGCTTCGGCAGGAGCCGCACCGCCGGGGACGCGCGGGGCATGCTGCGGCAGGCGCAGGTCGTCTGCACCGATGCAGTCTTCCTCGGCCAGCGCCAGCGCCCGTTCCAGGATGTTCTCCAGTTCGCGCACGTTGCCGGGGAAGGCGTACTGGGCCAGTGCCTCCAGCGCCGACGGCGCCAGCAGCGGGGTGGCGCGGCCATGGCTGCGGGCCAGTCGTGCCAGCACTGCCGCGGCCAGCTCCGGCAGGTCCTGGCGACGCTCGCGAAGCGGCGGCACCCTCAGTTCGATCACGTTGATGCGGTAGTACAGGTCGTGGCGGAAACGCCCGTCCTCGACCAGCTCGGCCAGATCGCGATGGGTGGCGGAGAGGATGCGCACGTCCACCGGCTCTTCGTTGGCCGCACCGACCGGTCGCACCGACTTCTCCTGGATCGCGCGCAGCAGTTTCACCTGCATCTGCAGCGGCAGCTCGGCCACTTCGTCCAGGAACAGGGTGCCGCCGTGCGCGGCCTGGAACAGGCCGGGCTTGTCGGCGTGGGCGCCGCTGAAGCTGCCCTTGCGATGGCCGAAGAACTCGCTTTCCATCAGCTCGCCGGGAATGGCGCCGCAGTTGACCGGAATGAACGGTCCGGCCGCGCGCGCGCCCTGGGCGTGGATGGTGCGTGCGACCAGTTCCTTGCCAACGCCGGACTCTCCCAGGATGTAGACCGGCGCCTGGCTGCGCGCGACCTTGCCGATGGTGGTGCGCAGCACGTCCATGGCCGGCGAAGCGCCCAGCAGGCGTGCGCCCTGTTCGGCATTGGGGCCGGGCAGCGGGCGTTCGGCGTTGTTGAGTTCCAGTGCGTGCTTGACCAGTCCACGCAGCACGGCGATGTCCACCGGCTTGCTGACGAAGTCGAAGGCACCGGCCTTCAGTGCTTCCACGGCCAGGTCCATGCTGCCGAAGGCGGTGATCATCGCCACCGGCGTGCGCGGGTAGTGCTGGGCAATCTCGCTGACCAGTTCGATGCCGTTGCCATCGGGCAGCCGCATGTCGGTGATGCACAGGTCGTACGGATTGCTGGCCAGCAGCTCGCGCGCTTCGGCCAGGTTGGCGGCGGTACTGATACGCAGCCCCATGCGGCCGAGGGTCAGTACCAGCAGTTCGCGGATGTCGCGTTCATCGTCGACGACGAGGGCGCTGCGGGTTTCGTTCATGGGCGTGAAAGATAAACGAGGGGGCTGGAAGCGACAAATGTTTGACGCACAGAATCAGAATCAGGTGGGCAACAGCGTGTGCGGGCCGGGCAACACCAGACGGAAGCAGGAGCCGCCCGCCGGCACCGGAATGTAGTCGAGCCGTGCCTGGTTGGCCCGGCACAGTTCGCGGGCGATATACAGGCCCAGGCCGGTGCCATGCTCGGAGGTGGTGAAGAACGGCCGGAACAGCTGCGCGGCAACGCTCTCTGGAATACCCGGACCACGGTCCATCACGTCGATCACCGCGCTGCGCTCGTGCTGCGCCACGCGCAGCCGTACGCGTGCGGGTTGCTGGCCGATGCGGCCGTACTTCAGTGCGTTGTGCACCAGCACGGTCAGCACCTGGTAGAGATGCTTCGCATCGACCTGGGCCATCACCGAACTGTCGTTGATGATCGGCTCGATGCTGTCGGTCTCCAGCGTCTGCCCCTGTTTGTACTCCAGCACGAAGCGGCGCACGAACGCGGCCAGGTCTACGTTCTCGGGGGTGGCGCGCTCGCGCCGGGCCAGGCCCAGCACGCTCTCGACAATGCCGTTGGTGCGTTGGCACTGCTGGCGGATGATCTGCAGCAGGCGGCGGTCGCTTTCGTTGAAGCCGGTGCCTTCCTCCAGCAGCTGTACGGCGTAGTTGATCGCCGCCAGCGGATTGCGGATCTCGTGCGCCAGGCTGGCCGAGAAGCGCCCCATCGCCGACAGGGTGAGTGATTCGGCGCGGCGCGAGACCACGCTGGAGTCGTCCAGGAACACCAGTGCCAGTTCGCTGCCGGCCAGCAGGCGGGCAAAGCGCGGCTGTACCTCGGGCTGGTCGGAGTTGAGCTGCAGCGGCAGCTCGTCCTGCGCCCAGCCGTTGCGCCAGCGCTGCAGGCGGCGGGCCAGTTCCGGCGCGGCGCTGGTCAGGTCCAGGCGCCCACTTTCGCCGTTGCCATCGCTGTCGCCCAGCAGCATCGAGGCGGCTTCGTTGGCCAGGGTGATGCGACTGTCGGCATCCACCACCAGCACGCCGGTACGCATGCGGCGGATGATCAGTTCGTTGATCTGGAACAGGTTGGCCACTTCATCGCCGCGCTGGTTGGCCAGTTGCTGGTTGCGGCGCGCGCGGTTGCCCACCTGGAAGCTGATGAAGGCCAGCGCCAGGTAGCTGGTAGCGAACATCGCCAGCTCGGCGAGGGTGCGTGTGGGGTCGCCCCCTTCCAGTAGTTTCCAGCTGTATTCCGCGCCCGTGGCCAGGCTGGCGGCGATCGCCAGGCCCAGGCCCCAGCTCAGTGGCAGCAGGGTGGCAGCGGCGGCGATGTTGAATAGCAGCGACATCGAAATGCCGGCGCTGGCACCGGGCAGTGCATGTGAGAGCAAGGTGGCGGCGATGATGTCGACCAGCACGCTGCTGACCACGATCGGGCGCAGCCAGCGCTCGTTGCGGCCGATCACCAGGGCCAGCAGCGACAGCAGCAGATAGATCGCCGCGACGGTATCGGCCAGGCGCGGGTGATGCGCTTCGCCGACCATGGCCGACAACGGGCTGTACAGCAGGCCGGCGATGACCGCGGCGATCAGCACCCGGTACAGCGCGAAGAAATACAGCTCACGCCGCGGAATCGATTCGATGCGGTCGATCAATGAAGCACTGGGTGACACGCCGGAACTCCCCTTCTGGCTGCCTGGGTCTGGAATCTGCGGCGGGCCTGCCTGGCATCCCCTGAAGCCGGCCGGTACGTCGCGTCGATGTGGCGTCGAGTCTGCTCGATTCGACCAGTATAGGGCCCCCGGGCGGGCGCCGTCGGCGCGGCCCGGATCGCGCATTTGGCCCGCTGTGGATACCGGTGGCCAGCGTCGGCCGGGGCGCAACTGCCTGAATGATGGTGGAAATCTGGCCGGGTCTGGCGTTTTATACAGACTTCTTTGCGCCCCGGCGCTGGCTCGGCCACAATAGTGGGCCCGCCGCGGTCCATGCCGGCGCCCCGCCGGGGCCCTGAGGAATTGCGTGCGGTCGTTCCTATTCCCACGGTGACGCATGAATTTCCACGAATACCAGTCAAAACAACTGCTTGCCGAGTACGGCATCCCGGTCCCGGCCGGCAAGGTCGCTGCGACCCCGGACGAAGCTGTTGCCGCTGCCAACTCCCTGGGCCAGGGCCCCTGGATGGTCAAGGCGCAGATCCACGCTGGCGGCCGCGGCAAGGCTGGCGGCGTCAAGTTCTGCAAGACCACCGACGACGTGAAGGCCGCTGCGGCCAAGATGCTCGGCACCAAGATGGCCACCTACCAGACCGCTGGCGTTGAACTGCCGGTCAACCTGGTGCTGGTGACCACCGCCGGCGAGATCGTCAAGGAACTGTACCTGTCGGTGCTGGTTGACCGTGGCACCAAGACCATCACCTACATCGCTTCTTCGGAAGGCGGCGTGGAGATCGAGCAGGTCGCTGCTGAAACCCCGGAGCTGATCCACTCGCTGAACGTCGATTTCGTCGAAGGCGTGCAGGGTTACCACGGCCGTGATTTCGGCTTCAAGCTGGGCCTGACCGCCAAGCAGGCCGGCCAGTTCGCCAGCATCATGGTGAACCTGTACCGCCTGTTCAACGAAAAGGACCTGGCGCTGGTTGAAATCAACCCGCTGGCCATCCTGGACGACGGCAACCTGTACGCGCTGGACGGCAAGTTCGACAGCGACGACAACGCCGCGTTCCGCCAGAAGGCCCTGGTCGCCATGCGCGACAAGACCCAGGAAGATCCGACCGAAGTGATCGCTTCGGAGCTGGACATCAACTACGTCACCATGGACGGCAACATCGGCTGCATGGTCAACGGCGCAGGCCTGGCCATGGCCACCATGGACGTCATCAAGCTCAACGGCGGCGAGCCGGCGAACTTCCTGGACGTGGGCGGCGGTGCCAACAAGCAGCGCGTCATCGAAGCCTTCAAGCTGATCCTGTCCTCGGACAAGGTCGAAGGCATTTTCGTCAACATCTTCGGCGGCATCGTCCGCTGCGACATGATTGCCGAAGGCATCATCGCCGCCGTGAAGGAAGTGGGCGTCAAGGTTCCGGTCGTGGTGCGCCTGGAAGGCACCAACGTGGAAGAAGGCAAGCAGCTGCTGCGTGACAGCGGCATGGCCATCATCCCGGCTGACAACATCAACGATGGCGCCAAGAAGATCGTTGAAGCTGTCAAGAACGCTGCCTGATCCGACACCAAGGAATTCCCATGTCTGTTTTGATTAACAAGAACACCAAGGTGATCGTGCAGGGCTTCACCGGCCAGCAGGGCACCTTCCACGCCACTCAGATGATCGAGTACGGCACCCAGGTTGTTGGCGGCGTGACCCCGGGCAAGGGTGGCACCACCCATATCGACCTGCCGGTCTTCAACACCGTTGCCGACGCCGTGCAGAGCACCGGCGCCAACGCTTCGGTCATCTACGTGCCGCCGCCGTACGCGGCCGACGCGATCCTGGAAGCCGCTGCTGCCGGCATCAAGGTCATCGTCTGCATCACCGAAGGCATCCCGGTGCTGGACATGCTGCGCGTCAAGAACGTGCTGACCCGTTCGCATCCGGACACCGTGCTGATCGGGCCGAACTGCCCGGGCGTCATCACCCCGGGTGAGTGCAAGATCGGCATCATGCCGGGCCACATCCACCAGCCGGGCAAGATCGGCATCGTGTCGCGTTCGGGCACCCTGACCTATGAAGCGGTCAAGCAGACCACCGAAGTCGGCCTGGGCCAGTCCACCTGCATCGGCATCGGTGGTGACCCGATCAACGGCCTGAACTTCGTCGACTGCCTGAAGCTGTTCAACGAAGACCCGCAGACCGAAGGCATCATCATGGTCGGCGAAATCGGCGGCGACGCTGAAGAAGCCGGCGCCGAGTACATCAAGAACCACGTGAAGAAGCCGGTCGTCGGTTTCATCGCCGGTGCGTCGGCTCCGGCCGGCAAGCGCATGGGCCACGCCGGTGCGATCGCCTCGGGCGGCAAGGGCACTGCAGAAGGCAAGTTCGCTGCCATGGAAGCTGCTGGCGTCGTCACCGTGCGTTCGCCGGGCGACCTGGGCGCTGCCATCGCCAAGCTGGTGAAATAAGATCGACTGCCTCCGGCAGACGATTCTGTAGAGCCGGCCGCTGGCCGGCTGCTTGAAACAGAAAGGCCGCCTCCGGGCGGCCTTTCTGCGTCTGGTGTGGGGTCAGATCCATTTTGCTGCGCAAAAGGGATCTGACCCCGGCGTTACAATGGCCGCATTGCAACCACAGGCTGGATTCCCATGGCTTCGATCCGCATCGCGATGGCGCAGTTCGACTTCCCGGTCGGCGATGTCGCCGGCAACACCGAGCGCATCATCGAGATGATCGGCCAGGCGCGCGACGAGTACGGCGCCGAGCTGGTGATGTTCCCCGAGCTGGCCGTGAGCGGTTATCCGCCGGAGGACCTGCTGCTGCGCCCCGGTTTCCTGTACGAATGCGAGCAGGCGATGACCCGCATCGCAACCGCCTGCCGTGGCATCACCGCCGTGGTCGGCTGGCCGCAGGCAGCAGGTGCGGTGGTCTACAACGCCGCCAGCGTGCTGCGCGATGGTCTGGTCGAGCAGACCTACCGCAAGCGCGAACTGCCCAACTACGCGGTGTTCGACGAGCGTCGCTACTTCGATGTCGATCCGGATGGCGGCAGCTGCGTGTTTGAGGTCAACGGCATTCCGGTGGGCCTGCTGATCTGCGAAGACCTGTGGTTCGCCGAGCCGCTGGCCGACACCGTGCGCGAAGGTGCGCAGCTGGTGGTGGTGCCCAATGCTTCGCCGTACGAGCGCGGCAAGCACGCCCAGCGCGATGCCGTGCTGGCCGCGCGAACCCGCGAGAGCGGGGCGGCGATCGCCTATCTCAATGTGGTCGGTGGCCAGGACGCGCTGGTATTCGATGGTGCTTCGGTGGTGGCCGACGGCGACGGTACCGTGCATCCGGCCGCGGCGGCCTTCGTCGATCAGTGGCTGGTGGTGGAGTACGACGGTGAAACCCGTCGCTTCATGCCGCACGTGTGGATGGACGATGGCGATGAGAGCATGGACGCGCTGGCCTGGCGTGCTGTGACCCGTGGCATCCAGGACTACTGCCGCAAGAACGGCTTCAGGAAAGTGTGGCTGGGCCTGTCCGGTGGCATTGACTCGGCGCTGGTGCTGGCGATGGCCGTGGATGCAATGGGTGCCGAAAACGTCACCGCAGTGCGACTGCCGTCGCGCTACACCGCTGGCCTGTCCAATGATCTGGCCGCCGAACAGTGCCAGGCGCTGGGCGTGAAGCTGGAAGCGGTGTCGATCGAGCCAGCATTCAAGGGCCTGATGGAATCGCTGGCGCCGATGTTCGAAGGCACCACCCCGGACGTGACCGAGGAGAACCTGCAGTCGCGCAGCCGTGGCGTGATCCTGATGGCGCTGGCCAACAAGTTCGGCGGCCTGCTGCTGACCACCGGCAACAAGAGCGAGTACGCGGTGGGTTACGCCACGATCTACGGCGACATGTGTGGTGGCTACGCGCCGCTGAAGGACCTGTACAAGACCGAAGTGTTCGGTCTGTCGAAGTGGCGCAACACCGTGGGCGGTGCGCCGGTGATCCCGCCGGCGGTGATCAGCCGCCCGCCTTCGGCCGAACTGCGCGAGAACCAGCTGGACCAGGATTCGCTGCCGGCCTATGACGTGCTGGACGGCATCCTGTACCGCTACATCGACCAGGAGCAGTCGCGCACGGAGATCGTTGCGGCCGGTTACGACGCGGCCGTGGTCGACCGCGTGCTGCGCCTGGTGCGCATCAGTGAGTGGAAGCGGCACCAGGCCGCGCCGGGGCCGAAGGTCTCGCGGCGTGCGTTCGGCCGTGAGCGCCGCTACCCGATCAGCAACGGCTACAAGGGCTGAGCGCAGGTCGCCGGGCAGGGCCAGGCGCTACCAGGTAGTGCCGGCCGCTGGCCGGCAATCCCGTAGACCACGTATCCACGCATGGCGTGAATCTACCGGGCCTGGTCGAGCAGCTGTTCGAAGCCGGCGGTTTCGGTGGCTTCGTCGAACGGGCTGTCCCCCAGCCGCGCACGCACGAACGCCAGGCCATCCGCAGCCGCCGCATCCAGCGTGCCGCGGTGGTCGACCGGATAGCGCCGGAATGCCACGGGCTCTCCACGCAGGACCAGCCCCGCGGCATACAGCAGGGTGGTCATGTACGGCACGTCGCGGTCCTCGCTGCCATGGCCCAGCATCAGCGGCTGGCTGAAACCGCGGCGCGGCACGCCCAGGTAGTCGTGCAGCAAGGTCCAGATACCCGCCACGTCGGTCAGCGGTGAGATGAACATCGCGCCGGTATCGGCGCCTTCCAGCGTGGAGGCCAGTTCGCCCAGGCATTGCCCGCGCGCCAGCGCGACCCGTGCACGCCCCTCATCGCTGAGCACGCGGTCGATCTGCGGGGCGACCTGCAGCAGGCCATCCAGCAGATAGGCGTGATAGGCGTTGAGCGCGCCGGGATTGGCGGTGCGGTTGTCCGGTTTCATCACCAGCGCGGTCAGTTCGACGGCGGTGGGCGTGCCGGTGGTGAAGCTGCCGCGGTACCGCAGTGATGGTCCGCCGTAAGCATCCGCGATGTGGCCGGCAGTAAGCGCGGCGGCACCGCCCTGCGAATGGCCAACCGAGACCCAGCGCGGCGACAGTGTGGTGCGGCCGAGGTACTGATGGCTGGCCTTGACCAGATCGATGGCGTTGCGTGCGGCGGTGCGCACGTGCAGGTAGGCGTGGTCACCGGGGCTGCCGAGGCCCTGGTAGTCGGCGGCGACGACGGCATAGCCCTGTGCCAGGAACAGGTCGAGGAAACGCCCGTCGCGTTCAGGCTGGTAGGGGCCGGACACGGAGGGGGCGCAGCGATCGGCGATGCCCTGGGTGCCGTGTGCCCACGACACCACCGGCCAGCCACCGACCGGAGCCGCGCCGGCCGGCAGGTACAGCAGGCCGGTGCCTTCGGCCAACTGGCCACGGTGGTCTGGGGTGCGGTAGTGCAGCTTGTAGGCCTGGGCGGCCGCAGACGGCACCCAGCTGGCGCGATAGGGCGCGGCGGAGAGCAGGTCGCCGGGGGCGGCCGGGGTGGCGCCCAGCGGGCCGGAGGCCAGCGCCAGCACGGCCGAAGCGATCAGGGTGGTCAGGTGCCGCAAACGGCGGGGCGGTGGTGTCATGGGGCGCTCCTTGCCGGCCAGGATGGCCGTTGCGCCGCAGTGTGGAGGGCCTTGCCCGCGCCGATTGGGACCGGCGTCGCATCCACCGGGGATTCGGAGAATTCCTAGGCGGCACCCGGGAAGCCGTCGCGCGTGGAGCGTCCTGCTGAGAGCAGTCGAGCACGGCTCGACTCTACAGAAAGAAGAAAGGCCCCTCGCGGGGCCTTTTTCTTACTTCTTTTCCAGTCGCGCGTTGCGCTGGCCGGTGCTGGCGGACTTCTCGCCGGCGAACGGGTTCAGCTTGCGGACCATCCACGGGTACTTCGGCCACTTGCCTTCCAGCCACGGGTGGTCCGGCTGGTTCAGCTGCAGGACGCGGCGGGCGTCGTCGGCCAGGGTCTTGTTGCCCAGGTGGGTGTAGGAATCGGCCAGGACGGCGACGGCGTCGTACTGGAAGGCGCTCTGCGGGTAGGTTTCCAGCAGGTAGTTGGCGCGGCCCGCGGCCGAGACCCATGCGCCGCGGCGCATGTAGTACAGGGCGTTGTCCAGCTCGTGCTGGGCGAACACGTCACGCAGCTCCAGCATGCGCTGGCGCGCATCAGCGGCGTAGCGGCTGTTCGGGTAGCGGTCTACCACGATGTTGAAGTCCGAGTACGCCTGGTGCGGCGTGGACAGGTCGCGGCGGCTTGCATCCAGAGACCATACGCGGCGAAGGAAAACCGTACTGCGGTTGGAGTTGGCCAGGCCGCGCAGGTAGTACAGGTAGGCGATGTTGCGGTGGGTCGGGTAGGTACGGATGAAGCGGTCGATGCTGGACACCGCGTCATCGTGCTTGCCGGCCTTGTACTGGGCATAGGCGGTTTCGATCATCGCCTGTTCGGTGTACGGGCCGTACGGATACTGGGCCACCAGGCGGCGGAAGCTGCCTTCGGCGCCGCTCCAGTTGCCACCCTGCATCAGCTTGTGGCTCTTCTCGTACAACTGTTCGACCGGCGTCCCTTCATCGGGGCGATCACCCTTCTTGGCACCACGATGGCAACCGGTGGCGGCGATGACCAGCACCAGCAACAGGGCGGTGAGGCGGACGGGCGCAGAGAGCATGACGGAGCGTCGGATCATGAGGTCGAGGCGGGACGCGGCTGGAATACGAAGGGTCGATGATAGCCTAGTGTCCTGTCCAGCGACTGAAACCGGCCGCCGGGACCCCAAAATTTCAAAGAATGCCCCCTGCCATGTCTGAACAACCCTCTGAATCGGCCCGCCAGGCCATCGTCCCCGACACCTCTGCCGGCCGCCGTTTCGACGCGGTCGTGGCCGAATTGTTCCCCGAATACTCGCGTTCGCGCCTGACCGAGTGGATCAAGACCGGCGATGTCCTGCTGGACGGCGCCCAGGCCCGCCCGCGCGATCCGCTGCGCGGCGGCGAGGTGGTCACCCTCACCGTGGTGCTTGAAACCCAGACCGACGCCCAGCCGGAGGACATCCCGCTGGACGTGCTGTTCGAGGACGAGTACCTGCTGGTGATCAACAAGCCGGTCGGCCTGGTGGTACACCCCGGCGCCGGCAACCACAGCGGCACCCTGGTCAACGCTCTGCTGTTCCGCGACCCGTCGGTTGCGGTGCTGCCGCGCGCGGGCATCGTGCATCGCCTGGACAAGGACACCAGCGGCGTAATGGTGGTGGCCAAGACCCTGGAGGCGCAGACCGCGCTGGTCGAGCAGCTGGCCGCACGCGACGTGCACCGCCAGTACCTGGCCATCGTGATGGGCGCGCTGGTGGCCGGCGGCACTGCCGATGCGCCGATCGACCGCCACCCGCGCGACCGCCTGAAGATGGGCGTGCGCGAGGATGGCAAGGAAGCGGTGACCCATTACCGCCTGCGCGAGCGTTTCCGTGCACATACCGCCCTGGAATGCCGCCTGGAAACCGGCCGTACCCACCAGATCCGCGTGCACATGGCACATATCCGCCATCCGATCGTGGGCGATCCGCTGTACGGCGGCGCGCTGAAGCTGCCCAAGGGCGCCAGCGACGAGCTGGTGGCCGCGCTGCGCGGCTTCAAGCGCCAGGCGCTGCATGCCGAGACGCTGGAGTTCGTGCACCCGATCACCGGTGAGACGGTGCGCAACACTGCGCCGGTGCCGGCCGACATGCTGCACCTGCTGAAGGTGCTGCGCGAAGACAGCGACGCCTTCGCCGCACGCGAGCGGGACCGCTGGTGATGGCTGCCGCGCTGCCATTGCTGCAGGCGGACTGGCCGGCGCCTGCGGGCGTCCACGCGCTGACCACGCGGCGGCATGGTGCCGGCATCTCGCCGGCGCCGTTCGCGCAGTTCAACCTGGGCAACCGGCACGCGGCCGATGGTGACACCCCGGCCAACGTCGAGCACAACCGCCAGCTGCTGCAGCAGGGGTTGGCGCTGCCGTCGGCGCCGCATTGGCTGCGCCAGGTGCACAGCAGCACCGTACTGCGCTTCAACGCGCCGCCAGTGGCCGGTGCCAGCGAACCGGTCGCCGACGCCGCGGTGACCTCGGTGCCGGGCGTGGTGCTGGCGATCCTGACTGCTGACTGCCTGCCGGTGGTGTTCGCCGCCGTCGATGGCAGCGAGGTGGGCGCCGCCCATGCCGGTTGGCGTGGCCTGGCCGACGGCATGCTGGAGGCCACCGTGGCCGCCATGCAGACGCCACCGGCGCAGCTGCGCGCCTGGCTGGGCCCGGCGGCCGGACCGGCCGATTACGAGATCGGCGAGGAGGTCTATCACGCCTTCGTCGGCCACGATCCGGCCGCCGAGGCTGCATTCATGGCAACCCGTGCTGGCCACTGGAAGGTGGACCTGTTCGCCCTGGCCCGGCAGCGCCTGCAGGCGGCGGGGATGGACCCGGCGCAGATTCACGGCGGTACGGTGTCGACCATGGCCGATCCGGACCTGTATTCGCACCGGCGCGATCGTCGTACCGGACGCATGGCAACCCTGGCCTGGATCGCGCCCTGAGCGTGCCGCTGTTCGCGCGCGTGCTGGGGCCGGCCTTCGCCACCCTGGTCGCACCGGTGCAGGCACTGCATGCCGCGCCGCTGCCCTGCCGCTACGTGGGCCAGGCGCGGATCGAGCGCGGCCGGCACTGGCTGGTGCCGCTGCTGGCCGCGCTGGCGCGGTTGCCAAGGGATGGCGAGGCGCTGCCGACCGAGGTGGCGTTCAGCGCACACGGGCAGGGTGAACGCTGGGCACGACGCTTCGGCCGCTGGCCGATGGTATCGAGGCTGTGGGCGCACGAAGGGTATCTGCACGAGCAGTTGGGTGCGGTGCGTTTTGAGTTCGACCTGCAGGCCCGCGACGGTGGCATCGACTGGTCGGTGCGGCGGGTCTGGGCATTTGGCCTGCTGCCGCTGCCGACGCGCTGGTTTGGTGGCGTACGTTGCCGCGAGGCCTGGGACGACCAGCGCTACACTTTCCTGGTCGATGTGACCTTGCCCTGGGCAGGAGCCCTGATCCGCTATGAAGGCTGGCTCGAACCGCAGTGAAGCCGCCACCGACGCGGGCGGCGCGGTGATCGTGTTCGATGGTGTCTGCGCACTGTGCAACCGCTGGGTGCGCTTCCTGCTGCGCTTTGATCGCAAGGGACGCTATCGCTTCGCGGCAATGCAGGGTGCGCAGGGCAGCGCCCTGCTGCGCGCGCACGGGCTGGATCCGCAGGACCCGATGTCGTTCCTGTTGCTGGACGAACAGGGCGCCTGGACCGATACCGATGCGATCCTGCGCGTGCTGGCAGGACTCGGTGGTGGCTGGCGCCTCACTGGTGCGTTGCGCGTGCTGCCGCGCAGCTGGCGCGACGCGGCGTACCGCGTGCTCGCCCGCAACCGCTATCGCTGGTTCGGGCGGCATGACGGCTGCTATCTGCCGGCACCGGAGCAGGCCGCACGGTTCCTGGATTGAAGAAAAAAGGGGACGGAGGGGATTAAGTCGTTTGTGCACAAACGACTTAATCCCCTCCGTCCCCTTTTTCCCTCAGCCCTCCAGCGCGTCGAGGTAGCTGCGTCGCCAGTGGTTGATGTCGTAGGTGCGCAGGTGCTCCATCATCGCGTGCCAGCGCTCCTTGCGCCGGTGCAGTGACATCGTCGCCGCGGTGGCGATGGCATCGGCGACGCCGTCCAGGTCATGCGGGTTCACCAGCAACGCCTGCTTGAGTTCGTCGGCGGCCCCGGCCAGCAGCGACAGCACCAGTACGCCGGGATCTTCCGGATCCTGCGAGGCCACGTACTCCTTGGCCACCAGGTTCATGCCATCGCGCAGCGGGGTGACCAGGCCCACTGCGGCAGCGCGGTAGAGGCCGGTCAGGGTGGCATGGGTGAAGTTCTGGTTGACGTAGCGCAGCGGGGTCCAGTCGGGTGCGGCGTGGCCGCCATTGATGTGCCCGGCGATCTGTTCCAGCTGGCTGCGCAGCTGGCGGTACTCGGTGACATCGCCGCGCGAGACCGGGGCGATCTGCAGGTAGGTCAGCGAGCCGTGCTGGTCCGGATGCCGTTCCAGGTAACGCTCGAAGCCGAGGAAGCGCTCGGGCAGGCCCTTGGAATAGTCCAGGCGGTCCACGCCGATCGCCAGCTGGCGGTCGCGCAGGCTGGCGCGCAGGTTCTTCACCGCGGCCTTGGTGGCAGCGGTACCGGCCTGGCGGGCGATCAGTTCGGTATCGATGCCGATCGGGAAGGCGGCCGCACGGAAGCGGCGGCCGCCCGGCGCTTCCAGTTCACCGTTCTCGAGCACCTTGCCACCGCCGAACAGGCGCAGGTAGGTCTGGAAACGGTCGGCGTCGCGCTGGGTCTGGAAGCCGACCAGGTCGTAGGCATACAGCGCCGAGAACAACCGCAGATGGTCGGGCATCGCCTGCAGCAGGTCGGCCGACGGCATCGGGATGTGCAGGAAGAAACCGATGCGGCAGCCGATGCCCCGTTCGCGCAGCATCGCGCCCAGTGGAATCAGGTGGTAGTCGTGGATCCAGACGATGTCGTCCTCGCGCAGCAACGGCGCGAGCTTGTCGGCGAACAGCGCGTTGACCTTGTGGTAGGTCTCGCGGGTGCCGCGATCGTAATCGACCAGGTCCAGGCGGAAATGCAGCAGTGGCCACAACGTGCGGTTGGCGAAGCCGTTGTAGTAGCCATCGACCTCGCGCTTGCTCAGGTCCAGGGTGACGAACTCGATGTCGCCATCCTTCTGCGTGTGCAGCGTGCCACTGCCATCGCGCACGCTCTTGCCGCTCCAGCCGAACCACAGGCCGCCGCGTTCCTTCAGTGCGGCCAGCAGGCCGACCGCGAGGCCGCCGGCGCGGTTTTCACCCGGCACGGCCACACGGTTTGAAACCACGACAAGACGACTCACGATGCCTCCTGCCACGACCGCGACAGGCGCATCGCGGCGGTGATCAGGCCGACGTGCGAATAGGTCTGCGGGAAATTGCCCCAGGCCTCGCCGCTGTCGAAGGCCAGATCCTCCGACAGCAGGCCCAGGTGGTTGCGCTGCTTCAACAGCAGCTCGAACATCTCGCGCGCTTCTTCCATGCGACCAATCGCGGCCAGCGCATCGATGTACCAGAACGTGCAGATGGTGAAGCTGGTTTCCGGTTCACCGAAGTCATCCGGGGCGACATAGCGGTACAGCGAGTTGCCATGCTTGAGGTCACGGCCGATGGCCTCGACGGTGGCGACGAAGCGGGCGTCCATTGCGTCGATGAAGCCGATGTCGGCCAGCAGCAGCAACGAGGCATCCAGGCGATGACCACCGAAAGTATCGGTGAAGTGGCCCCGTTCTTCGCTCCAGGCTTCGGCCATGATACGGGCGTGGATGGTGTCGGCGCGCTCGCGCCAGTAGCGTGCGCGGTCATCACGCTTCAGGCGCACGGCGATCTTGCACAGGCGGTCGCAGGCTGCCCAGCACATTGCGCTGGTATAGGTGTGCACTTCGGTGCGGCCGCGGAACTCCCACAGGCCGGCATCGGGCACGTCATGCAGGGCGAAGGCCTGTTCGCCGAGGGGTTCCAGCCGCGCGAAGGTGTGCGCATCGCCAGGATCCTGCAGGCGACGATCGAAGAACAGCTGCGTGGAGGCGAGTACCACGCTGCCATAGACATCATGCTGGCGCTGCACCCAGGCCAGGTTGCCGCGGCGCACCGGGCCCATGCCGCGGTAACCGGACAGGCTGGGTACTTCGTCCTCGTCCAGCTTGGCTTCGAAGCCGATGCCATACAGCGGCTGCAGCGTGCCATCGTTGCTGGCCAGGTTGAAGATGTAGCCGAGGAACTGTTCCATCGTGCGCGTCGCGCCGAGGCGGTTCAGCGCACGCACCACGAACGCGGCATCGCGCAGCCAGCAGTAACGGTAGTCCCAGTTGCGCACGCTGCCGGGCGCTTCGGGAATGGAGGTGGTCATCGCCGCGATGATCGCGCCGCTGTCCTCGTACTGGCACAGCTTGAGGGTGATCGCACTGCGGATCACTGCGTCCTGCCATTCCAGCGGAATGGACAGGTAGCGCACCCATTCGCGCCAGTAGTCGCGGGTGCGCTGGAAGGCGTCCTGCACGTAGCCGCTGATCGAGCGGTCGAGCGATTCGTCCACGCCCAGAATCAGGTGGACCGGATGGTTGAGCACGAAGGGGAGGCCATCGCGCACCAGCCGCACCGGCACATCGGTGGTCAGCCGCAGTACGTGCTCAGGCAGGATCCAGCGCACGTGGTTGCTGCCCCAGGTGGACTCGGGCACGCGTGCGCCCCAGTCGGCCAGCGGCCGCGCGCGTACAGTGATGCGCGGGCTGCCCGCCAGTGGACGCACCTGGCGGATCAGGCTCACCGGGCGGTAGAAGCGATCGTTCTGGCGCCAGCGCGGGGCGAAGTCGAGAATTTCCAGCGAGCCGCCGTGGCTGTCGTGCAGCACGGTGCGGAGTATCGCGGTGTTGGTCAGATACTCTTGCTCGCTGCTGCTGAAATCCTCCAGCTCGATGGCGAAGTCGCCGCCGGTCTGCTGGTTGGGGCCGAGCAGGGCACAGAAGGTGGGGTCGCCGTCGAAGGTGGGCAGGCAGCTCCAGACTACGCGGGCATGTTTGTCGACCAGGGCGCCGAAGCTGCCGTTGCCGACCACGCCCAGATCAAGATCGGGTTGGGTCATCACGTGCTACATCTCGGTTGCGGCCGTGGGGGGTGGCCGGGTCAATAGGCATTCTCACGCAGCCAGGCGTGCACGCTGCGTATGTCGGGCAGTGCGAACACCGCCGCGCTGGGTTCGCGTTCACCCACCAGCACACTCCAGCCGTGCTGGCCGTTGGCGGCGTCAAAGCCGAACTCATCGGTGAGGTCGTCACCCATGAACACGGGCAGGCGGCCACGGAACGGCAGGTACTGCATCATCCGCCGCACCGCGCGACCCTTGTCGGAGCCGACCGGCACGAATTCCACCACATGATCGCCGGGCTGCAGGCGATGGCTGCTGCGACCGCGCAGGTGGCGGTCGGCAAAGGCGCGCACATCGGCTGCTGCGTTCGGTGCGCCGCGCCAGTGCAGGGCCAGGCCGACGCCCTTGTCTTCCACCAGCACGCCAGGATGTCCATGCGCGAAACGCATCGCCTGCTGGTGCAGCGCGTGCAGCCAGTCGGCGGTGTCGTCATCATGTGCGTCGCGCAGCACGCGACCATCCTCGCCACGCAGTTCGTGGCCATGCAGGCCGGCGGCGGGAAGCTGCAGGGGAGCGAACAACTGGTCCAGTTGCTCGAGCGGGCGACCACTGACCAGTGCCACGGCACCTTCCAGGCGGTCGCTGATGCGGCCGATGGCTTCGCGCACGTCGGGCAGCAACTGCACGGCATCCGGGCGTGCAGCGAATTCGATCAGGGTGCCATCAACATCGAGGAACAACGCGCAGGCATCGTCCAGCAATGGAGGTGGCGGACGCAGGGGGAGCGGTTCAGCCATGACGCCCAGCTTGCCAGCGCGGGCGTGTACGTGGGGTCGAGGGCAGGCTACGGATTTGGTAGTGCCGGCCGCTGGCCGGCAACTTCATGGTCCATGGATGCACCCTGCGGTTGCCGGCCAGCGGCCGGCACTACCGTGTAGTGCGGACCAACGGTCCGCACCCACCGAAGGCAATCACACCCAATGCGATCAGAACGTATAGCGGACGCGGCCGTAGTAGTACGCGCCGTTGCTGCCGATCGGTGACAGCACGTCATACGGCAGGTTGCCGAAGTAGTGGATATCGCTGTTGGATCGATCCGGGTAGTTGTCGGTCAGGTTCTGGCCGCCGATGGCCACGCTCCACTGCGGAGTGATGCGGTACTCGACTTCGGCATCCAGCTGCCATTCGGCCTGGTAGGTCTGGCGCGGGATGTAGCCGTCACCGAAGTTGAACACGCGGGTGGCGCTGCCATAGCGGTTCACGCGGGTGCTCAGCGACCAGTGGTCGTTGCTCCAGGCGGCCGAGAAGCTGCCACGGGTGTGCGGCGTGGCATCGGTGAGGGTGTTGGTCTCTTCGATACCGAACAGCACGTAGTCCGGGTTCAGTGCACGGAGCTGTGCCGGCGTGGCCAGCACGTTCTTCAGCGTGGTCTTGGTGTACGCATAGGTGCCGGTCAGCAGCAGCTGACCGTTGCCCAGCGATTGCCGCCAGTTGCTCACCAGCTCGGCACCGCGGGTGCGGGTATCGGCGGCGTTGACGAAGAAACTGGCGCTCTGCAGGCCGGTGACGCCGTAGTTGGCCGCCACGTAGTCGGTCAGTGCATCGCCGGTGATGCTTTCCGACAGCGCGATGCGGTCGTCGATGTCGATCTGGAAGAAGTCCAGCGACAGGTCGAAGTGCTCGCCGATGCGGCTGGTGAAGCCCAGCGAGGTGTTGATCGACTTCTCCGGCTTCAGATTCTGCGCACCCAGGCCACGTGCGATCGGATTGTTGACCGACAGCAGTCGACCCTGCACCAGCTGGCCGCCGGCGTTGTAGCCGGTGGAGGTGGATTCGTAACCGATCTGCGCCAGCGACGGTGCGCGGAAGTTGTTGGAGATGGCGCCGCGCAGCGCGAACGCCGGGGTGAATTCGTAGCGCAGGCCGAGCTTGCCGGTCAGTTCGCCGCCGAAGTCGTCATTGTGCTCGTAGCGCGCGGCCAGGTCGGTGGAGAACTTCTCGCCGAACTGGCTGGACAGGCTGGCGTAGGCGCTGGCCACGTCGCGCGACAGGCGCGCCGCGTCCTGCGGGGTCAGGCCGCCACCGGCCTGCGAGCCGGTCGGGCGGTCGGTGTACGGGCCGGCCGCATAGCTGGCCGGGTCGCCGGGACGGGTCTGGTAGCGCTCATGGCGCGCTTCCACGCCCAGGCCCAGGGTGTGGCTGATGCTGTCGCTCTGGGTGAACACGCGGCTCAGGTCGAGGTTGCCCACGGTCTGTGCGTATTCGTAGTCGGCGGTCTTGAAGCGGGTCGGGCTGGTCGGGCCCAGCGATGCGTTGAGCGAATCACGCAGGCGGTAGGTGAAATCGTTCTGCCCGTAATCCAGGCTGCCGTCGTAGCTCCACTCACCCCACTGGCCGCGCACGCCGGCCACGGCCTGCACGTCGCGGTTCTCGCCTTCGGAGATCGGTCGGTAACCGTTCGGATAGACCTCTTTCCAGTTGGCATCGCCATCGGGATAGCGGAAGTAGTTCGCGCCTTCGGTATCCCGCTGGTTGAAGGTACCGAACGCGTAGAACGTCGACGTCTGGCCCACCGGGATCTCGGTGTTCAGCCACAGGTTGATGTCCTTGCTCTTGCCGTCACCCAGCACGTAGTTGCGCTTGCCCTGCAGCGCGAGGTTGCCCGGGGTCTGGTCCCACGGCGGAATCTGGTCGAAGCCGGCACGGTTGGTGCCGTTGCGGTGCTTGTACTCCAGGCCGACGCGCAGGAAGCCGCCGTCCTCGCCCAGCGAAGTGCCGACCTTGGCGCTGATGTTGCCGGTCTGGCCATCGGTGAGGGTGCGGCCGATCGGCTTGAGGTCGGTGTGGTTGGCACCGTAGCTGGCCTCGATCTCGCCACCGTCGCCGCCGTTGTCGAGGATCACGTTGATCACGCCGGCCACCGCATCGGAGCCGTACAGCGCACCGGCGCCGTCGCGAAGCACTTCGATGCGCTTGATCGCGCTGACGGGGATCGAATTGAAGTCGACCGGGGTGGTGCCCTTGCCGATCTTGCTGTCGGTGTTGACCAGCGCAGTGTGGTGGCGGCGCTTGCCATTGATCAGCACCAGCACCTGGTCCGGCGACAGGCCGCGCAGCTGCGCGGCGCGCACGTGGTCAGCGCCGCCGGAGTTGGACTGGCGCGGGAAGTTGAATGACGGCAGCAGCGCCTGCAGCGCACTGCCCAGCTCACCGTTGACCACGCCGGCCTTGCGGATGTCCTCGGCGGTGAGCACATCCACCGGCGAGGTGGATTCGAGCACGGTGCGGTCGGCCGCGCGGGTGCCGGTGACGATCACCGTGTCCAGGTTGGTGGCGTCCTGGGCCAGGGCCGGGGCGGCGGCGGAAAGCGCGAGGGCGATGGCGAGGCCGAGTGGCGACGCAGGAAGGCGGACGGACATGGGGGCTCCAGCAACAACGACGACGGGGAAGGGGGGAGATAGTTTCACTTACATCCATCCGGATGAAGCGATATATTATCTTCGCGTGATGGCCGGTGCCGATGCAAGCCCTGCCGGTCCGGCATGAGCTGATGCCCCGCTGGCATCAGCACGCCGGGCCGGTGGCGCTGTACGCTGCCGCCTCGCCTTGTCCCCCTTCCCCCGGAGTTGTACCGATGAAACACCTTGGCCTCGTCTTCGCCGTGCTGCTGGCCACCAGCGGCTGCGCCAGCCTCTCTTCGCAGGCGCCCAGCGCCTATGCCACGGCCACCACCGCCGAACTGAAGGGCGATGCCGCCCGCCCGTCCGCCGGCCACGGCTGGGTGCGCAGCGAGCTGTACTTCGGCGTGGGCGAGGAGCAGGGCGCCGGCAACCGCCCGCAGGCCGACACCATCAGCGATGCGCAGTGGCGCACTTTCCTGGACAAGGAAGTGACCCCGCGCTTCCCGGATGGCCTGACCGTGTTCGATGCTTATGGCCAGTGGCTGTTCCGCGGCGATGCCGCACCCAACCGCCTGCGCACCAAGGTGCTGGTGGTGCTGCACGAGGACACCCCGCAGCGCCGCGCCGATATCGAAGCGATCCGCCTGGCGTGGAAGCAGCAGACCAAGCATCAGTCGGTGCTGTGGTCGCGGCAGCCGGTCGAGGTATCGTTCTGACCTGAAGGGGCCATCGTGGCGCCACAGGGATGGACGATGAAACACAGGGACTACGTGCTGGGCCTGCTGCTGGCAGGCCTGTGGCTGCCGACGGCGGAGGCGAATGAGGGCGACGGCGAAACGCTACGGTTCCAGGTCGCCGCTCACGTGCAGGCACACGCCGATCCCCAGCAGGACGGCAGCATCGCGGTGCAGTTGTCGCCGTCGGGCAAGCGCCAGAGGCTGGAGGGTGCGGCGGATGCGGACGGCAATTCGCGATGGGGTCTGGAGGACGTCGATTTCGATGGCTACCCGGAATTGATTGCACGTGCATCGGTGGGCATGGTCAACGAAGCGGTGGCGGTCTATCGCTTCGACGTAGGCAGCGGTGAGTTCCGCGCACTGAAGGCGGTGACCCATGGACACGACCAGTGCGGTGACCTGATGGGCCTTACCGCCGACGCCGCCACGCGCACGCTGACCGCCAGCTGCCGCAGCGGGCCGATGTGGTACACCGACGTGTATCGCTTCAACGGACCGCAGCTCTATCTGTACCGCGGTGAGAGCGTGTTGATGCTGGGCGATACGCTGAACCGTGCGCTGCACTGGGAAGAGACCGAGAACCAGGGGCCACTGGCGGTGTGGCGCACCTACGATCCCTCCGGCAAGGTGCTGGAAAGCGCCATCGGCGACGGGCTCGGCGCACCAGCAAGCGGTGCGCCGCTGGTGGGGCTGATGGCGAGCGTGCTGCCTGCGCGCCTGTTCCTGTTCGACCGCCCTGGTGCATCGAGCACGCAGCGCTACCTGGTGCAGGGTGATCGCGTGGAGATGCTGGATGAGCAGGATGGTTGGCTGCAGGTGCGCTACCGCAACCCGAAGCGCGGCGCGGTGACGGGGTGGATCAACGTCAACGATTGACGGCAGCCCTGCCCGGAGTTTGCACGACAAGGCGATCGGCCTCTTGCCCACGGAAGCATCACTTCACCGGGACTAGCCTCGGGGTTCCCCCTTGCAAGGCTGTAGTCCCATGAGCAAGCGCGTTGCCGAGATCGTCGTCGATACCCTGCAGCAGGCGGGCGTCCGCCGTTGTTATGGCATCGTCGGCGACACCCTGAACCATGTCACCGACGCACTGCATCGCAGTGAGATCGAGTGGGTGCATGTCCGCCATGAAGAGGTCGCGGCGTTCGCGGCCGGTGCCGATTCATTGATCAGCGGCCAGCTGACCGCCTGCGCGGGTTCGTGCGGTCCTGGCGGTCTGCACTTCATCAACGGCATCTTCGAGAGCAACCGCAACCGCGCGCCGATGGTGCTGATCGCCAGCCAGGTGGTCACCAGCGAACTGGGCATGGAGTTCCCGCAGGAAGTGGATTTCAAGGCGGTGTACGGCAGCTGCACCGTGTTCTGCGAGCAGGTGCACAGCCCGGCCCAGGCACGGCGCGTGGTGGCGCTGGCCTGCCAGGCGGCGATCAGCCGCCGCGGTGTGGCGGTGGTGATCCTGCCGGCCGACATCAGCGAAGCGGAAGTGAAGCACGATGTGCCGTTCTCGGTGCATTACACCCAGCCGGTGCTGCGCCCCTCCGAGGCCGAGCTGCAGCACATCGCCGAACTGCTGGGGCAGGGCAAGCGTATCGGCATCTATGCCGGCGCCGGTTGCCAGGGGGCACATGCGCAGCTGCTGGAACTGGCGCGGCGCCTGCAGGCACCGGTGGCGCACACATCGCGTGCGAAGGACTTCGTCGAACCGGACAACCCGTACAACATGGGCATGACCGGAGTCTTCGGCATCGAATCCGGGTTCCACACGTTGATGGAGTGCGACACGCTGCTGCTGCTCGGCGCGGATTTCGCCTGGGGCCAGTTCTATCCGGACAAGGCCACGATCATCCAGGTCGACCGCGACGGCAGCCACCTCGGTCGACGCCATCCGGTGAACCTGGGCGTGGTCGGTGATATCGCTCCGACACTGGACGCGCTGCTGCCGATGCTGCCTCCGCGCGAAGACAGCAGTTTCCTGGACGAATGCATCGAGCACCGCGACAAGGCGCTGAAGAAGCGCGAGCAGGAGGAACAACCCGGCGAAGGCGAACTGATCCACCCGCAGCACCTGACCGCGCTGCTGTCGAAGTACGCTACCGACGATGCGCTGTTCACCGCGGATGGTGGCTCGCCGATGGTGTGGGTGCTGCGGCACATCCGGGTGAACGGCCGGCGCCGCACGCTGACCAGCCTGCTGCACGGCACGATGGCCAACGCGATGCCGCAGGCGCTGGGGCTGCAGAAGGCCTTCCCGGGGCGGCAGGTGATTTCGCTGTCCGGCGATGGTGGCCTGGCGATGCTGCTGGGCGATCTGTTGACGGCCGTGCAGGAAAACCTGCCGATCAAGGTGGTGGTGTTCAACAACGGCTCGCTGAATTTCGTCGAGCTGGAGCAGAAGGTGGAAGGCCTTCTGGACAACTACACCGACCTGAAGAATCCGGACTTCGGCCGCTTGGCCGAGGTGATCGGCTTCCACGGCCGCACCGTGACCCGCAGCGAGGACCTGGAAGAAGCGGTGCAGGATTTCCTGGCCCAGCGTGGGCCGGCGCTGCTGGATGTACATACCAGTCGCGCGGAGCTGGTGATGCCACCGCAGATCGAAGCCAAGCAGGTGGCGGGCACGGCGTTGTATGCGGCCAAGGCGGTGTTGAACGGCCGCTTCGACGACGTGAAGCATCTGCTGGTGGACAACTTCCTGAAGAAGTGAGGGTTGGGGTCTGATGCAGGGCTGCGCCCTGCACCCGCCGAATCAACGTCAACGTCAACGTCAAAAGCGGGGTATCGGTGGGATGGCGGGGTGGGTCCGGTTGCGGGGGACGCCGTAAACCCATCCTTGGGGGCTTGGCCGCGGCATCCATGCCGCGGACACCCCCGCAGCCGGACCCACCCCGCCTTCGACAGATTTCCGCGATCCGTTGGAATGGCATGGCCTGTTGCTCGTGGGGGTCGACCTTGGTCGGCACAGTAGATCCACGCCATGCGTGGATGCTTCCCGGTAGTGCCGGCCGCTGGCCGGCAACCAGGCAGATGCCTGCGATCCGGCGCTTGAGAGCGCAGCGACCGGCTTCTGCTTTTGATCTTTTGATTCTCTTCCGTGGCTGGCGCCCGCAGGAAACTGTCAGGGGCCGGGCGGGTAGGCTGCGCGGGGGTGTCCGCGGCATGGATGCCGCGGCCAAGCCCCCAAGGATGGGTTCACGGCGTCCCCCGCGTAGCCTACCCACCCGGCCCAACACGGGAAATCGTAGTTCGCGACCAACCACGAGGGGCTCCGCCGTTGGCTGGAACCCATCATTCCACGACGGAATTGGCGCACCGGCCTCGCTGGGCCTACCATCGGCGGTCTCCACTCCCACCGCCCCTTCCATGTCCGCTCCCGCTCCCGCCGCACCGCGTCGCTGGTTCGTCGCCGGCGACTTCAACGGCTTCTTCGGCCTGGTCGTCGACAACCTCTCCATCCTCGGCTTCATCGCCATGGCCCTGGTCGGGATCTTCCAGTTCCCCGCCGACGTAGTGTTCGGCCGCATGTTCCCCGGCACTGCCTTCGGCGTGCTGGTTGGCAACCTGCTGTACACCCTGATGGCGCGCCGCCTGGCCACGCGCACCGGCCGCGACGATGTCACCGCCATGCCGCTCGGCCTGGATGCACCGACCAGCATCGGCATGGCCCTGCTGGTGCTCGGCCCGGCTTTCATTGCGTTCAAGCAGCAGGGCATGGACCCGCATGCCGCGGGTATTGCGACCTGGCAGCTGGGCATGGCCGCGCTGGTCATCATGGGCGTGCTCAAGTTCGTGCTGTCATTCTTCGGTGAAGCGGTCACCCGCGCGCTGCCGCGTGCTGCGCTGCTGGGTTCCATCGCCGGCATCGCGCTGGTGCTGATGGGCCTGCTGCCGCTGCTGGAAACGCTGCGCTCGCCGCTGGTTGGTTTCACGACGCTGGGCCTGCTGCTGTACGTGCTGATCGCCAAGGGCAAGCTGCCGGTGCGTGGCCCGGGCGTGCTGTTGGCCTTCGTGTTCGGCACCGTGCTGTATTACGGCCTTGGCCTGGCCGGGCTCGGCGCACCGGGCTTCCACGTACCGGAGTGGGTGCCGCCGCAGGTGGTGCTGCCGCTGCCGACGCTGGGTTTCCTTGATGGCCTGCCCACCGCGATGACCTACCTGCCGCTGCTGCTGCCGTTCGGCCTGCTGATGGTGGTCGGTGGCATCAACGTCTCCGAAAGCGCACGCGCGGCCGGCGATGATTACCGCACCCGCGACATCCTGCTGGTGGAAGCGGTGGCCACGCTGGTGGCTGGCGTCTGCGGCGGCGTCGCGCAGACCACGCCGTACATCGGCCAGCCGGCCTACAAGCACATGGGTGCGCGCAGCGGCTACACGCTGCTGACCGGCCTGTTCGTCGGCATCGGCGGCATGCTTGGCATCATCTCCGGGCTGGTGCAGTGGCTGCCGCTGGCGGTGCTGGCGCCGATCATCGTGTACGTGGCCATCGACATCACCACCCAGGCCTTCCAGGCCACGCCGCGTCACCATACCGGTGCGATGGTGTTCGGTTTCCTGCCGTCGGTGGCCTACCTGCTGGCGATCAAGGCGCCGGGCTGGATCGCGCCGGACCAGTTGCCGCAGCTGCTGACCAAGCTCGACGGCCACGGCCTGCCGGAGCTGGCGGTGATCTTCACCCTCGGCAATGGCTTCATCATCACTTCGATGCTGTGGATCTCGGCGGTGGCGGCAATGGTCGATGGCCGTCTGCGCCGTGCCTGCGGCTTCCTGTTGGTGGCCGCCGTGCTGACCCTGTTCGGCCTGATCCACTCGGTGGACCCGCGCGGTGGCATCTATCTGCCTTGGGAGCTGGAAGGGCTGGCACGCATCATCAGCTGGCAGTTCGCCGGCGCCTACGTGGCACTGGCAGTGCTGCTGGGCCTGCTGTCGCTGCAGAAGCAGGCGGTGAAGCCGCTGGGTGAAAACAGCTGACCCCAAGTTAGTGCCGGCCGCTGGCCGGCATCCTCATGGACCTCGGACGCAGTGTGCAGCTGCCGGCCAGCGGCCGGCACTACCGCTCCCCATCCAGCTCCGGGTAGTGGCGGAAGATGCCATTGGTGTTGAACGGCAAGCGCCGTTCCGAGGCCAGGTAGGCGGCAATGGCCGGCCGCTTCGCCACCCGCTCCTGCAGCGCACGCAGCAGGGGCAGGGTTGGGCCCAGTGCCTGCATGCGGCGTGGGAACATGTAATCCAGCCCGCTCAGCAGCTGGAACAGCGACAGATCCACGTAGGAATGCTCGCGCAGCGTATGGCGGCCGCCATTGGCGGCCAGCACCTGCTCGAAGTAGCCGAGGAACTTCGGCAGCCGTTCGCTGCGCAGAGAGGCGGCGCGTGCCTTGGCTTCGATCTTCTGCTCTTCGTAGTACTTTGATACGGCGATCGGATGGTGGGTGTCATGCACCTCGGCCACCAGATCGGCGATGGTCAGCTGCAACTGCAGCGCCTGCATCCGCCGCGAGGCCGCCTGTGGCACCAGGTCCAACGTCGGGCCAAGGAAATCCAGGATCGCCGCGACCTGTGCGATGACCTGGCGGCCGGCCTTCAGGAATGGCGGCGCGAATGGCTGCGTCCCCTCGCTTTTCCCATCAAGGAAAGGTTGCATCACTGCATCGCCGTGTACCCGTGCCATGTCGATGTAGTCGGCGCCGGCATCTTCCAGCGCCAGCCGCACGAATTCACCGCGGCCCTGGATGCCGGTCCAGTAGTACAGCGCGTATTGCATGGCAACGTCTCCACACGACAAGAGCAACAGCCTCGCGCGCGGCGTGCAAAGCAGGCGTGAGCGTGGCTGCAGGTCCTGCCCAACCCAAACCGCAGCCGAACGAAGGGGGAACCCTCGCCGACACGGGGGGTCACACCATCTCCATGCGTGTGAAAACGAGGTGCTGCATCATGCAGAGTGGAAAGGCGGTATGGCCCTGGGTGCTGGGCGTGGTGGTGATCGGCGGTGCGGGCGGGTGGTTGTTCCGCGATCAGCTGAAGAGCCTGGCGGACGGCGTTTCGGTGCCGGTGCAATCCACTCCCGCCAGCAGCGCTGCACCTCCACAGCCAATGACGGCCGAGCAACAGGCCCCGGCACCTCCACCGATCAGGCACCCGCTGGAGACAGAGGCGGCCGCTGATCCAGCACTGCCGAAACTGGCCGACAGCGATGCCGCTGCCTGGGGCGCGCTGAGCCAGCTGTTCCAGGGCGAGGGCCCGCTGACCCTGCTGTTGCGCGATCATCTGATCCAGCGCCTGGTCACCCAGGTCGACAACCTGGACAAGCCGAGCGTGCCGCCGACCGCACTGGCCGCGCGGCCGCTGCCGGGCAACCTGCAGGTCGAGGCGGGTGAGGGCGGCGAACGCATCGCCGCCAGCAACGCGACGCGCTATGCGCCCTACGTGCAGGCATTTACCGCGCTCGACCCGGCGGCAACGGCCACGGCCTACAAGCGCTTCTATCCGCTGATCCAGCAGGCCTACGTCGATCTTGGCCGGCCCGACGGCTATTTCAACGACCGTCTGGTGGCGGTGATCGACCACTTGCTGGACACCCCGGAGCTGGCCCAGCCGCCGTTGGTGGAACGCGACGAGCGTGGCCGCTACCGCTTCGTCGACGCCACCCTGCAGTCGCGCTCGATCGGGCAGAAAGCCCTGCTGCGCATGGATGTGGCGCAGGCAAGGGCCATCAAGCAGCAGCTGCGGGCGATCCGTACTGCCATCACCCGCGGCTGAGCCTGCAGGCGTCAGAGGGCCAGCAGGAAGGCTTCGATGTCCTGCAGGTCCCGCCTGCTGAGCCCGCGCGGACGCAGCAACGGATCGGGTGCCGGGAAGGGGGCTGCGTCTGGCGGGAGACCCGCCGGAGCCCGCGGTCGGGCACCGCCCACGTTGTAGAACGCCAGCACGCCAGACAATTTCGGGATCATGCCGTTGTGCATGTAGGGCGCTGTGGCGGCAACGCCACGCAGCGACGGTGTACGGAAACGGCCGCTGTCGGCGGGATCACCGGTGACCTCATAACGCCCCAGATCCTGCCGCGAACGCCCGTGGAAATGCAGGCCCAGATTGTGGAAGCCGTTGTTGGTCAGCGCCGCCCCGCTGTGGCAGTTCATGCAGCCGGCCTGCGTGCGGAACAGGTGCAGGCCACGCAGCTGGGCATCGTCCAGCGCACGCGCATTGCCAAGCAGGAAGCGATCAAAGCGACTGTTGCGTGGCGACAGGCTGCGTTCGAACGCGGCGATGGCCTGGCCGAGCTGCGCGGCATCGATGCGCGGCTGCGCGAACACCTCGTTGAACGCACGACGGTAGGACGCATCCCGGCGCAAGCGACGCACGGCGCCCTGCGTGGTGAAGCCCATTTCGACGGGATCGGCGATCGGATGCAGCGCCTGCGCCTCCAGCGTGGCGGCGCGCCCATCCCAGAATAGCGGCGCCACGTGCGCACTGGCCACCACGCTGGGTGCATTGCGGCGACCGGGCTGGCGGTCGTGGCCGAACGATACGCGGCGGCCATCGGCCCAGCCCAGGTCCGGGTCATGGCAACTGGCACAGGCCAATTGCCGCGACTTCGAAAGAACCGGATCGAAAAACAGCCGACGGCCCAAGGCGACTTTTGCGGGCGTTGATGGATGGCCGGGTGGATCGGCCGGGGCAGGTAGCGGAGCCAGCTCCTGCCAGGCGACGCCGGGTTCCACCTCTGGCGCTGGCCACTGCATGCTGGGGTTGCTGTAGAGCGCGCGCAGGCAGGCGCTGTCCGGACGCGCGGGAAGCACGTCGGGGCACGGGGTATGACGCGCAGGTGCAGGCATGCCCGCGCCGCCCAGCAACAGGGCGGCGACGGGCAGCAGCAGACGCAGGCTTGGATAGGCGCGCATGTATGACGCCGGTACGGCGTTCAACGGCACGATGCAGTCAGTAGCGGTAGCCCACTTCCAGCCAGAACTGCCGTCCGATGTCATACAGCGGTGCGTTGCCAACGGCGGAGGATGCGCCGTAGACATTGCGCCGGTTCAGTACATTGGTGATGTCCACATTCGCGTAGACCGTTCCGGCCTGGGCGGACAGCTCGCGTTCCCAACCCAGGCGGACGTTCCAGGTCAGCGACGGGGAGAACTGCCGCTCCTCCCATACGTCGATGCGCTCGCCCTGGTACATCTCGGTCAGCGAAGTCCTGGCGATCCGGCGGTAGCCGGCCGAGTAGGTCAGCATGTTGGTCACGGTCAGGTCCAGCGGTGCAATGCGGGTGATCGTGTTCACGCGCGCCGACCACGGGCGTGTGTAGTTGTCGGCGGGCTTCTGCTGGTAGCGCATGTAGCGGCCGTCGTAGCGGATCCATGGGTTCAGGTAGAACTGGTCGGCGCTGTCGTCGTAGAACGGCACCGCCTTGCGCACGTCGGTCCAGTCCAGAGAGAGCAGCGCCTGGGTATGCGTCGCCCCGGCTGTCCAGCCGCGCAGCGGCTGCGCGGTCAGGGAATAGATGTTGCTCAGGCCACTGCCGGTGCTGGACCAGGTGCTGTAATTGCCGGCCAATGTGGGGTCGTCGGGTGTGATGCCGGTGATGCGCCCGCTCACGTTGATGACCTGGTCGCGCAGCCGGCGGTTGACGGCCTTCAGGTTGAAGCGCCAACCCGCCCAATCCTGACGCCACGCCAGCATCAGCTCATCGGCATAGCCCACCTTGTCGATGTTGAAGTAGGTGTCATTTCCGGCCTGGGTGCCGGTGGTCCACGCCCCGTTCAGGCTGGTACGGCGTTCGTTGTTGTAGCGCAGCCGGTTGACACCATCGCGCAGCTTCCAGGTGGCCATGTTGCGGCCGTAGTAGCGGTTGGCGCCTGCGGTGAGCAGGGTGCCATCGCGCGGCTCCCAGCTCAGCGCGAAGCGGGGTGCGATGGTGGTCTGCCCGATGTAGCTGTCGCGCTCGATGCGCAGACCCGGACGGATCGAGACCGCGCCGTAGCGCATGTCGTCGTCGATGTGTGCGGCGAAGCTCTCCACATCGAAGCCGATGTGGCCGGTGGCGTAGCGGGTACGGCGGGTGAAGTACTGGCCTGGCCAGCCTGCTGCCGCGGTCAGGCCCATGTCACAGGCGGTATCGATCTCGCCGGAGTTGAGGGTGCACGTCGTGGTGCGGGCCGGTGTGACATAGGTGCTGTTCTCGGTCAGGCGACGATAGTCGAACCTCTGCCGGGTCAGCTCCACGCCCGTGGTCAGCTGGTGGACCCCACCGCCAAGGTCGAAGGCGTGGGTCTGTGCCTGCGCGCTGTAGGTAAGACGTCGTTGCCGTTGTTCGATGTCACCGAACTCGCCTTCCAGCGTGGACGCGTTGGTGCCCCAGTCCTTGCTGGCCGAGCGCAGCCAGGTGAAATAGTCATCGCTCTGCGCATCACGCGACTGCTCGGTGCCGCTCCAGCTTAGGCGCTGGGTGATCGTGCCCCAGTCCGCCTGCCAGGTGGCTCCCAGGTTGATCATCGTGCCGCCGCTGTCGATGCGCACGCCGGCGCCGCGGATGTTGGACCGGAACAGCTGGTTCTCCGATGGCGCATGCGTGACGGACGCATCGACGGTCAGCCGGTCGCTGGCCTCCCAGACCGCCTTCAGCATCGCCTGGTCCGAGCGTTGGCGCTGTACTTCGCGTTCCGAGCCGTAGCTGTCCACCAGGTGTGCGGAATAGAAGTAGGTGGGAATCGAGGAGCGCTTGCGGGTGAAGTTGGCCAGTACGCCCAGCGTATCGGTCACCTTGCCTTCCAGCGTGGCGCGCCATGTTTCCTTGGTGAACTCGGGTTGACCATCGCCCCACGAAGAAGCATTGGCATAGTCCTCGCGCATGCTTTCATCCAGCAGGTAGCGGGTCCAGGACGAGCGCGTGGTCTGGTAGGACACGCTGCCGGAAAAGGCGTCCTTCGGCTTGCGCACGTTGGCCTCGATGACGCCACCGCTGAATCCGCCGTAGGCCGCCGGCACGTTGCTGTCCAGCACGGTCAGGTCGGCCAGCAGGTCGGTGTCCAGGGCGAAGGCCTGGCTGTTGCCGGGGGCGGTCGCCAGGCGGTAGGGCGATGGATCGCCACCGGGATCGATGTCGTTGTTGAAGTTCATGCCATCGACCACGAAGGCATTCTGGTAGAACGGCGCACCATTGATGCTTACATTGGCCGGCGAGATGTCGCCGGGGGTGAAGCTGCTCAACTGGGCGTTGTCGAACTGGACGGCGGGGTTGATCCTCAACAGGCGCCCGATGTCACCGTTGCCGGTGGCCTGGGCATGCATGTAGTCCTCGTCCAGGCGCAGGCCTTCGGCATAGCGGAACGGCTGCACTTCACCGCTCACGCGCAGTGGCAGGGTCTTTCGCGCTGCTGACACCGGTACAACGTTGCCTGCCGCCTGCAGCGTGTAGCTGCCGTCTGCGCCAGGCTGGATGCGCAGGCCGGTACCGGTCAGCAGGCGTGCAAAGCCCTGTTCGGTGCTGAAGGTACCCGACAGTGCCGGTGCCATGCGTCCGGCGGCCAGCGCGGGGTCGAAGGACAGGGCGATACCACGCTGGGCAGCGAAGGTGCTCAGGGCCAGGCCGAGCGGGCTGGCGGCCTGTTCGGTAGCGGCTACGGCCTGCAGCGATGCCACCTGGGCAAACACCGGCGTGGTCGCCAGAGCAATGGCCAGCAGGCTCAGCCGGAAGGGTCGGATCATGGAGGGCATGGAGGGCACGTAAGGAAGGGATTCACTCCCTCTGCCACCCGGACGCGGAAAAAGTGTCACTGCTGGCGATGCGGCCCGCTCACCGTGGCGTTCCTGCGCGCAGCCGCGTCCACAGTCCCGCTGGTCCGCGCTGGATCTCCAGTCCGTGGACGGCTGCCAGCATGGCTACGGCGCGGTCCAGGTCATCCACGGGGAATGCACCTGACACCCGCTGGGATGCGATCGCATCGTCGCAGCCCAGCCAGCCGGATTGATAGCGGCCCAGCTGTTCCAGCACGCGGCGCAGGGGCTGCGCATCGACCACCAGCATGCCGTGGCGCCAGGCGTCGACGGCCGGTGCGATGGCCTGCACCGACGCGAAGGCATCTGCGCGGAAGCTCAGCTGCCTTCCGGCATCGACGACACGCTGTTGCCCTGTTGCGGCCAACATGACCCGTACCGTTCCTTCGAGCACGGCCACTACGGTGGTCGCATCGGCATGCTGCACATTGAAGCGCGTGCCCAGGGCCTGCATGCGCCCTGCCGGACTGGCGAGCACGAAGGGACGCGCCGGTCGCCGGGAATCTGCGGCGGTTTCCACCAGCACCTGTCCGTGCCGCAGCCGCAGCAGGCGCTGCTGGTCATCAAAGGCGATGTCCATGGCGGTATCGGTGTCCAGGAGCAGCACGCTGCCGTCGTCCAGTACATGGCGCAGGCGCTCGCCCACGGCCGTGCGTGCGCTGGCATCCCATGCGGCCTCGTCGTACATTCGCCAGGCCAGCCAGCCACCCAGCGGGGCGACCAGCAGTGCGGCGACGCTGCGCAGCAGCGCACGCCGGCCCGGCGAGCGCGCGCGCTGCAGTGCGCTGTGGGCCAATGGCGGTGGAACCTGCCCGCTCAGCGCCAGCAAGCGTTCCGCGCGTTGCCACGCGCGTGCATGCTCAGGGTCGGCATCGTGCCAGCGCTGCCACTGCGCACGCTGCGCTACGCTGCCGTCCTCGTGCAGGCGCATCAGCCAGTCGGCGGCCTGCTCCAGCACACGTGGCGGTAGGGCCGGTGCGGTGGCGGTCTCAGCCGGCATGCGCAAGGCAGCCAAGCAGCGCCCGCTTCATGTGCCGCTTCACCGTGGACAACGACAACCCCAGCTGTTCGCTGATGGCCTCATAGCGAAGCCCATCGAACTGCGCCAGCAGGAACACCCGGCGCGCCATCGCCGGCAACCCGTCCAGCATCGCATCGATCTGCTGCAGGGCCTCACGTACCAGGGCCTGTTCTTCCAGCGAGGGCAACACCGGCTCTGGAAACTGGGCCAGGTATTCCAGGTAGGCGCGCTCCAGCGCCTGGCGGCGGAACCAGTTGGCGGCCAGCCCGCGCGCTACCGTGGTCAGGAAGGCACGGGGCTCACGCAGGGCAGCGAGATCGCGCCCCTGCAGCAGCCGCGCGAAGGTGTCCTGGGTTAGATCGTCAGCCACATCGCGATTGCCCACGCGCCCGCTCAGCCAGCCGTGCAGCCAGAGGCGATGGTCGCGGTACAGCATGCCCAGTTGTTCGTGTCGGGGGCCCATGAAAGGGGATGTGTGGCCTTGATCGAAATGAGAATGATTCGCAAGTATCGCATCCGCGATGCCCGGATTCCAGTGCTTGGCGCGCAGTGGCTTGCGCTGGATCAACGCGCCGACCACACCCGCTCCGGCATGCTGGCCGCAGGCTGACTGGCCTCGGGGTGCAGTCGCAGCCACCCTTGAAACCGGGTGGGGCAACCGCATCTTTCCAGCATCGCCGGCGCAGGCCGGCCCTGATGACCGATGAGGATTCGCAATGCGGATGGACAAGCTCACCTCGCGTTTCCAGCAGGCGCTGGCAGACGCACAGTCGCTGGCCGTGGGCCGCGACAACAGCATCATCGAACCGGTTCACCTGTTCAGCGCGCTGCTTGACCAGCAGGGCGGCAGCACGCGCCCGCTGCTGGCCCAGGCCGGGGTGAACGTGCCGGTACTGCGCGAGCGCCTGACCGAGGCGCTGGATGCGCTGCCCAAGGTGTCCGGCCAGGCCGGCAACGTTTCGATGGGCAATGACCTGGGGCGCCTGCTCAACCAGACCGACAAGCTGGCCCAGCAGAACGGCGATGCCTTCATTGCCAGCGAGTGGTTCGTGCTGGCCGCGCTGGACGACAGCGGCACGCTGGGCATGGCGCTGCGCGCCGCCGGTGCCGACAAGACCCGCCTGCAGGCCGCCATCGACAAGCTGCGTGGCGGCGAGAACGTGCAGTCGGAAAATGCTGAAGAACAGCGGCAGGCGCTGGAGAAGTACACCATTGATCTGACCGCACGTGCCGAGAGCGGCAAGCTCGATCCGGTGATCGGCCGCGATGAAGAAATCCGTCGCACCATCCAGGTGCTGCAGCGCCGGACCAAGAACAACCCGGTGCTGATCGGCGAACCCGGCGTGGGCAAGACCGCCATCGTGGAAGGCCTGGCCCAGCGCATCATCAACGACGAAGTGCCCGAAGGCCTGCGCGGCAAGCGCGTGCTGTCGCTGGACATGGGCGCGCTGATTGCCGGTGCCAAGTTCCGCGGTGAGTTCGAGGAGCGCCTGAAGGGCGTGCTCAACGATCTGGCCAAGAGCGAAGGGCAGATCATCCTGTTCATCGACGAGCTGCACACCATGGTCGGCGCCGGCAAGGCCGACGGTGCGATGGATGCCGGGAACATGCTGAAGCCTGCGCTCGCACGCGGCGAGCTGCACTGTGTAGGCGCTACCACGCTGGACGAGTATCGCAAGTACATCGAAAAGGATGCCGCGCTGGAGCGTCGTTTCCAGAAGGTGTTCGTGGGCGAGCCGTCGGTGGAGGACACCATCGCGATCCTGCGCGGGCTGAAGGAAAAGTACGCGGTGCACCACGGCGTGGAAATCACCGATCCGGCCATCGTGGCGGCGGCGACCCTGTCCAACCGCTACATCACCGACCGCCAGCTGCCGGACAAGGCCATCGACCTGATGGACGAGGCTGCTTCGCGCCTGCGCATGGAGATCGACTCCAAGCCAGAGGAACTGGACCGCCTGGAACGCCGGGTGATCCAGCTGAAGATCCAGCGCGAGATGCTGAAGAAGGAAAAGGACGAGGCCTCGCGGCAGCGCCTGGCCGATCTGGAAAACGACATCGATGGATTGGAGCGCGAGTTCTCCGACCTCAATGAAATCTGGAAGTCGGAGAAGGCCGCGCTGCAGGGTGCAACCAAGATCAAGGAGCAGGTCGAGCAGGCCAAGCTGGAGCTGGAATCCGCGCAGCGCCGCCAGGATTTCGCCAAGATGAGCGAGATCCAGTACGGCCTGCTGCCGCAGCTGGAAAAGCAGTTGGCCGCCGCGCAGGAAGCCGAGCACAAGGACTTCAAGCTGGTGCAGGACCGGGTCACCGATGAGGAGATCGCCGAGGTTGTCTCGCGCTGGACCGGCATTCCGGTCAACAAGATGCTCGAAGGCGAGCGCGACAAGCTGCTGCGGATGGAAGAGGTGCTGCACAACCGCGTGGTCGGCCAGGAGGAAGCGATCAAGGTCGTCTCCGACGCCGTGCGCCGCTCGCGTGCGGGCCTGTCCGATCCGAATCGTCCGGCCGGTTCGTTCCTGTTCCTCGGCCCGACCGGCGTTGGCAAGACCGAGCTGTGCAAGTCGCTGGCCGAGTTCCTGTTCGACAGTGCCGACGCGATGATCCGCATCGACATGAGCGAGTTCATGGAGAAGCACAGCGTCGCCCGCCTGATCGGTGCGCCCCCGGGCTACGTCGGTTACGAAGAGGGTGGCTACCTGACCGAGGCGGTGCGTCGCCGTCCGTACTCGCTGATCCTGCTGGACGAAGTGGAGAAGGCGCATCCGGATGTGTTCAACATCCTGCTGCAGGTGCTGGACGATGGCCGCCTGACCGATGGCCAGGGCCGCACTGTGGACTTCCGCAACACCGTCATCGTGATGACCTCCAACCTGGGCTCGCACCAGATCCAGGACATGAGCAGTGATGACAGCCCGGAGGCCTACATGCAGATGAAGGCGGCGGTGATGGGCGTGGTGCAGGCGCACTTCCGTCCGGAGTTCATCAACCGCCTGGACGACATCGTGGTGTTCCACCCGCTGGACAAGCAGCAGATCAAGCAGATCGCGCGCATCCAGATGCGTGGCCTGGAGAAGCGGCTGGCCGAGCGTGGGCTGAAGCTGGTGGTGTCCGATGCGGCGTTCGATCTGCTCGGCAACGTCGGCTTCGATCCGGTGTACGGCGCACGTCCGTTGAAGCGTGCGATCCAGGCGCAGCTGGAGAACCCGCTGGCGCAGAAGATCCTGTCCGGCGCCTTCGTCAACGGCGATACCATCGAAGTCGGCAACGACGGCGGCCACCTGGTGTTCGCCAAGGCGTGATTCACACGGGGCGCTGCCTGGTCGCAGCGCCCCGTTTCCTGCGTGTAGCACCGGGTCACACCCGGCGTCCCCTCAGAAGCGGTGCGTGTATCCGCTCATCAAGCCGAACTGATTCGGCTTCTGCACGATCGGGCTGTCGGCCGCATCGCCGAGCAGGCGCGTGCCTTCCGCCGAGATGTACCAGTTGCCATTGCGGCCCACGCGGTGGCTCCACTTCAGGCCAAGCCCGGCACTGACCAGGCCTGCTTTCGGCTTGTGCTGGGCAAATCCGGTGCGCGCTGCCTGTTCCGGACTCACGCCGTACCAGGTCTGCATGTAGCCGCGATTGCCGTACTCGGTGGCGACACTGCCACTGACCACACCACCGGCAAAATCGAACAGCGGCATCGACAGGCTCAGCTGCATCTGCTGGGTGGCCAGGCCGTTGTCACCCTTGTCTTCATCCTTGCGGGTGAACTGCCAGCTGCCGCTCAGCACGGCTTCGCCCAGCGTATAACCAGCCGAGAGGCCGACCAGGGGACGGGTACGGATATCACCCATGCCGCGCAGGAAGTCCGAACCGCCGAGCGCGGAGTCCTTGTCGCGGCGGCTGCCGCTGGCACCGATGTAGGCACGCAGGTGGGTGTGTTCGCCGATGGCCGTACCCCAGCCGAGGCCACTGGTGCCCAGAAACCAGCCACCGGGTGACATGGCATCGAAGGACAGCATGGGCGACGCCTGGTACTCCTTGCTGCCGCTGTAGCGCGGTGTCGCACCGGCACCGGCGGCGACTTCGAAGGTCCAGTGGTCATCCTTGGCGTGGGCGATCGGCGCGGCGAACAACGGCAGCAGGGCGAGGCAGAGCAGGGTGGGGGTACGGTGACGCAGGGACATGGGCACTCTCGACGAAGGGAGGAATGCAGCACGCGCATCCGGCGAGTGCTGCAGGGTCGCTAGCGTGGCGATACGCCAGCGGCCGTTCCCTCCGCAGTTGTGCGGGAGTTGTAATCAATTGTAATCGCGCCCGTGGGCGTTCAGCTGGCAGCCAGCGGCCAGTGCATTTCGAAGCGTGCGCCGCCCAGCGTGGCGCGGCTGATGTGCAGTTCCCCGCCATGGCGTGCCGCGATGCGGCTGACGATGGCCAGGCCCAGTCCGAAGCCACCGGTATCGCGACTGCGGCTGTCGTCCAGGCGGGTGAACGGGCGGATTGCTTTCTCGCGGTCGGCTTCGGCGATGCCTGGGCCGTCGTCATCCACGCGCAGGCAGGCGCGACCGCCGACGCCGACAAGAGAAACCTCCACCTGCGAGCGCGCATGGCGCAGCGCGTTGCCGACCAGGTTGCTCAGTGCCAGCTGCAGCAGGCGTGGTTCTGCGTCCACCCGCGGCAGTGCGCTGGGTTGCACGCGCAGTACCAGGCCGGCGCGTTCGGCATCGCGGCGCGCATCGGCCAGGCAGGCCTGCAACCAGTCATTGGCTTCGATGCGCTGCAGGGGCTCGGCTTCGTTGGGATGTTCCAGGCGCTCGTAGGCCAGCAGTTCGCTGACCAGTCCGTTGAGCTCGGCCAGGTCACCGTGAAGCCCCTGCGCCAAGCGCGCGCGTCGTGCCGGGTCGTTGCTGTCCCGCATCAGGTCCAGGCCGAAGGCCACGCGTGCGATCGGCGTGCGCAGTTCATGCGAGATGGCATGCGTGAGGTCACGCTGGCGCTGCACAAGCTCAGCCACGCGCGCGGCCATGCGGTTGGAATGATCGACAATGACCCGGATCTGCGAGCGTGGCGACACCTGCGCGCGCGCCTGCAGGTCGCCGGCACCGATGCGATCGGCATGCATGCGCAGTGCCTCCAGGTCGCGCCAGAGCAGGCGTACCCAGGCATACAGGCTGGCGCCGACCAGCAGCAGGATGCCGAGGTAGGCAGCGATGGTCATATACGTTGTCATCGACACCGCACCGGGCAGGCGCAGGTGCAGCCAGCGGCCGTCCACGCCGTCGATGGGCAGCAGTACCTGCTGGTAGAGGTCGCGCACGATGAAGCCGTCGGCCCGCGCCGCCGCCTGTTCCTGCGGGTTGAGCGCGGGAGGCCTGTCGAGCAGGGTCAGGGCGATGCCGTAGTGCGGCTGCCACTGCTGCAGGCGCTCACGCTGCTGTTCTGCATCCAGGCCGGTCAGGCCACTGCGCAGAGCGTACACCTGCCCGCGCACCTGCTGAACGAACACGCGGTCCTGGACGGGCGTGTAGATGCCATCCAGGATGTGGTTGAGGAAGAACACCGAGACCAGGAAACAGGCACCGGTGACGAACCACAGCCACAGGAACAGGCGCTTCACGCCGACCAGGCCGAGGGGTTGAACTGGTAGCCCCGGCCCCACACGGTCTTGATCCGGCGCGGTTCGCGCGCGTCATCGCCCAGCTTGCGGCGCAGCTTGCCGATGCTGACGTCGACGCTGCGGTCCAGCCCATCGAAGCCGATGCCGCGCACCGCCTGCAGGATCTGGTCGCGCGAGAGGATCTGCCCCGGCTGGCTGGCCAGCAGCCACAGGATCTCGAATTCGGTGGTACCCAGCTCCACTGCCAGGCCGTGCAGGTGAACGTCGCGCTGCATGCGATCGATCAGCAGTCCGCCATGCATCAGCCGGCAAGGCGAACCGGTGCTGCCGCTGCCGTGCCGGCGGCGCAGCAGGGCGCGCAGGCGGGCCAGCAGCAGGCGCGGTTCGACCGGCTTGTGCACATAGTCGTCGGCGCCGGACTCCAGGCCGAGCACCTGCTCGATGTCGTCCTCGCAGGCGGTCAGCATCAGGATCGGCACGTCGGAGAAGCTGCGGATCTGCCGGCACACGTCGATGCCGCCGAGGCCCGGCAGCATCAGGTCCAGCACCACCAGCTCCGGGGCGTGCTGGCGGCAAGCGGAGCCGGCCAGGTCGCCGCGGGCGACGTGCTGCACGGCGAAGCCATGTTCGTGCAGGTAGTCGCTGACCAGTTCGGCCAGGCGGCGGTCATCCTCCACCAGCAGCACTGGGGTCGGCGAGCCGTTGGCGGCGGGTGTCCAGGGGGATGACTGCATGCGCTTGGGCCTCCGTGCCCGGGCAGGAGCGCCCGGCGGCGAAGCCTAGCAACGGCCCATGACGGCTGCCTGAATCGCGGCCAACCTGATAACCACCGGTACGGGCGTTATCGCCAGTGGCTCTCAGCGGTCTCTGCCGGCTGGCCTATCGTGGCCGTTTCCCCGGATGGAGCCTGGCGCAATGAGCGACCCGCAGTGGCAACTGGAAACCCTGGCCGTGCATGGCGGCTATCGTCCCGATCCGACCACCCGCGCGGTGGCGGTGCCGATCTACCAGACCGTGGCATACGCCTTCGATGACACCCAGCATGGTGCCGACCTGTTCGACCTGAAAGTGGCCGGCAACATCTACACGCGCATCATGAATCCCACCACCGATGTGCTGGAGCAGCGCGTGGCGGCGCTGGAAGGGGGCATCGGTGCGCTGGCGCTGGCTTCGGGGCAGGCCGCGATCACCTACGCCATCCAGACCATCGCCGAGGCCGGCGACAACATCGTCGCCTCCAGCGCGCTGTATGGCGGTAGCCTTAATCTGCTGGCGCATACGTTGCCGCAGTACGGCATCCAGACCCGCTTCGCCGATCCGGCCGATCCATCCGCGTTCGCCGCGCTGATCGATGAACGCACCAAGGCGGTGTTCGTCGAGTCGATCGGCAATCCTCGCGGCAACGTCACCGACATCGCCGCCATCGCCGAGGTCGCCCATGCCGCCGGCGTGCCGCTGATCGTCGACAACACCGTGGCCACGCCATTCCTGCTGCGCCCGTTCGAGCATGGCGCCGACATCGTGGTGCATTCGCTGACCAAGTACCTGGGCGGCCACGGCACCAGCCTGGGCGGTGCGATCATCGACTCGGGGCGTTTTGACTGGGCCGCTCAGCCCAAGCGCTTCGCCCGCCTCAACCAGCCCGACCCGAGTTACCACGGCGTGGTCTATACCGAAGCACTCGGACCGGCCGCCTACATCGGCCGCGCGCGGGTGGTGCCGCTGCGCAATACCGGCGCGGCGCTGTCGCCGTTCAATGCGTTCCTGATCCTGCAGGGCATCGAAACCCTGGCCCTGCGCATGGAGCGCATCAACGCCAACGCGCTGGCGGTCGCACAGTTCCTGCAGGCGCACGCAAAGGTGGCTTGGGTGCGCTACGCCGGGCTGGCTGACGACCCCGAGCATGCCGCCGCACAGCGCTATCTGGGTGGGCACGGCTCGGGCGTACTGACCTTCGGCCTGCCTGGCGGGCGCGAGGCAGGTGCACGTTTCCTCGATGCCCTGAAACTGTTCACCCGGCTGGTCAATCTGGGTGATGCGAAGTCGTTGGCTACCCACCCGGCCTCGACCACCCACCGCCAGCTGGACGCCGTCGAGTTGGCCAAGGCCGGTGTCAGCGAAGACACCGTGCGGCTGTCGATCGGCATCGAGCACATCGGCGACCTGCGTGCCGACCTGGAGCAGGCTTTGGCTGGCGCCTGATAGCCACGCGCTTGGTCGTCATCGCCACAGGCGATCACCATCGGCCGTGCAATGCGCTACGGTGGAACTGCCTCTCCAAGGCAATGGCAACGTGGCGATCCAGATCCCCGGTCGATGCGGGTCGACCGGGGATTTTTTGTTTCCGGGGTCAGATCCGTTTTCCTGCGGGAAACGGATCTGACCCCATGCGACGCCGTGTCGACCAAGGTCGACACCTACCAACAGCCGCAGGAAGCCCGCTTTTGTTGTTGCTCTGGCTTTTGCTGTCGCCTCTGCGGGTGCAGGGCGCCGCCCTGCCGCAGAACCCTCACACCACCGGAATGCTGTGCTGGCCCAGGTTGCGATACGGCGGCGTGGCCATCACCATCTCGGCCAGCGAATAGGCCAGCTCGCGCTCGGCCATCACCGTCCCGTCGGCACCATGCTCCAGCAGGTGCTTCACCTCGGCATCGCTGTGTGCTCGCGCCAGCAGGGTCAGATTCGGGTTCAGGGCACGCAGTTTGGCCAGGGTCTCGCCGGCTTCCAACGGCTGTGGGATTGCCAGCACGGCGATTTTGGCGCGCTCGGGATGGGCTTCGGCCAGCACCTTGTCCGAGGCCGCACTGCCGCGGATGCCGGGCAGTCCCGCCGCATGCGCTTCGGCGACATGCTCCTTGTTGTCGTCGATGATCATCACCGGCACGCCACGGTCGCGCAGAACCTGCGCCAGCGCACTGCCGACCCGACCGTAGCCGATGACGATGGCGTGGTCGTGCAGGTCCAGCGACGGCCCAGGTGGCAACTCGGTTTCCACCGCGGCCGGCGTGGTTTCCTGGTGCTTCAGCAGCCAGCGGTCGAGCAGGCCGAACACCAGCGGGTTGAGCATGATCGAGATCAGCGCGCCGGCCAGCACCAGAGCCTGCCCGGTGGGTGGCAGGATCTTCAGGGTCACGCCGAGGCCGGCGATGATGAAGGCGAACTCACCGATCTGCGCCAGGCTGGCGGAGATGGTCAGTGCGGTACCGGTGGGATGGCCGAACGCTCGCACGATGAAGAACGCGGCGGCGGACTTGCCGAACATGATGATCGCGGCGGTGGCCAGCACCTGCCACGGGTGCTCGATCAGGATGCTGGGATTGAACAGCATGCCCACCGAGACGAAGAACAGCACCGCGAACGCATCGCGCAGCGGCAGCGAATCGCTGGCCGCCTTGTGGCTCAGTTCGGATTCGTTGAGCAGCATGCCGGCAAAGAATGCGCCCAGCGCAAAGGACACGCCGAACAGCATCGCCGACCCGAACGCCACGCCCAGCGCGATCGCCAGCACCGACAGTGTGAACAGCTCGCGCGAACCGGTACCGGCAATGCGTTCGAGGATCCATGGAATGACCCGGCGGCCGACCACCAGCATCACCGCCACGAACAGGCCCAGCTGCACGAAGGTCCAGCCGATGCTTGCGAGCACGCTGCCGAGGGTGTGCTGCTCGTTGGCCGCATCGGGACCGAACACGCCGGCCATCACCGGCATCATCACCAGCGCCAGCACACAGGCCAGGTCTTCCACGATCAGCCAGCCGACCGCGATCTTGCCGCGCTGGGTTTCCAGCAGGCGCCGCTCTTCCATCGCCCGCAGCAGCACCACGGTACTGGCGGTGGCCAGCGCGAAACCGAACACGATGCCGTGGATGACCGGCCAACCCATCAAGGCTGCCAGGCCCCAGCCGAGCAGGGTGGCGACCAGGATCTGGCCGATCGCACCGGGAATGGCGATGGCCTTGACCGCCATCAGGTCCTTCAGCGAGAAGTGCAGGCCGACGCCGAACATCAGCAGCATCACCCCCAGTTCGGCCAGCTGGTTGGCCAGCGCCTGGTCGGCGACGAAGCCGGGGGTGAACGGACCTACACAGATGCCAGCAACCAGGTAACCGACCAGCGGAGACAAACGCAGCTTGTTGGCCAGCGCGCCAAAGATGAAGGCGAGCCCCAGGCCAACGGCAACGATGTTGATCAGGTCGGTGTCATGGTGCATCGGCTCTCGCAGAAAAACGGGGGTATCCCGATTTTCACCGATGACGCCAGATACGGCAAACCTTAAATGCGAATGGGGTCAGATCCCTTTTCCCGCAGGAAAAGGGATCTGACCCCGCCACGGAGTTGCCGGCCAGGGGCCGGCACTACCACTTACCAGGTGTACTTGACCCGGCCGTACACGTACGCGCCGTTGAAGCCGAACGGCGAGTAGTTGCTGTACGGCAGCATGCCGAAGGTCGAGTTCTGCAGGTCTTCGGTGCGGTCCGGGTACTTGTCCAGCAGGTTGTCGGCGCCCACGGTCAGGGTCCAGTTGCTGCTCGGCTTGTAGCTGGCCGAGGCATCCACCACCCAGGCGTCGCCGTAGGTCTGGTCTCGCAGCGCGGTGGCCGAGTTGCGCACGGTGAACTTGCCGTAACGGGTCGCCGCCAGACCCAGTTCCCAGTGATCCGAACGCCAGGTGCCGCTCAGGATCGCCTTGTCGCGCGGGAAGCTGTCCTCGATGCGGCCGATTTCATCGCGGCCGATCAGCGACTGGTTCAGGCCCAGCGTGCCGAACACCGCCGGGGTGCCTCCAACGCGGCGCACTTCGGTGTCGTTGTAGCTGTAGGCGGCGGTCAGTTCCAGGCTGCTGGCGCTGAACGGCACGGTGTAGCTGGAGACGAAGTCGACGCCACGGGTACGCGTATCCAGGCCATTGGTGAAGTACGAGAACGCGGTCACCTGCGGCAGGCCCAGGGTGCCCAGCAGCGCGCTGGTTGCCGCATTGGTGGTGATGCTGGAGGACAGTGCGATACGGTCATCGATGTCGATCTGGTAGGCATCGACGGTGATGTACAGGCGGTCGACCGGCTGCAGCACCAGGCCCACGCTGTAGGAGGTGGAGGTCTCGGCCTTCAGCGGCGAAGCGCCCAGCGCCTGCGCGGCCTGGCTGGTGGTGGGGAACGTGCCGCGTTCGACGAACACGCCGTTGGTGAACTGGCTGGTCACCGCCTGGTAGCCCTGCTGGGCCAGCGACGGTGCACGGAAGCCACTGGAGGCGGTGGCACGCAGCGCGACCTTGTCGGTGAACGCATAACGCGCCGACAGCTTGCCGGAGAAGCGGTCGCCGAAGTCCGAGTAGTCCTCGTAGCGGCCGGTGACGCCGGCCGAGAATTTCTCGGTCAGGTCCGCTTCCAGACCTGCATAGACCGCGTAGTTGTGGCGGTCGGCATGCACTTCATTGGTCGGGGTGAAGCCGCCGAAGCCCTGCGCGCCGCTGCCGGTGTACGAGTTCAGCTCGCCCGGCTTCTGGTCCCACTTTTCCTTGCGGTACTCACCGCCGAAGGACAGCGTGACCGGGTAGGCCAGGCCCCAGTCCAGCGACTTGGTCAGGTCGGCATTGAAGATGTCCTGCTGGTACTTCAGCGTGCCGTCGTAGAACGAGCGCGGGCTGGTCGCACCCAGGCTGTAGTTGATGCTGTTGCGGGTGTGGAAGTCGAGGGTGTTCTCGCCGTGGTTCAGGCTCAGGTCCCAGGTCCAGCCGCTGTCGGTGTTGCCCTTGACCCCGGCCACCAGCGAGCGGTCCTTGGAATACTGGTTGATCTCCGGCACGAAGCCGTCCGGGTAGGTCTGCGCCAGCAGTGCGCCCTGGCTGTTGTGGTTGCGCGAGCGGTAGAACGCGAACGAGGTGATGTCGCGGTTGCTGAGCAGCGCGCTGGCGTAGCCGGTCACGTGGTCGCTGAAATCGAAGCTGGCGTTGACCGAGGCGGCGGTGGCGTCCACGCGCGGGTCGCCGACGATGAAGGTGGTCTGGCCGATGCTGGGGAAGTTGCCGGTGTTCGGCGTGGTGCCACGGTACGGGCCGGCGCGGTTGCTCTCGTCCTGCTGGCTGATCTGGCCGGCGACGTGCACGCGGCCACGGCCGTTGCCGAACTCGACGCCGGTATCGCCGGAGAGCTGGTACTTGTTGCCGTCGCCGGCCGAGTACTGGCCGTAGTCCACCGCCAGGCTGCCACCACTGCCGCTGCCCTTGAGCACGATGTTGATGACGCCGGCGATGGCGTCAGAGCCGTACTGCGCCGACGCACCGTCGCGCAGCACTTCCACGCGCTCGATCGCAGCGATCGGGATCGCATTGATGTCCACGGCCGACGAGCCACGGCCGATGCTGCCGTTGACGTTGATCATCGCCGAGGTGTGGCGGCGCTTGCCGTCGACCAGCACCAGTACCTGGTCCGGCGACAGGCCGCGCAGCTGCGCCGGGCGCACGCCGCTGGTGCCATCGGTCAGGGCAGGGCGGGGGAAGTTCAGCGAGGGCAGGGCGCGCGACAGTGCGGTGGCCAGCTCGCTGGTGCCGGTGGACTGCAGGGCTTCGGGGGTGATGATGTCGATCGGTGACTGTGACTCGGCCACCGTGCGGTCGGCCACGCGGGTACCGGTGACGATCACCGTGTCCAGGGTGTTGGCGGCGGTGCCGGCCTGCTGGGCAGCGGCAACGAACGGAGAACCACCGAGTGCGACAGCGACGGCGGCGGCGATCAGGCTGGTCTTGCGGGTCATCGGGATGGGGCTCCGGTTGGCGGGGGCGGCACCGGAATCGACATCACGGGGGTGAGGCGGACGGCGGTTGTTGCGGTGCGCAATACAGGAATTAACGGGATATTCAGCGCCTGTCAAATGCCGGTCATCAGAAAAAACGTTGCAGCAGCAACCATTTAGCCCGGATCGGCACTGACGGGGGAGGGGACCCGGGAGGCGCGCGGCGAGAACGTGGGAGAGAGGAACGTCGGCCGCTGCGCATCCCGGGGCCCGTCAAGTATTCGTTAACGTTAGAATTGCGTCGCAGGAACAGTGCTCACCAGCACATTCCATTCGGTTATATGGACCCCTCCCCCGATGATTTCCCTTCGTAATTTCGCCTTGCGCCGCGGCGAGCGGCTGCTGTTGTCCAATGTCGACCTGACCCTGCATGCCGGTTACCGGGTGGGTGTGGTCGGCCGCAACGGTGCCGGCAAGTCCAGCCTGTTCGCGGCAGTGAAGGGTGAGCTGGAGGCGGACAAGGGCGACGTCGATCTGCCCGGCAAGGTGCGCATCGCCAGCGTTGCCCAGGAAACCCCATCGCTGCCGGACCCGGCGCTGAGCTTCGTGCTGGGCGGTGATACCGAAGTGGCTGCCGTGCTGGCCGCCGAGGCCGATGCCACCGCCCGCGAGGACTGGGAGGCCGTGGCCGAGGCACACACCAGAATGGCCGAGCTCAATGCCTACGACGCCGAAGCGCGCGCCGGCAAGCTGCTGCACGGCCTCGGTTTCCCGGCCGAGACCCATCACCGCGCGGTGTCCTCGTTCTCCGGCGGCTGGCGCGTGCGCCTGAACCTGGCCCGCGCGCTGATGATGCCCAGCGACCTGCTGCTGCTGGACGAACCGACCAACCACCTGGATCTGGACGCGGTGTACTGGCTGGAACAGTGGCTGCTGAAGTACCCGGGCACGCTGCTGCTGATCTCGCATGACCGCGAGTTCCTCGACAACGTGGCCACCCACACCCTGCACCTGCACGGTGGTGGCGCCAAGCTCTACCCGGGCGGCTACACCGACTTCGAGCGCCAGCGCGCCGAACAGCTGCGCCAGCAGCAGATCGCGCACGACAAGGAACAGGCCGAGCGCGCCCATCTGCAAAGCTTCATTGACCGCTTCAAGGCGCAGGCCAGCAAGGCCGCGCAGGCGCAGAGCCGCATGAAGCGCCTGGCCAAGCTGGCTGGCACCGAGGCGGTACGCGCCGAACGCGAGTTCCGCATCGAGTTCGCGCCGCCGGCCAAGCTGCCGTTCTCGCTGATCCGCCTGAACCACGTCGAGGCTGGCTACGGCAAGGACGCGGTGATCCTGCACAACGTCGGCTTCGGCCTGGAAGCGGGCCAGCGCATCGGCCTGCTCGGCCCGAACGGCGCCGGTAAGACCACCCTGGTGAAGACCCTGGTGGGCGAGCTGGCACCAATCGTCGGCGAGCGCATGGCGCACCCTGACCTGAAAATCGGCTACTTCGCCCAGCACACGGTGGAGTCGCTGCACGAAGGCCAGTCGCCGATGGAGCATTTCCGCGAGATCGCCCCGGACGCACCGAACCAGTCGTTCCGCGATTTCCTCGGCAAGTGGAACTTCCCGGGCGACCGTGCGTTCGAGCCGGTCGATGGTTTCTCCGGCGGCGAGCGCGCGCGCCTGGCGCTGGCGCTGATCGCCTGGCAGCAGCCGAACGTGCTGCTGCTGGACGAACCGACCAACCATCTTGACCTGGAAATGCGCGAGGCGCTGGCTGAGGCACTGGCCACCTTCGAAGGCGCGATCGTGATGGTCTCGCATGACCGCCATCTGATCGGCCTGGTCTGCGATACCTACTGGCGCGTGGCCGATGGCGTGGTCGAGCCGTTCGACGGCGACCTTGACGCCTACGCCGCATGGCTGCGCACTCGTCCGCAGGCGCAGGGCACCAAGGCGCGCATGGAGCAGGTGGAAGAGCCGGTGGTGGTCAAGACCGCGCCGGTGGCGCAGGTGGTGCAGAAGAAGCCGGTGAATCCGCACAAGCTGGCCGCGGCCGAATCCAAGGTGGCCGAGCTGGAAGGCGTCCTGGCCGAGCTGGACCGCCAGCTGGCTGACCCGGCCAACTACGCCGATGCCACCCGCATGGCGGTGATCGGCCGCGACCGCGAAACCACCGCCGCGCAGCTGGAGAAGGCCGAAGCGGCGTGGATGGAGCTGCTGGAGTCCTGATCACGCAGAAAAGGGGACGGAGGGGATTAAGTCGTTTGTGTCACAAACGACTTAATCCCCTCCGTCCCCTTTTTGTTATGTGCCTTGCGCCTGCAGCCATTCGCGGAACCGCTTCGCTGGCTCGCGTTCGGTACGTGAGCGCAGCCGGGTCAGCCAGTAGCGGCCAAGATCCAGCGTGGTGCCGAATGGCTGCAGCAACCGGCCTTCAGCCAGTTCCTGCTCGAACATGCGCAAGGGCAGCAGTGCCACGCCAGCGCCACCGACTGCGGCCATCGCCACGGTCAACGACGAATCGAATACCGGCCCGCGTGCTTCCAGGCCACTGATCCCGGCGGCCTGCAGCCAACGCGGCCATTCGTCGCTGCGGTAGGAGCGCAGCAGCGGCAGCGTGCCCAGGTCGCGTGGCTGCTTCAGCCGCCGCGCCAATGCCGGCGCGCACAGGGGTGCGAACGGCGCATCGAGGATCGCCGTGCAGGCCTGGCCCTGCCAGTCGCCGTTGCCGAAACGGATCGCCAGATCCAGGCCTTCGCCGGCCAGGTCGATGCGGTTGTTGTGGGTCTGCAGGCGCAGCTCGATATCCGGATGCGCGGCCTCGAATGCGGCCACCCGTGGCAGCAGCCAGCCGGTAGCGAAGGTACCGACCACGCCCAGGGTCAGCACCTCGCGCGCCGGGCCGCCGGTGTAGCGCGCGATGCTGGCCGAGATGCGCTCGAACGATTCATTGAGCACCGGATACAGCGCCGCGCCCTCGTCGGTGAGCGCCACGCCACGCGGCAGGCGATGGAACAGGCGGATGCCGAGGCGGTCTTCCAGCCCGCGGATCTGGTGGCTGAGTGCGGCCTGGCTGACGCACAGTTCCAGCGCGGCGCGGGTGAAGTTCTGGTGGCGTGCGGCCGCCTCGAAGGCACGCAGGGCGTTCAGCGGCAGGGTCGGGTGCAGCATCGGGGGAGTCGTGAGTCAGGGTGATGGCTGATCCTACCTGCTCAATGCAAATTCCAGGAGAATTAATGGGTTGATTGCGACAGGCATGAATTAAGCTAATGTCTTCCGCTGATTTTTCGCGCTGGTCGCCTGCGTGCGAGGCTTCAATAATCGAACGGTCCCCCCAGGAGAACCCCGCATGCTCGCCCGTCGCCGATTCCTGCAGTTCAGTGGTGCTGCCGTGGCTTCCTCGCTTGCTCTTCCGTTGCTGGCACGCGCGACGGGCAAGACCACCGCCAACGCGCCGGCCGAAGCTGCGATCACCGCGGCCACCGACTTCGCGACGCTGGAAAAGGCCTGTGCGGGACGCCTTGGCGTAACCCTGCTAGATACCGCCAGCGGCCGCCGCATCGGCCATCGCCAGGACGAGCGTTTCCCGATGTGCAGCACTTTCAAAAGCGTGCTGGCCGCCACCGTGCTCAGCCAGGCTGAGCGCACTCCCGCGCTGCTGGACACGCGCGTCCCGGTGCGCGATGCCGACCTGCTCTCGCATGCGCCGGTCACCCGTCGCCACGCCGGCAAGGACATGACCGTGCGTGACCTGTGCCGGGCGACGCTGATCACCAGCGACAACACCGCCGCCAATCTGCTGTTCGGCGTGGTCGGTGGCCCGCCCGCGGTGACCGCCTTCCTGCGCGCCAGTGGCGATGCGCTCAGCCGCAGCGACCGGCTCGAGCCTGAGCTGAACAGCTTTGCCAAGGGTGACCCGCGCGATACCACCACGCCCGCGGCGATGGCCGCGACCCTGCAACGGGTGGTGCTGGGCGAAGTGCTGCAACCGGGCTCGCGGCAGCAGCTGGCCGACTGGCTGATCGACAACGAAACCGGCGATGCCTGCCTGCGCGCGGGCCTGGGCAAGCGCTGGCGGGTCGGCGACAAGACCGGCAGCAATGGCGAAGACGCGCGCAACGATATCGCCGTGCTGTGGCCGGTAGCCGGCGGCGCACCGTGGGTGCTGACCGCCTATCTGCAGGCGGGTGCAATCAGTTATGAACAACGTGCCACGGTGCTGGCGCAGGTGGGGCGGATCGCCGATCGCCTGATCGGTTGAGGTAACCGGGGTCATTCAAAAGTCGCTTGCCGGATCGGTCGGGCGCGCGCATCCTGCGCGCCTTCGAACTACATGGATGTCCCCCATGAGCCATGAGCTGATCTACCTGCTGCTGATCTTCGCGTTGCTGGTGATCCCGCGCGCGCTGCAGCGTTTCAGCCTGCCGGCGCCGCTGACCTGCCTGCTGTTCGGCATCATCGGCATGCTCTGGCTGGGCGACCAGGCGCACGACGCAGTGATCGGCCTGCTGGCCACGCTGGGCATTTCCTCGTTGTTCCTGTTTGCTGGCCTGGAAGTGGACCTGCAGGCACTGCGCCGCGGCATGTGGCCGTTGCTGGCGCACCTGGTGATCCGCAGTGCGACCCTGTTCGGGGTGGGCTGGCTGGCCTGGCGCTACGCGGGGCTGCCGTGGCAGGCCGCCGGCCTGCTGGCGCTGGCGCTGCTGACCCCCTCCACCGGTTTCATCATGGATTCGCTGTCGCGGCTGGGCCTGAGCGAGGACGAGCGGTTCTGGGTCACCAGCAAGGCCATTGCCGGTGAACTGCTGGCACTGGCGGCGTTGTTCATCGTGCTGCAGGCCGGCGATCCGGGTCATATGGCGCTGTCCAGCCTGGCCCTGCTGGCGATGATGATCGGCCTGCCGCTGCTGTTCATTGCGTTGGGGCGCTGGGTGGCACCGCACGCGCCGGGCTCGGAGTTCTCGCTGCTGGTGATGGTGGGCATGGTCGCGGCCTATATCACCTACCTGCTGGGCGTGTACTACCTGGTCGGCGCGTTCATCGCCGGCCTGGTCGCGCGCCTGCTGCACCAGCGCATGCCGCTGCTGGCCTCGCACGAGAACCTGCACGCGCTGCGCCTGTTCGCCTCGTTCTTCGTGCCGTTCTACTTTTTCAATGCCGGCACCAAGGTGCCCAGCGAAGCGCTGAGCTTCGAGGCACTGGGGCTGGGTATCGTGATCACCCTGGTGGTGCTGCCGTTGCGCATCGGCGTGGTCTGGCTGCAGCGCCGGGTGATGTTCGGCGAAAGCTTCCGCAGCAGCCTGCGGGTTTCGCTGGCGCTGGCCCCGACGTTGATCTTCACCCTGGTGCTGGCGGCGATCATGCGCGAGCGTTTCCAGATTCCGGCGGTGTTGTTCGGTGCGCTGCTGCTGTATGCGGCACTGACCACGCTGCTGCCGTCGCTGGTGTTCCGCACCCCGTTCGATGTCGATCCGGTTGAACAGGAGCCGGCGGGCGAGGGCGAGGCGGCACCGGTGGCCGCCACTGAAACGCTGCCGGTGGCGCAGACGGCTGAACGTTGATCGGGGAGCGTGCGCGGTTTGCGCCCACCGGCCATGGCCGTTAGGGTTGGGGCATGAAACTGCCCGCCGCCGTCACCGCATCCGCCCTCCTGCTCAGCCTCGCTGCGTGTACGCAGCGCTCCGACACGGTCGCCCATGATCTGGCGACCGCACCGGCCGACGCCTTCATGGCCGCCGTGGCCGCACATTGCGGCCAGGCCTACGCGGGCAAGGTGGTGGAGGACACCCCGGCACCCACTGGCAAGGACCCGTTCGCTGGCCAGCGCCTGGTCATGCACGTTCGTGGTTGTGCCGACCCGGCGCATGAGCTGCGTATCCCGTTCCATGTCGGCGATGACCACTCGCGTACCTGGGTGCTGACCCGTACCGCGACCGGCCTGCGCCTGAAGCACGATCATCGCCATGCAGACGGCAGCCCCGATGCGATCACGCTGTATGGCGGCGACAGCACGCCGCCGGGGACCGCCGAGCGCCAGCAGTTCCCGGCCGATACGGATTCGGTGGCGATGTTCCGCCGCGCCGACATGCTGGCGTCGACCCACAACACCTGGGCGATGGAGATCGATCCCGACCAGACCTTCGTCTACGAACTGACCCGACCCGATGGCCGTCGCTTCCGCGTTCAGTTCGATCTGAGCAAGCCGGTGGACCTGCCGCCAGCGCCGTGGGGCGACGAGAAGGCAGCCCCGCCGTGACCCAGGGGTCGGATCCCTCCTGCGGAGGGCCCCGACCCCGATGCTGAATCCAAGGGTCAGCGCCCTGGCCGTCGGCCAGGGATCCGACCCTGCACTCAACGCGTGCCGAATCGGGCCCGGCAACCGTTGCTTACCCACACCTGGCCACGCGAGTAACCCCAGCTGCGGCCTTCCTGGCAGGCGCTGCCGGACAGTTGCTGCTGCAGCACCGGCCGGCCCTGGCGCTCATCCCAGTCGCAGGTCTGCGAGCGGTTGTTGTTGCTGCTGCAGGTAACCGAGTAGTTGCGATCACCGCCGCCACCCCAGCCGCCGCCACCGCCGCCCCAGCCGCGGGCCTCGGCGAACTCCGCACGGCAGCCGCCGCTGACCCAGATCGAGCCATTGCGCACGCCCCAGGTGCGGCCTTCATCGCAGGGGCTGCCGGACAGTTGGCGGACCATGCGGGCATTGCGCCAGCCGACCTGGCAGCTGCGCTCGCGGTTGTTCTGGCTTTCGCAGCGGATCGTTTCGCCCGGGCGGCCGTTGCCGCCCCCCCAGCCACCGCCGTTGCCGCCGCCCCAGCCGCCGCGGGCCTCGACGAATTCGGCGCGGCAGCCGTTGGTGACCCAGATGCTGCCGTTACGGCTGCCCCAGGTTCGTCCTTCATCACAGTCCGAGCCGGACAGCTGGCGGACCAGCTGCGCTCCGCGCCAACCGGTGTTGCAGACCCGTTCGCGGTTGTTTTGGCTTTCGCAGCGGACCACGCCGCTCTGCGCATGCGCGGAAGGGGCGGGCAGGGCAAGGGTGCCCAGTGCACCCAGGGTGAGGCTCACGGCCAGGCTGGCCAGGGACAGCGGTTTCATGGCGGCATCCCATACGGTGGCAGGTGCCCGACTATAGGGAGAGGGGCGATCAAGCCGGTGTGACTGGCAGGATTTGCCCCGGCCGGGGCCTCGGCCGCAGAATACGAGGCTTTCCGGCCTCCATCGGGCGCCGGCGTTCTCCAGCGGAGCTTCCCCCCATGCGTACCCACTTCTGCGGCCTGGTCGATGAGACCCTGATTGGCCAGACTGTCACCCTCGCCGGCTGGACCGACGTGGCCCGTAACCAGGGCGGCGTCTGCTTCATCGATCTTCGAGATCATGAAGGCATCGTGCAGGTGACGGTGGAGGTCGACAACGCCGAAGTGTTCGCCGTGGCCGCGTCGCTGGGCTACGAGGACGTGCTGCAGGTGGAAGGCGTCGTGCGCGCTCGCCACGCGGTCAACGACAAGATGCGTACCGGCAAGGTGGAAGTGATCGCCACTGCCATCACCGTGCTGAACAAGGCCGCGCCGCTGCCGTTCCACGCCCACGAGAACCCGGGCGAAGAAACCCGCCTGAAGTACCGTTACCTGGACCTGCGCCGTCCGGAAATGCAGCGCATGCAGCGCACCCGCATCAAGCTGGTGCAGGCCCTGCGCCGCCACCTGGATGAGAAGGGCTTCCAGGACATCGAGACCCCGATCCTGACCAAGGCCACCCCGGAAGGCGCGCGTGACTTCCTGGTGCCGGCGCGCATGCACCCGGGCGAGTTCTACGCCCTGCCGCAGAGCCCGCAGCTGTTCAAGCAGATCCTGATGGTGGCCGGCTTCGACCGCTACTACCAGATCGCGCGCTGCTTCCGCGACGAAGCGCTGCGTGCCGACCGCCAGCTGGAGTTCACCCAGCTGGACATGGAGTTCGCCTTCGTCCGCGAGCGTGACGTGCAGGATTTCGTCGAGGACATGATCCGCGACATCTTCAAGGAAGTGGTCAACGTCGAACTGGATGCAAGCTTCCCGCGCATGACCTGGGCCGAGGCGATGCGTCGCTACGGTTCGGACAAGCCGGACCTGCGCATCGCGCTGGAGCTGGTGGACGTGGCCGAGCTGGTCAGGAACAGTGAGTTCCCGGTGTTCACCGGCCCGGCCAACGATGCCGACGGCCGCGTGGCCGCGCTGCGCATTCCGGGCGGTGCGTCGCTCAGCCGCAAGCAGATCGACGAGTATGCCGCGCATGCCGCCAAGTACGGCGCCAAGGGCCTGGCCTACATCAAGATCGCCGACAACGGCGAAGTCAGCTCGCCGATCCAGAAGTTCTTCAGCGAGGAATCCTTCGCCGCCCTGGTCGCGCACGTCGGTGCCGGCAACGGCGACATCGTGTTCTTCGGTGCAGGCGGCTACAACAAGGTCTCCGACTTCATGGGCGCGCTGCGCCTGAAGGCCGGCAAGGACTTCGGCCTGGTCGCCGATGGCTGGGCCCCGCTGTGGGTCACCGACTTCCCGATGTTCGAATGGGACGACGAAGCGCAGCGCTACGTCGCCCTGCATCACCCCTTCACCGCACCGGCGGTGGACGACATCGCCGACCTGCGTGCCAATGCCCGTACCGCCGTTTCGCGCGGCTACGATATGGTGCTCAACGGCAATGAAATCGGCGGCGGCTCGATCCGTATCCACCGTCCGGACATGCAGAGCGCGGTGTTTGAACTGCTGGGCATCGGCGCCGAAGAGGCCCGCGCCAAGTTCGGCTTCCTGCTCGACGCGCTGAACTTTGGCGCGCCGCCACACGGTGGCATCGCCTTCGGCATCGATCGCATTGCTGCGCTGATGGCTGGCACCGAGTCGATCCGCGACGTCATCCCGTTCCCCAAGACCACCGGTGCACAGGATCTGATGACCGACGCGCCGTCGCCGATCGTCGACGTGCAGCTGGCCGAAGTACACATCCAGGTTCGCCCCAAGACCAACTGATCAGGAGATCCAGGCAATGACCGAGTTTGCGTTTTCGCTGGAGTGGGAAAAGCTGGGCAATGAAGGCTCCGAGGCCACCCTGGTCACCGAGCGTGCACGTGTGTTCGGTGGTTGGCTGGTCCGTGTCGGTACCAACCCGGCGGCGATGGCCCTGACCTTCGTCGCCGACGGCGAAGGCCGTTGGGATGGTGAGGACTTCGGCGTCGAGGATTACGAGGACGACGAAGAGGAAGAGTACGACGAGGACGAGGAAGGCGAAGAAGAGGAAGACGGCGAGGAAGAAGAGGACGACGAGGAATACGAAGAGGAAGAGGAAGAAGACGAGAAGGCACCGGCAGAACGGGCTTGACCCGAACCGTTGTCCTGACGTCAACTCGACCCATGTATTCGATCCGCCGCGCTACCGTGGACGACGCGCCGACCCTGTCGGCGCTGGCCGCCCGCACGTTCACCGAAACCTTCGGACATCTTTATCCGCCACAGGACCTGCAGGCGTTCCTGGAGGAGTCCTATACGGTCGAGCGCCAGCGCACGATCCTGGCCCACCCCGATTACGCGGTGTGGCTGCTGGAACTGGATGGGGAGGCGGTCGGCCATGCCGCCGCCGGCCCCTGTGGCCTGCCGCATCCCGAGGTGAAACCTGGTGACGGCGAACTCAAGCGCCTGTACCTGATCAAGACTCAGCAGAGCTGCGGCTGGGGCAGCCGGCTGCTGGAAACCGCACTGGCCTGGCTGGAACAGGAGGGCCCGCGTACGTTGTGGCTGGGCGTGTGGTCGGAAAACTTCGGTGCACAGCGCTTCTACGCCCGTTATGGTTTCGAGAAGGTCGGCGAGTACCTGTTCCCGGTTGGCGACACGAACGATCTTGAATTCATCCTGCGCCGCGCACCGCGCGAGGCCTGACGTTCACCGCCGCTTGCTGCGCGCGCGTGTCCAATCACCGTACGTTCCTGCCCCGCTGACCGCCAGGCTGTTTGCATGACTCCCCCCGTATTACTGCTGCATGGCATCTGGAATGCCCGCGCCTGGGTCGGGCCGCTGGCCTGGCGCCTGCGTGCGCGTGGCTTCCAGGTGCATGCGTTTGGTTACTCCTCGGTGTTCGGCGGCCCGGATGTGGCCGTGCCGCAGTTGCTGGAGCGGCTGGCCGATGCCGGCCCGCTGTCGCTGGTGGGCCATAGCCTGGGCGGACTGCTGGCGCTGGAGGCATTGCGTCGCAATCCGCAGTTGCCGGTGCAGCGCGTGGTCTGCCTGGGGTCGCCGCTGCGCGGCAGCGGCACGGCGCGCTCGTTGTCCGAACATGGCTGGGGCTTGGCCCTGGGCCGCAGCAGCGATCTGCTGCTGGACGGCCTGCCGGACTGGCAGGGTAAAGCCGAGGTCGGCCTGATCGCCGGTTCGGTCCCGCACGGGCTGGGCAGCCTGCTCGGCGCCATTGACGATGCCTCCGACGGTACCGTGGCGCTGGCCGAGACCCGGCTGCCGGGGCTGGCCGACCATTGCGTGGTGCGTACCAGCCACAGCGGCCTGGTGGTGTCGCCGGATGCGGCCCGGCAGACCGCGCATTTCCTCCGTCACGGTCAGTTCCAGCACGGTCGCGACGCCGCCGCCGCGTAAGTCGGTGGGTGCGAACGACCTCCATCGGTGGGGGCGAACCGTTGGTTCGCACGCTCTTCGCCGGGCCATGCCCGGCGGCATCTGGCCGGCCTCGACACGGTCAACGGGCCCGATCAGGTAGAATCCGCGGCCTTATCCATCAACGCACGTACGGAAAGACCCATGGGTAGAGGCCCCTCCATCGAAAACCGCAAAAACGCGTCTGACGCGAAGCGCGGCAAGATTTTCACCAAGATCATCCGTGAGATCGGCGTTGCCGCGCGCGGCGGTGGAGGCGACCCCAACAACAACCCGCGGCTGCGCGTGGCGATGGACAAGGGCCTGACCGCGAACATGTCCAAGGATGTGATCGAGCGGGCCATCAAGAAGGCCACCGGCGAGCTGGAAGGCGTCGAGTACGAGGAAATCCGCTACGAGGGCTATGCCCCGGGTGGCGTGGCGGTCATCGTCGACTGCCTGACCGACAACCGCGTGCGCACCGTGGCCGATGTCCGCCATGCGTTCAGCAAGTGCGGCGGCAACATGGGCACCGAAGGCTCGGTGAGCTTCATGTTCAAGCGCGTGGGCGTGCTGCATTTCGCCGCAGGTGCCGATGAGGACGCCATTTCCGAAGCGGCCATCGAGGCCGGTGCGGACGATATCGTGGTCTATCCCGAAGATGGCGCGATCGACGTGCTCACCGCCGCAGACAGCTACCACGCGGTCAAGGAAGCGATGGAAGCGGCCGGGCGCACGCCGGATCATGCGGAACTGACCTTCCGTGCCGACAACGACATCAAGGTCGAAGGCGACACCGTCCTGCAGGTCAAGAAGCTGCTGGACATGCTGGAAGACCTCGACGACGTGCAGGATGTGTACTCCAACGCCGATCTCGGCGCGGACGCGTACGCCTGAACGGACGCATCACCGGTCGCCTTTGGCGGCCGGTGAGCGGACAATGCGCACCATGATGACCCCAGCCGTTTCCTGCCATTGCCGCTGCCAGCGTCCGTTCCGGACCTTCGGCAGCCGCGTGTGTGCCGCATGACCCGTATTCTTGGCATCGACCCGGGTTCGCAGCGGACCGGGGTCGGCATCATCGATGTCGATGCCACCGGCCGGGTGAGCCATGTGCATCACCAACCGCTGGTGCTGCTGGGCGCCGATGACTTCCCGCAGCGGATGAAGCTGCTGGTACTGGGCCTGGCCGACCTCTGCCGTGAGTACGAACCACAGGAAGTGGCCATCGAACGCGTGTTCATGGCACGCAACCCCGATTCGGCGCTGAAGCTGGGCCAGGCCCGTGGCGCGGCGATTTCGGCCGTGGTGCTGCGCGACCTGCCGGTGCACGAATATGCCGCCAGCGAGATCAAGCTGGCAGTGGTTGGCCGTGGCGGCGCCGAAAAGCAACAGGTTCAACACATGGTCGGGCTCATGCTCAACCTGAAAACCAAGCTGCAGGCCGACGCGGCCGACGCGTTGGCGGTGGCCATCACCCATGCCCACGTAAGGGCAACGGCCAACCGCCTGGGGCTCAGTGCCCGCCAGGCGTGGGGCCGCAAATGAGGAGCTGCACGCAATGATCGGTCGACTGCGCGGCATCGTCGCCTACAAGGCGCCGCCGTGGCTGGTGGTGGACGTGAACGGAGTGGGCTACGAGCTGGAGGCGCCGATGAGCACCTTCTACGACCTGCCCGAACTCGGCCGCGAGGTCACCCTGTACACCCATTACTCGCAGAAGGAAGACAGCGTCTCGCTGTACGGCTTCCTGCGCGAGGGCGAGCGCAGGCTGTTCCGCGACGTGCAGAAGGTCAGCGGCATCGGCGCGAAGATCGCGCTGGCCGTACTGTCCGGCGTCACCGTCGAAGAATTCGCCCGCATGGTCCAGGCCGGCGACATCACGGCGCTGACCCGCATCCCCGGCATCGGCAAGAAGACCGCCGAGCGCATGGTGCTGGAACTGCGCGACCGCGCGGCGCAGTTCGGTGCCGGTGGCGCGCTGCCGACCGGCAGTGGTCCGGCCCCGGCCGATCCGCTGTCCGATGCCACCGTGGCCCTGCAGCAGCTGGGCTACAAGCCGGCTGAAGCGGCGCGGATGGCCCGCGATGCCTTCAATGAAGGTGACGAAGTGGCCACCGTGATCCGCAAGGCGCTGCAGTCGGCGTTGCGCTGACCCGCTTTCCTTCCCCTCAACGAACCGCCTGAGCTTCGCCAGGAGTCCCATGTCCAGCAGTCAAACCCCGCACGCAGCCGCCCCCGGCGGCCACGGTCACGCCCCTCCAGCAGGAGGCCTGGCGCTGATCATCGGTGCGATCGGCGTGGTCTTCGGCGATATCGGCACCAGCCCGCTGTACACCCTGAAGGAGGCGTTCTCGCCGCACTACGGGCTCAACAGCGACCATGACACCGTGCTGGGCGTGCTGTCGCTGGCGTTCTGGGCGCTGAACATCGTGGTCACCCTGAAGTACGTGACCATCATCATGCGCGCCGACAATGACGGCGAAGGCGGCATCATGGCGCTGATGGCGCTGACCCAGCGCACGCTGCGCAACGGGTCGCGTTCGGCCTATGTGGTCGGCATCCTCGGCATCTTCGGCGCCTCGCTGTTCTTCGGCGATGGGGTGATCACCCCGGCGATATCGGTGCTGGGTGCGGTCGAAGGCCTCGAGGTCGCTGCGCCCGGGCTGCACGCCTTCATCGTGCCGATCACCGTGGTGGTGCTGCTGGCCGTGTTCGCGGTGCAGCGCTTCGGTACCGCGAAGATCGGCAAGCTGTTCGGCCCGATCACCTCGATCTGGTTCATTTCGCTGGCCGCGATCGGCATCTACAACATCGTCGACGCGCCGGAAGTGCTGAAGGCGTTCAACCCGTGGTGGGCGATCCGCTTCTTCATGGAGCACGGCTGGCACAGCATCTTCATCCTCGGCGCGGTGGTGCTGGCGGTGACCGGTGGCGAGGCGCTGTATGCCGACATGGGCCACTTCGGTGCCAAGCCGATCCGCCACGCCTGGTACTTCTTCGTGCTGCCCTGCCTGGTGCTGAACTACCTGGGGCAGGGCGCGCTGGTGCTCAACCATCCCGAGGCGGTGAAGAACCCGTTCTTCGAGGCGGTGCCGTCGTGGGCGCTGTACCCGATGATCATCCTGGCCACGATGGCTGCGGTGATCGCCTCGCAGTCGGTGATCACCGGTGCGTTCTCGGTCTCGCGCCAGGCCATGCAGCTGGGCTACATCCCGCGCATGCGCATCAAGCACACCTCGCACGACACCATCGGCCAGATCTACATCCCCGGCATCAACTGGGGCATCGCGGTGATGGTGATCGGCCTGGTGCTGGCCTTCCGCAGCTCGTCCAACCTGGCCGTGGCCTACGGCATCTCGGTGTCGGCCACCATGCTGATCGATACCCTGCTGCTGGCCCTGGTCGCACGTTCGCTGTGGCCCAAGGCACGCAACTGGATCCTGCCGCTGTGCGTGGTGTTCTTCATCATCGATCTGGGCTTTGTCATCGCCAACGGCGCCAAGCTGCTGCAGGGCGCCTGGTTCCCGGTGGTGCTGGGCATCTTCCTGTTCACCATGATGCGCACCTGGCGCCGTGGCCGCGAACTGCTGCGCGACGAGATCCGCAAGGACGGCATCCGCATCGACACCTTCCTGCCGGGCCTGATGCTGGCGCCGCCGGTACGCGTACCGGGCACGGCCGTGTTCCTGACCGCCGATCCGACCGTGGCCCCGCATGCGTTGATGCACAACCTCAAGCACAACAAGGTGCTGCACGAGCGCAACGTGTTCCTGCACGTGGTGACCCTGCCGGTACCGTATGCGCCGGAGGGGCAGCGCCTCAAGATTGAATCGGTGGGCGACGAGTTCTACCGGGTCTACGTGCGCTTCGGCTTCATGGAGACTCCGGACGTACCATTGGCGCTGATGCGTTCGTGCGACCACGGCGGCATCTACTTCGACCCGATGGACACCACCTTCTTCGCCAGCCGCGAAACCATCGTCGCCACCGCCAACCGCGGCATGCCGATCTGGCGCGACAAGCTGTTCGCGCTGATGCATCGCAACGCCGCCCCGGCGACTGGGTTCTTCCGGATTCCGGGCAACCGGTTGGTGGAGCTCGGAGCGCAGGTGGAGATTTAATCTCCACCTGCGCTACGTCCCACGATTTGCTGCGCAAATCGTGGGCCCCGCCCGCATTCCACCTTATCCCCCCGCCTGTCGGCGCGCCCCCTTGAACAACAAGGGGGCTCCGCTTGCGGAGACGGTGCGCTCTGGAAGCAGAGTCCACTCGGCTCCTCAGGTCTATCCGCGCATGGCGTGGATCTACCGTGTCGACCAAGGTCGACACCTACCAGATCCGCCCCGTGCCGACCGACGGTCGGCACCCACCATCAGCAGCAGGTTCCAACAGATCGCGGCCAACTGTCGAAGGCGGGGTGGGTCCGGTTGCGGGGGCGTGAGCCGCATGGATGCGGCGACCGAGCTTACATGGACGTACTTGCAGCGTCCCCCGCTGCCGGACCCACCCCGCCATTCCTCAGTAGCCCGGCCTTTGACGTTGCTTCGTCTTCTGCGGGTGCCGGGCGCAGCCCGGCCGAAACCCGTACTTTTGCCGCATAATCAGCACATGACCGACGACCGCATCATCGCCGCCGGCGCCACCCGCGAGGATGACGCCGCCGACGCCAGCATCCGCCCCAAGCGCCTTGCCGACTACCTCGGCCAGGTGCCGGTGCGCGAGCAGATGGAGATCTACATCCAGGCGGCCAAGGGGCGTGGCGACGCGCTGGACCACGTGCTGATCTTCGGGCCGCCCGGCCTGGGCAAGACCACGCTCAGCCATGTCATCGCCAACGAACTGGGCGTGGCCCTGCGGGTCACCTCTGGCCCGGTGATCGAAAAGGCCGGCGATCTGGCCGCACTGCTGACCAACCTGCAGCCGCACGATGTGCTGTTCATCGACGAAATCCATCGCCTGTCGCCAGTGGTCGAGGAAGTGCTGTACCCGGCGATGGAAGACTTCCAGATCGACATCATGATCGGCGAGGGTCCCGCCGCCCGCTCGATCAAGATCGACCTGCCGCCGTTCACCCTGATCGGTGCCACCACCCGTGCCGGTCTGCTGACCGCGCCGCTGCGCGACCGCTTCGGCATCGTCCAGCGCCTGGAGTTCTACAGCGTTGAAGAGCTGACCCGCATCGTGCGCCGCTCGGCGGCGATCCTGGCCATCGACTGCACCGCCGATGGCGCTGGCGAGATCGCGCGCCGCGCGCGCGGCACCCCGCGTATCGCCAACCGCCTCCTGCGCCGCGTGCGCGACTATGCGCAGGTGAAGGCCGGCGGCCACATCGACGAAGCCGTGGCTCAGGCTGCGATGAAGATGCTCAAGGTCGACCCGGAAGGCTTCGACGAGCTCGATCGGCGACTGCTCAAGACCATGGTTGATTACTTCGACGGCGGCCCGGTCGGCATCGAATCGCTTGCTGCGGCGCTGTCTGAAGAGCGCGGCACGCTGGAAGACGTGGTCGAGCCGTACCTGATCCAGCAGGGTTTCCTGGTGCGCACCGCGCGTGGCCGCATGGCCACCCACAAGGCCTACCGGCACATGGGCCTGAAGCCGAAGAACCCGCCGCAGGACCTGTTCGCCGAGGTTCCCGATGTCGGTTGAGCCCCGATTCAGTTGGCCGACACGCATTTACTGGGAAGATACCGACGCAGGTGGCGTGGTCTACCACGCCCGCTACGTGGCCTTCATGGAACGGGCCCGGACCGAATGGATGCGTGCGCTGGGCTATGGCCAGGAGCGCATGCGTGCCGAGCACGGGATGGTCTTCGCGGTGCGTTCGATGCAGATGGATTTCATCAAGCCGGCACGGCTGGATGACACCCTGCAGGTGAGCGCAACGCTGGTCCAGCTGAAGAAGGCCAGCATGGCCTTCGACCAGCAGATCCTGCGCGACGGCGAGCTGCTGCTGTCGGCCCAGGTCCGCATCGCCGCACTGGAAGCGGCCAGTTTTCGCCCGCGTGGCATGGACGAAGCCGTCCTTGCCGTGCTGAAACCCCACCTCCACCCCGAATCCGAACATTGAGGAACAACGGATGATCGCAACGCTCCTGGCCCTGCAGGCCACGGTCACCGAGGCATTGCCGGCCGACGTCAGCAACGCCGCGACACAGACCCTTGCCCAGGCCACCACCGGCGGCGGCATCAACTACCTCGAACTGATGGCCAAGGCCAGCCTGCCGGTGAAGATCATCGTGCTGGCGCTGCTGGTCGGCTCGTTCGTCAGCTGGGTGATCATTTTCCGCAAGGCCCGCATCTTCAAGCAGGCCACGCGCGAAGCCGACGAGTTCGAGAACCGCTTCTGGTCCGGCGCCGACCTGGGCAAGCTGTACAGCTCTGCCACCGACCGCAGCCGCAATGTCGGAGGCCTGGAGGCGATTTTCGAAGCCGGCTTCCGCGAATACAGCCGCCTGCGCGACAAGCGCCGGCTGGACGGCCGTGCGCAGCTGGAAGGCGCGCAGCGTGCCATGCGCACCACCTACACGCGCGAAGTCGACCAGCTCGAACGCAACCTGGAACTGCTGGCCAACATCGGCTCGACCGCCCCCTACGTGGGCCTGGTCGGCACCGTGTTCGGCATCATGGTGACCATGCACGACATGATCAGCAGCGGTGCGCAGGCCGGTATTGCCGCCGTCGCGCCGGGCATCTCCGAAGCACTGTTCGCCACCGCCATCGGCCTGTTCGTGGCGATTCCGGCGGTGTGGGCCTACAACCGCTTCACCACCCGCGTGGAGCGCATGTCGGTGCGTTTCGAGACCTTCGCCGACGAGTTCAGCTCGATCCTGCAGCGCCAGAGCGCTGGCGACGAGTAAGCGCCTGACCCGGGAGTCCATGCCATGTCCGCTGCCATCGGTCGCCGCAAGCGCCGCAAGCTGAAATCGGAAATCAACGTCGTTCCCTACATCGACGTCATGCTGGTGCTGCTGATCATCTTCATGGTCACCGCGCCGCTGCTCACCCTGAGTTTTGATGTCGACCTGCCCAACTCCAACGCCAAGGCGCTGGAGAGCAAGCAGGACCCGGTGATCGTCTCGGTGCGCCAGGACGGCCAGCTCAGCCTGAAGCTGCCTGACGCCAAGGAGCCGACCGCCGTGTCGGCCGAGGAACTGGAAGGCCGCCTGGCCGGCATCGCTGCCCAGGACAAGGGCGTGCGCGTGATCGTCGCCGCCGACCGTGCCGTGGCCTATGAAAAAGTCATTGCCGCGATGGATGTGATCAAGCGCGCCAAGGTAGACAAGGTAGGCCTGGCCACCGATGCACGCTGACGCCCTGCCACCCCCGCATCAGCGCGAACCCGGCTGGGGCCTGCCCCTGGCCCTGGCCGTGCTGGTGCACCTGCTGGTCGCGCTGATCTTTATCGGCGCCTGGCTGTGGTCGCCCCAGCGCAACACCGATGCCGCCGCCGGCGATCCGTCGGTCGAGGCCAGCCTGGCGCTGTCCTCGTCCGAGGCCGCTGCCGCGCGCCAGGCCCTGCGCCAGTCGGAGAAGCTGGAAGACCTGCCACCGCCGGTGGCCGAGCCGATCCCGGTGCCGGAAGACACCATCCCGCCGCCGCAGCCGATTCCCGAGCCGCGCCCGCAGGACGCCCCCACGCCTCAGCAGCAGCAGGCGCAGGAGCGTGTCGCGCAGCCGGACACCAAGGATCAGGAAGCGGTGAGCGCACTGGCCATCTCGCAGGAGAAGGCCAAGCAGGAACAGGAAGCCAAGCGCCGCCAGGAGCAGATCGACCTGACCGAACGCAAGCGTCAGGAAGAAGCGGAGCAGAAGCTGCGCCTGGCCAAGCAGCAGGAAGCGGACGAGAAGAAGAAGCAGGCCGAGCAGGAACGCGTGGCGGCTGACAAGGCCGAGGCCGAAAAGCAGAAGAAGATCGCCGAGATCCGCGCCCGCCGCGAGCAGGCCGAGAAGGAAGCCAAGCTGGCCGAGCAGAAGCTGCGCCAGGTCGCCGCCGCGCGCAACGCCGCCGGCAGCGCCGCCGCCGGTGCCAGTGGTGCGGCACAGCCGGCTGGCGGTGGTGGTGGCACCAGCGATGACCTTTCTGCCAAGTACGCCGCCGCGATCCAGGCCAAGGTGCTGTCGCAGTGGGTACGTCCGGATACGGTGCCACTGGGCCAGCGCTGCACCATTACCATCACCCAGATTCCGGGTGGCACGGTGATGCAGGCCAAGGTCAGCCCGAACTGCCCATACGACGAGGCCGGCAGGCGTTCGATCGAGGCCGCGGTGCTCAACGCCCAGCCGCTGCCGTACCGCGGGTTCGAGTCTGTGTTCGCGCGCACGCTCAACTTCACCTTTACCGCCCAGGATCGCTGAGGCGGGCAGGGCAGGGTGGCCGTCGGGCCACCTGCGCCCACGGATGTCGCGCTTGCCTCTGGCGGGCCCGGTTTCAGCCGGGCAGGCTGGGTGTCGCCCGGGAACGCCGCCTTTCGAGGGGGCCGTGATCGGGGCCGACGAGGCCGGTGGGTGCGATGTTAGCCACGACGTTAACGGTGCGTGAGAGAACGGGCTGGAACTGACCCGGAATTCACGTACCCTTGGTTCATGATTGCGAAGCGGTTCACTTCCGCTTTGCTATCCCTCGTTCCGGTTTCCCCCTATTGAGCGCTCCATGAAAAAGATGCCTCGCTGGCTTGCCGTGTTTGCGGCCCTGTTGCTGCCCTTTGCTGCCGTTGCGCAGCAGAAGGGGCTGGATATCGACATCATCGGCGGCAATGCCTCCGCGCTGCCGATCACCGTTGTGCCGATGCCCTACCAGGGGTCTTCGGCCGCACCGCAGACCGACGTCGCCGGCGTGGTCCGTGCCGACCTTGAGCGTTCGGGCCAGTTCCGCACGCTGCCGGAAGCGCAGATCGTCGAGAAGCCGGTGCGCGGCGGCGACATCCAGTTCGCCACCTGGCGCGCGCTGAAGCAGAACTACATCGTGGTCGGCCGCGTGCTCGACGCCGGTGCCGGCGCCTACCGCGTCGAGTACGAGCTGTTCGACGTGCCCAAGGGCGAGCGCCTGCTGGGCCTGGCGATGACCGCCCGTGGCAATGCCATGCGTGACGTCGCCCACCAGATGGCCGATGCCATCTACGAGAAGATCACCGGTGTGCGCGGCGCCTTCTGGACCCGCATCGCCTATGTGACCGCCAGCGGCAAGGGCGATGCCATGCGCTATGCGTTGATGGTGGCCGACTCCGACGGCTTCAATCCGCAGACCATCGTGCGTTCGGCCGAGCCGCTGCTGTCGCCGTCGTGGAGCCCGGATGGCAGCAAGCTGGCCTATGTCAGCTTCGAACGTGGCAACTCGGCCATCTACATCCAGAACATCGGCACCGGCGCGCGTGAGCTGGTCACCAGCTTCCGTGGCATCAACAGCGCCCCGGCGTTCTCGCCGGATGGCCGCAAGCTGGCCCTGACCCTGTCGCGTTCGGGCAACCCGGAAATCTACGTGATGGACCTGGGCAGCAAGCAGCTGGCCCAGCTGACCAACCACTTCGCCATCGACACCGAGCCGACCTGGGCGCCGGACGGCAGCGCGGTGTACTTCACTTCCGACCGCGGTGGCCGTCCGCAGGTCTACAAGGTGGGTGCGGGCGGCGGCAGCGCCGAGCGCGTGACCTTCCAGGGCAACTACAACGCCAAGCCTTCGGTGTCCTACGATGGAAAGAAGATCGCCGTCGCCCAGGGCTCGGGCAACAGCTACAAGATCGCGATGATGGACAGCTCGCTGGGTTCGCCCCGCTGGAGCACGCTGTCCCCCGGTTCGCTGGATGAGTCTCCGAGCTTTGCGCCCAACGCAAGCATGGTGTTGTACGCCGCCCGCGAGGGTGGCCGTGGTGTGCTGTACGCCGTTTCGGCCGATGCGCGCGTGCGCCAGCGGTTGGTTCTGGCTGACGGAGATGTGCGCGAACCGGCATGGTCCCCATACCGTACCCAGCGCTAAAAGAGTGTTAATATTTTCGCTGTCTTGATCCCCTCATCGGCCTAGGAGCCACAAAGGTATCGCCATGAACAAGTCCACCCGCGTTCTGCTTGTTTCCCTGCTGTCTGTGGCCGTCCTGGCCGGTTGCTCGAAGAAGGTCAAGGAAGAGCCGCAGGCTCCGGTTGACACCGGCACCTCGACCACCACCCCGACCGGTCCGTCCACCTCCGGCCTGTACGGCCCGGGCGACCTGGACACCGATGCCTGCCTGCGTCAGCGCGTTGTCTACTTCGACCTGGACAAGGAAGACGTGAAGCCGGAATTCCAGGCCATCATGGCTTGCCACGCCAAGTACCTGCGTGACCGTCCGTCCTCGCGCATCACCCTGCAGGGCCACACCGACGAGCGCGGTTCGCGCGCGTACAACCAGGCCCTGGGCGAGCGTCGTGGCAACGGCGTCAACTCGGCGCTGCAGGCCAACGGTGGCTCGGCTTCGCAGCTGACCGTCGTGTCCTACGGTGAAGAGCGTCCGGTCTGCACCGAGTCGAACGAGTCCTGCTGGTCGCAGAACCGTCGCGTCGAAATCGTCTACACCGCGCAGTAATCCATGCGCATTGGCATCAAATTGATGCTGGTCGTTGCGGCAGCCCTCGTGGCTGCCGCACCGGCGCATGCACAGCGACAGAGTCTGGCCGACCGTGTCGGCGCGATCGAGCAGCAGATGTACAACAACAGTGCCAACCAGGACCTGTTGAACCAGATCAACCAGCTGCGGCAGCAGGTGACCAGCCTGCAGGCCTCGATCGAGCAGTTGCAGCACGACAACGCCCAGCTCAAGCAGTCCGCCCAGGACCAGTACCTGGATCTGGACAGCCGCCTGAACCGGTTGGAAGGGGGCAATGCCGCCCCGGCCCTGCCGCCCGTTCCGGCGAGCGCGCCGAAGGCCGCCCCGGCCCCGGCAAAACCCGCAGCGGCGGCCACTTCCGAGCGGCCGCCTTCCGTCCATGGTGATGCCGGCAGCCTTGCCGCCACCGGCGACGAGCGCACCACCTACAACGTCGCCTTCGATTCGTTGAAGGCCGGCAAGTACGATGATTCGGCGCAGCTGTTCCTGAGCTTCCTGCAGCTGTACCCGAACGGTGTCTACGCGCCGAACGCGCTGTACTGGCTGGGCGAGAGCTATTACGCCACCCGCAATTTCCCGATGGCCGAGACTCAGTTCCGTGAACTGCTCTCGCGCTATCCGACCCACGACAAGGCCGCTGGCGGCCTGCTCAAGGTCGGCCTCTCGCAGTACGGCGAGGGCAAGGTCGACCAGGCCCAGCAGACGCTGGAGACCGTCGTGGCGCAGTACCCCGGCTCGGACGCCGCGCGCACCGCGCAGGACCGCCTGCAGTCGATCCGCCTCGGCAAGCAGATCCGCTGATCCACTGACCGGGCGTACAATACGTGTCCTGTAGAGCCGAGCCCATGCTCGGCTGCTTTCGTTTCCGGACCGGCAAACCCGTCCGGATCCGGTAGCGCCGGGCCATGCCCGACCGGCCGCTGTTGTAGAGCCGAGCCATGCTCGGCTGCTTTCGTTACCGGCCACGGTAGCCCATCCGCCACGTGTCCCACCAAGAAGTCCCGCCATGACCGCCGTTACCCCGTCCAGCGCCGCCGCCACACCCAGCGAGATCGTGCAGTCGCCGCTGCCACGCCTGAAGATCACCGAGATCTTCACCTCGCTGCAGGGCGAAGCCGATACCGCCGGCTGGCCGACCGTGTTCGTGCGCCTGACCGGCTGCCCGCTGCGCTGCCAGTACTGCGACACCGCCTACGCCTTCCATGGTGGCACCTGGTGGGACATCGACGACATCGTGGCCGAGGTGCTCGCCCAGGGCGTGCGCCATGTCTGCGTGACCGGTGGCGAGCCGCTGGCGCAGAAGCGCTGCCTGGTGCTGCTGCAGAAGCTGTGCGATGCCGGCATGGACGTCTCGCTGGAAACCTCCGGCGCACTGGACGTCAGCGCGGTGGACCCGCGCGTGTCGCGCGTGGTCGACATCAAGACGCCCGGTTCGGCCGAAGCTGCCCGCAACCGCCTGGAAAACCTGCCGCTGCTGACCGCGCGCGACCAGATCAAGTTCGTCATCTGCAGCCGCGAGGACTACGACTGGGCCAAGACCATGCTGGCCGAGCACGACCTGGTGAAGCGTTGCACCGTGTTCTTCTCGCCCAGCAAAGGCGAGATCACCGCGCGCCAGCTGGCCGACTGGATCGTGGAAGACCGGCTGCCGGTGCGGTTCCAGATGCAGTTGCATAAAATCCTGTGGAACGACGAACCGGGCCGATGAGCCCACGCAGCGTTCCCTGATGTAGCTCCGGCGCGGGACAGCGTGCTGGCTTTTCCCCCAAACCGGAAGATTGACCCATGAAGAAGGCAGTCGTGCTTCTCTCCGGCGGCATGGATTCAGCCGCCGTCATTGCCATGGCCCAGGAACAGGGCTTTGCCGTGCATGCCCTGAGTGTGCGTTACGGCCAGCGCCACACCTCTGAACTGGACGCCGCCGCCCGCGTGGCCAAGGCCCAGGGCGTAATCGCGCACAAGACCGTGGACGTGGACCTGCGCAGCATCGGTGGCTCGGCGCTGACCGACGATATCGACGTGCCCGAAGCCGGCGGTGCCGGCATCCCGGTCACCTACGTACCGGCGCGCAACACCATCATGCTGTCGCTGGCCTTGGGCTGGGCCGAAGTGCTCGGTGCCAACGACATCTTCTGTGGCGTCAACGCCGTGGACTACTCCGGCTACCCGGACTGCCGCCCCGAGTTCGTGGCCGCGTTCCAGGCGCTGGCCAACCTGGCCACCAAGTCCGGCGTGGAAGGCGCGGGCATCAAAGTGCACGCACCGCTGCAGTTCCTCAGCAAGGGCCAGATCGTCAGCGAAGGCGTACGCCTGGGCGTGGACTTCGGCCTCACCGTGTCCTGCTACAACGCCGACGCCAACGGCGCCGCCTGCGGCCACTGCGACGCCTGCCGCCTGCGCGCGCAGGGCTTCACCGAGGCCGGTGTAGCCGACCCGACGCTGTACGCCTGACCGCGGATACGCCGGCAGGTTTGATTCTGGTAGTTGCCAACCTTGGTTGGCACTTCCACCGGGCACGGCCCGGCGCTACCGCTGCCGCAACCACCCCGATGCCGCGATGAAGGCACGCACCGCCTCGGGATCGTTGTAGTCCAGCTCGATCATCCGCGCGATGCCCGCCTTTTCATCGGCCTGCTGCCGCATGTACTCCTGCGCGATGCGGTAGCCGGCGTAGTAGCCCACATCACTCACCCCGAACGGATTGCGGGCGCTGTTGTACAGCCAGTTGTCGAGATTTTCCCCATCCATCTCAGCAATGAAGCGCGTGCGGATGTCCGCTTCGTGTGTTGCGCCGTAGTCGTAGAAGGGTAGTGCCGGCCGGCGCCCGCTGATGCGCTCCGCCAAATACTCGGCCACGCCCTCGCGCACCGCGTACTGGGCCAGCCTACCCGTGGTCTCACGCTGCTGCGTGTGCACGTACTCGTGCAGGTTGTTCTGCGCGTTGTTCGCGCCCGGCCGGCTGTCGTAGAAGATCCGCAGGCGGTCGCGCATCTTCGCCGGGAGTTCGCTAACGTCCACGTGCTCATCGCCCAGCGCCATCTCCGCGCCGATCAGCACCTTGTCACCCAGCGTGGTACCACCGGTACGCAGCACGCCCACCGCGTAGGTGATGGTGGCCGGGCGCAGAGCAGGGTAGAGCGCACGGAACGCGGCCAGATCGCGCTCCAGCGAGGCACTGGCTTGCTGCGCGTTGGCGGTGAGCGGGCGTACCGAGGTCCAGAAGCGCGGCCACGCGTTCATGGCCTCGGCGTATTCGCGGGCGGTGTAGTTGCGCACCTGCATCAGCGCATGCAGTCCAGGGCTGCCCGGATCGATGTAGCGCTGCTGGACCAGCGCCACCTGACGCTCAGCATCAGGCTCGGCGCGCACCGCGTCATAGGTGGCCCAGAAGCGGCCGATATCATCGGTGACGACCTGGGACGGGGCGGCCAGTACCGAACACGGCAGCAGCAAGGCAGCAATCAGGCTGAAGGGCAGGCGCATCCGTGGCTCCGAGCGGGGATCATACCTGGGATGCGCAGGAGGCCCGGAAGGTTTAAGCGGGCTCGCCTGGCCGGGTAGTGCCGGCCGCTGGCCGGCACCCGCAACACATCGGGGTTTCACCCGGCCCGGCAAAGTAGGGTAGAATGCCCACCCCGCCGAAAGGCCGGGGAAGTGCAATGGGCCGTTAGCTCAGTCGGTAGAGCAGAAGACTTTTAATCTTTTGGTCGAAGGTTCGAATCCTTCACGGCCCACCATTGCATCCAGTGACCCAGGTCATTCAGGAAGGCACCGCCAAGCGGTGCCTTTTTTGTTGCCCTGGTCCGGTGCCTCTACTTCGTCCGCATTCCCTTGGCTTTTGCGGCTGCTGCGTCGGCAGCCTCCTGTGCGGCCGTTGCTGCCGCATTCGCGGAACGCGCCGCTTCCGCTTGAGCCGCCTCGAAGTCTGCCCGGCGCTGCGCGCTGATCCGGCGTTCCAGTTCTGCAGATGCGACGAAGCTTTCCGGATACTTCGAGGCACAGGCCTGTTGCACCAGTTGTACCGCACGGTCGGACAGGCCGGGTTGGATGTTGCCGAGCAGGCAGTCAGCATACGGTGCAGATGCAGCGGGGCCTGAAGCCAGCGCTGCGATGACCAGGGCATTCAACATGCGTACCTCCTTGTAGGTTTCGATTGGACTACGGTGCGGTCTGGCCCGAGTATGGGCCCGTTCGTGGTGCAGGTGTTCCTCTCATCCACGCAGGGCTTGGATCTACTGAGCATCTGGCAGCGGTAGCGAGCATGCCGAAACCGCCAACGCGCCGGCCCTGACGCTATGCTCGGCATCTTTCCCAGGATGGCTTACCCCATGCGCTTGATCGTGCTGTCGCTTCTGCTGTCCGCTGTCTCCGTCGCGCCCCTGATGGCCGCCGAAACTGCACCGCCCGCGCTGGCCGATGCCGCCGCCCCACTGGTGATCGGCGAGACCTTCAGCATTGAATCGAAGGCGCTGGGCGAAACCCGCCGCATCAACGTCTATCGCCCGCAGCCGTGGGGCCTGGATCCGAAAGCGCCGTTGCCGGTGCTGTACATGGCCGATGGCGGCATCGGCGAGGACTTCCTGCATGTGGCCGGGCTGGTGCAGGTGTTGACCGGCAACGGCAGCATGCGCCCGTTCCTGCTGGTCGGCATCGAAAACACCGAGCGTCGCCGCGACATGACCGGCCCCAGCAACGACCCGCAGGACCAGAAGATCGCGCCGCGCATCGGTGGATCGGCGGCCTACCGCCGCTTCCTGCGCGATGAGCTGATGCCGCAGGTGCGTCTGCGCTACCCGACCACCGACGAGCGTGCGCTGATTGGTGAATCGCTGGCCGGCCTGTTCGTGATCGAGACGCTGCTGCAGGAACCGACACTGTTCAACAGCTACATCGCGCTGGACCCCAGCCTGTGGTGGAACCGGGGCACGATGCTGGCCGCTGCGGCCAAGCAGCTGCCGGCTGTGACGCGCGCGCAGCCCCGTGTGTTCCTGGCCAGCAGCGGACAGCCGGAACTGGCCGCATCCACTGCGCGACTGGCCGAGTTGCTGCAGCAGGCTTCGCCGTCGCCGCTGATGAAGTACCTGCCGCTGCCTGAGGAAACCCACGCCACGATCTATCACCCGGCCGCCCTGCAGGCGCTGCGCACGCTGTTCCCGGCGCCGCCGCCGGCCTCGCCCTGACCCGGCGTGGCACTGCATCGCACGACGTGTGAGGATGCGGTAGCGGCGCCACCCGGGTGCGCCGCCCGCAACGGGAGAGCGTGGATGCAGCGTGTGCGTGGATGGAGTGTGGCGGCCTGCCTGGCCGTGAGTGGCTGCGCGATGTCGGTGGCGCCACCGGCAACGCAAAGTGACGCGAAGGAAAGCGCGGCAGCCGCCGTGCCGGGCGTGGTGCTGCCAGATACCGAAGCATTGCGCGTGCACGATCCTGTGGGCCGCGATTACCCGATCTGGGTGGCGCTGCCGGCCGACTATGCCGCACACCCTGAGAAGCACTATCCGGTGCTGTACGTGACCGATGCGCTTTACAGCTTCCCGCTGGTGCGCAGCGTGCGCAATCTGGTGGGGCAGCAGGGTATCAACATCGAGAATTTCATCCTGGTTGGGCTGCCACCGCAGGAAGGCCTGACCTCGAAGCAGAGTCGCTCGCGCGACTACACGCCCAGTAATCCGGCGCGTACTGCTGAGGGCTATTACAGCGATGACGTCACCTACGGCGGTGCCGCGCACTATCGTGATTTCCTGGCGGCACAGGTGCTGCCGATGGTCGATGCGCGTTATCGCACCGACCCCGCCCGGCGCCTGTTCGCCGGCCATTCCTATGGTGCGCTGTTCGGCGCCTACGTGCTGACCACGCAACCCGACATGTTCAGCACCTACATCCTGTCGAGTCCTTCGTTGTGGTTCGACCAGCTTCTGCTGCCGCGCATGCAGGATGCTGCCGTGATTCCGGTGCAGCCCACGCGCGTGCTGCTGTCGGTGGGCAGCTACGAGACGGACAAGCCAGGGCCGCGCTATTCAACAGGCAACGACATGCTGCGGCAGACCGCGGACTTCACCACCCAGCTGCAGCGCAGTGGCCGCAAGCTGCAGGTGGACAACGTGGTGATCGACGGCGAGGACCATCTCACGGTCTACCCACGGGTGATCACTCGTGCACTGCTGGAGGTGATGCCGGGCGAAGGGCCGTACACCGGCGGTTGATGACCGGTCGCATCCACGCCATGCGTGGATGATTGCCTCAGGCCGCGCTGGCCTGCGGCGGCGGCATCAACGTGGCATCCGCCGCATGGCGGAAACACAGGCGGATGGCATCGAGCAGCTCGCTCATGCTGTACGGCTTGGGCAGGAAGTGGATGCCCTCCCGCAACTGCGGCAGCACGCGGTGCTGGTCCATGCCGGAGGTTACCAGGATCGGCAGCTGCGGCAGGTGCTCGCGCACGCGGTTGGCGGTTTCGATGCCGCTGATGCCGCCCAGGCAGACGTCGGTGAACAGCAGGTCGAACGGTTCGCCGGCGTTGAGCAGGCCCAGTGCGGCCTCGGCGCTGCTGACAGCGGTGACCTGGCAGGCCTGGCTTTCCAGGGCGAGACGACTGAGTTCCTGGGTTTCCTCGGCGTCCTCGATCAGCAGGACGCGCGGTTCCACAAAGCGCTTGGACAGCAACATGACGCGGCAACTCCGGACAACAGGGGGAGCGAAAGGCGCGCAAGTATGCGCAAGCCGGTAGTGATCCCGGCGTGCACGGCAAGCTAAGTGGGCGTTACAACCGCGACTGGCGCCGGCGACGCACGTGCCAGGCCAGGATCGTGACCGCGAGCAGGGCCGTGCCGATGCGCAGGCCGGTAGCCTGCCAGCCCAGTGCAACGGCATCATCGAGGCTGAACACATTCCAGGCCAGGTTCATCGAAACGTGCAGGACCAGGCCGCACCACAGGGTGTCGCCGTCCAGGTGATCAAGCCAAGCGAAGATGAAGCCGCCGAACGCGATGACCGCGCCAATGAACAACGCGATGCCGCCACCGTCGAACCCACCGAAGCCGAGCCAGTGCACCATGCCGAACAGCACCGCCTGCGGCAGCGCGAGCAGCGGCCACGGGCCGCGCACGATCTTCACCAGCAACACGAAGCCGAGGCCGCGGAACAGCACTTCCTCGGCCAGCGGGAACAGCACGGCCAGCATCGTGGCGTCCAGCGCGGTCAGCGCCGTGTTCGGGGTGCCGAGCAGCGCCAGTCCCAGCCAGCAGGGGAGGCTGGCCAGCAGCACCCACGTCGGACCGCGCCAGCCGTTTCCACGTAGGCCGAGGCTGGCCAGCAGGCCAATGCCGCGGGGGCGCAGCAGCGTAGCCAGCAGCAGCGCAACCAGCACTGCCAGTGCGTTGTCCAGCAGGCTGCCGCCATAGGGCAGGGGCAGGGCGGGAATGGGAGTTCCTGCGGCTGCGGCGATATCGCGCAGGTTCAGGCCCAGACCAACGCCCAGCAGGACCAGCAACAGACGTGTGGCGGTGGGCAAGCGGGACAACACTGTCATGTACGCACTCCCTGCGGGACAAGTCCGCAGTGTCGGGCCCTTCGGCATTACCGGCACGCGCCGGAAGTCCCTGTGCCTTCGGTCATGCGTTGCCGCACAGTCATCACCGCGCAGGTACAGTCGATGCCAGACCGACAGGAGCAATGCCGATGCTGTGCCCCGTGTGCAAGACCCAGACCCTGCAGATGGCCGAACGCCATGGCATCGAGATCGACTACTGCCCGAGCTGCCGTGGTGTATGGCTGGATCGTGGCGAACTCGACAAGATCATCGAGCGCGCCACTGACGGTGCAGGTGCCGCCATGCCGCCGCCAGCGCCTGTGCAACCGCAGGCCGCTCCGCCGCCGGTGATGCATCGCGATACCCGTCATCTCGGCCAGCGCCATGATGACAACCGTGGCCAGTACAGCCAGGGCTACAAGAAAAAGAAGAAGGAGAGCTTCCTCTCCGAACTGTTCGATTTCTGACGCTGCTCAGGGCCGGCGCAGGATGAATTCGCGGTCGCGGCTGTCGCCGACGATGAAATCGTACTCGCCGGCCTTGCTGCAGCCATAGCGCGCATAGAAGCGCTGCGCGCCGAAGTTCTCTTCCCACACGCCCACCCACAGGGTGCGGCGGTGTGGCTGGTCCAGCCAGGCCATGAACGCATCCATCATGCGCGCGCCATGGCCGCCGTTCTGGTGTGCGGCCAGGATGTAGAAACGCTTCAGCTCAATGTCGCCCTCGCGCGCATCCGCATGCGGCAGGGTGTTGGCGCCGGCGGCGAGATAGCCGACCACCGAGTCACCGTCCATCAGCAACCAGACCGCACTGCGCGGGTCGGACAGTTCGGTCCGCTGCGGTGCGATGCCGTAGTGCGCCTGCAGGAAATCGTGCAGATCCTGCGGTGGGTACGAGTCGCCCCAGGTCTCGGTGTAGGTGGCGATGGCGATCACCGACAGCGCGTCGGCGTCGGCGAGGGTGGCGCGGCGGATCTGCAACGACATGGCGGTGCCTGCATTGGAACGTGGCGCAGTGTAGCCGGCCCCGGCGGCTGCCGGGGCTGGCCACTGCTCACGTAACGCTGCTCAGAACCACATGCGCACGCCCGCCACCCAGCGCGTGTCGCGCGCGTGGTCACCGGCGTAGTCGGCGGTGTCGCCAAACGTGCGCTCGTGGCTGATGCCGATGTAGGGCGCGAAGCGGCGGCTGAACTCATAGCGCAGTCGCAGCCCGGCTTCGACCTTGTTCAGGCCACGGCCGATGCCATACTCCTTCTCGTCCTTGGCCGCGACTGTAGCTTCCAGCAGGGGTTGCAGGACCAGGCGGTTGGTCAGCAGCACGTCGTACTCGACCTCGGCCTTGGCCAGCACCTGGCCACCGGAGCCCATGTACAGCGTCGCCGAGCTCTCGAACTTGTACGGCGCCAGGCCCTGGATGCCGATCGCCGCCCAGGTGCGTGAATCGGCGGGGCGGAAATCCTGGCGCACACCGACCAGTACGTCCCACCACGGCGATACGCTGCGGCCATACAGCGCTTCCAGCGATGACGACTCGGTGCGGCCACGACTACGCTCGCCATCGGTGCGCAGCCACAGGCGGTTGATGTTGCCGCCGATCCAGCCGGTGGCCTCCCAGGCTTGGCCGTTGCTGCTCTTGCCATCCCAGTGTTCGAGACGGTCGATCAGCAGCAGGCTGTTGATCTCCGGCGCGTGTTCCATCGCACCGTGCGCGATGGGTGGGAACGCGGCGGCGCGGTCGGCATCGGTGGGCACCGGGATCGGTTCGCGCGGTTCGGTCGGTGCGGGTGTGCCGTGCCCCATCGCCGCGTGATCCATCTTGGAATGGTCCATCGCCGCTGGCTGCATCGCGCCATGGTCCATCTTCGAGTGGTCCATGGCCGAGTGGTCCATGCCGGCGTGATCTGCCGCACCCATGTCCATCTTCGAATGATCCATCTTCGAATGATCGACCTGTTCGGCCGGCGTCTTCACGGCCTTCGCGGGCGCGTCCATCGTGTCCATGTCATGGCCGGCATGGGACTGCGCGAACACCGGCAGCGTAGCAGCCAGGCCCAAGGCCAGCAGGCTGGGGGAAAGGAGGGAGCGGCTCATTCTTCGATCCTCACTTCGCGCATCATGCCCGCTTCCATGTGGTACAGCAGATGGCAGTGGTAGGCCCAGCGGCCGAGTGCGTCGGCGCGTACGCGATAGGTGCGGCGTGTACCGGGCGGCATGTCGATGGTGTGCTTGCGCAGCTGGAATTCACCCTGTGCGTTTTCCAGGTCGCTCCACACGCCATGCAGGTGGATCGGGTGCTGCATCATGGTGTCGTTGACCAGCACGATGCGCATGCGCTCGCCGTAGTTCAGCCGCAGCGGTTCGGCCCCGGCGAAGGGAATGCCGTCGAACGACCAGGAGAATTTTTCCATGTGGCCGGTCAGGTGCAGCTCGATCTCGCGGCCGGGCTCGCGGCCATCGGGGTCTTCGAACAGGCTGCGCATCGCACCATAGGTCAGCACCTGGCGGCCGTTGTCGCGCAGGCCGATGCCGGGGTCGTCCAGCTTGGGCTCGGTGGCCGAACTCTGCATGTCCACCAGCGGATTGTTGCGCTCGCTGGCCGGATGCTTTGGCGCTTTGCTGGCGGTCTCGCCGCCGCCATGTGCGCCGTGGCCCATGCTGGCACCGCAGCCGCCTTCCATGCCCTTCATTGCTGCCATGTCGTGGCGGCCGTGGCCACCGCCGCCCATGCCGTGACCCATGTCGCTCATCGTCAGCAACGGGCGCGGATCGCGCGCGGGAATCGGTGCCTGCAGTCCATGGCGCACGGCGAGGGTGCCGGCGGCATAACCAGTGCGGCCCATGTCCTGGCAGAAGATGGTGAAGGCATCCTGGCCGCTGGGTTCCACCAGTACGTCGTAGGTTTCGGCCGGGGCGATGCGGAACTCGTCGATGCTGACCGGATGGATGTACTGGCCGTCGGCGGCGACCACGGTCATCTTCAGGCCGGGGATGCGCACGTCGAAGTAGGTCATCGAGGCGCCGTTGATGAAGCGCAGCAGCACCTTTTCGCCACTGCGGAACAGCCCGGTCCAGTTGCCGGCCGGCGCGGTCCCGTTCATCAGGTAGGTGTAGGTGTGCGCGTTGATGTCGGAGATGTCGCTGGGCGTCATCCGCATCCGGCCCCACATGCCGCGGTCGGACAGGGCGGCGGACCAGCCATCGCGACGCGCGTCGCGCAGGAAGTCGGGCAGGGTGCGCTTGTAGTAGTTGTCGTGCTCGGCGAGCTTCTTCATTCGCCGGAACAGCGCGCCGGGATCCATGTCGGTCCAGTCGGACAGCATGATCACGTGCTCGCGGTCATGCCGGTACGGCGCCGGTTCGGCCGGGTCGATGATCAGCGCGCCGTACAGCCCCGCCTGTTCCTGGAACAGCGAATGGCTGTGGTACCAGTAGGTGCCGGACTGCTTGAGGTCGAAGTGGTAGTGGTAGGTCTCACCGGGGCCGATGCCGTTGAAGCTCAGGCCGGGTACGCCATCCATGTTGGCCGGCAGCAGGATGCCGTGCCAGTGGATCGAGGTCGGGTGGCGTTCCAGCGTATTGCGCACGAACAGGTCCACGGACTGGCCTTCGCGCCAGCGCAGGATCGGTGCCGGCAGCGAGCCGTTGACGGTGATCGCCGGGCGGGTGCGGCCGGTGAAGTTGGCCAGCGATTCGCCGATGGCCAGTTCAAGGCGGGTATCGCTGAGCACGGCCGGGGCACCGGCCAGGCGCGGGGCGGCGCTGGCGGCGGCAAGCGCGCGCTGCGGCACGCCGACAGCGGCGATGCCGGCAACCAAGCCACCGGCGGCGAGGCCCTGTACGAACAGGCGGCGCGACGGCATGGGCACAGCGCCCGGGCCGGGGGGAATGCGGGTATTCATGAGGGTGACTCCAGACACGGAAAGACGCCGGCGGGTAACCGGCTCCAGTGCGCAGGGCGCACGGTGCGTGTGGAATCAGCCGATGGGAGGGCGCGAGATCGGCGGCAGCGGCGGCGCCGGGCGGCCATTGGCCGGCATCGGCTGCGGTGCCAGCGACAACGCCGGGCCAGCCATGACCGGCAACGGCAGCACCACCAGCAGCGGGTGCTGGGCGCAGCTGCGCACGCAGTCCTTGATCTGGCAATGAGCGTCGTGGGCGGGGGCCTTGGCCTGCGGGGCCTCGTCGGCCTGCATGCCGGCGTGGTGGTGGCAATCAGGAGTGCCACCTTCAACAGCAGCGGCTACGGCGTGGGCCATCCGGCCCATTTCCTCGTGACCACTGGCCATGGCCGCGTTCAGCCCGTTGAGCAACAGGCTGAGCATGAGCACGACACGGAGCAGGGTCGAGGCCAAGGACATGACACTAATCTAGCTGCAAGTGGGCGCGGATGCACTTCCGGCTGAATGGCCGGTTCAAGGTTGGAGCAGCACCAATGTATGTAGAGCCGAGCCCATGCTCGGCTGCTTGTGCGGCAACAGCAGCCGAGCGTGGGTTCGGCTCTACGAGGACACCAGCGCGCTGTCAGCGAAGGGGTAGCGCCGGGCCATGCCCGGCGAGCGCCCAACGCGGCAACGCGTGGCGGTCAACCTTCCTCGCGCACGATCTCCACCAGGCGCGGGCCGTAGCGGCTCAGCTTGGTGCCGCCGATGCCGCCGACCCGGGCCAGTTCGTCCAGGCTGGTCGGGCGCTGCTCGGCGATGTTACGCAGGGTGCTGTCGTGGAAGATCACGAAGGCGGGCACGTTCTGTTCGCGTGCCAGTTCGGCACGCAGGCCGCGCAGGGCATTGAACAACGCCAGGTCCTGCGGCAGCACCGACAGGCCGGTGCGCTGGGCACTGCGCTCGCGGCCGGTGCTGGTGCTGACGGCGTCGCGACGCATGCTGATCTGCCGACGTCCGGTCAGTACATCGCGGCTGGCATCGGTCAGGCGCAGTCCGCCGTGGCCCTCGCTGTCCACTTCCAGCAGGCTGGCGGCCACCAGTTGGCGGAATACGCTGCGCCAGGTGCGCGCGTCGAGGTCGCGGCCGATCGCGTAGGTGCTCAGTTTGTCGTGGCCCTGCTGCCTCACTTTCTCGTTCTCGCTGCCGCGCAGAACGTCGATCAGGTGGCCGACGCCGAAACGCTGGCCACTGCGGTACACGCAGCTGAGCGCCTTCTGGGCAGGAATGGTCGCGTCCCACGACGCTGGCGGGGTCAGGCAGTTGTCACAGTTGCCGCAGGGCTCGGGGTAGGTTTCGCCGAATCCGGCCAGCAGCACCTGGCGGCGGCATTGCATGGATTCGCAGTAGCCCAGCAGGTGGTCGAGCTTGCCCCGTTCCAGCTGCTTGCGTTCTTCGCCGGCCTCGGACTGCTCGATCATCTGCTTGAGCAGCACCACATCGCCCAGGCCGTAGCAGAGCCAGGCCTCGGCGGCTTCGCCATCGCGACCGGCGCGGCCGGTTTCCTGGTAGTAGCCTTCCATCGACTTGGGCAGGTCGGTATGGGCGACAAAGCGAACGTCCGGCTTGTCGATGCCCATGCCGAAGGCGATGGTCGCGCACATGACGATGCCGTCTTCGCGCAGGAAACGGCGCTGGTTGTTTGCACGCACTTCCGCGGGCAGGCCGGCGTGGTAGGGCAGGGCGTTGAACCCCTGCGTGCACAGGAACTCGGCGGTTTCCTCTACCTTGCGCCGTGACATGCAGTAGACGATGCCGGCTTCGCTGCGATGGCTGCGCAGGAAGTCACTCAGCTGCTTGCGGGCGTTGTCCTTCTGCACCACGGTGTAGCGGATGTTGGGGCGGTCGAACGAGCTGACGAAGTGGCGTGCTTCCTGCAGGTCCAGCCGCTCGGCGATCTCACGCTGGGTTGGCGGGTCTGCGGTGGCAGTCAGCGCGATCCGCGGAATCTCCGGCCAGCGCTCATGCAGTACGGTCAGCTGGCGGTATTCCGGGCGGAAGTCGTGGCCCCACTGCGACACGCAGTGCGCTTCGTCGATGGCGAACAGGGCGATGTGGCTGCGCGACAGCAGTGACAGGAAGCGGCCGGTCAGCAGGCGCTCGGGAGCGACATAGAGCATGTCCAGCTCGCCGGCGAGCAGCTCGCGTTCGACGCGCCCGGCGGTCTCTGCGTCCAGAGTCGAGTTCAGGTACTCGGCGCGCACGCCGAGCTGGCGCAGGGCTTCGACCTGGTCCTGCATCAAGGCGATCAACGGCGAGATGACGATGCCACATCCGTCACGCAGCAGGGCCGGCACCTGGTAGCACAGCGACTTGCCGCCGCCGGTGGGCATGAGGACCAGGGCATCGTGACCGGCAGCCACATGCTCCACGATGTCCTGCTGCGGACCACGGAAATCGTCGTAACCAAAGACGCGGCGGAGCAGGTCGTGCGCGGGACGGGAAGCCATCCCGCTAGTTTACCCCGGCGGGGGTTCGGCAGGGCTGCGCCCTGCACCCGCTACAAGCCGGTGCAACGTCAAAGGCAACAGCCGGCTCTGGCTTGTCTGCTGGCTGGGTGGGGCGGTGTGGGCTTGCAGGACACGCCGTAAACCCGTCCATGGGGGCTCGATGGCGCCATCCATGGCGCCAACGGTCCTGCAAGCCCACACCGCCCCACCCCCGACAGATTCCCGTTGACGGTGGGGCCATCCACGCGATGCGTGGATGGAATCTGTCAGATATCGACAAACAAAATGGGGTCAGATCCGTTTTCCGCAGGAAAACGGATCTGACCCCAGGCTTTGCTGGCAGATCGCGGGAAACTGTCGAAGGCGGGGTGGGTCCGGTTGAGGGGGGTGAGCGGCATGGATGCCGCGACCAAGCCCCCATGGACGGGTTTACGGCGTCCCCCTCAACCGGACCCACCCCGCCAACCCTCAGGAAACCCGCTTTTGACGTTGACGTTGAACTTGACGTTGCCTCGGCAGGTGCAGGGCTGCAAGCCCTGCCGAAGCCCCCTCAACCCTTACTGCAGCAGCGAGCGCAGCATCCAGGCGTACTTCTCGTGGGTCTGCAGGCGCTGGGTCATCAGATCCTCGGTCGGGGCGTCGTCAGCGTCGTCGGCCACATCCAGCACTTCACGTGCCGTACGGCATACCGCTTCGTTGGCGACCACCAACTGGCGTACCATTTCACGCCAGTCCGCACTGTCGGTCAGGCCCGGCTCCTCGACGATCGAGGTCAGCGCAGCAAATTCCCGGTAGGAGCCCGGGGCATTGAAGCCCAGTGCGCGGATGCGCTCGGCCACATCGTCCAGTGCCGCCCACTGCTCGGTGTACTGCGTTTCGAACATGGTGTGCAGCGAGTTGAACATCGACCCGGTCACATTCCAGTGGAAGTTGTGGGTCTTCAGGTAGAGCGTGAACGCATCGGCCTGGAACCGTGCCAGACCGTCGGCAATCTTCTTGCGATCGCCCTGGGTGATCCCGATATCGATGTTGGGGGCCGACGGTGCCGATGCCGCAAGCTTCTGCTTGCCGGTCTTGGGCTTGGTCGTGCTCTTGGTCTTCGCCATGGGGTTCCTCCTTGTGGAATCGTTGGCCTTCACAATAAATCAGTCGTGATGACTGGTCGCATTCAAAGTTTTAAACGAACCGATTGATGAACGCTATCGACAAAATGCCGCAGTCCCGCCAGCGCCAACAGCGTGCCGCCATTGACGGTGCCATGAGCCGCGACCGTGGACGATTGCTGGGAATGCTCTCGCGTTGCCAGGCCAAGCCGCAGGATGCGGCGTTGGCCGCCACCTTCGAGCAGGCCTTGCAGGTATCGGTGCAGCGCCGGCAGGCGCGGGCGCAACAGCAGCCGTCCATTACTCTGGACCCGCAGCTGCCGATTGCGCGTGAAGCCGAGACGATCACCCAGCTGATCCGCGACCATCAGGTGGTGGTGATCGCTGGCGAAACCGGTTCGGGCAAGACCACCCAGCTGCCCAAGCTGTGCCTGGCCGCCGGCCGTGGCCAGGCCGGCATGATCGGCTGCACCCAGCCGCGCCGGATCGCCGCACGCGCGGTGGCCAGCCGCGTGGCGCAGGAGCTGCAGAGCGAGCTGGGGCAGCTGGTGGGCTACCAGGTGCGTTTCAACGACAAGGTCGGCGAAGACACCCGCATCAAGTTCATGACCGACGGCATCCTGCTGGCGGAGATCGCCAGCGACCGCTGGCTGTCGAACTACGACACGATCATCGTCGACGAGGCGCACGAACGCAGCCTCAACATCGACTTCCTGCTGGGCTACCTGAAGCAGCTGCTGCGCAAGCGCCCGGACCTGAAACTGATCGTGACCTCGGCCACCATCGACACCGAGCGCTTCGCCCAGCATTTCGACAATGCGCCGGTGATCAGCGTCGAAGGCCGTACCTACCCGGTGGAAGTGCGCTACCGCGCGCTGGAAGGCGAAGGCGAAGACCAGGGCGAGCGCACGGTCAACGATGCCATCGTGTCGGCCATCGACGAGATCACCCGCCTGGATTCACGTGGTGACGTGCTGATCTTCCTGCCGGGCGAGCGTGAGATCCGCGATGCGCACCAGTCGCTGGAGCGCCGCAAGTACCGCAATACCGAGGTGCTGCCGCTGTACGCGCGGTTGTCCAACCAAGACCAAGACCGCGTGTTCAACCCCGGCTCGAACCGCCGCATCGTGCTGGCCACGAATGTGGCGGAAACCTCGCTGACAGTGCCGCGCATCCGCTACGTGGTCGATCCCGGTTTCGCCCGTGTAAAGCGCTACAGCCCGCGCAACAAGCTCGACCGCCTGCACATCGAGCCGATCTCGCAGGCCAGTGCCAACCAGCGCAAGGGCCGCTGCGGCCGTGTAGCCGAGGGTATCTGCTACCGCCTGTACGCCGAAGCCGATTTCCAGGCTCGGTCGGAATTCACCGATCCGGAAATCCGGCGCTCCAGCCTGGCCGGGGTGATTCTGCGCATGCTGCAGCTTGGCCTGGGACGCATCGAGGACTTCCCGTTCCTGGAGGCCCCCGACGAACGTGCGGTGGCCGACGGCTGGCAGCATCTGACCGAACTGGGCGCCATCGACAGCGAGCGTCACCTGACCGCGATCGGCAAGCAGATGGCGCGCCTGCCGGTGGACGTGAAGCTGGCGCGCATGCTGGTGGCCGCGCAGGCCGCTGGCTGCCTGCGGCCGATGCTGGTGATCGCCTCGTTCCTGGGCATCCAGGACCCGCGCGAACGGCCGCCGGAAGCGCGTGGCGCGGCCGACAGCGCGCATGCGCAGTTCGCCGATGGACGCTCCGAATTCGTCGGCGTGCTGCGCCTGTGGGATGCCTACCGGCAGGCCCACGAAGACCTGACCCAATCGAAGCTGCGCGACTGGTGCGGCCGCCATTTCCTCGGCTTCCTGCGCATGCGCGAGTGGCGCGAGCTGCATCGGCAGCTGCGCCTGCTGTGCGAGGAACTGGGCTGGAAGGAAGAAGCCAACGAGGCGTCGATGGCGCCGTTGCTGGCTGGCAGCAGTGCGCCGGCCGCTGCGCGCGACGATGCGGCGGCAGTAAAGGCCACCCGTGGCCAGCTGCACCGTGCCGCGCGCCTGGCCCGTGAAGGCAAGGCTGAAACTGCACCTGCGCCGGTTGCCGCACGCGCGCAGAAGGATCAGGCCCCCGACGGTGGTGGCTACAGTGAGCGTGCGCGCGCCGCTGCCTACCAGACCCTGCACCGCGCCCTGGTCGCCGGCCTGCCGACGCAGATCGGTCACCGCACCGACAAGGGCGACTTCCAGGCGCCGCGCCAGCGTCGCTTCCTGCCGTTCCCGGGCTCGACGCTGTCCAAGCGGCCACCGCCGTGGCTGCTGGCGGCCAACCTGCTGGACACGCAGAAGGTATGGGGCATGACCCTGGCGGCGATCGAGCCGGACTGGGTGATTGCCGAACTGCCGCACCTGCTGCTGCGCAAGCATTTCGATCCACACTGGTCACGCGCGCAGGGCCAGGTGCTGGCCTCCGAGCAGATCACTCTGTTCGGGCTGGTATTGGCGCCGAAAAAGCCAGTGCACTACGGCCGCATCAACCCGGGCGAAGCGCACGACATCTTCGTGCGCCAGGCGCTGGTGACCGGCGAGATCAACACCCGCGCCAGCTTCGTGGCCGACAACCAGAAGGTGCTGGAGGTCGCGCGCGAGGAAGAAGCCAAGCTGCGCCGCGCCGGCATTGTTGCCGACGAGGATTGGCAGGCCCGCTGGTACCTGGACCGGGTGCCGCCGCAGATCCATTCGGCCGCGGGGCTGGATACCTGGTGGAAGGGGCTGGCACCGGAACAGCGGAAGACCCTGCACTGGTCGCTGGTCGATCTGTTGCCGGGTGAGGGCAGCGAACAGGAGCGTTATCCGAAGTACCTGGCGCTGGGCCAGGCGCGCTTGCCGCTGCATTACCGCTTCGAGCCGGGCGCCGACGATGACGGCGTGACTCTGGACGTGCCGCTGCACCTGCTCAACGCGCTGGATGCCGTGCAGCTGGGCTGGCTGGCACCGGGCTTCGTTGCCGACAAGGCGGCCGCGTTGATCCGCAGCCTGCCCAAGGCGATGCGCCGCAACTATGTGCCCGCACCGGACTTCGCGCGTGCATTCTTCGAGGCATTCCCGCAGCCCAGTGCCGACGCCATCACCGGCGAGCTGGCGCGCTTCCTGTCACGCGCGACCGGCGCCAAGGTGGCAGCCACTGACTTCGAACCGGATTCAATCGAAGCGCACCTGCACATGAACCTTCGCCTGCGCGACGAGAACGGCAAGGTACTGGCAACGTCGCGCGATCTGGAGGCGTTGCGTGCGACGTTCGGTGGCCGCGCCGGTGATGCCTTCGCCGCACGCGCGGGGCGCGAGATGGCCGCCGATGGCCTGCGCACGTTCCCGGCCACGCCGATTCCGCTGCAGGTACCGGGCGAGGCGGGTGTTCCTGCCTACCCGGCGCTGCTGGACGAGGGCGACAGCGTGGCCCTGCGCATCTTCGCAGACCGCCAGCAGGCCGAAGAAGCACATCCGCTTGGCGTGCGCCGACTGCTGGAGATCGGTCTCGGCGAGAAGATCAAGCAGGCGCGCAAGCAGTTGCCGGTAGCGGCCAAGACCGGCCTGCTGTACGCCTCGATCGAAACGCAGGAGCGCCTGCGGGGGGATCTGGTCGACGCCGCATTGAACGCGGTGTTGGCCGATGGCCTGGGCGAGATCCGCGATACGCAGGCATTCGAGCAGCGTCGCGAGCATGCGGCCAAGGCGTTGTTCGGCGAAGCCATGCAGCGGCTGAAACTGGCCGAGGCCATCCTGGCGCTGGTAGCGGAACTGAAGCCGATGCTGGAAGCACCGCTGATGGGCTGGGCGCGTGGCAATCTGGATGACATGGAGGCGCAGCTGGTCGGGCTGATCCACCCCGGCTTCCTGCGCGATACGCCAGCCGACGCGCTGGCGCAGTACCCGCGCTACCTGAAGGCGATGATCCTGCGCACCGAGCGTGCCAAGCGCGATCCCCCACGTGACCAGGCACGCATGCTGGAACTGCATCCGTTCCTGGAGGCGCTGCAGGTGGGTGAGCAGCAGGGCCTGCGCGAGCGCCCGCAATGGCAGGCGCTGCGCTGGGACCTGGAAGAGCTGCGGGTGTCACTGTTCGCGCAGGAGCTGGGTGCACGTACCGGCATCTCGGCGAAGAAGCTGGCGCAGCGGGTGACTGCACTGCGCCAGGCGTGAACCCGGTCCTGTAGAGCCGAGCCGATGCTCGGCTGCTTCTGGCGATGGACGATGGCGGTCCATGGACAGGCAGCCAAGCGTGGGCCTGGCGCTACAGGAAGGCCACGGCCTTATTTGGTACGACGAACCTTCGGCTGTACGTTCACGCCGTCAACTTTCATGTACCACACGCCCATCACGCCAGGACGCATGCTGACTTTGGGTGCATCCCTGCGTCCGCCGGAGTAGTGGGTGGAATCGACCTGCTCCCATTCCTGTCCGTTCTGCAGCACATAGTGGCGGCCCTGGCCGAATCCACGGAACTCACCCTGCAGGTTGCTTTCGATCGGCTCGGCGCTGCCGAAATCGAAGAAGCCACGATTCTTCTTGATTACCTCCTGGCGGCCCTCTTCGCGCGCTTCCTCGCGCACTGCGGCGACCGCCTGGGTGGTGGCCGCTTCGACCTTGCCCTGCAACCAGCGGTTGAGCGCAGCCAGCTCGGTGGCGTTGAGCTTGTCCAGACCGGCAGCCTTGAACTCGGCCGGCGACATCTGCTGCTGCAGGTCGCCCTCGACCACGCGCTGGGCCAGTGCAGGCGCCGACAGGGACAGCAGCAGTGCGGCGCAGACCAGCAGCCGTGGGCGGAAATGCGGGAGGATCGAGGGCATGGCGGGACTCTCCTGGGTTTGCCCGCGAGTGTAGCGGCATGTGCTCATGCCGGGCGATGCAGCCGCAGCGATTGTCCCTGAACGGCACCGGCGCTAGTGTAGAGGCCTCTGTCTTGCCTGCTCGATGCTGTGAACCGCGCTTCCGTCCCCGGCCTGGATGCCTTGTTGAACCGTCCCTCGGCAGCGGTGCTGCCCGCTCCGCTGCGCCAGGCCCTGCGCGAGCGCTGGGAAGCGCCGGAGTGCGACCACCAGATGCGCGCCAGCTGGTCGGTGCTGGGTGACACCCTCGACGCATTGGCAATGCTGTCTGCCGATGAAGGCGCGGTGGTCGCGGCCCTGCTGTTCGACCTGCCTGGCCTGCGGGCGAGCCTGGAACAGTTGCCGCTGGGCAGCCACAAGGCCGCGGTGATCGGCCTGCTTGACGGCCAGGACGCCGCCGACCCGGTATGGGCGCTGCACGCCGGCCGCGAGGCAGGGCGCAACAGTGAAGGCCTGCGCCGGCTGCTGCTGGCGATCATCCGCGACCTGCGCGTTGTACCGATCCTGCTGGCCCGGCAGCTGGCGCGGATGCGTGCCGCCGACAAGCTGGACGACGAGCAGCGCCGCGCGCTGGCGCAGCTGACACGCGACATCCACGCGCCATTGGCCAACCGGTTGGGCATCTGGCAGCTGAAGTGGGAGCTGGAGGATCTGGCGTTCCGCCACCTGGAGCCGGAGACTTACCGGCGCATCGCCCGTGAGGTGGACGAAACCCGCATCGCGCGCGAGCGCTACGTCGAGAACGTCAAGAAGGTGCTGTCGCGCGAGCTGGTCGCGCAGGGCATCAGGGCCGAGGTCAGCGGTCGCCCGAAGCACATCTACAGCATCTGGCGGAAGATGCAGAAGAAGCGTCTGGCATTCGACCAGCTATATGACATCCGCGCGGTGCGGGTGATGGTCGACGATGTTGCTGCCTGCTATGCCGCGCTGGGCGTGGTGCATGCGCTGTGGGCGCCGGTGCCCAGTGAGTTCGACGATTACATCGCCCGGCCCAAGGCCAACGACTACCGTTCGCTGCATACCGCCGTGGTCGGGCCGGAGGGCCGCACCATCGAAGTGCAGATCCGTACCCATGAAATGCACTCGCAGGCCGAGCTGGGCGTAGCCGCGCACTGGAAGTACAAGGAAGGCGGCAAAGGCGCGGAAAAGTCCTTCGACCGCAAGATCACCTGGATGCGCCAGCTGCTGGAACAGGCGCAGGAGGGGCAGGGCAATGAGCTGGCCGGTGCGCTTGATGCCGAGCTGACCGAAGACCGTGTCTATGCTCTGAGCCCGAAGGACGAGGTACTGGACCTGCCGCAGGGCGCCACGCCGCTCGATTTCGCCTATCAGGTGCACACGATGGTGGGGCACCGTTGCCGTGGCGCCAAGGTCAACGGCCGCATCGTGCCGCTGACCTACCGCCTGCGCAGCGGCGACCGTGTCGAAATCCTGACCGGCAAGGAGGCCGATCCGCGCCGCGACTGGCTGATGCCGGCCCTGGGTTTCCTGGCCAGCAACCGTTCGCGCGAGAAGGTGCGCAGCTGGTTCCACAAGCTCGACCGTGCGCGCAACGTGCAGGCCGGTCGTGAGCTGCTGGAGCGCGAATTGAAGCGGCTGGGCCTGCAGCACTCGGACCTGGCGGCAGCGGCGAAGAAATTTCATGCTGACAGCGTCGATGACCTGTACATCCAGGTGGCGCTGGGTGATACCGGCCCGAACCAGGTCAGCCGTGCGCTGCTGGAAGCAGAGCGTGCGGCCAGCCAACCGGCGCCCGCGCCGACCCTGCCGCGGCCGACCGCGCGCCGCGAGAACCTGGGTAAATCCAAGTTCACCGTGCAGGGCGTGGGCAACCTGCTGGTGCAGCTGGCACGCTGCTGCCAGCCGGTGGCCGGCGAACCGATTGTCGGCTACCTGACCCGTAGCCGCGGTGTCACCGTGCATCGTGCAGACTGTGTCGCGCTGGCTCGGCTGGCCGCCACCAGTCCGCAGCGCATCCTGCCGGTGGAGTGGGGGCAGGCCGGGGGCGGCTACGAAGTGGACGTGGTGGTCGATGCGGTCGATCGCCGCTGGCTGCTGAAGGACATCACCAACCTGATCGCCCAGGAAGACGCCTACGTGCTCGACATCCACAGTGACAACGTGCGCAACAGCGGCCGTGCCCATCTGCGGTTGCGGCTGAAGGTCAGCGACTACGGCCAGCTGTCCAACCTGTTGGGCAAGCTGGACGCGCTGCCGGGCGTGAGCGAGGCGCGTCGCCTCGGCTAGGCTTCACGCTGCCCCGGCTACCCTGCACGCATGGAACGCGAGCCTCCGCATCGCCCGCATGGCGCTGAACATCCTGCGCTGGACCGCGTCCGCCGCGAAGGCCGTTGGTGGTGGCTGCAGGCGCGCCATGCACGCCGGGTCTGGCGGTGGGCACTGGTCGCCGCGCTGGCGGTGTTCGTGCTGCTGGTGTTGCTGCGCAAGCCATTGGCCGACTGGTTCTGGGACGAGCCGCAGATCGAGCAGCTGCTGGCCGAAGGTGATCGCGCATTGGCGGCCGGTCGACTGAGCGCGGCCGACGGCAGTGGTGCGCGCGAACGCTACCAGGCCGTGCTGGCACTGGATGGCGACCGTCCGCAGGCGCGCCAGGGCCTGGCCCGTACGGGTGCCGCCGCGCTGCAGCAGGCCCGCGACAAACTGCAGGCCAATGACCTGGACGGCAGCGTGCAGGCGCTGGCGCTGGCCCGTGAGCTGCAGGTGCCGCAGGCTGATGGCGATGCCGTGGCGCGCCAGCTGCAGGCACGTCGCAGCGCCGGAGCAGGTATCGGCGCGCTGCTGGCGCAGGCCCGCAATGCCTTTGCCGCCGGCCGCCTGGATGACGGGGACAGCAGTGCGCTGCCTCTGTTCCAACGCATCCTGGCAGTGCAGCCGGATAACCTGCCGGCGCTGGAAGGGCGCGAGGATGCCCTGAGCGATCTATTGCAGCATGCGCGCACACTGGCCGGGCGCGGTGAACTGGCCGCGGCCGCTGGCATCGTGCAGCGCGCACGCCAGTTCGATGCCGGCCATGCCGATCTGCCCGCCAGCCAGGAAGCGTTGGCACAGGCGGTTGACCAGCGCTTGCGGCAGGCCCAGCGTGCCTTGCAGCGGCAGCAGCTGGACGCTGCAGGGAAAGGGTTCCTGGCCGTGCTGGCCGTCGCACCCGACGATCCCAACGCTCAACGTGGCCGTGAGCAGTCGCTGCAGGCTGTGCTGGCACGCAGCCAGAAACAGGCTGACGACTTCCAGTTCGAAGCTGCACAGCGTGATGCCATGCTGGCGCAGGAACTGGGGGCGTCGCCGGCGGCGCGGCAGCAACTGGCGCAGCGCCTGCAGCGTGCGCAACAGGCGCAGCAGGCAATGCAGCAGCCAAGCGTCAGCAATGCGCAGCGTGAGCGGCAACTGCGCGAGCACCTGCGCAGGGTTGAACGCGCCGAGCGTGCTGGTCAGTGGATCAGCCCGCCGGGCCACAGCGCGTTCGATGCGCTGCGTGAGGCGCAATCACTGGCACCGCGCGATGCCCGGGTGAAAGCGGCTGCCGCGCGGCTGCTGCCGGCCAGCCGACGTTGCTTCGATGACAACCTGCGACAGAACCGCGTGCAGGCCGCGGGCGCCTGCCTGCAGGCCTGGCAGACACTGTCGCCAACCGCGGCGAGCCTGCCTGCAGCACGACTGCGACTGGCCCAGCGCTGGCTGGCGATCGGCAGCGAGCGGCTGGGCAGTGGTGATGTGTCGTTTGCCGCGCATGCGGCAGAGCAGGCCCGGCTGCTGCAACCGGATCTGGCCGAACTGCCAGCCTTCGAAGACCGCCTGCGCCGTGCCGGTGGGCACGTGGACTAGGCGAAGAACACCCGCTGCACGGTTGCGCGGGCGGCGTCGAGCGAGAAGTGCTCGGCAATGTTGGCCAGGCCGGCATTGGACAGCTGTTGCCACAACTGCGGGTCCTGGTAGAGGCGGACCACTGCATCGGCAAAGCTGGCCGCATCGTCAGCGACCAGCACATCCTGGCCGGCGCGCAGGTGCATGCCCTCCACCGCGCACGTGGTGCCAACCACCGGCTGGCCATGGGCCATGCTCAGGTTGATCTTGCCCTTCACGCCGGCACCGAAGCGCAGTGGCGCGACGGAGATGCGTGCACCGTCCATGTAGGGCGTGATGTCCTCGACGAAGCCATGCATCTGCACGCCAGGCTGGCGGGCGGCCAGTGCCAGCAGTGACTCTGGTGTTGCGGCACCGATGCAGTGCAGCCGTACCTCGGGCAGGCGGGCGCGGATGCTGGCGAATACTTCGCCGATGAACCACTCCATTGCATCCAGGTTCGGCGGATGGCGGAAGCCGCCGACAAACACCAGGTCATGGCGCTGTTCGAACGGTTTGCCGGCACCGGCGACATCGTGCAGGTTGGAAATCAACTCCACCCGTACCGCTGGCGCATCGGCCTGCAGCTGCTCGCGTTCGGCGGCACTGACCAGCACGGTGATATCGCACTGCTGCATCACAGCCACCTCGCTCGCACGGGTGCGCTCAGCGGCACGCAGCAGCCCGGCATCTCCGGCCACTTCGGCGCCGCGGCGCTCGCGCAGGTAATGCAGGTCCACCGTATCGAATATTGTGCGCGCCTGGGGTGCATAGCGCTTCAGCAGTGGCAGGCATTCATGGGCGACATGGTGGCGGACCAGCAGTGCCACGTCGAAACGTGCACCATGCATGCGCAACCAGCCGGCCACGCCTTCCAGGAAGGGGGCGTACCAGACCTCCACGCCCATCCGCTGCAGCGCTTCGGTGGCCGAGCCGCCGTGCTCGCGCCGGGTCGGCACGAACACCACGTGGGCGCCGCCCTGCTGCAGCAGGCGGATCAGATTGACCTGGCGCAGTGACGCGGAATCGCGATCCGGCTGCGGTACTTCCTCGTCCAGGATCAGTACCTGGCGGCGACCGCGCAGCAGCAGCGCCGGCGATGGCACCGTGCCCACGGCGGGGTGGCCTGCCAGCTCGGCCGCCCATTTCGCCGCGAAGACCGCCTGGTTGCGCACCTGGTAGGCCTTGACCCCGCTGCCGGTGTCGGTGCCATTGCTGGTGCCCTCGTCGTGGATCACCCGGCTGGCAGGCTGCACCAGCACGCGCAGGCCCTGCCCACGTACGCGGAAGGCCAGGTCGGTATCTTCGTAGTACGCCGGCTTGTAGCGCGTGTCGAAGCCGCCGAGCTGCTGCCACACGGTGCGCGCCAGCATCAGCGCGGCGCCCGAACAGTAGTCCACGTCGCGCAGGCTGGCGAAACGCGGGTCGTCGGCTGCCTCGAAGCGGCCATAGCTCCAGCCACTGCCGTCGGCGAAGATCACCCCGCCGGACTCCTGCAGGCGACCGTCCGGGTACAGCAGCTGGCTGCCGACCAGGCCGGCGTCGGGCACACTGCTGAAGGTGTCCCGCAGTGCATCCAGCCAGCCCGGCTGCGGCACGGTATCGTTGTTGAGCAGTACGACGTAACGGCCGCGCGCGCGCGAAACGCCGTCGTTGCAGGCCTCGATGAAGCCGCCATTGCGCTCCCGGACCTCGTAGCGCAGGCCGGCCACCTGTGGCATCCATTGCGCGGTCGCATCGCTGCTGCCGTCGTCCACCACCAGGATCTCGCACGCGGCGGCCGGTGGATGCGCGGCGAGGGCGCGAAGGCAGGCCAGGGTGTGCTCGACGTGGTTGTAGACCGGGATGATGATGCTCACCTCCGGCGCCGGGCTGTACGGCACCGCGAACGGGGCAAATGCCTCCGCGGGTGGCAGGTACAAGGGAGTACGCGGGGCGGGGACGGCACGCTGGGCATGGACCCGGATCCGCTGCCAGGTGGCCCTCCAGCCGCGGGTGCGCAGGCTGGCCAGGCTGCGCCGGGCCAAGCCCGACAGGCGGTTGATCAGGTATCGGATCTCGGCCAGGGACATCGCCATCCGGTTGCAACTCCAGCTTAAGCAGGGGAACCCGGGAGAATCCGCCAGCCACGGTGGCTGGGGTAGACTCGCCAGACCTTACATTCTCGCATTCCCGTGCCCCGACGCTACGATTCCGACGACATCGACGATTTCGACGACGACGACCAGCAGGACAACGGTCCCCTGTGGCGGCGCCGCCTGATCACCTGGAGCATGGCAGCGGTCGCGTTGGGATTGGGTTTCCTGATTCCCTATACGCTGTACCTGAACCAGCAGGTGACCCAGCGCTTCGGCGAACTGCGCTGGCAGATCCCGACACGGGTCTACGCCCGCCCGCTGGTGCTCACGCCGGGCAAGGCGATGGACGCGTCCACCCTGAAGACCGAGCTGGCCGCCTCCGCCTACCGCGATGACGGGCAGGGCAAGGAGCCGGCGACCTATGCGGTGCAGGGCGGGCGTTTCACCATCTCCAGCCGCGGTTACAACGATGTCGATGGCCACGTCGCTGCCAAGCGGGTGGAACTGTCGCTGTCCGGTGGCAGCATCGCGTCGCTGCGTGATCCCGATTCGCGCAAGGCACTGAAGGCCGCCCGCCTGGATCCGGCGCGCATCGCCACGCTGTACGGGCAGAAGCAGGAAGAGCGCCGCCTGATCCGCATGAACGAAGCGCCGGACCTGCTGGTGACCGGACTGCAGGCGGTTGAGGACAAGGACTTCAACCGCCACCACGGCATCGACCTGTCCGGCATCGCGCGCGCGGTGTGGGTAACCATCCGCTCCGGTGGCCAGAGCCGACAGGGCGCGTCCACGCTGACCCAGCAGCTGGCCCGCAGCGGCCTGCTCGGCATCGGCAAGGAACAGACGGTCACCCGCAAGTTCAACGAAGTGCTGTACGCGCTGATCATGGAAGCGCGCTACGACAAGCGCACCATCTTCGAGGCCTATCTCAACCAGGTGTACCTGGGCCAACGCGGCAGCCAGGCCATCCACGGCATGTCCTCCGGCGCCGAATTCTGGTTCGGCCGCGACCTGTCGTCGCTGGAAACCGAGCAGATCGCGTTGCTGATCGGCCTGGTCAAGGGCCCCTCCTTCTACGATCCGCGTCGCAACCCGGAACGCGCGCTGGATCGCCGCAACTTCGTGCTGGGCAAGCTGCACGAGGCAACTCTGATCGACGATGCCGAGTACCAGCGCGCCCTCAAGGCGCCGCTCGGCGTACCCAAGACTCCGGGCCTGGTCGCTGCCAACCGCTTCCCGGCCTACGTCGATCTGGTCCGTCGCCAGCTTGGCCATGACTATCCGGAATCGGCGCTGCAGGGCGCCGGCCTGAGCGTGATGAGCGGCATGTCGCCGTCCGCCCAGGCCTATGCCGAAGGCGCGGTGACCCGCACCATCAAGTCGCTGGAGAGCAAGCGCCGGCCCGAGCTGCAGGCCGGCATGGTGCTGACCGATGTGCACAACGGCGACGTGCTGGCGGTGATCGGCAGCCGCGAGGTCTCCGAAGTCGGCTTCAACCGCGCCATCGAGGCACAGCGCCCGGTCGGCTCGCTGCTCAAGCCGTTCGTGTACCTGCTGGCGCTGGCACAGCCGGACCGCTACTCGCTGGCCAGCTGGGTCGACGATTCGCCGGTGACCGTGCAGCTCGGCCGCGGCCGCAACTGGAACCCCGGCAACGCGGACAACCGCAGCCATGGCACTGTGCGCCTGATCGATGCGCTGGCCCATTCGTACAACCAGGCCACGGTGCGCGTTGGCATGCAGGTCGGCCCCGAGCGCGTGACCCAGCTGATTCACGTGCTGGCCGGCATCAAGGCCGAGGCGAACCCGGCGGTGATCCTCGGTTCGACCGACCAGAGCCCCTACGCGATGGCGCAGCTGTACCAGTTCCTGGCTTCGGGTGGCGAGATCCAGCCGTTGCATGCGGTGCGTGGTGTGCTCGATCCGCAGGGCAAGCTGCTCAAGCGCTATGACAAGACTCCAGCGCCAGCGCAGGAAGGTGATTCCATTGCCGCCAACCTGATCAGCATTGGTCTGCAGCAGGTGGTTGCCAGCGGTACCGCGCAGCGACTGAATGCCGATGGCCTGGGCCGCCTGCAGCCGGCGGGCAAGACCGGTACCACCAATGATGGCCGCGACAGCTGGTATGCCGGTTACACCGGCGACCACCTGGCGGTGATCTGGATGGGCAACGACCAGAACGAACAGGCCGGCCTGTACGGTGCCACCGGCGCGATGCGGGTTTGGTCGGGCATCTTCCAGCGCCTGCCAAGCGCACCGCTGAAGGTCAGCAACAAGGGCCTGGATTGGCAGTCGGTGGCCGCCACCGGCATGAACACCACCGACGATGGATGCCCGGGCGCGCGTCGCTTCCCGTTCGTGGTGGGTTATGCACCGGCCTATGCGCCGTGTGCGCCGGCGGTGTCGCCGGATGGGCAGGGTGGGGCCGAAGGTGAGGGCGGCGGCTGGCGCAGCTGGTTCGGCCTGGACCGAAAGCCCGAGCCGCCTGCTGAACCTGCCGCGGCACCCGCCGCAGCCACACCTCCTCCGAGCCGATGATGCCGATGAACATCCGATCCCTGCTGCAGCCCCTGGCCCTGACCGGCCTCAGCCTGGCCCTGGCCGCCTGCGTGAGCAGCCCGCCACCGGCGGCCAAGCCGGTGGATACCACGACGCCGGCGCAGCGCCTGGCCGCAGTCGACGCCGCCGCAGGCCCGGACGACAAGGAACTGTCGGTGCAGCCGCTGCGTGATTCGCAGGTGGAAGACCTGCGGGTGACCGCGCAGGCGCAACGCCAGGCCAACGACCTGGCCGGTGCCGCCAGCAGCTTGGATCATGCGCTGGAAATCGTGGCCGCCGATCCGGCGGTGCTGCAGGAACGAGCCGAACTGGCGCTGCTGCAGGGCCAGTGGGCACAGGCGGAGACGTTCGCGCGCAAGGCTGTTGATCTGGGCTCGAAGACGGGGCCGCTGTGCCGCCGCCACTGGGCGACGATCGAGCAGTCGCGTCTGGCGCGCGGTGAGAAGGAAAACGCGGTGTCCGCGCATGCGCAGATTGAAGGCTGCACCGTGCCGGGGATCAAGCGGTACTGAGGTATTCCATTCCATCGGGCGCTGCCCCCTCTGCGGCGCGCGCGCACTGATGGATGCGGGTGATGGGCCGGGTGGGTGGGGCGTGCAGGACACGCCGTAAACCCATCCATGGGGGCTCGATGGCGCCATCCATGGCGCCAACGGTCCTGCACGCCCCACCCTCCCGGCCCGCCATACATCGCGCGGGCCGCAGGCAAGAACAAAATCAAACATCAAAAGCGGGTCGCGCGCTGCGCGCACTCGCTGCGGGGTCGGATCCGTTTTCCGCAGGAAAACGGATCCGACCCCTTCCACTTTCTCCGTTACACCAACCGCATCTGCTCTGCCTTTGCATTCCGTCACCGGGAAACTGTCGAAGGCGGGGAACTGTGGGTTTGCGGGGTGTCCGCGGCATGGATGCCGCGGCCAAGCCCCCAAGGACGGGTTTACGGCGTCCCCGCAAACCCACAGTCCCCCGCCAGTCCCCAGTACAACCCAGAGCCATGAACAGCGCTGTTGCCGTTGCTTGTGCCCCGGCTTGAAACGGGTGCCGGGCAGCGCCCGGCCGGGTATCCTTTCCCTCTGATGTCCGACCTTGTCCATGCCAGCCGCGAAGCCCTCAGCGACGGCGGCGCGCTCGCCTCGCATCTGGATGCCTTTGTCCCGCGTCCCGCACAGCTGCGCCTGACCGAAGCCATCGCCGACGCGTTGCAGCAGCGTGATCTGTTGCTGGCCGAGGCCGGTACCGGCACCGGCAAGACCTTCGCCTATCTGGTGCCGGTGCTGCTGTCCGGGCTGCGTACCATCATCTCCACCGGCACCCGTGCGCTGCAGGACCAGCTCTACCACCGCGATCTGCCGCGCGTGCGCCAGGCGCTGGGCGTCGGCCTGCGCAGTGCGCTGCTGAAGGGGCGTGCGAATTACCTGTGCCGCTATCGCCTGCAGCAGGCGCGCGGCGAGCCGCGTTTTTCCAGCCCCGAACAGGCGGCGCAGTTCCAGCGCATCCTGGCCTGGTCCGGTCGCTCGGAGTTCGGCGACATCGCCGAGCTCGACGGGTTGGCCGACGACTCCCCATTGCTGCCGATGGTCACATCTACCGTCGACAACTGCCTGGGCACCGATTGCCCGTTCTGGGATGACTGCTTCGTGGTGCGCGCGCGGCAACGCGCGCAGGCCGCCGACGTGGTGGTGGTCAACCATCACCTGCTGCTGGCCGACCTGGCACTGAAGCAGGAGGGATTCGGTGAACTGCTGCCGGGGGCGCAGGCCTTTGTCATCGACGAGGCACACCAGTTGCCCGAACTGGCCGCGCAGTTCTTCGGTGAAGGTTTCGGCATGCGCCCGTGGCAGGAACTGGGTCGCGACTGCCTGGCCGAAGCACGCGGTGTGGGTGGCGCGCAGTCGGCCCTGCAGGAGCCGGTCGATCAGCTGCAGCAGGCGTTGCTGGCGTTGCGTTCGGCGATGGAAGGGCTGCCATCACGTGGCACGCAGTGGCGCGCATTGGCAATGCCGCAGGTGCGTGACGGCTTCGATACGGTGATGTCCGGCCTGATGATGCTGGAGCAGTCGCTGCAGCCATTGCGCGAAGCGGCGGCCGGCCTGGATGCCTGCCATGCACGGGCGCGCGAGGCGGTCTCGCGGCTCAGCCGCTGGTTGGGCGATGACGAACCCACTCTCGATTTCGACACCGATCCGTCTGAAGCGAGCAGTGCGGCCGACGTGCTCTGGTACGAGCTTACGCCGCGTGGTTTCCGCTGCCAGCGCACGCCGATGGATGTGTCCGGCCCGTTACGTGAGCATCGCGAGCGCAGCCGAGCTGCGTGGATCTTCACTTCGGCGACGCTGACCGTTGGCGGTGGTTTCGATCACATCGCCTCCCGCCTGGGTCTGGACGATCCGCACACGCTGGTGCAGCCGAGTCCGTTCAACTGGCCCGAGCAGGCCCTGTGTTATCTGCCCGAGGGCCTGCCCGATCCGGCCGCGCGCGGTTTTGGTACCGCGCTGATCCAGACCCTGCGGCCGGTGTTGCAGGCGTCGCAGGGCCGGGCCTTCCTGCTATTCGCTTCGCATCGCGCCCTGCGTGAGGCGGCCGAGGCGTTGCGCGACGGGCCATGGCCGTTGTTCGTGCAGGGCGAGGCACCACGCGCGACGCTGCTGCAGCGCTTCCGCGAATCCGGCAACGGCGTGCTGCTCGGCTCGGCCAGCTTCCGCGAGGGCGTGGACGTGGTCGGCGAAGCGCTGAGCGTGGTGGTGATCGACAAGTTGCCGTTCGCGGCGCCCGACGACCCAGTGTACGAGGCGCGGCTGGAGGCGATCCGCAGCCAGGGTGGCAACCCGTTCCGCGACGAGCAGTTGCCACAGGCCGTGATCGCACTGAAGCAGGGCGTCGGCCGCCTGATCCGCAGCGAGAGCGACCGTGGCGTGCTGGTGCTGTGCGACCCGCGCCTGCTCAACCGGGGCTATGGCCGGGTTTTCCTCGATTCGCTGCCGCCGTTCCGGCGTACCCGCAGCCTGGCCGATGTGCAGGCCTTCTTTACGCCACAATGGGCACCCGTGGCCGATGATGCTGCTGCTCCGTCCGCTGTTGCGGCAGGCCCGCACCCGGCACCCGGCGCCACGTTCCCCCTGTTCTGACCTGATCCGATGAAACTGCTCGCCTTTGAAACCGCCACCGAAGCCTGTTCCGTAGCCCTGCATGTGGATGGGCAGGTGCTGGAACGTTTCGAGATCGCCCCGCGCCGGCATGCCGAACTGAGCCTTCCATGGGCCGAGACGCTGCTGGCCGAAGCCGGCATCAGCCGCCGCCAGCTTGATGGCATCGCGCTCAGCCGTGGCCCCGGTGCGTTCACCGGCGTGCGTCTGGCGATTGCCATTGCGCAGGGCATCGCGCTGGCGCTGGACCGGCCGCTGCTGCCGGTCTCGACGCTGCAGGTGCTGGCGCTGCGTGCGCCGGCCGAAGAGATCCAGATCCTGTCGGCAATTGATGCGCGCATGGGCGAGCTGTATGTCGGGCGCTTCGAGCGCGTGGACGGCCTGCCGGTGGCACGCGATGCCGAACGCGTGTGCGCACCCGATGCGGTGGCATTGCCGGAAGGGCTGGCTGCCTACGGTGTCGGCACCGGTTTCGGTGCGGCCGAGGGCGCACTGGTGGCGCAGCTCGGTGCTGGCCTGCGCGGATTCGATGCCACTGCACTGCCGCGCGCGTCGGATCTGCTGACGCTGGCGGTGCCGGCCTTCGCACGTGGCGAAGCCATTGCGCCGGAGAAGGTGGAGCCGGCATACCTTCGCGACAACGTGGCATTGACCCTGGTCGAGCAGCAGGCCGCGCGCGAGGCGAAGGCGAAGGCCAACGGCTGAGCCCCTCGTGGCGGGGTTGGCCGCGTAAATCAAAAGCCGTGGTTTGGCCGGGCGGGTGGGCTGCGCAGGGGGCGCTGCAAGTACGTCCATGTAAGCTCGGTCGCCGCATCCATGCGGCTCACGCCCCTGCGCAGCCCACCCGCCCGGCCACGGATAGTTCCCGTGTGCGGCCGCCACGGAAAATCAAAAAAGAAAATCAAAATCAAAAGCGGATCGCTTCGCTCGCATCCACACATGGCGTGGATCTACCGTGTCGACCAAGGTCGACACCTACCAACAGCGATGATGCGCCGCGATCTGTCGGAGGTGGGGCGGTGTGGGCTTGCAGGACCGTTGGCGCCATGGGCCCGAGGCATGCCTCGGGCGGGTTGGGAAGGATGCCCAACCCCGGTCTTGCCGTGTGCGCAGGACAGCGCGCACGAGCAAGGCGCCATCGAGCCCCCAGGGACGGGTTTACGGCGCGTCCTGCAAGCCCACACCGCCCCGCCAAGCCCAGCATCCTGACCGCTGCTGTTGCCGTTGATGTTGACGTTGCTTCCAGCGGGTCCCGGGCCGCAGGCCTGGGCAACAAACCCCTACCGATCGTCGCGCAGGGCGCCGCCCGGCAGGAACACCCACGTACGCGTGACCTGCAGGATGTCGATCTCGTCCTCGGTCTTCGGCAGCGGCGGGAACGGCTGTGCCAGCTGCACCACCCGCAGCGCTGCCTCATCCAGCAATGGCGTCCCGCTCGAACGCAGGATGCGGCTGCTTTCCACGCTGCCATCGCGGCGAACGCCAACGCTGATCACCACCTGGCCGCCCAGCCGGCGCTGCCGCGCCTCGTCCGGATAGTTCAGGTTGCCCACCTGCTCGGCGCGGTCGACCCACGCGCGAAGGTAATTGGCATAGGCATATTCGTGCGTACTGGCGGAGACGAATTTGCGGTTCGGGCGCTTGGCGTACTGCGCAGAACGCAGGTGCACTTCCGCTGCCAGGCGCGCCATTTCCGCATCACGCTGTTCGCGCGCGGTCATCGGTGCATCCGGCGTCGGCTCCAGCGGGGTGGGGCGGGATTGCGCCTGTACCACCGTGTCCTCGCCATTGCGGCTGCTGACCACCCGCGCCTGCGGCGGTGGCACGGGCGCGGCCGATTGCTGCTGTTGCGGCACAGGGCTCAACCCGGATTGGGCCTGCGGCACGATGCCGGCCTGGTTGTCGCGCGGGCGCTGTGCGCGGTCGTGTTCGCCGCCGCCCTCCTGGCTGGCCGCGGCAAGGAAATCGGCCTGCTTGGGCGTGAGTGCGGTGCGGGTCTGGCTGAAGATCACTTCCAGCGTCGGCACCAGCGGCGCATCGCCCTTCACGGCAAAGCTCACGCCCAGGATCAGCAGGGCGTGGACCAGCACCGACAGCGCGATGGTCGCCCCCAGCCGTTGCGCTTCGCGCGGGGGCGGGGGCAGAACGGCAGGTGCGGGGGGCATCAGCGCAGGCCGGCCTCGAGCGCGTCGAACAGGGTGCCGGCGATGTTCAGGCCGTACTGCGCGTCGAGTTCGCGTACGCAGGTCGGGCTGGTCACATTGACCTCGGTCAGGTAATCGCCGATCACGTCCAGGCCGACGAAACGCATGCCACGACGCTTCATCTCCGGGCCGACCTGCGCGGCGATCCAACGGTCGCGCTCGCTCAGCGGGCGGCCTTCGCCGCGGCCGCCAGCGGCCAGGTTGCCGCGGAACTCATCCCCCTGCGGGATGCGCGCCAGGCAGTAGTCCACCGCCTCGCCATCGACCAGCAGGATGCGCTTGTCGCCGGCGGTGATGTCAGGGATGAACTTCTGCGCCAGCGCCATCCTGTGGCCACCGTCGGTCAGCGTTTCCAGGATCACGTTCAGGTTCGGATCGCCCTGGCCGCTGCGGAAGATCGAGCGGCCGCCCATGCCGTCCAGCGGCTTCAGCACGGCCTGGCCGTGTTCCAGGGCAAACGCCTTCAGCGCCTTGGCATCGCGGCTGACCAGGGTCGGCGGGCAGCACTGCGGGAACAGCAGGGCGGCCAGCTTCTCGTTGTAGTCGCGCAGGCCCTGCGGGTTGTTGACGACGCAGGCGCCAGCAGCCGCAGCCACGTCCAGCACCTGGGTGTCGTAGATGTACTCGGCGTCGACCGGCGGGTCCTTGCGCATCAGTACGATCTGGCCCGGGCCGAATTCGGTACGGCTGAACGCGCCCAGCTCGTACCAGCCGGCCGGGTCGTCGCGCACCTGCAGCGGCGCGGTCTGGGCAACCGCCACGCCGCCTTCCAGCGCCAGGCCGCCCGGGCGCACGTAGTGCAGGGCATGGCCGCGTCGCTGGGCTTCCAGCAGCATGGCGAAGGTGGTGTCCTTGGCGATCTTGATGTGGGCGATGGGGTCCATCACCACGATGACGTTCAACGGCATGGTCGCACCTGTCAGGCAAGACGTTGATGGTAGCGGCAACGCCGGCCGCGCGCCTCCCCGCCGTACTGCAACGCAGCGTCCGTCCGGCGGCGCAGTCATTGCGAAACCGGTCACGTTCAGCAGGGCGTCGCGCCCCGCGTGGTGGGCTGGCCTTGAAGCGGGCGCGGGAAGTGCGATATAGATACGCTTTCGTAGCGGCCCCCGCCAGAGATCGGGCCGTGCGCTTGGGGATAGGCAATGACTGAAAACACGACTGCGGGCGGGGAACTCGCAGGACTCCGGGTGATGGTCATCGATGATTCGAAGACCATCCGCAGGACTGCGGAAACGCTGCTCAAGCGCGAAGGCTGCGAGGTGGTCACGGCCACCGACGGTTTCGAAGCGCTTGCCAAGATCGCAGACCAGCAACCGCAGATCATCTTCGTCGACATCATGATGCCGCGCCTGGATGGCTACCAGACCTGTGCGCTGATCAAGGGAAACCAGCTGTTCAAGGCGACCCCGGTCATCATGCTGTCGTCCAAGGATGGGCTGTTCGACAAGGCGCGGGGGCGCATTGTCGGCTCGGAGCAATACCTGACCAAGCCCTTTACACGTGAAGAACTGCTGGGTGCCATCCGCACATACGTCAACGCCTGACCAGGGGGGAAAGGCACAATGGCTCGTATCGTCCTGATCGAGGATTCACCGACCGACCGCGCGGTGTTCACCCAGTGGCTGCGCCGTGCCGGCCACGAAGTGCTGGAAGCGGACAACGCCGAGGATGGACTGCAGCTGGTCCGCGACCAATCGCCGCAGCTGGTGCTGATGGACGTGGTGCTGCCCGGCATGAGCGGTTTCCAGGCGACCCGGGCGATGGCCCGCGACGCCGCGATCAAGCACATCCCGGTGATCATCGTCAGCACCAAGGCGATGGAAACCGACAAGGCCTGGGGCCTGCGCCAGGGCGCGGCCGATTACATCGTCAAGCCGCCGCGCGAGGATGAACTGATCGCGCGGATCAATGAACTGGTGGCCTGATGCGCTCGCCCTTCGACATTCTTGAAGCCTACGAACGGCGCAGCCTGGCCCACGCGGTGCAGCTGCCCGAACGGCAGTTCGCCCAGGACCTGTGGCGCGGCGTGGGCTATCGCGTCGGCCAGCGCCGGCTGGTGTCCGATTTCCGCGAAGTGGTGGAAATCGTGCCGATGCCGCCGGTGACCCCGGTGCCGTGCGCGCAACCGTGGTTGCTGGGCGTAGGCAATCTGCGCGGCAACCTGTTCCCGGTGGTCGACCTGAAGTATTTCCTGGAAGGCACGCGCACCGTGCAGCAGGAAGGCCAACGCGTGCTGATCATGCGCCAGGCCGGCGGCGACGTCGCGCTGACCATCGATGAATTGTTCGGCCAGCGCAGCTTTGAACTGGCCCAGCAGATCGAGGCCGGTGCACTGGCTGATGGGCGTTATGGCCATTTTGTTGACCGCGCCTTCCATGCCGACGGCCAGGACTGGGGCGTGTTCTCGCTCTCGCTGCTGTCGCGCACCCCTGAATTCCGGCAAGCCGCGGCCTGAGGCCGGGCGTTGCCCCCTGCATTGAAGAACGAGGTTGAACGATGAGTACTGCTTCGGACGCCACCAAGACCGGCAAGCTGCGGCTGGGCGGCAGCAACCTCTGGCTGTTCCTGTTGCTGGCATCGATGATCCTGTTCGGTGTCAACACCGGCGTCGCCACCTGGCAGGGCAGCCGCCTGGCAGATGCAGGCTCCAAGGCCGCGGACCTGCAGGTACTGTCGCAGCAGCTGGCCAACCAGGGCCGTGATGCGGTGGGCGGCAACGCGCAGGCGTTCACCGCCTTCAAGGCTACCCGCAACGCGATCGAACAGAACGTATCGACCCTGCAGGGGCGCTACGGCAAGGAGCCGGGCGTGTCCGGCGCGATCTCCACGCTGGGTGAAACCTGGGCGCCGCTGGGCAAGCAGGCCGGGCAGCTGGTCGCCAGTGAACCGGCGGTGCTGGCCCTGGCCGGCAACGCCAACAACTTCAGCGGCGCGGTACCGGGCCTGCAGGCCCAGCTGAATGAACTGGTGCGTGCGATGTCCGCCTCCGGCGCGCCGTCGGCGCAGGTGTACAGCGCGCTGCAGCAGGTGGTGGTGGCCGGTTCGATGGCCCGCCGCGTGACCGAAATGCGGGCCGGTGGCAGTGGTGCGGCTACTGCGGGCGATGCGCTGGCACGTGACATCACTGTGTTCTCGCAGGTGCTCGATGGCCTGCGCAATGGCAACGAGGAACTGGGCATCACCGCCGTGCGTGGCGCTGCCGCCGTCGCTGCGCTGGAGCAGTCCCAGCAGAAGTGGGAAGCGATGAAGCAGGACGCCGATGCGATCCTGGCCAGCTCGCGCCAGCTGTTCGCCGCACAGTCCGCCGCCACTGCGCTGGGCCAGGGCTCGGCACACATGCTGGACGACAGCCGCAAGCTGTTCGAAGCGTTCTCCTCATTCGGCTCGGTGTCCGATACCCGCCTGTTCCCCAATTTCTGGATCGGCGTGGTGTCCGGTGCGCTGTCGCTGATCGCGATCATCGGCTTCGTCTCCACCAACGTGCGCAGCCGCTCGCGCGAGCAGGAACTGCGCTACCAGACCCAGGTGGAGTTCAACAGCCGCAACCAGCAGGCGATCATGCGGCTGCTGGACGAAATCTCCTCGCTCGGTGAGGGCGACCTGACGGTGAAGGCCTCGGTGACCGAGGACATGACCGGCGCCATCGCCGACGCAATCAATTACGCGGTCGACGAGCTGCGCCACCTGGTGACCACCATCAACGACACCTCGGCCAAGGTTGCGCTGTCGACCCAGGAAACGCAGGCCACCGCGATGCAGCTGGCCGAAGCGGCCGGCCACCAGGCCAACCAGATCACCTCGGCATCGGACCGCATCGGCGAAATGGCGGCGAGCATCGAGCAGGTGTCGCGCAACTCGGCCGAATCGGCCGACGTGGCACAGCGCTCGGTGGTGATCGCTGCCGAGGGTGCCGGCGTGGTCCGCGAGACCATCCAGGGCATGGACCAGATCCGTGACCAGATCCAGGAAACCTCCAAGCGCATCAAGCGCCTGGGTGAATCCTCGCAGGAGATCGGTTCGATCGTGGAACTGATCAACGACATCTCCGAGCAGACCAACATCCTGGCGCTGAATGCGGCCGTGCAGGCGGCCTCTGCAGGTGAAGCCGGCCGCGGTTTTGCCGTGGTGGCCGACGAAGTGCAGCGCCTGGCAGAACGCACTTCGGGTGCGACCCGACGCATCGAAAACCTGGTGCAGGCGATTCAGGCCGATACCAACGAAGCGGTCACCTCGATGGAACAGACCACCGCCGAAGTGGTGTCCGGTGCGCGCCTGGCCGAAGACGCCGGCACCGCATTGACCGAGATCGAGCGCGTGTCCAACGCGCTCAACACCCTCATCAAGAACATCTCCATCGCCGCCCAGCAGCAGTCGTCGGCGGCGTCGGACATCACCCGCACGATGGGCGTGATCCGCCAGATCACCGGCCAGACCTCGCAGGGTGCCGGGCAGACCGCGGAGTCGATCGGCCACCTCGCGCAGCTGGCGGCCGACCTGCGCCGTTCGGTCGCCGACTTCAAGCTGCCGGCGTGACGCGGGCAGGGCGGCGAGCAAGGAACCAGTCGATGAAGCATTTCCATTCCCCACGCCAGAACTCGCGCGGCCAACGCGCGGCGGCGAACGGAGCGCGTCCATGAGCAGTCTGCGCGATGCGATGAGCCACGCAGCGCTGGGCTGGGTCAAGCCGGAGCTGGACGAGACCCTGCGCCAGGTGCGCAACGAGGTTGAGTACTACGCGGAAGATCCCAGCGATGCCAGCCGCATGCGGATCTGCGCGGGCTACCTGCACCAGGTGCAGGGCACCCTGCGCATGGTCGAGCTGTATGCCCCGGCGATGGTGGCCGAGGAGCTGGAACAGCTGGCCAATGCCATCGGTATGGGCCGTGTGGCCGATCGTGATGAGTCCTGTGCAACCCTGATGCGCGGCAGCGTGCTGCTGCCCGATTACCTGGAGCGCCTGCAGAACGGTCATCGCGATATTCCGATCGTGCTGATGCCGCTGCTCAACGAAATCCGTTCCGCGCGTGGCGAAGAAGGCGTGCATGACAGCGTGCTGCTGGCATTCGCGCCGGACAGCGTCAGCGCCACAGAGGCCGAGCTGGACCATGCCCGTGGCAGCGTGAGCGGGCGCAATCGCGAGCTGCTGGATACGGTGGGCAGTGCGGTGAAGGAAGAACTGCTGCGCATCAAGGATGCGCTCGACCTGCACCTGCGTACCGGTGGTGCGCCGGAACAGCTGCAGACCCAGGCCAACGAGCTCGGCGCGGTGGCCGATACGCTGGGCATGATGGGCCTGGGCGTGGCCCGTGGCGTGGTCGTGCAGCAGCGCGATGCGCTGCGTGGGGTAGTCGAGGGTCGCCAGCAGATCGACGAGAACCTGCTGTTGGATATCGCTGGCGCACTGCTGTACGTGGACGCGTCGCTGGACGACCAGGTCGCCCATCTGGGCGCCGGCGGCAGTGGCGAAGATGACCCGAGCGCGGTCGAGAACCGGCGCACGGTGGAGGTGCTGGCGCATGAGGCCATCGCCAACTTCGCGGCGGCCCGTGAGCATTTCGTCGCCTTCATCGAAACCAGCTGGAACCACGCCGAGCTGCAGGACGTTCCGCGCCTGCTGGGTGATGTCTCCGGTGCGCTGCGCATGCTCGACCTGGGCACCGCCGCCGACTACCTGCGCGGCGTACAGCAGTACATCGAAGCCGAGCTGATCGGTCGCCAGCGCGTGCCCAGTGGTCGCCAGCTGGATACCCTGGCCGATGCCATGGCCAGCCTCGAGTATTACCTGGAGGCGCTGCGCGACCGTCGCCCCGGCCGCGAGGACATTCTCGAGATCACCCGCAGCAGCCTGGAAGCGCTGCGCTACTGGCCGCTGCCGGACCGCAATGCAGCGGCGCCTGCCGCAGGCGAGCCGGTGGTGTTCGCATCGCTGCTGGTCGAGCGCGAGCAAGTCGCGGTGGAGCCCGGCTCGCTGCAGCCGGAACCGATCGAGATCCCGGTGCAGCCGGCCGCGCCCGCCGCTGGCAACGTGCCGGTGCCGCTGCCGGACTTCACCTTCGATCCGACGCCGATGGCGCCGCAAGAAGTTGCCGACAACAGCCTGATGTTTGGCGAGCTGGGCTCTGCAGCAGTCACGGCTGCGGTCAACGTCGGCAGCGCCGGCGCGACGCCCTTGTCGCTTCATGACGGGGAGGATGCACCGCTGGTGTTCGCGGCCTCCAGTGCACCGGCACCCGAGGTTCCGCAGTGGGACCTGGCGCCGTTCCATCCGGATGCCGATCCGCTGGCGGCCGCCGATGACGAACGCAGCCCGACCTTCGCCAGCTTCGATCCGGTCGGCTTCGAACAGGCCGATGCCGGGCAGTTCGCTGCGCCGCAGTGGGCGTGGTCCGGGGCGCCGTCGCATGACCTGGCTGATGCCACGACGCTGACCGCTGATGACGGTGGCGATGTCGCGGTATCGATCGACACCGGTTTCGATGCTGCGCCGGTGTTCGACCCGGTCGCAGCCGAGCACGAGCCCGGGGCCTTGCCGGCCGATGATGTGGTGTTCCGCTTCGATGCCGATGCGCTGGACAATGCCGACGACGTGCTTTCGCTGCACGCGATGGAGACATTGTCGCTGGACGACGATGCCGACCCGCTGCCGTCGCTGGAGATTGTCGATGCCGGCCTGCCGATCCCGGCTGCCGACAGCCTGGATGCCGCCGATGGTGATGCCGTTGCCGATGACGTGCCGGCCTTGCGTGCCGATGACACGGTCGCTGCGGCGGAGTCACCGGCTCCTGCGGTGTCGGTGATCGACATCGATACCATCGCGCCAATCGATTTCAGCGAGGCCGATGCGCAGTTCTTCGCTGAACTGAGCGCAGCCGCCGCCGATTTCAATCCGCAGGCGGCAGCCACTCCCGCCGCTGCGGAAACGCCGGTCGTGGTCGCTGCCGACGCCGGCTTCGAGGCCGGCTTCGATGACGACGCGGAGAACATCGACGAGGACATCCGCGAGGTGTTCCTGGAAGAGTTCGACGACGAACTGGCCAACCTCGGTACGTTGCTGCCGGCATGGCGTATGCAACTGGACAACATGGACCGGTTGCGGCCGATTCGGCGCATCTTCCACACCCTGAAGGGCAGTGGTCGCCTGGTCGGTGCGCGCACGCTGGGTGAATTCGCGTGGAAGATCGAGGGCATGCTCAATCGCGTGCTGGACGGTAGCCGCGCGGCCTCGCCGGCGGTGCTGGCGATGGTCGACAACGCCCACGCCGCGCTGCCACAGCTGAACGCGGCGCTGCGCAACGGCCAGCGGATCAGTGTCGACCTGCAGGCGATGCAGGCCATCGCCGACCGCGTTGGCGCCGGCGAGGAAACCTTCTACGTACCTCTGCCGGTCGCCGCTGCACCGGCAGTGCCGCAGCCTGCGGCCGAAGGCGAAGACGAGATCAGCCGCATCCTTGAGGCTGAAGCGGTCGCATCGACGCAGGCCGACGCTGGCACGGTGGTTGAAGCGGACGGCACGCCGGCCAACATCGACAGCGTGCTGCGCGAGATCCTCGAGGCCGAGGTGGAAGTCCACCAGGCGACCCTGCAGGACTGGCTGCGCTCGGCGCAGCAGGCACCGCAGCCGGTCAGCGATGCACTGCTGCGCGCGGTGCACACCATGAACGGTGCCTTCGCGATGACCGAGGTGCCGGAGATCACCGCCGTCACCGGCGGCGCTGAGTCCTACATCAAGCGTGCACTGGCCGCGGACGTGGTGCCAGGTGAAGAAGGCCTGGCCGCACTGGATGCGACCGCGCAGGCGATCACTGCGACCATGGACGCGCTGCAGGCCGAACAGCCGCGCATCGCATCGCAGGACGCGCTGGTGCAGCGTTTGCAGGCGCTCGCCGGCGAGCTGCCGGAAGCACGCTGGCCGATGGCCGGGCTGGAGGACGACGACGATGACCTCGCGCTGGACACCGAATTGGAGCCCCGGGCCGAGGCACCGCAGCTGGCGCTGGCCGCAGAAGATGACGCCGAAGTGCCGGCAGCTCTCGAAGCGCCACCCGCGCAGGTGCTGGAACCGGTTCCGGACGATGTAGAAACGGCGGCGGCCCTCGACACCGCCGACAGCGGGCTGGACGTTGCGGAGCTGACCGCCAGCGACGATCTTTCGCGCTACTTCGATGCGGGATGGCCGTCGGTGCCGGGCGAAGGTGAGCCCGCCGTGGTCGCACAGGAAGGACTTGAATCGGTCCAGGTGGACGCGACCGCGCCACTCCCTGCCGCGGAGGAAGCGGACGCGGAACCGGCATCGTCCCTGGCCGACGGCGCTGATCTGACCGTGGCAGATGATCTGTCGCCGTACCTCGATGCCAGCGCGCTGCCGGTCGATGACCGCGACGCGGATGAACTGCCTGCGGCTGCAGAAGATGACGTAATCGACCTGAATACGCTGCAGTCCTCCGATCTGGACGCCGCCGACGGCAACGGCTTCGATGATGCTGCTGCACTGCCACTCGACAGCGAGCTGTCGAGCCTGCAGGATGAAATGGCTGCGCCGGGTTTTGCAGAACCGGTCACGCTGGCAGCCGCGCTCGAGGCCGGCCTGCACGTGATCGACGAAGAGCAGACCTTGGACGACGACGGGCAATGGCCCGTGCTCGGCCTCCAGGCCAGCGAACTCGCGCCGGGCGAGGCGGAAGCCTTTGCCGAGGATGCGGACGTCGGCGGGGAGGCGGCGGTCGGTGAAGGAGAGAGCGCCGATCAGCCGTCCCCGGCGACGGTGAATGAGGAGACCACTGCAGAAGCACCGCAGGCCACCGATGAGCCGGTGCGCTTCTTCGAACTCGAAGATGCACCGGGTCAAGGGACGTTGCATGCCGAAGCCGCCGAAGTCGCCGAAGTCGCCGAAGTCGCCGAAGTCGCCGAAGTCGCCGAAGCCAGCTCCCCGGCCATCGACGCATTGCCGGCCGCTGCAGCCGAAGAAGAAGCCGAAGACAGTGCAGACACACTCGACTTCAGCGTGTACGACCGCGAGCTGGTCGACATCTTCGTCGAGGAAGGCAAGGACCTGCTCGATCACTGCGATGGCCTGATCAGCGAACTGCGCGATGCACCACAGGACCGCGAGGCGCTGTCCGGCCTGCAGCGCGACCTGCACACCCTCAAGGGTGGCGCACGCATGGCCGGCATCAATGCCATCGGCGACCTTGGTCACAGCATCGAATCGCTGCTGGAAGCTGTCGCCGCCGGCCGCACCGAGATCGAGCGCCGCGATGTGCAGCTGCTGGAGCGTGGCTTCGACCGCCTGCACCAGCTGCTGACCCGCACCGGTGATCATCGCGTGGTGGAACCGGCGCAGGACCTGGTAGATGCGTTCGAAGTGCGTACCACCACCGATATTGCAGCGGCAGCGGCAACCAACGTGGCGAGCGTCGCAGAAACCGCTTCGGCACCGGTCGCCAGTCCGGCTCCGGCACTGCTCGATGCGCCGTTGTCGGCGCCGTTGCCGGCCGAAGGCGTGGTCGACGAAGATCCGCTGGCGCGTCCGCAGCAGGAACAGGTGCGCGTGCGCGCCGACCTGCTCGACCGCCTGGTCAACCACGCCGGTGAAGTGGCGATCTACCGCTCGCGGCTGGAGCAGCAGCTGGGTGCTTTCCGAGGCGCGATGGGCGAACTGGAGCGCACCAATGCGCGTCTTCGCGATCAGCTGCGCCGCCTCGATCTGGAAACCGAGGCGCAGATCGTCGCCCGCTACCAGCGCGAGCAGGACCAGGCCGACCAGAAGTTCGACCCGCTGGAGCTGGACCGCTTCTCCACTCTGCAGCAGCTCAGCCGCGCGCTGAACGAATCGGCGGCCGACCTTGGCGGCCTGCAGGGCGTGCTCGACGATCTGTCACGCCAGTACGATTCGCTGCTGCAGCAGCAGTCGCGCGTTAGTTCGGAACTTCAGGACGGTCTGATGCGCGCGCGCATGGTGCCGTTCGATGGCCTGGTGCCGCGTCTGCGCCGTGTGGTCCGGCAGGCCGGCATGGATACCGGCAAGCAGGTCCATCTGACCCTGGAAGGTACCCACGGCGAACTCGATCGCAACGTGCTCGACCGCATGGTCGCGCCGCTGGAACACATGCTGCGCAATTCCGTGGCCCATGGCCTGGAGGCGCCGGAGCAGCGCCGCGCCGCCGGCAAGCCGGAGGAGGGCGAGATCGCCATCCGCCTGCACCGCGAAGGCTCGGAAATCGTGCTGGACGTGGCCGATGACGGCGCTGGCCTGGACCGCGAAGCGATCCGCCGCCGTGCCCTCGACCGTGGCCTGCTGGCTGCCGATGCGCAGCCGAGCGAGCAGGAGCTGGACAACCTGATCTTCGCTTCCGGTTTCACCACTGCCGACCAGGTCAGCCAGTTGGCTGGCCGCGGCGTGGGCATGGACGTGGTGCGCAACGAAGTGCGCCAGCTGGGCGGCTCGGTCGACATCCAGTCGGTGCGTGGCCAGGGCGTGCGCTTCACCCTTCGCCTGCCGCAGACACTGGCGGTCACCCAGGCAGTGTTCGTGCAGATCGGCGAAACCACTTTCGCGGTACCGGTGGCCTCGGTCAGTGGTATCGGCCGCCTGTCGCGTGAGCGTTTCGAAGCCGCCGACAGCAGCTACCGCTACAGCGGCGAAGACTACCCGCTGTACGATCTCGGCAGCCTGGTCGGACAGGCCCCGGCGCGTGCCGATGGCCAGCACCAGGTGCCGTTGCTGCTGGTCCGCGCCGGCGACCTGCGCGCCGCCGTGGCGATCGACCAGGTACTGGGCAACCGCGAAATCGTGGTCAAGCCGGTCGGCCTGCAGATCGCCTCGGTGCCCGGTATCTACGGTGCCACCATTACCGGCGATGGCCGCGTGGTGGTGATCCTGGACGTGGCGCCGCTGGTGCGCCGCTTCCTCGCCAATCCGACGCTGCCGGTACTGGCCAATGCGCCACGGCAGGAGCGCCAGGTGCCGCTGGTGATGGTGGTCGACGACTCGCTGACCATGCGCAAGGTCACCGGCCGCATCCTCGAGCGCCACAACTTCGAGGTCAGCGTCGCCCGCGATGGCGTGGAAGCGCTGGAGCGCCTGGAAGAGCGCGTGCCGGACCTGATGCTGTTGGATATCGAGATGCCGCGCATGGATGGCTACGAGCTGGCCACCGCGATGCGTGCCGACCCGCGCTACAAGGACGTGCCGATCGTGATGATCACTTCGCGCAGTGGTGACAAGCACCGCCAGCGCGCCTTCGAGATCGGTGTCCAGCGTTACCTGGGCAAGCCGTACCAGGAACTGGACCTGATGCGTAACGTGTACGACCTGCTGGGGATCGCCCGTGTCCGTGAGTGAAACCCAAGCGGCTCCAGCCGTGGCCCTGCTGGCCCGCCCCGGCGCGGCGCGTGAGCGCCTGCGTGAGGCGTTGTCGCACGCCGATGTGCAGCTGGTGCTGGAAGACGACCCGAACAGCCTGGAGCCGCAGGTCCTGCAGCAGGCGCGGCCGCAGTTCGTGGTGATTGCTCTGGAGGCGGCCATCGAGGACGCGCTGGAACGGCTGGACGCCGTGCTGTCCGCACCGGGCCTGACCCTGGTGTTCGACGAGGCCGAACTGGCCGCGCGCCGCGATGGCTGGGAAGCCCAGCGCTGGGGCCGACATCTGGCTGCGAAGCTGCACGGCCACCAGCAGGTGTTGCCGCCGGGTGCCGAGGATGAACCCAGCCTGCAGCTGGAGCCGGGCCATCCGGCACCGCCGCCCGCGCCACGTGAAGAAGCACTGCAGCCGCACCTGGACCAGGCGTTGAGCTGGGCCGACGACGTCCCGGCCGACGGCCTGTATTCGCCCCCGGCTCACCTGCATGAACCGATCGCGCTGGAGCAGGCACTGGCCGCGCTGCAGCCGGTCGTGCCGGAGCCACTGGAGGCACCGCCGTTGCTGCCAGCGATGGCAGAGCCTGCCGCAGCCGCACCGCCGGTGTCCTTCGACCACACCGCGTGGTCGCTGGTCGATGACGTGGTGGATGCACCGGCTGCAGTCGGCATCGCTGCGGTCGAGGCGGCACCGCCCTCGTTCGATACCGATCACCTGAGCCTGGTCGATCTGGACGCTGCAGCGCCGGTTGGCGCGCAGGCCGGATCCCTGCTGGTGCTGGCCGGCATTGGCGGCCCGGATGCGCTGCGACGCCTGCTCGGTGCGCTGCCGGCGTCGCTGGCCGTGCCGGTGCTGGTGCACATGCGCCTGGATGGTGGCCGTTACGGCAACCTGGTCAAGCAGATGGCACGGGTGTCGCCGTTGCCGGTGCAGCTGGCCGAAGCCGGCCAACGTGCGGCAGCGGGCGAAGTGCATGTGCTGGCCGATGACATCGGCGTGCAGGTGGCCGCTGATGGCCTGCATTTCATCAGCGACGCACAGGGCATTTCGATTGCCGCGCTACCGGCGGAACACACGGCACTGGCGCTGCTCAGCGGGGCCGACCTGGGCCACGTCGGACCGGCGCTGGACCTGGCTGCCGCCGGCGCCTGGGTGGCCGGGCAGGTGGGCGAGGGCTGCTATGACCCGGCCGCAGCCACCGCTGTGGTTGCCGCCGGCATGGTGGCGGGGGAGCCGCAGGAACTGGCACAGGCGATTGCCGCACGCTGGGGCGTGGATGACGACAACGGAGAGGCACCATGAGCTACGCCAGCAATGACGAGATCCGCGGCGTCCTGATCCAGGCAGGCAACGCGCGCGTATTGCTGCCCAATGCCACCGTGGCTGAAATGATGTCGCGCGTGCCGGTGCAGCCGGTCTCCGATGCGCCCCGCTGGCTGGTCGGCGAGATCGGCTGGCATGGCTGGCAGGTGCCGCTGGTGTCGTTCGCACGTCTTTCGGGACTGGGCGAAGAAGCCGTGGGCGGCCACAACAAAGTGGTGGTGCTGAAGGCCCTCAGCGGCAACGCGCAGCGTCCGTACTACGCGCTGCTGACGCAGAACTTCCCGCAGCTGATCTCGGTGCCGCGCGACGGCCTGCTGGCCGATGCCTCGGAGGAAACCCTGCCGGACATCGTGCACATGCGCGTGCTGCTGGGCGAGCAGAGCGCGCTGCTGCCGAACCTGGACGCGCTGGAAGCCGCGCTGGATTCGCTGGCCGTTTGATCGGGAATCCGCCGGGCATTTCGAATTCCTGGTAGTGCCGGCCGCTGGCCGGCAACCTCATGATCCGGTGGATGCCGGCCAGCGGCCGGCACTACCACGAATCAGCCTTACCCCAGATCGCCCAACCGCGCCTGCAGCGCCGCGATCGCGGCCAGCCCGGCGGTCTCGGTGCGCAGGATGCGCGGACCCAGCTGCAGGCCCTGGAAGCCAGCGGCCGCCAGTTGGTCCCGGTCGCGTGGCGACCACCCTCCTTCCGGACCGATTGCAATCACGATGCCCCCGGCAGGTGCGGCGTCCATCGTCGACAGCCGGTGCGCACCCTGCGGATCCAGGGTCAACCGAAGCGTATCCACCGGCAGTGCCGCTGCCGCCCGCGCAAGCGACAACGGTGAACCCACCTGTGGAATGCGCGCGCGCCCGGACTGGCCGCAGGCCGAGGTCACCACGTTGTTCCAGTGCGCCACGCGCTTCTCGGCGCGTGCGGCGTCGAGCTTCACCTCGGTACGTTCGGCATTGACCGGAATGATCGCCGCCACGCCCAGCTCAGTGGCCTTCTGCAGGATCAGGTCCATCTTCTCGCCACGGGCAATGCCCTGCAGCAGGGTGATCGCCAGCGGCGACTCATTGTTGATGGCCTGCACGGCGTCGATGCGGACCTGCACCTCGCGCTTGCCGGCCACGGTCAGCGTCGCGCTGTAGTCGTGGCCATCGCCGTTGAACAGCACGCAGGTATCACCTTCGCGCAGGCGCATCACCCGTACCAGGTGGTTGGCCGTCTCTTCCGGCAGGGTCACGGTCTGGCCGCTGTGCAGCGCCAGATCGATGGGGCAGCGGGTCACGCGCATGCAATTGCCTCGTCGATGGCTGCCAGCGTGGTATGTGCCAGCAGTTCCAGTTGTTCATCGTCCACGCAGTACGGTGGCATCCAATACAGCACATCGCCCAGCGGGCGCAGTACCACGCCGCGTTTGAGCGCGGCCTTGTAGGCGTGCAGGCCCAGCCGCAGTGACGGGTCGAACGGTGTGCGCCTGTTGCCGTCGCGCGACAACTCGAAGGCCACCACCATGCCGGCCTGGCGTACATCGGCCACGTGCGGATGGTCGGCGAACGGCGCGGCGAGGGTCCCCATCACCGAAGCGATGCCGCGGTTGCGTGCGACCACATCGTCGTCGCGGAAGATGTCCAGCGTCGCCAACGCCGCCGCGCAGGCCAGCGGATTGCCGGTGTAGCTGTGCGAATGCAGGAACGCGCGCTCGCGGGAGTCATCGAGGAACGCGTCGTACAGTGCCTGCGTGGCGAGCACGGCGGCCAGTGGCAGGAAGCCGCCGGTCAGTCCCTTGGACAGGCACATCAGGTCCGGCATCACCCCGGCCTGGTCGCAGGCGAACATCGTGCCGGTGCGGCCAAAGCCTGCGGCGATTTCGTCGGCGATCATGAACGCACCGTGCGCATCGCACAGTTCGCGCACGCGCTGCAGGTACACCGGGTCGTGCATCCGCATGCCTCCTGCGCACTGCAGGCGCGGTTCCAGGATCACCGCGCAGATCTCGCCCGGGTGCTGGTCGAACAGCGTGGCCAGTCCATCCGCCGCCTGCCGCGCGCGATCTGCCGCACTCTGGCCAGGCTCGGCCAGGTAGGCGTCGGGCGAGGGCGCGAACAGGCCTTCGGCCAGCAGCGGCGCATAGACACGGCGGTACAGCGGGATGTCGCCCAGCGCCAGCGCGCCCAGGGTCTCGCCGTGGTAGCCGTTCTCCAGCGCGATGAAGCGCGTGCGGCGCGGCTCTCCGCGGTTCTGGAAATAGTGGAACGCCATCTTCAGCGCCACTTCCACGCCAGCTGAACCGTTGTCGGCATAGAACACCTTGGCCAGCGGTTCGCGGCCGGGCTGCCGTGGTGCCAGCGCCAGCAGGCGTTCAGCCAAGGTGATCGCCGGCTCGTGGCCGAAGCCGGCCAGCATCACCTGTTCCAGCTGCCCGGCTTGGGCGGCGATGGCGCCGCCGATGCGCGGCTCGGCATGGCCGAACAGGTTGGTCCACCAGCTGCTGACCGCGTCCAGGTAGCGGTTGCCGTCGTGGTCGAACAACCAGGCGCCCTGGCCGCGTGCGATCGGGACCAGTGGCAGGGTGTGCGGATGCTCGCGCATCTGCGTGCACGGGTGCCACAGCACCTTCAGGTCGCGTTGCCGCCAGTGCTCGACCAGCGGGGAGGGGGTTGGGTCTGCTAGCATTTCGGGCTCATGAACATGTTGCTGCCTGCACATTCTATCGGCCCCGGCGCAGACGCCGGCCGCCGCGGAGATTCCGCATGAACGATGACCGTGGCGGCCGTCGCTTGCCGATCATCCATCGGATCACCGATGAAGAGAACGGTCCCTTCCAGCGCCAGCACCTGGACCTGGAGTTCTCCAACGGTGAACGCCGCCGCTTCGAGCGCCTGGTCAGCCGGGGCCACGGCGCGGTGGTGGTGGTGCCGATGCTTGATGACGAGACCGTGCTGCTGGTACGTGAATACGCTGCCGGCATGCACCGCTACGAACTGGGGCTGGTCAAGGGCCGGATCGATGCCGGCGAGACCCCCGAGCAGGCCGCGGACCGTGAACTGAAGGAAGAGGCCGGTTATGGTGCGCGCCGGGTAGACGTGCTGCGCGCGATGACCCTGGCCCCGACCTACATGAGCCATCAGTCGTGGCTGGTGGTGGCGCGCGACCTGTACCCGGAAAAGCTGGCCGGCGATGAGCCGGAAGAGCTGGAAGTGGTGCCGTGGAAGCTGGCCGAGCTGGACCAGCTGATGCTGCGCGAGGACTTCTCCGAGGGGCGCTCGCTGGCGGCGCTGTTCATCGCCCGGCAGTGGCTGCAGGGAACGCGATGATCAAACTGACCACGGACCTGCGCGAGACCGCCATCGCCATCGCCCAGGAAGCCGGACAGGCCATCATGCAGGTGTATGCCGATGGCTTCGACGTGCAGCTCAAGGACGACGACAGCCCGGTCACCAGTGCCGACCTGGCGGCCAACCAGGTCATCGAGCAGGGCCTGCAGCAGCTGACCCCGGATCTGCCGATCCTGTCCGAGGAGTCGGCGCAGGTGGGCTGGGAGCAGCGCCGCCACTGGGGTGCCTACTGGCTGGTCGACCCGCTCGACGGCACCCGCGAGTTCGTCAAGCGCAATGGCGAGTTCAGCGTCAACATCGCATTGATCTACCAGGGCGCGCCGGCCTTCGGCGTGGTGCTGGCGCCGGTCACCGGCATCGTCTGGCATGCCATGCGTGGTGAGCTGGCGTACCGTCGCCAGGGCCTGCATGACACTGTGCTGCGTACCCGCACGCCGGCCACCGCACCGCTGCGGGTGGCCGCCAGCCGCTCCCACCGCTCGCCGGAAACCGAAGCGCTGCTGGCGCGGATGGGTCGCATCGAAACCATCGCTCAGGGCTCATCGCTGAAGTTCTGCCGGATCGCCGAAGGCGGCCTGGATGTCTACCCTCGGCTGGGCCCGACCTCCGAATGGGACACCGCCGCCGGCCAGTGCGTGCTGCACGCTGCCGGTGGCGCGGTGCTGTCGGCGGCGACCGGCAAGCCGTTCCGCTACAACCGCCGCGAGACCCTGTTGAACGGCGATTTCATTGCCCTTGGTGACACCAGCCTGCCCTGGCGCGACTGGTTGTCCGATTGACCCTGGAGACCGCATGAGCGCGCACGACACCCCCACCACCGACAGTGCCGCCAGCAACGAATTGGAACGCCTGCTGTCGATCATGGCGCGCCTGCGCGATCCGCAGGATGGCTGCCCCTGGGACCTGGAGCAGAACTTCGCGACCATCGCCCCGTACACCATCGAGGAAGCCTACGAGGTGGCCGATGCCATCGATCGGGGCGACCTCGATGATCTCTGCGATGAGCTGGGCGACCTTCTGCTGCAGGTGGTGTTCCATGCGCGCATGGCCGAGGAGCAGGGTGCCTTCGCCTTCGCTGAGGTCGCACGCGCGATCAGCGACAAGATGCAGCGCCGCCACCCGCACGTGTTCGCCGATGTCAGCGTCGATGACGCCGACGGGGTGACGCGCAACTGGGATGCGATCAAGCGTGCCGAGCGAGTCGCCAAGGGCGAGCAGGACACCTCCGCATTGGCCGGCATCTCACGTGGCCTGCCCGAATGGCAGCGGGCGGTGAAGCTGCAGTCGCGTGCGGCCAAGGTCGGTTTCGACTGGCCGGGCCCGCTGCCGGTGCTGGACAAGGCAGCCGAGGAACTGCAGGAACTGCGCGAGGAGTTCGAGCGCGGCGATATCGCCGGCAACAAGGCGCGCCTGCAGGAAGAGCTGGGCGACCTGCTGTTCGTCTGCGCCAACCTGGCACGCCATGCCGATATCGATCTGGGCGCGGCACTGCGCGGGGCCAACCACAAGTTCGAACGTCGCTTCCGTGCGATGGAGGCACAGGCCGAAGTGCAGGGGGAAGCGCTGTCCGCGCTGGACCTGGATGCGCAGGAAGCACTGTGGCAGCACGCCAAGGCGGCGGAGAAGGCGTGAAGACGCTCGCGCTGTTCCTGCTGACCGCGCTGGCCGAAATCGTTGGCTGCTACCTGCCGTGGTTGTGGCTGCGCAAGGGCGGCAGCATCTGGTTGCTGCTGCCGGCGGCAGCCAGTCTGGCCCTGTTCGCGTGGCTGTTGACCCTGCATCCAACCGCCAGTGGCCGCGTCTATGCCGCTTACGGTGGCGTCTATATCGGCACTGCGCTGTTCTGGCTGTGGCTGGTCGATGGCATCCGTCCCAGCCGCTGGGACCTGCTCGGTGCAGCCCTGTGCCTGGCCGGCATGGCGGTGATCATGTTCGGACCGCGCGCGCCTTCGGTGTAGAGTCGAGGCATGCTCGACTGCTTCTGCCAGGATCCGTCGAGCCGAGGCAGCCGAGCATGGCTCGGCTCTACAAGGGCAAGGATGCTCGCGCAGCGCTGCCTCCCCGGAAGGTGCATGATGCAGCCAGTAACAGCCCGGAGCATGCGCATGTCCCGCTTCGCCAGCTTCCGTGAGTTCTATCCGTTCTACCTCAGCGAGCACCGCCACCCGGTGTCGCGCCGGCTGCATTTCATCGGCAGTTGCGGAGTCCTGCTGCTGGTCGCAGCCGCGATCCTGCGCGGCCAGCCGCTGCTCCTTCTCGGCGCCCTGTTCTGCGGTTATGGATTCGCCTGGGTCGGCCATTTCTTCTTCGAGAAGAACCGCCCTGCCACCTTCCAGCATCCGCTGTACTCGTTCATGGGCGACTGGGTGATGTTCGCCGACATCCTGCGCGGGCGCGTGCGCTGGTAGCCCCGGCTGTGAATGTCGCCTTCACGCGCTATGCTGGGGCCTGGACGTCATAGATAAGGAAAGCAAGATGTTCCCGACCATGTTCTTTACCGTGGTACTGGCCTTCGTGGCCGTGGTGATCCTGTTCAAGGCGGTACGGATGGTGCCCCAGGGCTACGAGTGGACCGTCGAGCGCTTCGGGCGCTACACGCACACCATGACCCCAGGCCTGCATTTCCTGATTCCGATCGTGTACGGGGTGGGGCGCAAGGTGAACATGATGGAGCAGGTGCTGGATGTGCCCAGCCAGGAAGTGATCACCAAGGACAACGCCGCCGTGCGCGTGGACGGCGTGGTGTTCTTCCAGGTACTCGATGCGGCCAAGGCCGCCTATGAAGTGGCCAATCTGGAAGTGGCGATGATCGCCCTGGTGCAGACCAATATTCGTACCGTGATCGGTTCGATGGACCTGGATGAATCACTGAGCCAGCGCGAAGTGATCAATGCGCAGCTGCTGAGCGTGGTCGACCATGCCACCAACCCGTGGGGCGTGAAGGTCAACCGCATCGAGATCCGCGACATCCAGCCGCCGCGCGACCTGCTGGATGCGATGGCGCGGCAGATGAAGGCCGAGCGCGAGAAGCGCGCGCAGATCCTTGAGGCAGAGGGTTCAAGGCAGTCGGAGATCCTGCGCGCCGAAGGCGAGAAGCAAGCCACGGTGCTGGAGGCCGAAGGCCGCCGTGAGGCGGCGTTCCGCGATGCCGAGGCCCGCGAGCGCCTGGCCGAGGCCGAGGCCATGGCGACCAGGGTGGTGTCGGTTGCGATTGCCGAGGGTGACGTGCAGGCGATCAACTACTTCGTCGCCCAGAAGTACGTGGAAGCCTTCAAGGAACTGGCCAGTTCGCCGAACCAGAAGCTGGTGCTGATGCCGATGGAGGCCAGCGGGGTGATTGGTTCGATTGCCGGCGTGGCTGAGCTGGCCAAGCAGGCGCTGGCCGACCAGGACAGCAAGGCCGCCAGCAAGCGGCCACCACCGATCGGAGGCTGACATGCGCTGGGAAGTCGTAGGCTGGGGCGCGTTGGCACTGCTGCTGTTCGCGGCCGAAGCGCTGGCACCGGGGGCGTTCATGCTGTGGATCGGCATCGGCGCGGCGGCGGTGTTCGTGCTGGTGGCGGTGTTCGGCGATATCCCGCTGCTGTGGCAGGTGGTTGCCTTCGTGCTGTTGAGTGTTGTCTCGATCCAATGCTACCGGCGCTGGGGGCGGCCCCGCGCCCGGCCCAGCGATGCGCCGCTGCTCAACCGCCGCGCCGAGCAGCTGGTCGGTCGGAAGGTGGTACTGCAGCAGGGCATCGTCGGTGGCCAGGGACGGGTCAGCATTGACGATGCGTCCTGGCAGGTGAGTGGTCCGGAACTGCCTGCGGGTACGTGGGTGCGGGTGGTGGCGGTGCAGGGCAGCACGCTGCTGGTCGAAGCGGTGGCCTAGGGGTTCCCAGCCAACGGCGGAGCCCCTCGTGGGTGGTCGCGGAAGGCGGTTCATGTGTTTGGGTCGGGGGGGGGGGGGGGGGGGGGGGGGGGGGGGCCCCCCCCCCCCCCGCGGGGGGGGGGGGGGCCCCCCCCACCCCCCCCC
>NZ_JBBCBL010000005.1:0-269 GCF_037203745.1 Stenotrophomonas sp. CCNWLW162 | reverse complement strand
GGGGGGACCACGGGGGGGCTTGGGGGTCCCCTCCCACGGGGGGCGCCCGGGGGGGGTGGTCGCGTATGGCGGTTCTTGTTTTGGGGGGGGGGGGGTGGGGTTCGCGGGACACGCCGTAAACCCCTCCATGGGGGCTCGATGGCGCCATCCATGGCGCCAACGGTCCCGCGAACCCCACCCCCCCCCCCCCCCCCCCATTACGCTGGCGGCCCCCCCCCCCGCAAAAAAAAAAATAAAAAAACCAAAAAAAAACCGCCCCCCCCCCCCCC